>JAPYOP010000002.1:0-6115 GCA_029938115.1 Colwellia sp. | reverse complement strand
AGTTAAGCAGTTAAGCAGTTACACAGTTACGAAGTTCAAGCCTATTGGCTAGATCTTCGTAACTCGCGGTTATTAACTTATATTTTATGCACCTATTCGCTACTCCAAACTCCCGATTAAAAATATGCCTAAATCAATTCATGTTGCCGTTGGCGTTATTATTTCTACTAACGAGCAACAACAAACTCAATACTTTCTTACTAAGCGCCTTGAACATAGCCATCAAGGTGGTAAATGGGAGTTTCCTGGCGGTAAGGTAGAAAAAGAAGAAACAGTCTTCCAAGCGCTTGCCAGAGAGCTTAAAGAAGAAGTAGATATTGATGTCTTGACCTGCATCCCATTAATGACTATTAACCATACTTATGTTGAGAAAAACAGTGATGATAAAAAGGTTTGTTTAGAAGTGTTTGTTGTTGATAACTACACTGGAGAGCCAAGTGCCCAAGAAGGCCAACAACAAGGTTGGTTTTTCCTTGCTGACTTACAGCAATTAGATTTTCCAAAAGCAAATGAAGCAATCATTACAAAACTGGTAAATCAAAACTCATAACTGCTCTATTATTCTGGTTCGACAAAAAAGTTATTATTCATCAAAAACTCATCTTCCATTGCATCAAGCATCTCTTCTGTTAATGGTGTTGCACCTTGAATAGATTGGCTGATTTTATGATTCTCTTCTGCCCATTCACCTAAATCAATTAATTGGCAACGTTTACTACAAAAAGGGCGAAATTCACTAGTCGTTTGCCAAATTACATCTTTAGTGCAGTTAGGGCAGGAAACTTTTAAAGTCATGATTATATATTCTGTAAAACTAATTGTGGAATTATATCTTAATTGAAAAGGTTTTTCTTTAGGATTTCAATTTTGCTAACAGCGCGCAAGTTGAAATTTAGTGGCTTGCTTGGAGTACCTCCGTCCGCTTTCCTCACATGGCAGCATAAAGCGAATTGAATAGCGAAATTTATTACCACTAATTGTTGGATAGTATTGAGCACTTTGAGCCACTTTAATACGTAATAACAGTAATCCTTCACCGCTATCTTGATAAAAACCGCTTTCAGTTTCTATGCATTTAAATTCGGCGCGTTGACGAATAAATTTTAAAACTAAGGCTAAGGCATTTTTTATGTAATTAAGTAATGCTAACCATTGTTCAATCTCAGCTGTAATGGTCGATGTTGGTTGGTGAAGCCAAAACTGTAATTGAGGAAGGTCAAAGCTAGAGTTGCCACCTTGAATAGCAAAACGTTGTTTTAAACTAGCTAGTAACTTGTGTTCTTTTAATTGAAACCAAGTTTGACTGTTCACTTTTAATTGACTTACTAACCCCACCGTTTCTTTTAAATTAGTTTCTAAAGCACTTGTATCAATGTTAGGTGCTTGTGACCAGATCACTAAGTTCTGTTGTAACTTTTCTAAATCTTTAATTAAATCGCCTCTAATATCACTACGCTCTAGGGTATCGATTATGGCGAATAGGGCATTGAAAAAAACTTGGTGATTTATACAAATGTCAGAACCAGCACAACTATCTACTTGCTTAAACAACTGTTCAAGTTTTAAGTAATTACGAATACGCTCATTGAGCGGATGTTCATATAGAATTGTTGTCATGTAAGTGTTTTAAAAGTTTGAAATTTATGTTGATAATTGCTTTGGCTATATTAACCATAGAAAATCGAAATGGCGAATCATTTGTCGTTTAATTTTTATACATATTTATTTTATATGATCATTTATATAAAAAGTATCAGGCCTGAGCCTTCAAAAGGTAACGCTGGTGCAATTTAGCAACCAACATTCTCAACTTTCCTAATGAACAGTTATCATTATTTAATAAGTCATCAGCGTGCTCCTGTCTGACCACTCGGCTAACTTGACTGTTCATAATGGCTTGAACTTGCTCTTTTGAATTACTATCACGTGCAGTTGTACGATTTATTTGAGTGTTCTCCTCTACATCTACAACTAAAACACGATTAACTAATGCCGTTAGCTTATTCTCAATTAGTAATGGTGCTACCAGCAAACAGTATGGACTTGATGATTTTTTTGTTTGTAAGAGAAGCTGGTCTCTAATAAGTGGATGCAATAAGTTGTTTAGCCATAGTTTATCATTGTCATTACTAAATATTTGTTTTCGAAGCAAGGCTCTGTTTAACTGTCCATTGGCTTGAATAAAATCACTTCCGAAATTTTCACTTATCAATAGAAGTGCTGGGCTATCCTTTGCGACTAGCTCACGAGCAACAATATCAGCATCAATGACATCAACATCAAGTTCGGAAAAAAGGTCTGCTACTGTGGTTTTTCCGCTACCAATACCACCCGTAAGACCAACAATAAAATCTGACATAATTTAATAACTACTAACTAATTTGAAGAAGATACCACGACCAAATGCCTTTTCCCCACAATAGGGTAACCCAGCCAGCAATAGCTAAATATGGGCCAAAAGGAATAGCTTGCTCGCGTTGATGATTTTTAAATAACATAAGTGAAATGCCAATAACTGCGCCGACAACAGAAGCCATTAATATTAAAATTGGCAGGAGTTGCCAACCAATCCAAGCACCGAATAAGGCAAATAACTTAAAATCGCCATGGCCCATGCCCTCTTTACCTGTTAGTAGTTTAAATAACCAAAAAACACTAAACAAACTCATGTAACCAATAACGGCACCCATAATTGCCTCGTTCAGAGGAACAAAGGTACCATTTATATTGACCAATAAACCAAGCCATAATAACGGCATAACAATTTGATCTGGCAACAGCATATGATCAAAATCAATAAGCGTTAAACAAATCAACCCCCAAGTAAGTAGTAACAAAAGCAACGCTTCAATAGAAGCGCCAAATTTAATTGCGATTACTAAACTTAAAAGTGCAGTAACTGTTTCAACTAATGGGTAGCGCAACGAAATACTATTTCTACATTGGCTACATTTGCCCTGTAAAAATAGCCAACTAATGACGGGGATATTTTCATAAAAACGAATTTTATGCCCACACTTTGGACAAGTAGAGTCAGGCTTGGATAAGGTTAGGTGATCAACTTTTTTAGCGGGTACATTGCTTACTTCATCAGCCAGAAACTCACGACACTCTATATACCAACCATTGTGCATTATCTTCGGTAAGCGGTAGACAACAACATTCAAAAAACTGCCAATTATGAGCGAAAATATAACGACAAAAATATTAAAGGCTGTTGGATATTGTTGAAAAAGTACTATGGTTTGCTCAAACATAAACATCTCTAAAAGCAGATATAAAAAAGAAATAAGTACATAAAAAAGTTCCTAAACCAAGCTGATTCAGGAACTCTTTCTTCGAAACACGCTTTTGCGTAACGATAAGCCAAACTCGAAACTATTATTATACAATCATGCCAATTTGGAAAATAGGCAAGTACATAGCAATAATCAAACCACCAATAACAACACCAAGTACCGCCATAATCATCGGCTCTAATAGTGATGTTAACGAGTCTACGGCATTATCAACTTCAGCTTCATAGACATTAGCTACTTTTGACAGCATGTCATCAACAGCACCAGACTCCTCGCCAATAGCGACCATTTGTATAACCATGTCAGGAAATATACTACAATTTCGCATTGCTAGATTCATCTGCATACCTGAGGTAACTTCAGCGCGCACCTCTAAGATAGCATCACGAAAAACTGCATTGCCCGATGCTCCTGCAGCTGATTCTAAAGCATCAATTAAAGGAACACCTGCAGCGAAAGTAGTTGAAAGTGTTCGAGCATAACGTGCAACAGCGGCTTTTTCTAATAAATCACCGATAACTGGGAGCTTGAGTATTCGTCTATCAACTTGGTCTCGCAATTTTTGACTGTTTCGATGGGCTCGTTTAAATAAGTAGATAAAAGAAAAAATAGCGCCTAAACCTAAATGCCAATAGGCCACCATAAATTCAGAAATACCAACAACAAATAAAGTAAATCCGGGTAACTCAGCGCCAAATCCCGCAAATATATCTTGGAAAACAGGGACTACAAAAATTAATAATATAGAGGTAACAATACCGGCAATAAGAAGTACAGCAATAGGGTAGGTCATGGCTTTTTTTATTTTTGCTTTTAAGGCTTCTGCTTTTTCTTTATAGGTCGCAATTCTATCGTAAATAGTTTCTAGTGAACCTGATTGTTCACCTGATGCAACTAAATCGCAATACAAGTCATCAAATTGTCTGGGGTGCTCGCGCAAGCAGTCTGATAATGGAATACCTGACGCAAGTTTATTGCCAATATCTTCTAATAATTTTTGTATGTTACCGTTATTATGTCCTTTACCTATCATTTCTATGGTTTGTACTAAAGGTACTCCAGCCCCTAGCATAGTTGCTATTTGACGAGAAATAATTGCGACATCACCGGGCGTAATCGGTTTGTCACCACTTAAGCCAAAAAGTGGCTTGGCCTTTTTTTTCACTTTACTCGGCGTAATGCCTTGCTTACGTAACTGACCTTTTAGCTCAATAATATTTCTGGCAGATAATTCACCATTAATTTTTTTGCCTTTACGATTAACACCGTACCAAATGAAGACATCTAAAGTCTTTGCCTTAGGGGCATTTTTTTTTGCGACTGCTGTGGCCATAGTTCTACCTATATTTTCGTTTACAGGGGCTATCTATATTTGTATTTAGTTTACTTCTAATTCTAGTGCTATTATATTTTTAGCCACTAACTTAATTTTGCTAAGGTAGTTAAGCCGTCGTGACACGATTTATTTCTTCAAGACTTGTCATGCCTTTCATCGCTTTTATTAATCCTGATTGACGTAAATTGTTGTAACCTTCAACTTGGCATTGCTTTGAAATATCGAGTGAATTGCCACCTTCCATAATAATAGACGCAATTTTAGAGCTAATTTTAATAACTTCGTAAATACCTACTCGGCCTTTATAGCCACCAGTACATTGTTCACACCCTACAGGTTTAAATAGCTTTATTTCACTTAATTCCTCTGCAGGAAAACCTTGTTCGGCCAGTTGCATTTCAGAGAGTTCCTCATGAATCTTACACTGCGGACATAAACGTCTTGCTAAGCGTTGAGCGATAATAATACTAACCGAGCTGGCAACATTATAAGAGGGTACACCCATATTCAATAAGCGAGTTAATGTCTCTGCGGCAGAGTTGGTATGTAAGGTTGATAATACTAAATGGCCAGTTTGGGCTGCTTTTATTGCGATTTCAGCGGTTTCCAAATCACGAATTTCACCAACCATTACAATGTCAGGATCTTGTCGTAAAAAAGAGCGTAAAGCTGCGGGGAAAGTTAAACCTGCTCTGTTATTAATTTGAACTTGATTGATACCTTCAAGGTTAATTTCTACCGGATCTTCTGCCGTTGAAATATTACGCTCTTGGGTATTAAGAATATTTAAGCCGGTATAAAGCGATACTGTCTTTCCTGAGCCTGTTGGCCCAGTAACTAAAATCATGCCTTGAGGTTGGTCTAACGCGTCAGTATATATTTTTTTCTGCTCAGCATCATAACCTAGCATGTCTATACCTAACATGGCGCTAGAAGAGTCTAAAATACGCATTACAATTTTCTCACCCCACATGGTGGGTAGAGTACTAACACGAAAATCAATAGATTTTTTCTTAGACAACGCTAGTTTTATTCGACCATCTTGAGGTACGCGACGTTCAGCAATATCCAGTTTGGACATAACTTTGAGACGGGCAGCCATCCGAGAAGATAAACTAACTGGAGGTCGAGCAATTTCTGATAATATGCCATCTATACGAAAACGAATACGGAAAGATTTTTCATAAGGTTCAAAGTGTAAATCTGATGCACCTTTTTTTATTGCATCAAGTAAAATTTTATTGATAAAGACCACGATAGGAGCATCATCTTCACCATTACCTGCGTCATCATCTTTCTTTTCTTCTTGAACTTCTAACCCCGATAGTTCTTCGGCGTCAATGTCAGTAATATCTAGTGCGTCACTTTCATCTTCAAGTACTTTTTCAATACAAGTTTGTAAGGCATGCTCATCAGCAAGCACTAATTCAGTACTAAAACCGGTATTAAACTGAATTTCTTCTAAAGCATCAAGATTGGT
>JAPYOP010000064.1 GCA_029938115.1 Colwellia sp. | reverse complement strand
CCAGTTGGTTAAGCTTTTTGGCTGAACCCCTTGGAACTGGAGCGCATTGTATAGAGTTCTATATTGACGTCAAGCGTAAAAAGCATTTTTTTTCATTTTATTTATCAATTATAGGTCAAGTGTTTAAAGCTTGTACGATTTAAACAAAAACAAAGCAAAACACTGATAAAAAGTCTACATTGAAAGTCCGCCATCAATCTCAACAACCCTGCCAGTAAAAAATTCATTTTCAAAAATATACTTTGCAGTGTGAGCAATTTCTTCGGCTTCTCCTAAACGGCCAACTGGTTTCATTTTCTCTAATCTATCACGCATTTCTGGCTTCATAGCTTCAGTCATGGCGGTACGGATAACCCCTGGCGCTATTGCCCCAACGCGGATGCCATGGCGCCCTAATTCTCTGGCCCACGTTGTTGTCATCGCAACCACGCCAGCTTTCGCTGCAGAATAATTGGTTTGCCCCATATTACCACCCCGTGCAATTGACGACATGTTAACAATGACACCTTTATTGCCTGACTCAATCATATGGACGGCAGCTTCTCGCCCACATAAAAACACGCCTGTTAGATTGACATCAATAACGGATTGAAACTGTGCTAGTGACATTTTTTTAATAACAACACCATCTTTAGCTTTCACTAACATGCCGTCACGTAAAATACCTGCATTATTAATTAAACCATCAATTCCACTGAAATCTTCGTTTATCTGTTTAAAGACACTTTCAACTTGAGCTTCATCACTAACATTGGCGAGGTAGTATTTAGCACTAACGCCACTTTGCTCAACAAGTGTTGCCGTTTCTTTTAAGAGGTCTTCATTTAAATCAATTAGAGCAATATTAGCACCACTTTGAGCAAAATTTATTGCCATAGTACGTCCAAGGCCTTGACCACCACCAGTTATAACAATGGTTTTATCTTTTAAATTCATATGTTTCTCAGTGATTATTTTGATGAATGATTGAATAAGTTAAAAATACTAGAAAAATCTTTTCCACCATTACCAGAAGCTGCATGCATTGCATATAAACTGCGAGCTAATGCCCCCATAGGGGTTGAAGATTTGCTATCAACAGCAGTATCCATCGCTAAGCCTAAATCTTTTGCCATTAAGTCAACCATAAATCCACCTTGATAATCATTTGACGATGGCACATTTCCCATTACATCAGGGCAAGGGTTATAAACATCTAACGTCCAGTTACTACCTGAACTTTTACTCATAATATTGGATAGCACTTTAGCATCTAAACCATTTGCTAAACCAAGTTGTAATGCTTCACTAGTGCCTACCATTAAGACTGACAACAGCATGTTATTGCAGACTTTAGCAATTTGCCCTGCGCCATGTTCACCTGCATGAAAGATATTTTTTCCCATTGCATCTAAAATAGGCTCAACTTGTTTAAATTCATCATCGCTGCCGCCAACCATAAAACTTAATGTTCCCGCAACTGCGCCGCCAACACCGCCAGAAACAGGAGCATCAACAAAGCCAACTCCTTGCTCAGCTAACGCAGTTGCTACTTTGCGTGATGTTGTCGCGTCAATAGTCGAAGAATCAATGACAACACTGCCTTTAGCAATATGATTAATCAAACCTGTTTCAGGTGATAAATAGACAGCATCTACATGCTTGCCCGCTGGTAACATAGAGATAATAAACCGAGCATCCTTAACACAGTCTATAGCACTTACTTTAGTGCTAGCACCTTGTTCTACTACTTGGGCTACTGCTGATTCTGATAAATCAAAAACACAGACTTTGTGCCCAGCTTTAATTAAGTTGATGGCCATTGGGCCGCCCATATTACCCAAGCCAACAAATGCGATATTTGCCATTGTTCTTTCCTTATAATTCTGTTGAAAGTGTCATTTACAATATGTTAATTAAAATATTTCTTTATTACTTAACTAGAGTGATTAAGGTCTAAATCGGCTAGAGGATGTTGTTCTAATGACCATCTTGATTCAAAAAACCAATCAATGGTCTTTTTATCAACGATATCAATTGAGTCGAAATGCCATTTAGGCGAGTTATCTTTATCAATTAATAGCGCCCTTACCCCTTCGACAAACTCACCAAACTGACCAGATTTAACCGAGAGATTTAATTCCATACGAAAACAATCAGCCAACGATAAAGATTTGCCAAGTTGTAATTGTTGATAAGCTAAAGACGCGCTTAACGCACTACCGTGTTTAAGTGACTTTTGTGATCGCTTGAACCATTTATCTTCACATTCAGCAGCTAATATTCCATCTACGATACTTTTAAGGTTATCAAAATTAGTAACTTGCGAAATGAGTTCTTTATGCTCATTAAGTTTAGATTCAGGTAAGAGTTTAGTTGAGTCCTGTTCAAACCCTAATAATAAAGTTGAAAGCTTATTATGATTAGATGCCTCGCAGTCTTGCCAATCTAATTGAGTTAACTGCTCAATGAATGATTCTTTATTATCATTAGCGACGAAATAATCAGCTAAATGACAATATTTAGCATCGCTTGCATTAATAGAGGCTCCAGTTAGTCCGAGAAACAAGCCACAGTTGTCAGGCATTTTATTTAAAAAGTAACTACCGCCAACATCGGGATAAAGGCCAATACTAATTTCTGGCATAGCAATGCGTGAGTTTTCAGTGACTACGCGATGACTACCGCCAACCATCATACCTAGGCCGCCGCCCATCACAATGCCATTACCCCAAACGACAAATGGTTTACTGAAGGTGTGGATCAAATAATCAAGTTGATACTCTTTGGTAAAGTATTCTTCAATGCCAGGTGAGTACTGACCTTGATGTGCCTTCATTTCATTGTACATGTGCACGATGTCACCACCGGCACAAAAAGCTTTTTCACCTTCCCCTTGCAAAAAAACTGCGGCAATATCATGTTGAATTTGCCACTGTTTTAATTTTGGATAAAGTAAATCAATCATTTCACCACTTAAAGCGTTTAATGATCGAGGTGAGTTTAACGTGGCAACAGCTATTTTTTTACCATTATCACAATCCAGTTCTTGAAAAGTCACTACTTGAGTCATATAAAATCCTACTTATTCTTTAAAGTATTAGTGTTGTTACTTATTTAACCAAAGAGGTTTACGTTTCTCTAAGAAAGCTTGTACACCTTCTTTTTGATCAAGCGAGTCAAATAAGTCAACAAATGCTTTGCGCTCTTGTGGTAATGCTTGTGTTATAGGCATAATTCTATTTTTTTGAATAAGCGTTTTGCACGCCGAAACGGCTACAGGGCTTTGTTTAGCAACTTTTTTAGCTAAAGCAATAGCAGCCGTTTTACCTTCACCTTTAGCTGTGATTTCTTCAACTAAACCTATTTGCAAAGCTCGTTGAGCATCAACACGTTCACCACATAAAATCATACGCTTAGTCCATCCTTCACCGACTAACAGCACTAAGTTTTGAGTACCACCTGCACAAGGTAATAAACCAACGCTGGCTTCAGGCAAAGCCATTACCGCATGCTCTTCAGCCAGACGAATATCACAGGCTAACGCCACTTCTAAGCCGCCTCCCATGGCATAACCATTGATGGCAGAAATGGAAACGCCACGAAAATTAGATAAGGTTTCAAAAGCTTGACCAAAAATATCACTCATCTCTTTAGCTATTTTTTTATCACCATCAGCGAAAACATTTAAATCTGCACCCGCTGAAAAGAATTTATCTCCGCCGCCAATTAGTACTAGTGCATAAATATTTTTATCTTCATTTAACGTTAAAATCAAATCTCGTAAATCAGCTAAACTTTGCTGTGTCCACGTATGGGCAGGAGGATTGTTAAAAGTAACAATGGCAGTATGTTCATTGACTTCTACGGTTAAAAATTGTGATGAATAGTCAGACATGTCGTTTCTCTATTTTATTTAATATAAGCGCAACTAAACGTTGCGCTTGCAAGTGATTACAACCTATAAAAGCTGCCCTGCACCTATCGTCAATAAACGACGAGCTATAATCACACGCATGATTTCATTAGTGCCTTCAAGTATTTGATGAACACGTACATCTCTAAAGTGGCGTTCTAATGGATATTCTTTTATATAACCGTAACCACCATGAATTTGCAGTGCAGCATCGCAAACTTGAAAACCAATATCAGTAGCAAAACGTTTTGCCATAGCGCAGTAGGCTGTTTTCTCTGAGTCGTTTTGATCTAATTTGTAGGCGGCTAAACGAACTAATTGACGTGCTGCTACTAACTCTGTCGCCATATCGGCTAATTTAAATTGTAACCCTTGAAAAGCAGCAAGTGGTTTACCAAACTGTTCTCGCTCTTGCATGTATTCCATAGCAGAGTTTAATGCTTGCTGCGCTGTACCAATTGAGCAAGTTGCGATGTTAATACGACCACCATCAAGTCCTTTCATTGCCATAGAAAAGCCTTCACCTTCATTACCTAATAGATTTCCAACCGGTACTTTGACATTGTCAAAAGTAATCTGGCGAGTAGGTTGAGCATTCCAGCCTAATTTCTCTTCTGCTTTGCCATAAATAACACCGTCTAAATCAGCGGGAATAGCTAAAGCTGAAATACCTTTAGCTCCGGCTTCTCCTGTACGTACCATCACCACTAAAATATCAGTAGCGCCAGCACCAGAAATAAATACTTTTGAACCATTTACAATGTAATGATCGCCATCTTTTTTAGCTGAAGTTCTCAACGATGCAGCATCAGAGCCAGAACCTGGCTCAGTTAAGCAGTATGATGCTAGTTTTTCACCGGTAACTAATGAAGGACACCATGCATCTTTAACTGAATCTTTTCCCCACGTAGCAATCATCCACGTTGCCATATTATGAATAGTCATCATTGCAGTTGTTGCAGTACAACCCATGGCTAATTGTTCAAAAATGATGGATGAATCTAAACGACTTAAGTTTAAACCGCCCGCCTCTTCTGGTGTATATAAAGCACAAAAACCTAATTCACCGGCTTTAGCAATCACCTCTTTAGGAAAAATATGTTCTTGATCCCATTTGGCAGCATTAGGTAATAATTCACTGTCACTAAACTGTTTAGCTGTGTCAGCGAACATTTGTTGATCTTCTGATAAATCAAAGTTCATTTCTACATTCCTAATTTATTAAATAAGCTCAAGAGCGATTGCAGTAGCTTCACCGCCACCAATACAAAGTGAGGCAACACCTTTTGATAAACCTTTATTTTTCAAGGCATGAATAAGTGTCACCATAATACGTGCACCACTAGCGCCTAAAGGATGTCCCAATGCACAAGCACCACCGTGAATATTGACCTTATTAATATCTAAACTCATATTCTTAACGGCTAACATTGTAACCATGGCAAAAGCTTCATTGATTTCGAATAAATCAACATCATCAGTTGTCCAACCCGCTTTATCTAATAATTTATTCATAGCGCCTACTGGCGCTACCGTAAACTCAGCTGGTTTTTGTGCATGCGTGGCATGAGCAACAACTTTACAAAGTGGTGTTAAACCACGTGCTTGAGCCGTTGATAGTTTCATCATAACAAGTGCTGCTGCACCATCAGAAATAGAGCTAGAATTTGCCGCAGTTATAGTGCCATCTTTTTTGAAAGCTGCGCGTAATGATGGAATTTTATCTGGGCGAGCATTGCCTGGCTGCTCATCTGTATCAATGACAGTTTCTTTACGTCGATTAGTTACAGTAACGGGCGTAATTTCATTTTTAAAAGCGCCACTTTCGATAGCGGCATTAGCACGTGATAAGGAGCGAATAGCAAATTCATCCATATTTTCACGAGTAAAACCCGACTCATCAGCCGTTTCTTGAGCAAAACACCCCATAGAAATACCATCATAAGCGTTTTCTAAACCGTCAAGCATCATATGATCAAGCACTTGCCCATGTCCCATACGCATACCAGTTCTTGCTTTTGGTAAAATATAAGGAGCACTACTCATGTTCTCCATACCACCGGCAACCGCTACTTCGATAGAACCAGCAAGTAAGGCATCATGAGCTTGCATGGCGGCTTTCATGCCTGAGCCACACACTTTATTAATAGTGGTACAAACCGTTGATAGTGCTAAACCCGCGGCAAGAGTTGCTTGTCTAGCGGGTGCTTGCTTTAAACCTGCAGGTAAAACACAGCCCATAATCACTTCATCAACTTGATCACTGTCTAAGTTGGCCTGTGCTACGGCAGCCTTTATCGCACTTGCACCAAGTTCTGGTGCAGTAACATTCGCTAAACAACCACTAAAACCACCCATAGGGGTTCTTAATGCTGAAACAATTACAATAGGATCATGGTTTGACATGAGATTCTCCAAAATAAGAAAGTGATATATATTTTTATTACTGATAGTCAAATAGCCTAACTCAATTTGACGTTTACGCCAACGTAAACTTTAGTAGTAATATTGAATACCCTATTCACTTTCGTAATGACTTAGTTACAGAAGATGTAATAAGCAATTATAGGAATTAATGAAAAAATTGCTCGATTATAAAAATAACAACTATGCTTTCTTGCAAGATTCTTAGAATAGCATCAAAAAACCAACTTTACGTTTACGTAAACTTCCTGTAGAGTTGGTTTAGTAATTACAATTATTTTTAAACAGGCTGACGCGCTAATGCAAACAAAAGCAAACATAATAAAAAAAGCAAGCCAAGCTAACTACTCTATTGGTGACTTATCAAAAGAGTTTGATATTACCACCCGAAGTATTCGATTCTATGAAGATCAAGGTTTACTCGCTCCGACACGTAAAGGCCAAACCCGTATTTATAATCAAAGAGATAAAGTTAGGTTAAAACTAATATTGCGCGGTAAACGCTTAGGATTTTCATTAGCAGAAACCGGACGTTTATTTGAGCTTTACGATGCAGATAAATCTAGCGAAACACAATTATCAAGTATGATGGAGTTAATTCTACATAAAAAAGGTGATCTAAAACAACAACTTGAAGATATAAATGCCGTACTAATCGAACTCAATGACTTAGAAGATAATTGTCAAAATATACTAACGCAATTAACTGAATAAAAACTAACCAAATAGCACAGATTTTTATGCACACAACAGTTATCCCGATTTAAACAAAAAGGAAAAGCCATGATTTCTCCATTTAGCTCACTTAATTTTAACCTAGGCGAAACAGTCAATATGATTCGCGAAACGGTTAACGTCTTTGCCCGTGATGAAATAGCGCCACGTGCAGAACAAATTGACATTGACAATGAATTTCCAAAGGACTTATGGCGCAAGTTTGGTGACATGGGCTTATTAGGCATGACTGTTGAGGAAGAATATGGTGGCTCTGGCTTAGGTTACTTAGAGCACATTGTTGCTATGCAAGAAATCTCTCGAGCCTCTGCGTCTGTTGGTTTAAGTTACGGCGCGATGTCAAACTTGTGTTTAAACCAATTACGCAAAAATGGCTCTCATGAACAGAAATTAAAATACCTTCCTAAACTTTGTACTGGCGAACATGTTGGTGCACTAGCGATGAGTGAACCTAATGCAGGTAGTGATGTTGTTAGTATGAAGTTACGTGCCGATAAAAAAGGCGATAAGTATATTCTTAACGGCAACAAAATGTGGATCACTAACGGTCCTGAAGCTGATGTTTATGTTATTTACGCTAAAACAGATACAAGCGCTGGTTCAAAAGGCATTACCGCTTTTATTGTTGAACGTGACTACCCTGGTTTTTCTCGCCATCAAAAGCTAGACAAACTCGGTATGCGCGGTTCAAACACTTGTGAATTAGTTTTCCAAGATTGTGAAGTGCCTGCAGAAAACATCCTAGGAACAGAAGGCAAAGGTGTTCGTGTACTAATGTCTGGTCTAGATTATGAACGCGTGGTTTTATCTGGCGGTTCATTAGGTATTATGGATGCATGTATGGATTTAGTCGTTCCGTATATTCATGACAGAAAGCAATTTGGTCAATCAATTGGTGAATTCCAATTAGTACAAGGCAAAATAGCTGACATGTACACACAAATGAACGCAGCTAAAGCGTATGCTTATATGGTTGCTCAAGCTTGTGACCGGGGCGAAACAACCCGTAAAGATTCCGCTGCCGTTATTCTATACGCCGCAGAATTAGCAACAAAAATGTCACTTGATACCATCCAGTTACTTGGTGGTAACGGCTATATTAATGAATTCCCAGCCGGACGTTTATTACGTGATGCAAAATTATATGAAATAGGCGCTGGAACTTCTGAAATTCGCCGCATGCTAATAGGTCGTGAATTGTTCAACGAATCAAAATAACTATCCACCTTGTTGCTGCAAAGCCCAATTAATTCGTTAAAAGTACTCATTGATAGTCATCAACTCCGTGCTTTTTCCTTTTAATTGAGCTGTACAACTTAAAGCTGAATCGTTATGAATATAAAGAAATGAAAGGGTTCTATCGTGGCAAAACTAATATCAAAAATTAATGTTCGCAGCCAAGATTTTTTAGACAATGCTGCTCACATGCAAAGACAAGTTGATGATTTGCGAGTCAAGCTTGGTGAAATAAAACTGGGTGGTGGTGAACGCTCTCGTGACCGTCATCTTAGCCGAGGAAAATTATTACCTCGAGACAGAGTAAATGCCCTATTAGATAATGGCTCAGCATTTTTAGAATTTTCACAACTTGCTGCCTATAAAGTCTATGAGGATAATGTACCTAGTGCGGGTATCATTACCGGTATCGGCCGTGTTGGCGGTCAAGAATGTGTAATAGTTGCTAATGATGCAACGGTGAAAGGCGGTACTTATTACCCACTTACCGTTAAAAAGCACCTTAGAGCGCAAGCTATTGCCCAAGAAAATAATTTACCTTGTGTTTATTTAGTCGATTCAGGTGGTGCAAACTTACCGAACCAAGGTGATGTATTTCCGGATAAAGAGCACTTTGGTCGCATTTTCTTTAATCAAGCAAATATGTCAGCGAATAATATTCCACAAATAGCTGTCGTTATGGGCTCGTGTACAGCCGGTGGTGCTTATGTACCAGCCATGGCAGATGAGTCTATTATTGTAAAAGAGCAAGGCACTATCTTTTTAGCTGGCCCTCCATTAGTAAAAGCAGCAACAGGTGAAATCGTCAGCGCAGAAGATTTAGGCGGTGCTGATGTGCATTGTCGCACTTCTGGTGTTACGGACCATTATGCACAAAACGATCACCACGCACTTGAAATTGCTCGCTCTGCGGTTAGTAACTTAAATAGAGTGAAACCTGTAGACATCAACTTTCACCAAGTTAGTGAGCCGCAATATCCCAGCTCAGATATATACGGAATCATTCCTAAAGACACTCGCCAACCTTACGATGTACGTGAAGTTATCGCTCGTATTGTTGATGGTAGTGATTTTAACGAATTTAAAGCCCTTTATGGCAACACCTTAGTTTGTGGTTTTTCGCACATTTTCGGCTATCCTGTAGGTATTGTCGCCAATAACGGGGTTTTATTTGGCGAATCAGCTGAAAAAGGCGCTCACTTTATTCAACTGTGTGCCATGCGAAAAATTCCTTTAGTCTTCTTACAAAATATCACTGGTTTTATGGTGGGTAAGCAATACGAATCGGGTGGTATCGCCAAACATGGCGCAAAAATGGTCACGGCTGTTGCTACCGCGCAAGTGCCTAAGTTTACTATTTTAATCGGTGGTAGTTTTGGCGCAGGTAACTATGGTATGTGTGGCCGAGCTTACGATCCTCGTTTCTTGTTTATGTGGCCAAATGCACGTATTTCGGTAATGGGTGGCGAGCAAGCCGCAGGCGTTATGGCGCAAGTAACCCGCGATAAAAAAGCAAAGTTAGGTGAAAGTTGGAGTGATGCCGAAGAGCAAGCATTCAAGCAACCTATCATTGAAGATTATGAACACCAAGGCCATCCTTATTATGCTTCTGCTCGCTTATGGGATGATGGCATTATCGATCCTGCCGATACACGTCAAGTATTAGGTTTAGCTATTTCAGCCTCTTTAAACAAACCTATTGAAGAAACTAAGTTTGGTATCTTTAGAATGTAAAGTGCGAATATAGGTATACAAATATGAACACCAGTATAAATACAGAAAATGAAAAAGTTTTATTTGAAGTAAATGAGCAAGGCGTTGCTACCGTTACTTTAAATAATCCGGAAAAACACAATGCTTTTGATGACGAAATCATCAAACAATTAACAAGTATCTTTAATGATATTAGCCAGCGTGATGACATCAGTATTATGGTGTTTGCATCAATAGGTAAAAGCTTTAGCGCAGGTGCCGACCTAGGTTGGATGAAGCGCATGGCAAGTTATTCTTATGAAGATAACTTGAAAGATGCTAATGCTTTAGCACAAATGTTAAAAGCGTTGAACTTTTTACCACAAACGACTATTGCAAAAGTTCAAGGGGCTGCTTTTGGCGGCGCTGTCGGTTTAGCAAGCTGCTGCGATATTGTTATTGCCAGCACTAAAGCCAGCTTTTGTTTAAGTGAAGTGAAGCTAGGACTTATACCTGCAACTATTAGTCCTTATGTAGTTGATGCTATTGGTTTAAAGGCTAGCCGCCGTTACTTCCAAACTGCCGAACGATTTTTTAGCGATAAAGCACAACAGCTAGGTTTAGTAGATGAAATAGTCGAACCTGATAATTTAGCCAATGAAATAGAAGCGATGATCGCTACATTATTAGCGAATGGTAGCCAAGCAAGACGACAAGCGAAAAAGCTTAGCCAAGAAGTCGCTTTTCAAACAATAGATGAAGCATTGCTAACAGATACCAGTGAGCGTATTGCCGCCATTAGAGTTTCAGCAGAAGGTCAAGAAGGGTTAAGCGCATTTTTCGAGAAGCGTGCCCCAAATTGGCAATAAGCTACTAACTACAAGTTAATCGCTTCGAAAAAACAGATAAAGCATAAAGTAAGGATCTAACATGTTTAATAAAATATTAATTGCCAACCGTGGTGAAATCGCCTGCCGTATCATAAATACAGCCAAGCAGATGGGTGTATTGACGGTCGCAGTTTATTCTGATGCGGATAAAGATGCCTTGCATGTACACATGGCCGATGAAGCGATTTATATCGGCCCTTCCCCTTCGCGTGAAAGTTATCTTTTAGGCGATAAGGTTATTGCTGCTGCACTAAAAACTGGTGCCCAAGCTATACATCCTGGTTATGGCTTTTTATCTGAAAATGCCGGTTTTTGTCGAGCTTGCACTACGAATAACATCACATTTATTGGTCCTCCAGTTGCTGCTATTGAAGCGATGGGTTCAAAATCTGCTGCTAAAAATATTATGGAAAAGGCCAATGTACCATTAGTGCCAGGCTATCACGGTGATGACCAATCACGAGACATCATCAAAAAAGCGGCTGATGACATGGGCTATCCGGTATTACTTAAAGCGACCGCAGGTGGCGGTGGTAAAGGTATGCGCCAAGTATGGAGCGAAAGTGAGTTTGATGAAGGCTTAGCTGCTGCAAAACGTGAAGCAATGTCATCTTTTGGCGATGACACTATGTTGGTAGAAAAGTACTTAACGCAACCTCGCCATGTGGAAATTCAAGTATTTTGTGATAATCATCAACATGCTGTTTATTTATTTGAACGCGATTGCTCAGTACAACGCCGTCATCAAAAAGTTATCGAAGAAGCGCCTGCTTTTAAAATGAGTGCTAAGTTACGTGCCCAAATGGGTGAATCTGCCATTAAATCAGCTCAAGCAATTGGTTATCAAGGCGCTGGAACCGTTGAGTTTTTACTTGACGTTGATGGCTCTTTCTACTTTATGGAAATGAACACGCGCCTACAAGTTGAACACCCTGTTACTGAAATGATCAGCGGTCAAGATTTAGTTGAATGGCAATTACGCGTTGCTGCTGGTGAAGTTTTACCTAAAACACAAGAGCAACTGGTGATCAATGGTCATGCCTTCGAAGCGCGTATTTATGCTGAAGATGCTAATAACGATTTTTTGCCTGCCACTGGTAAATTAAGCTTATTGCAAACCCCTATTGAAAGTGAGCATGTGCGTATTGATACGGGTGTTCGTCAAGGTGATGAAGTGAGTGTTTATTACGATCCCATGATTGCCAAATTAATTGTTTGGGATGAAAGTCGTGAAAAAGCATTAAAACGCTTAGCTAAAGCATTAAGTGAATACCGTATTAATGGCGTAACCACCAATATTGACTTTCTTTATAACTTAGCTACATCAAAACCTTTTATTGAAGAGGATATTGATACTGGCTTTATTGAAAAAAATCACTCACTAATTTTTCATGATGGCGCGCAAGAGCTACTAAACGAATTACCTATCGTGGCGCTATATCTAATACTATCAAATGAGAAAAAAGCACACATAAGTGCCGCGCAAAGTAATGACCCACACTCTCCTTGGCATCATCCTAATGCTTGGCGTTTGAATGAGGCGCATACACATGTTCTTGTATTAGCTCATAATGATGATGAATATACTGTAACCGTTGAGCAACTATTCCAAAGTCAAGGCCAAGGCAGTGATGTTAATTACCTTATTAATATTGATAATAAGCAGTTTGATTGTCAAGGCACGATAAGTAACAACATCATTCTTGTAAATATTAATGGTCATCGTAGCCAAGCAACTATCAGCGTTGATGAAAACAACATCAGTTTATATCGAGAAAATGGCGTATTTAATTTCACTCACATCTTACCTGATTGTGGCCAATTAGACATTGATGACAAGCATGGTGGTTTAACTGCACCAATGAATGGCACCATGGTGAGTGTACTAATTAAAGCGGGTGATTTTGTGAAAAAAAATCAACCGCTGGTTATTATGGAAGCGATGAAAATGGAGCATACTATTAAAGCACCTAGCGATGGCACCATTGATGAAGTATTTTTCCAAGCAGGTGACATGGTTGACGGTGGTGCTGAACTGTTAGCTTTCTCAACTGATGACGAGTAAAAAAGGCATTAATATGACTAACAACCTCCCCCTCCCTCTTCCTGAAAAGGTAACGATAGTTGAAGTTGGCCCAAGAGATGGTTTACAAAACGAAGCTGTGCCTATCAGTGCAAGTGATAAAATAGCGTTAATAGAGCAACTTGCTGATGCAGGTGTTTCTTACATTGAAAGTGGCAGTTTTGTTTCTCCTAAGTGGGTGCCGCAAATGGCAACTTCCGCAGAAATATTTGAAAAACTGAATCGTCAAGAAGGTGTAACTTACGCTGCGCTAACACCAAACATGCGGGGCTTTGAAGGAGCGATGGCCGTCAATGCTACCGAGGTAGCAATATTTGGCGCGGCATCTGAAAGTTTCAGTCAAAAAAATATTAACTGCTCGATTAAAGAAAGCCTTGAGCGTTTTATTCCTATTATGGCAGCAGCTAAAAAAGCCAACATCAAGGTGCGCGGTTATGTTTCTTGTGTCGTTGGTTGCCCGTATGAAGGTGAGATAGAGCCAGCACAGGTAGCATTAGTTGCTGAGCAATTATACAAAATGGGCTGCTATCAAATATCACTAGGCGATACCGTCGGTGTTGGCACTCCAGCCAGTGTAACTAAAATGCTAAATGCTGTCAGCGCATGTGTGCCTGTAGATAAATTAGCAGTACATTTTCATGATACCTACGGTCAAGCGTTGACTAACATTTATGCTGCGTTGCAAATAGGTATTAAAGTGGTTGATAGTGCTATTGCAGGTTTAGGTGGTTGTCCTTACGCTAAAGGCGCATCAGGTAATGTTTCTACAGAAGATGTGGTGTATATGCTGAATGGTTTAGGTATAGATAGTGGAATAGATTTCAATAAACTACTGCAAGCAGGTTGGTTTATTAGTGAAAAGTTAGGCAAAGCCCCTATTTCGAAAGTATCAAATGCTTACTTTGCTCAAAAAAACACTGAATAGTATTTGCATGGCATTGTCGGACTTCGCTTCGCTCTTGCCGAGCTATAAGAACTAAAAATAAATTAGGAGAAAATAATGGCCGGATTTGACAAAGTCGTATCAAGCTACGAAGAAGCTATGGCTGGATTAACTGATAACATGACAGTTATCGCAGGTGGTTTTGGCCTGTGCGGTATTCCTGAAAATTTAATCGCAGAGATAAAACGTAAAGGGACTAAAGGCTTAACTTTAGTCTCTAACAACTGTGGTGTAGATGATTTTGGTTTAGGTGTGTTATTACCAGATCGTCAAATTAAAAAAATAGTTGCCTCATATGTAGGCGAAAATGCTGAGTTTGAACGTCAAATGATGGCTGGCGAATTAGATGTTGAATTAACGCCACAAGGGACACTAGCAGAAAAAATGCGCGCCGGTGGTGCTGGTATTCCTGCTTTTTATACCGCTACAGGTGTTGGTACACCAGTAGCAGAAGGTAAAGATGAACGAAAATTTAACGGTCGTGATTATATTCTAGAAGAATCAATTGTTGGTGACTTTGCTATTGTAAAAGCCTGGAAGGCAGATAGATACGGTAATTTAGTCTTTAGAAAAACGGCTCGGAATTTTAATCCTTTAGCCGCCACTGCTGGCAAAATAACCGTAGTAGAAGTCGAAGAAATTGTCGAGCCGGGTGAATTAGATCCTGATCAAATTCACACAGCAGGTATTTATGTAGATCGCTTAATTCAAGGGACATTTGAGAAACGCATAGAGCAGCGTACTGTTCGCCCATCAAATACACAAGGAGAGAAATAATGACCCTATTAAGAGAACAAATCGCTCAACGTGTTGCTCAAGAGATGCAAGATGGTTATTACGTTAACTTAGGCATTGGTATTCCTACGCTTGTAGCTAATTATATTCCCGATGGTATGGAAGTAATGTTGCAGTCAGAGAATGGCTTACTTGGGATGGGACAATTTCCTACCGAAGAAGAAATAGATGCTGATTTAATCAACGCGGGTAAACAAACAGTCACTATGGCGAAAGGCGCTTCCATTTTTGACTCAGCAGAATCATTCGCTATGATCCGTGGTGGTCATGTAGATTTAACCGTGCTTGGCGCATTTGAAGTCGATGTAAATGGTAATATTGCCTCTTATATGATTCCTGGAAAACTCATTAAAGGCATGGGCGGAGCAATGGATTTAGTTGCTGGTGCTGATAATATCATTGTCACCATGACTCACGCATCAAAACATGGCGTGTCTAAACTGCTAAGTAATTGCACGCTGCCATTAACCGGTAAAGGTTGTATTAAAAAGGTATTGACCGATTTAGCTTTCATTGAAATTAAAGCGGGCAAGTTTCACTTACTGGAACGCGCACCTGGAGTGTCCGTTGAAGAGATAATTAAGTTAACTGAAGGTGAATTAGTTGTTACAGGTAACATACCAGAGATGACTTTTTAATAAAAAACGTATATTCATTAACACTTTTTCCTTTAAAAACAAATAACTATAAATATAGTTGCAATTTGATACAGTTTTAGCGATACTTAATCTTGACAAAGAAAAGGCAATACATATGAAAGTATGTTACGCAAAACCACCGGCCTACGGGGTTTTCCAATAATGGAGAATCTACGGCAGCGGAGTCACCTCGTTATACAGGTACATCCCGTGGTTTTTTCTTTTAATAATCCATTTATATAAAAGGTTACTAAAATGAAAAAATTATTAATAGCTTCTACCATCACTGTTTTAACATTAACGTCTGTTGTATCGACGCCACAAGCACAAGCTGCGAACATTGCACAAAGCATATGTGAGTATGTAGCTGCTGACGACAAGAAACGCATGCGTTCATTTTTAAAGACGAATAAATTAAAAATTCGTCGTATCTTCGACGGTATTCAGTGTAATGGCAAAAACTTATTAGAGTTTGCATCGACTAGCGGTTCAGTACAAACAGGTTCTTTGATGATTCGTAAATTACCAAAGAAAGTTGTTTCTGCTAACTTAGCTGCTTTACAAGCTGGATCGCAACCATTGATCGACGCTGCAAACGAACGCGTTAGCAGCTAATAAATTATTTTCAGCTAGGCATACTGCTTAAAGCTATTTTCACCTTTTAGGTAAGAACAGTGATAGGTAAGAAGGTTAATTGTTAATAATTCTATGTCATTTTAAAAAGCCAGCTTATTAGCTGGCTTTTTTTTTATCAAATTTTAGATTGAAACTAGCAGTTAAGAGCAAATACACATACACTTAAATAACGACATAAGATAAATAACTTAATTAATAACAATAAGCTATGACTCGAAGACGTAACTATATTGCAAGCAAAAATGCACTAGTGCTTACTGGTGGTGGTGCACGAGCTGCCTACCAAGTAGGAGTCCTTTCTGCTATTGCTAAGTTTGTACCTAGAAACCATGCTATTCCCTTCCCTATTCTTTGTGGGACTTCCGCCGGAGCTATAAATAGTACAGCCTTAGGTTGTTATGCATCGTGTTTTCAACTTGGAGTTAAGAAGTTGGAATGGATGTGGAAAAACTTGGATACAAGTAAAATTTATCATAGCGATACAAGCGGTGTTTTTGGCCATATCGGAAAAGGCATACTTGCTAGTTTTCAGGCTGACTACGCAAATAAATTACCTCGCAGTTTATTAAATAGTGAACCACTTAGACAGTTGTTAAATTCTGTTATGAACTTTAAAAGAATTGATAATAATATCTTACGAGGCTACCTTTCAGCTATTTCAGTAACAGCCTCAAGTTATAGCACTGGAAATTCAATTAGTTTTTATCAAGCAAATGATAGTATCACGCCTTGGGCAAGGGCAAAACGTTGTGGTCAGGCTAGCCAATTAAATAGTGAACATTTAATGGCATCCGCTGCGATTCCTTTAGTCTTCCCATCAACAAAAATTAAAAAGCAACATTTTGGCGATGGCTCTGTACATCAGTTATCTCCACTTAGTCCGGCCATACATTTGGGGGCAAAGCGTATTTTTGTTATTGGTGTAGAACAACCTAAGGAACCTGTACATGTTAATGAAAATAATCCACACCCTCCAACGGCTGCAACTATTGCAGGTCATCTGTTAGACTCAGTTTTTGCTGATACTATGAATAGTGACCTAGAGCGCATGGCTAGAATTAACGAAACATTAAAGCTAATACCCAAAAGCAAAAAAGAAAGTGTTGAAGGTTTGAAACATATAGATAGCTTTATTATTAATCCGAGTCACGACTTTAATGCTATAGCACTAAACTACTATAATGACTTATCTTTACCCGTGCGAGTTTTATTGCGAAGTGCAGGTATTAGTAATGATTCAGAATCTAGTATTATTAGCTATTTATTATTTGAAAAAAACTTTTGTTCTGAGTTAATAAAACTAGGTTATAGAGATGCAATGGAACAAGAGAATCAAATAAAGCATTTTTTAAATTTATATCCAACAAGTAGCCATTGATCAGCAAGTATTTAGATTTATCATGGAAGAGCTTGGAGCTAGATTGAAAATATCGGGTTATTATGATTAAAAATAATGACACCATTGTTAGTTTAGCCAGTAAGAGTGAGCAAAGAGTTATGCGAATTGATCTTAACTTATGGAGAAAAAGCTATGCTCTTGCCAATCAACTTTTTTTTGCTGCATTTCAGTAACGTCTGCTTGTTCTGGTCCATGTTGTAACCAAGCTAACATTTTTTCTACATTAGCTTCCTCGCCTGAAAGAAAAACTTCAACATCACCGTCTGCTAAGTTTCGAGCATAACCACTTAAGCCATAATCTATTGCTTTTTGTTGACTAGATACTCGAAAATAAACGCCCTGAACTCGGCCGGACACGTGTGCTATATAACTAACATTCATGAATAATACTCTTTTTATTTTGTTATAAACTTTCTGTTATAAGTTAGAGTATAGACGCTTTATTTCAAACAGAGAGGAAAACTAGTAGGAAAAATTAGCTATTAATTGCTTGTTTAACTTTTTCTTTGTAACTACGACTTACCTTAAGCTCTTTACCATTTTTCAATACCAAAAAGTATTCGCCATTGACTTGGCTGCAAAATTTTTGAATATAATTTTTATTAACAATGGTTGAACGATGGTTGCGAATAAACAACTTAGGATCAAGGTGTTCCTCAAGCTGTTTCATGGTTTTTCTTAAAATATGGGTTTCTTCTGGCTTATTACCATTTGAGCTACTGCTGGCATGCACACACATATAATCACCGGCGGCATCTATCCAAATAATATCTTTTACTGGTACTCTACTAACCTCGCCCGCATCTTTAATGGCTAATATGTCTGAATAATGAGATAAACTAACGGGCTGATTATTTGCAAGCTCTGTTAGAATTTGTTGACAATCATTACCGGTAACATCACTGACTAAGCGAATAAGCTTTGACTTATGATCGGCATCAGTACTTGATTTAAAATGCTGCCTGACTTTGTCTATTGTCTGAGCAAGACGAATTTCATCTGCTGGTTTCATGATGTAATCAAGCGCGTGTATTTCAAAAGCTTTAATCGCGTACTGATCAAAAGCAGTCGCAAAAATAACCATTGGCATTTTTAAGCCTTGATTCGATATTTCTTCAATCACTTGAAAACCATTCAACCCTGGCATTTGAATATCAAGAAACATTAAGTCCACTTGATATGCTCTTATTGCTTCAATAGCTTCTCTACCGTTACAACATTGAGCAACTACGTTAATATCATTAAAACCTTGCAGGCGTATATCTAAGCCTTTACGAGCAAGCGGCTCATCATCAACAATAATTGTTCTAAAAGTCATTGTAAAATCCTATTTTCTGCTAGCCATAAAATTACGATAATTCATAAGGCATTCTAATACTTACTTTAATACCAGAAGGACTATTATTTGCAACAACTAACGAATAATTATCTTTATATAATGCTTGCAAGCGTTCACGAGTATTGACTAAACCGACGCCATTTTCTCTGTGCAAGTTACCATCAACTATTTCAGCGCCCGGACCATCATCCGCTACTTCAATCATTAAGTCATGAGCAAAATGACTTACAGAAATAGTTATACTGCCACCTTCTTCTTGGGTTGCTATTGCATGCTTAATAGCATTTTCAGCGATGGGTTGTAAAATCATACTGGGAACTAAAGCTTCCTGACAATTTTCACTAATATTAAAGTGTACTTGTAAACGTTCTTCAAAACGCACCTTTTCTATAGCTAAGTATAGTTCTAATGCTTGAACTTCGTTACTTAAAGTTACTTTTTTCATTGGATCTTTATCAAGTGAATAACGTAAGAATTCACTTAACTTTGTCACCATGCCATTAGCCGTAACATTATCTTTTAAAAGTATGAGTGTAGATATAGCATTTAAAGTATTAAACAAAAAATGAGGGTTAAGTTGGTATCGAAGCATTTTTAATTGTGCTTGATGAGCTACCGTATTCGCTTTAAGCACATTTTGCTTTTCAATTTGCAGCATTTGGTAATATTTAGTACCAAAATAAAGCACACTCCAACTAAGAACAATATAAAAAGACCAAACGCTTGATTGCGTATACATCAACCAAAAGTCAGGCTTATAACCGTGCTTATAGATTTCCCAATAGTTTATATTTTTAACGACTTGCCATACAACACCGGTAAAGTAGGAAGCAAAAACCACTACAAACGCCATTTTAACGGGAGGAAAATTCCATACTCGGCGATAGAGATAACGCAGAGGCACAGTAAACAACCAGCCAGCATAAGCATTAAGAAGAATAATCACCACAAATATATCGCGCAGTTCATGAAGTAAAGACCCCAGATAATGCACTAACGCAAAGCCAAACCAACCAATGGAATGAGCAAGCCAAAAAAGGCGATTTTTATTTTCGAGTAATTCTTTCCAATTCACGTAAAGTCCTAGAAGGTACAGTCATCATCTTCGTATCTTAATTATGCGTTAGACAAACTTTAAGTGCACTGTCTTTAATCGCGACTTTGCAACCGTTTATCGCTTTTTTGCCCGATATGCAGACTTTAAACAGATAACATTGGCCCTAATCGTTGACCGCCAAGTAAATGCATATGAATATGATACACCTCTTGTCCACCATCTTTATTGCAATTTATAATCAATCGATAGCCATCCTCATCAATACCTTCTTCTTTAGCTAGCTTTTTAGCAACCGTAATCATTCTTCCCATTGCTAGTTCATCCGACTCAGTAACATCATTAATAGTAGGTATGTGAAGATTAGGCACTATTAAAATATGTGTACTTACTTGTGGGGCAATATCTCTAAAGGCACTCACTAACTCATCTTGATACAACAATTGAGTTGGGATTTCTTGTCTAATAATCTTTGAAAAAATTGTTTCTTCAGTCATTTTTGATACTCATAGTTTTAATCTTGGCAATAGTTTAGCGTGAAAAATATTTTTATCACACTTTTTATCACATCAACCACTTTTATTGACCTTAATCAACACTTCCCCCCTTAAAGGTATGACATGCTACCTTATCGAAAACTTAATAGTTCAAACAAATATCCGTAGGTAATAATATGGAAATAGATTTTAGCGAAATCAACTATCTACATAGTCCCACATGGCAAGAGTTACATGCGGATTATGAACAGTTCTTATTGTCTATGACAGGTCCAACAGTAATTGACATTACAGGCATTAACACCAAGAAATGTCGAGTAATAACAACTTTATTGCAAGGTAATGAGCCATCTGGTTTAATTGCTTTACACCGTTGGTTAATTACTCGAGATGATAAAGAACAACCACAAACCAATTTGCGCTTTATTATTTGTTCCATCGAAGCCGCAACTAAAAGCCCTTTATTCTCAAAACGGTTTGTTGATGGCAGTAAAGATATTAATAGATGCTTTGGTAGTACAGGCCAAAAATATGGTTATCAAGATGATCAACAAGGCTGTTATGAAAGAGCACAACTTATTGAGCAAGCAATTCGTGATGTAAAACCTGAAATGGTGATAGACCTTCACAATGCCTCGAGTCCAGGCCCTACTTTTTCAATTAGTGCGGTTATCACAACAGAGACGTTGTCATTAGCTTCATTTTTCTGCCAAACATTAATTTTATCTGATCTAAATTTAGGCTCACTAATGGAGCAAGATTTTTCCTGTCCTTTTATTACTATTGAATGTGGATGTAGTTTTGACGAACAAGCCCATGAAGTTGCTTTTGCAGGAATTACCCATATCGCGAACTGTGAAAGTATCGGTTATATACACCAAGAAAAAAATGTTGAAGTTATTTATCGTCCGCTACGATTACAAGTTAAAAAAGATGTAAACCTTTCTTATGCTGAGCATGATGAAGGTTACAGTGGTATTACA
>JAPYOP010000020.1:61590-75144 GCA_029938115.1 Colwellia sp. | reverse complement strand
TGTCAGTGGAACACTTGTCGCTAGATAGGCTAAGGCTAACGTCCGGTTTCGTATCTTTGTTAACATTAAGCTAGTTGGCATAGATACTTCTTAAGTTAGCCATAAGCTGACAGTTACAGCTTAGTTTGAAAGGAAAACTAATACCACTTTGAAGACGTTAGCATTTAATAATTTTCATCGTTAAATCCATGGGCAAGTATAATTAATATACAGCCACTTTCGTTTACTGTATAAATATTAAACTTAAAAATAAATCGGATTTCTCTAAAAACAACTAAAATATTAAGAAAAGTATACTTATCCCCTTCTTCTAAGAACCAAAACACTAAACTGCCTGCCCACAAGCCCAGCCGCTGGCCCAAGCAAACTGGAAATTGTAGCCTCCGAGCCAGCCAACAACATCGGTTACTTCGCCAATAAAATATAAGCCCTGTGCTTTTTTAGCTTCAAAAGTTTTAGATGATAATTCATCGGTATCGACACCGCCCAAGGTAACTTCTGCAGTTCTATAACCTTCGGTACCGTTGGGTTTTATTTGCCAAGCGTGAATATAATTACTTAATGATGTTATTTCTGCATGACTCAGTTGGTTGATGCTTTTATCAGGGATATCACCGCTTTTAATGAGTGATTCAATAAAGCGTTTTGGTAATAGCGTGGCTAATTGATTTTTTAATGATTTTTGGCCTTGATGTTCTCGCCAATCGGTTATTAATTGTTCAAGCTTGTTCTGGGGTAATAAGTTAATGGTTACTGCTTGTCCTGCACGCCAAAAAGTAGATATTTGTAGAATGGCGGGGCCTGATAGACCTCGATGAGTAAAAAGAATATTCTCTTTAAAAGAAGTGCCGTCTTCACTGGTAACTTCGGTGGTAATACTGATGCCTGATAATCCATCAAAGCGTTGTTTGTCGTGATCATGCAAGGTAAAAGGGACTAATGCCGCTGTTGTTGGTAATACATTTAAATCGAATTGTTCAGCAATTCTATAACCAATAGGTGAGGCGCCAAGTTTGGGCATAGTTAGACCACCAGAAGCGACAACAAGCGAGCTACATTGATAGCTTTTAAGGTTTGTTCTAACTAAATAGCCGGTTTCATTTTTATTGACTGACAATACCTCTGTGCGCAAATCAATTTTAACACCGGCCCAATCACACTCAGTAAGCAATACATCAACAATATCTTGCGCACTATTGTCACAAAAAAGTTGTCCTAAAGTTTTATGATGATAATCAACACCGTGGCGTTCAACTAGCTCAATAAAATTATCAGCGCCATAGCGGCTAAGTGCTGATTTTACAAAGTGGGGGTTTTGGCAGATATAGTTAGTAGGTTGAGTGTTTTGATTGGTAAAATTACAACGACCACCACCACTGATTAAAATTTTTCTACCGGGCTTTTTACCCATATCTATTACTGTAACGCTTCGGCCTCGATAGCCTGCACTGGCGGCACACATTAAACCTGCAGCGCCAGCACCAATAATCAAAACATCTGTGGTTGTTAGTTGTGTCACTGTTTAACTAGCCTTTAAGCGTTTGCGTCTGTCATTATGCTGGTAGAGCCTTTCTTTGCCATTTCAGCTAGATCTTTATCAACAAAAAATAATGCGTGACCATCGTGACCAACTAAGTTGATTTTATCTAAAATGCTTTTGAATAGTGTCTCTTCTTCATGCTGTTCTGAAACATACCACTGTAAAAAGTTAAAGGTAGAATAGTCTTGATTAGTAAAAGCTTGATGAGCTAAATCATTAATACGTTCTGTAATTTGGCACTCATGTTCATAAGTTTTTTCAAAGACATCGGCTAATGAATCAAATTCATGTGGTGGCGCATCAATAGTGCCTAAAATAGGTAAAGCACCTGTTTCACTCACATAAGTGAAAAGTCGAGTCATGTGTTCCATTTCTTCTGCGGCATGCTTACGCATGAACTCAGCAGCGCCTTCAAAGCCTTTTTCCTCACACCAAGCACTCATTTGCAAATAAAGGTTAGATGAATAAAATTCTAGGTTAATTTGTTGATTGAGTTGCTCTATCATTTTAGCTTTTAACATGGGCGTGTCTTTTAATGAGAGTGGGTGACGGGGATCTTGCCTTGCTCGTGCTAAATATTCAAGCCATTACGGTAAACTTAGTCTTTTTTCTCAATCGTTACTTCAATTATTTTACTGTCACCTGCATACCATTTTTGTACATAAATGGAGCCAAGTACGGGCGGCATTCCATCCTTAGGAACTTCTTTGTAACGTACGCTGTTTTTATTCTGCTTCTCTAGTTCAAATGTAATGGTAGTTTTTGTCATGAGTATAGGGTGTTTGGTTAAGTGTAAAACAAGTTATTGTAAGCAATAACTTGTTGGTGTCGAGATAAATAGCTATTTATTATTTTTGAGAACTTGGACGCTTTAGTTGTTAATTTCACAAAAAAAATATTTTCTTACATTTAATATAGGTTACTCACTGCATTGTTTTTTCAAAAGCTAGTGAAATTAATATTAATCTGCAGCCCTTACTCTATAACATTGAAGCCTTTTTAAATTCGTTTGAATTGTAAATATTTTCTAAAAAAATGTTTTAAAATCTCAAATCAATGAAAATTTCACACTGGATATAAACCAAATCAAACCTATTTACGACATACTCTTATTAATATAAGAAAAGTATGGATATTTACATGAAAGCAAGATTGATCAAGATAGCAGTGCCTATCGTTATTTTACTTGGGGGCATAGGCGTTTATAAAATGCTTGAAGCAAGCAAGCCTGAGCCTGAAAAAAAAGCTGAGGCTGTCAGACCTTTAAGTGTCTATGTTAAGTCTGCGGAGCAATCAGATGTGTCTTTATTAGTATCTACACAGGGAGAGGTAAGAGCACGCACTGAAGTTAATTTAGTTGCTCAGGTTGCAGGAACAATCATGTCAATATCACCTGAATTTACTGAAGGTGGTATTGTTTCCCCTGGCGTTATATTAATTAACATTGACGACACGGATTACAAATTAGTCTTATTACAAGCTCAAGCTGTTGTTGCTGAAGCTGAAGTAAAAGTACAAGAAGCGTTAGCAATAGCTGACGTAGCACGAAAGCAGTTGCAAAATTCAAAGGATGCCTCGCCGTTTGCTTTAAGACGGCCGCAAGTGGCACAAGCAAGAGCAAGACTAATAGCAGCTCGTGCATCGTTATCACAAGCTGAACTTAACCTTTCTCGAACCCAAATATCGCTACCATTTGATGGTCGAGTGATGAAAAAAAATGTCGGTATTGGTCAATATGTTAGTCCTGGTACTTCTTTAGGTGTTGCATTTTCAACTAATGTTGTCGAAGTGCGTGTCCCTTTAGATGATGACGAGCTTGCTTCTCTTGATTTACCTATAGGTTTTATTGCTGATGGTAAAAACCCATTAATTGTTAACCTTAGTGCAACGGTTGCAGGAAAGCTGCAACGTTGGCAAGGTGAGCTTGTGCGACTTGATGCATCAGTTGATAGTCAAACTCGTACCTTGTATGGGCAAGTTGAAGTTAAATCACCTTACAAAGAAAATGTTTCTCAAAATAATATGCCATTAGCCGTTGGTTTGTATGTGAAAGCAGAGATTGAAGGGCGCAAAATTACAGACGCAACCGTTATTCCTCGAGATGCTTTGAGAGCAGGCAATAATGTTTTTGTAATCAACTCAGAAGATCGTCTTGATATAAGAAAAGTTAATGTTGTGCATAGCTCTGAAAAAAGAGCCATTATTGGCTCAGGCGTTAAACCCAATGATCGCGTTATTGTTTCTTCCATTCGAAATCCTATTCCGGGTATGCGTGTTTCAGCATTAGAAAATGATACAACAGAAAAAAACAGCAAGGATGAAAACGCTGTGGCGTTTGCAGGAGATCACTAATGAACAAAATGATTACTTGGTGGGCAAACAATCCAGTCGCTGCAAATTTATTAATGGTAGGAATTCTGCTTGCGGGCATACTCGGTTTTTTTGCTATGGAACGAGAAACCTTTCCTTCGTTTAAACCTAGTCAGGTCAAAGTTGAGTTTGTTTGGCCCGGTGCTGCACCTCAAGAGGTGGAAGAGCAGATTGTGGTTCGCATGGAAGAGGCATTAAGTAACTTAGACAATGTCTACCGAATATATTCTACAGCTACTGAAAATTACGGTGAGTTAGAAATTGTCACTTACCCTGCCGTTAACATGGAAGAATTTCTAAATGAAATAAAAGGTATTGTCGATTCTGTAAATGGCCTGCCAAGAGATATGGAAAAGCCTAAAGTCAGCCGTGTTATTTACCGACAAGAAATTTTAAGAGTTGCGGTTCATGGTGATTTAGATGAAAGAACGTTAAAAAACCTAGCTGAAGATATTCGCGATGAAGTGGCGGCTCTCCCTAATGTTTCTATTGTTGGCTTATTTGGAACAAGACGTGAAGAGATCACCATCGAAATTTCAGAAGATTCACTGCGAAAATATAACCTTAGTTTTAGCGATGTCTCTGATGCCATAAGAAAAAGTTCGCTTAACCTTTCGTCGGGTCGTATAAGAACAGAGACAGGAGACGTATTACTCAGGGCTAGAAACTTAGCTAACTCAGAGAGAGAATTCAAAGAAATTATTGTTCACCAAACTGATGATGGCGCTATTGTGCATGTGGGTGATATTGCCACCGTTGTTGACGGTTTTGAAGATGAAGAAATTTTAGCGACATTAAATGGTCAGCCAGCAGTACTCGTGCAAATCATGTCGACAGACAAAATGCAGATAGTAAAAATGAGCGATTCTGTACGGGCTTGGATGAAAGAGCGAGAAAAAACGCTACCAGAAGGAGTTGGACTATCTATCTGGTTAGATCAGGCGGATGATTATAAATCACGAATGAATACCATCAGTAGCTCAGCTACGTTAGGGTTGTTTTTAGTGTTTTTAGTGCTATTTTTATCACTAAGACCCAAGGTGGCTTTTTGGGTTACTGCCGGTATTGCCGTTGCCTTTATGGGCACTTTTGCCCTGTTACCCTCTAATGATGTTTCATTAAATATTTTATCGACCTTTGCCTTTTTATTGGTGCTGGGTATTGTTGTTGATGATGCCATTGTTGTCGGTGAAAGTATTTATGATCATAGTCACAAATACGAAGGTGTTGACGCTTCTATTAAAGGTGCAATGGCTGTTTCAAAACCCGTTGTCGTTGCCGTATTAACCACAATAGTTGCGTTTGCGCCTTGGTTTTTTCTTACTGGTGAAGATGCCCAGGCAACGCGGCAATTATCCATTGTTATTACCGCAGCGTTAACCATATCAATTATCGAAGCTTTCTTTATTTTACCGGCTCATCTGCGTCACTTAAAACATAGAGAAAAACTAGGTCGTTTTGCGCAATGGCAAAAGGGAATTGAACAAAGCTTAGTTAATTTTTCTCGCAGCACCTACAAGGGGTGGGTAAGTAAAGCAGTTAAACATCGTTATATTACAACTAGCTTTTTTGCAGCTATGTTTACTATCAGTTTGGGTTTGTTCAACAATGGCTGGGTAAAGTTTAATTTTATGCCGGAAGTTGAAGCTGAAATAATTTTTCTTAATGTTACTCTGCCAACGGGGACGCCGTATAACCGAGCACTTAAAATTTTAGATCAACTTCAAGAAGCTGAACTCAAACTCATTGAAGAAGTTGAAGCGCGGGCTAAGTCTGAAGGTGGTAGTGGCAAACTAATCAAGGGTTGGTACACTCGCTCACGTCGCGACAGTGTTATAGCTATTATTAGCTTAGCGCCACCCGAAGTAAGAGATTTATCAGCTAAAGAGGCGGCATTAAGGCTAAGGGAGTTAGTCGGCGATGTACCTGACGCTGATGAAATTGAAATAAATTACACCATGAATAACTCCACACCAAGAGTAAGCTTTGTCATTAAACACAGAGATATGAAAATGCTGCAAGCTGCTGCTAATGACTTGAAAGCGAAATTGCATGAGTATGAAGGTACTTTTTATGTCAGAGATAATATGCGTGGTGAGACATTTGAATTACATCTTCAATTATTACCGGGCGCTGAAAAGTTAGGGATAGATTTAGCTACAGTTTCAGAGCAAGTTAGACAAGCATATTACGGTGAAGAAGTTCAGCGATTGCCTAGGGAGAATGGCGACGTTAAAGTTATGGTGCGTTACCCTAAATCGTCTCGTTATAATTTAGAAAGCCTAAACAACTTTAGAGTGCGCACAGATGATGGTAGAGAAATACCGCTATTGTCTGTTGTTGACGTAGAACTCATATCAGGTGTACAGCGTATTCAACGCCAAGACGGTGAGCGCGTAGTGAGAGTTACTGCCGATGTTACCAGTGATGTTATGAGTGACATTAATAAAGATATCGTTGATAATTTTCTACCAACACTTGAAACTAAATATCCTGAAATTAAGGTTGGTCATAGCGGTCAAGCGCTGGCCGAAGAAGATTTCCTTAGCGAGTTAAAGTCGCTATATCTTATTGCACTTTTTATTATGTATGCCTTAATTGCCGTTGCCTTTAAATCCTATTTCTTACCGCTGTTAATTATGACTGCTATTCCGTTTGCCTATATGGGCGCAATTTATGGTCATTTAGTTTTTGGCGTATCTATGGCAATGTTCTCATTCTTTGGCATAGGCGCCGCAGCGGGTGTTGTGGTGAATGATAACTTGGTGTTAGTTGATTATGTAGAGAAGTTGCGTAAGCAAGGTTATACCGCAATGGAAGCGTGTGTAGAAGCCGGCGTTGCAAGATTTCGCCCGATACTGTTAACTACGGTTACCACTTTTGTTGGTTTAGTCCCTATTATGTTAGAGCGCTCAACCGATGCACAGTTCTTAAAACCAGCGGTGTTAGCGTTAGCCTTTGGGGTTTTGTTTGCCTTGTTTGTAACGGTCTTTTTAGTACCATCGCTATATTGTGTTGGCGATGATATTACTAGCATGAACCGCAAGGTGATTAACTATTTAAAAGAACAATTGGGAATGAAAGAAAAGGCGAGTTCAAGCTAAATCATTCAGTTTCATTGTAGTTAACTAAGAGCCGAAGGAATTTCCTTCGGCTTTTTTGTGTAAATCAATTGGTGAGCGGACAAATTGATTCATTGAATTGATTTTTTGAAATTTAAGCAATTCATGACGCTGTAGATAATTCAGGATACATTATCAAATTGGCATACCTTATGTAACTAAAGCTTGGAAGTTCACTAACTGGCATTGATAACATATCTGAAGCTAGATCTCCCCTTGCTTTTGTCCCCGACCATGAAATTTTACCTTGCTGCTGTGTTCAGGTTACCAATATCAGTTTAGAAATTGATGAGTAGATCAATTAAGTGTTAATTTTCAATTCGAATTACGAGTCATTTGCTTTTTTTGTTGGTTTTGTCAACAATGTAACGTCTTCTTGTTTTATAGGTTTATTAATTAAATGCATTACTTAACTAAGCTTTCATCTATTACCTTGTTGTCAATGGTTTTAACGCCCTCTGTAAGTGCTATATCGTTATATCTATCTGTTGACAAACAAGCTCAAGACGTCCATTTATATCAAGAAATCAAGAAGATAAACCTCAATGGTTATGGTCTTGAACTTTCTCATGTGGTTAACGAACAATGGTCAATAAGTCTTTATGGTCAACACAGTGATCATGAAGAAACACATACTTCTCCTCCGTTGCAAATTGAAGCACAGCAGCATGCTTACAGTGCTAGCGTTAATTATAGTGTCAGTAACTATTTAATTTCTTTTTCATATCATCAACTTAGTTTTGAATTGTTTACTAAGGAACAGGTTGATGTAACTCAGGCGATACCTCTTGAACAATTCACCTCTTTTGAAGAGATAGATTCAAAATACATTGAATTGAATGTCGGCCGAGATATAGATTTTGAGAATTCTTGGTTAACGATAGACGTGGGACTTTATAAGGTCAACCAACAGGCACTTTATGGCAGTAAATTAACCAGAGATGGTAAGAATACTCGGTTGCTTTCACAGGATTTGATTGAAGCCAATAGTGAGAGCTGGCTTATTGGTACAACTTTGTCATGGGCAACATTATGGTCATGGGTAAATGTTGATTTTGTCCCGGCAGCTAAACTGAATTTTATTACGGTAATTTCTGGTGATGATGTTTATTTATTTAATACGATTAGTGGCGTCACACGTACGGGTGAAAGCCAACAAACGCAATCAGCAGAAAGTACTCCGTTAGCGGGCGACAGTGCGTTAATTGTTGGTGGTTCATTAACTGTGTTAATAACAGAAAGACTTTATGCAGACATAAATTTTAACCGTGTTTATGCTAATAACACAACCGATAACTCTTTATCATTAGGGATCGGTTGGGACTTTTAATGCTTAGCTTTACGTTTTAGTTTCATTTTTCTTTTTAAGCTTCTTTTCTTCTCAGGACTTAAGTTCTTCCATTTGTTTTTAAGTTGCTTTTTCTTTTCTGGTGACATCGACTTGTATTGATTAAAAGTAGTACGCATTCGTTTTTGTGTTTCTGGTGATAATTTTTTGAAATCACGATATTTAGCTTTCAACTGCTGTTGTTTCTCTGGGGAAAGCTTTTGCCATTTTTTGTAATTAGCCGAGGTTTTCTGACGCTGATCAACCGTCATGTCAAGCCAATTGTTGGCACCTTTAATTAGTTTTTGTTGTTGTCCTGTTGGTAATTGTGACCAATTTTTTTCAAACGATGCCAATACTTGTTGTTGTGGATTACTCAGTGATTGCCAATTGTTAACTTCAGCTTGAGCACCAAGAGATTGACAACTAAAGACAAAAGTAAAATAAAAAATAAATTGTTTCAACATTATTTTACTCCTTCGTTATTAGGTTTTTCATTAAGGTTAATGGTATCTGTGTTAATCGTTTTCATCTTTTTTTTACTTTCACTATTATTTTCAATAGAAGTGTCTTTATCAATTTTTACGGCGTTGCTGTCTTGTTCAAAAGAAAGATTTTCTATCGCGATAGGCCCCAACCATTGTTGTTCAATTTTGTCCATATCAGCGATATATAAGAGAAAATCTACGTCAAGCGCTTGCACCTTATTGGGCTGTTTTTCTTCGGCCTGTACTAGTGTATTGGTGCATATCACTAGCATAAACAATTTATAATAAAACTTGTTCATTTTCTTGAGATAGCCAATAGATAAACTCCATGTCGTTTAATAAATCAGGATCTTCAACCATTTCATTTTGGACTAATAATGATGGCACAGAGCTAGGCATATTAAAGTCAAATAGATAGGAAGAAAGTAATACGGTAACCGCAACAATTGAAAAAGCAGCCACTAGTTTTCGTCCTTGAAAAAAATCGAAAGAAAACATTGAATCTGTAGGTTGGTTCAGAGCTTGTTGCCTTATCCTTGCTAACTTTTGCTCAATTTTTTCATCTAGCTGTTCTAGGCTATTATCGAGTGATTTTTTAGCATGTATTTCAATTGTATTAGGCATCTAAACTCTCCAGTTGACCTTTTAATTTTGCCACAGCACGTGAATAATGCGTTTTTATCGTGCCTTGGCTACACTCCATAATTTCGGCTGTTTTTGCCACGGAAAATCCTTGCCAACATCGTAATAGAAAACATTGTTGCTGTTTTTTCGGTAAAGATTCTATCGCAGTTAACATGGTTTCTATATTCTCTGATTTACTTAACAATTGTTCAGGACAGCTTTGTTCATAACCAATAAAACGGTCGTTTTCATCGTTATCACTGTCCTCTTCTGGGCTATGTTGTTGCCAAAAAAAGAATAAATTACGAAATTTTTTCTTTCGGTGGAAATCCATAATACAGTTATGCAAGATACGATAAAATATTGGTGGCCATTCTTGAGGTTGTTTATCACTGTATTTTCGCACCATCTTTTCCATAGTATCTTGCACTATGTCTAAAGCATCTTGTGAATTTAATGTTGCGATATTTGCCATCTTATATGCCTTTTTATCAACGCTAGCCAGAAACTGAGCAAGTGAACTGGTCAAGCATACCTCCTATATTGACATAAAATTGTGGAATGATTCAATAGCACTACCATTAGCAACAGCGCCACTGAATCAGTCCTACTAGGTTACTGTATAACGATACTAACCGCTACAGCTTTTATGCCTTGCATTGCTTCATCATATTCACCTTTAGAGGTTATTTGATTAACTATTTTTCCGTCATTTAACGCTGTAGAAAGCGCGGTAACAAAATCAGTATAAGAGGAGAAGTATTTAATACTTACATTCTTCTCTTTAATAGCAAAGCGACCTTCATCTTCATCACTATTTATTGCCTGTACAATGTAGTCAGTTGTTATGTCATGAGGAATTCCATGGATACGCATTCTTTGTTTTGCACCCGTTGAGTCCCAGTTAATTTGACTAGACTCACTGTCAATAGTAAAGCTCGCGGTACCTTCTGACCAATGGGCTTTAAAGCTTGCCGTTTCATTAGAAAGGTCTTTCTTAAGCAAACTGCTAGCGTTGAAGTCATTAGGTGCTTGACCAAAATCGCTGACATAGCCTTTAATGGTTAACCAATCTTCTGATATAAGTGAATCGACGTTTAGATTTGCACTGTTTATCTCGTAATTATCTGGGTCGGCATCTTGCTCACTCGTTAAGCCTGTGCCATTAAAATCATAACTATCGACAGGCTTTCTGTTGAATTTAGTTACATCAATAATCAAGGGTGAATTTTGGACAACTTGGCCGACAATCGTTGACAATTTAATATGCACAATGCTATCGACACTATTAAACGTTTGTTGCTCGTCAAGTTCCCCTAAGGCTTTAATATGTTGACCAACACTTAAACTATTAGCTGATATTTCTTGTTGGTTAAAACCAGTGATTTTGGTTAAATCATTGTATAAAAATGTTAACGCTTCAGCATGGATTGCTTCTCGGTCTTCATGGGAAAAAACAACACCACTAATGGTAATGTTTTCAGCCGTTCTAGCAACAATCACACCTCTAAAAGCATCTTGCCCAGCCCAAGCGACACTTGATCCCGCGATGACTTTTGTTGCGCTAAAAACACTTTCTTCATCAACCAATCCAAAAGCAATAATAGGACTATCAATAGGTAAGCTTGCTAATGTAGCAAAGGCATCATCTTGAGAGACTTCTACGCCATCAATTTCATAAAGAGTGTTCTCATTTACAGTGATAGCTATTTCACCAAAATCGCCTTCTTTCTTTCTTAATGGTTTAACTGCAATGGTTAGGGTATTCGTTACACTGTCGACCGATTGTAACAGTCCCCTTGCTCTGTGTTCTCTAGCTTCTTCAGCGCCAACAGTAACATTAACAAAGGGGGCAACCTGAACAAGAGCAGGTTCAAATGAGATGATTTGGTTAGTCGATGCTAAATCTAGATCTAGCGTTATCGTCGACAGTTTGCCCTTACTGATCATCAGCGGTTCACCGTCATCAAGTACCAAAGTTAAATCGTAGGTTGTTAACGTTTCACCGTCACTGTTTTGCGCACTAGCTTGATAGCTAATACCGTTTTCATCTTGAATAACAATGCTGGCAGTTGAGTAATCTAAAGTGAATGATATTTGATTATAACGACCGGTTGGAATGGTGTTTATTGAAAAAAGCTCTGACAGCTCAGTATATTGAATAAAATCTACTCTGGCCGTTGTCGGGGTAACACTAACATGACTACCATCTTCTCGAACCAGATCAATTGAAAGAATGTCGATGTCATAAGATAGAAAATCATCTTCATCATCACGAACTGCTATCATTATCTGCCCCATTTCTTCTGCAAGTAGGTCAAATGCTGGAGCTTCCTCTATTTCGGTTGAACTGCCACCACAACCCGCTAACGATAAACTAACTCCAATGACCAGGGCAGATAATACTGCTTTCGACGCTTTTACAATTTTCATTGATTGTATTGCAATAAAGTTATTATCTTTAATACATTGCATTTTATTCTCCTAACTATGATTAAAATTTATTTTTTTGCATGCTAGTTACTAAAACGATCGAAGAGTAGAATGGTTGACACAAGATGTTATTTTTTTTATTTTTATTTTTATCTTTTTGATTAATAGGCAATAAATAGTATAAGTTAAAAGCAGTTGAGCTTACTTTAGCCATTTATACTGCGTTATCGCTTATTAAACTATCGCAACATTGAGATTGCTTATGAGACAATGCAGGAGCACATTGTCCTGTCCAACAAAAAAGTGCAATAAATTACCCCTGCAAGGGATTTAAAGCTCTTTTCTGAGCGAGATGAATAGGCATGATGCTATTTGAAGATATTAGTGGAAAGTTAGTTTTTTGGAATCGCGGCATTGACGTAAACATCAAAGCGATTTTTCTTCATTTTTATACTGGTGCTTGGCTTTTGGTTATTTAGTGGCGGTGCGTAGCTAGGGCGTTTAACAACCACGCGGTATTTTGCTAAGGCTAATGCAGGTGCTAATAAAGCATCAGCATCAAGATCTTCACCGACAAGTGATTGAAAAACGCGCATTTCCTTTTTCACTGCCGCTGATTTTTCACGATGTGGGTACATAGGGTCAAGATACACGACATCAACTTGCTCAGCTAAGGTCATTTTTCCTGAAGGCAATAAATCAATTGATGAAGCATGAACTAATTGCATGCGCTGTGCTATTTCGCTCACTTCGCTATTAAGCTTAGCGCGCTCTAAACCATCATCAAGCAGCGCAGCAACTACTGGCATGCGTTCCATTAAGGTAATTTGACAACCTAAACTTGCTAATACAAAGGCATCTCTGCCTAGTCCTGCTGTAGCATCAAGTATATGGGGTGTAAAGCCATGTTTTAGTCCAATGGCTTTGGCAATATCTTGACCTCTGCCACCACCAAATTTTCGACGATGGGCAGTCGCGCCTTCAACAAAATCAACTTTTACGCCACCCAGTTTTGGTTCGTCTAGTTTTAATAGCTCTAATGCTTGCTGGTTGAACTGTAATAGAAAGTCTAATTGCGGGTGTTTATTTACTGAAGCAGCATCACCGATATAATCAAAGCCGTATTTTTTAGCGATAAGTTTGCTGTTTTCGCTGTCGATAGCATCACAATAGGCGACGGCAATATTTGGATGACGCGATTCAGTCATTATGCTTGCTCAACGTGCACATCTACTTGTACATAGTTGTCGCCACTAGCAAAGGCAATTAAGCGACTTAATTGCGTGAGACTGTAACCCGATTCTTGTTGAAGTTGATTAAAGTAGCTTTGAATAGAGGTTAAGCTTTTTTTACTCTGCAAACCGCCATCAATAATTTTTTGAGCTCTGAGATAAGCTTCAACGTCTGAGCTTAAAATGAAGGTGTCTTTGCCTAGCAAACGCAAAGCGTAAGGGCCGGTGTTGCCTCCAAGGCGTTGACCATGCTTTTTCAAATAAGCCCATAGACCAATAATATCGCTACTGGGCCAGTCGGCAATAAATTGGGCAAAACCGTTGTTGAGCTCACTTTGCTGCTCGTTTGTATGCTCGTTTGTATGCTCGTTTGTATGCTCGTACAGCATTTGCGCATTAGCTTTTATCGTTTTTACTT
>JAPYOP010000020.1:0-61490 GCA_029938115.1 Colwellia sp. | reverse complement strand
TGCTCGTTTGTATGCTCGTACAGCATTTGCGCATTAGCTTTTATCGTTTTTACTTTATTGTAATTACGAATGATTTTAGGATCTGCTGCTTTTCGTTCTAGCATCTCTTCAGGCATCATGAGCACTTTCTCAATATTGAAATTGAAAAAACTCTCCTCAAAGTCAGGCCATTTATTTTCGACTACACGCCAAACAAAACCTGATTTAAAGATTTGCTTAGTAAACGCCGATAAAATTCTGTCATCACTTAAATCAGCAACACTTTGTTGAGCCGCACTATCGGTGTGTAACTTTTTACCAACGATTTTTTGGCCAAGCAATAATTCTAATGCTTTTTTTCCGCCTTTTCGCTTTGCGGCTCGTTGGTATAGCTGGCTAAATTTTTCGTAAGTGTTTGTGGTCATAAAACTATGCTTCAATGCCGCTGTGACGTAATAATGCTTCTATTTCGGGCGCTCTACCACGGAAATTTTTAAATAACTCGCTAGGCTCTTCGCTACCACCTTTTTCTAACACATTGGTTAAGAAAGACTGTCCCGTTGCTTGGTTAAAAATCCCTTGCTCTTCAAATAAACCAAAAGCATCAGCAGATAATACTTCAGCCCACTTGTAGCTGTAATAACCTGCAGAATATCCGCCACCAAAAATATGGCTAAAACCATGTTGAAAACGATTAAATTCAGGCGCTTTCACCACCGCATATTGTGCTCGTACATTATTAAGTACTTGCTGAATATGATCGTCTTTTGCATCACTGGTATAACTAGCGTGCATGGTAAAATCAAAAATACTGAACTCTAATTGACGTAACATTTGCATGGCAGATTGAAAGTTTTTTGCGGCAAGCATTTTGTCTAATAATGCTTGTGGTAATGACTCGCCTGTTTCAAAGTGGCTCGAAATAAATGCCAAAGCCTCACTTTGCCAACACCAATTTTCTAGAAACTGGCTTGGTAGTTCTACTGCATCCCAAGGGACACCGTTTATACCGGAAACAGGGCTTTCATCAATTTGCGTTAACATGTGGTGTAAGCCATGACCGAACTCATGGAATAAGGTCACTACTTCATCGTGGGTAAATAATGCCGGATCATCACCAACAGGGCCGTTAAAATTACACGTAAGGTAAGCGACAGGATGTTGAATATTGCCAGAGGTGAGCTTACTACGACCAACGTAATCATCCATCCATGCACCGCCACGTTTTTTCTCTCGGGCGTATAAATCAAGATAAAAACTGCCGCGCAATTCGTCATTACTTCCAAATACATCGTAAAACTGTACGTCTTGATGCCAAACATCAACATTTTCACGTTGTTTAATCGTTAAGCCAAATAAGCGATTTACCACTTCAAATAATCCGCTAACGACTTTATCTTTAGGAAAATAAGGTCGTAATTCTTCGTCTGAAATACTGTAACGACTTTGCTTAAGTTTCTCGCTGTAATAAGCTAAATCCCATGCTTGGAGTGAAGTTTGTGAGCACTCACTTCTAGCAAAGTCTATTAATTCTTGAATGTCCTTTTCACCTTGATGCTTTGACTTTACTGCGAGGCTTTCTAAAAACTCCATGACTTCGCCAGTTGAATTTGCCATTTTAGTGGCTAAAGAATGCTCGGCGTAATTATCAAAATCTAATAATTGTGCTAACTCATGTCGAAGCGCAAGTAGCTCATTCATGATGGTGCTGTTATCAAATTCATCAGCATTAGGGCCTTGATCTGACGCGCGGGTAACAAAAGCGCGATATAACTGTTCGCGTAATGCTTGGTTGTCACAATACATCATCACAGGTAAGTAACTTGGGATGTCTAAAGTAAAGGTGTAACCTTGTTGATCTTTACTGGTAGCTAAAGCCTGGGCGGCAGCTAATGTACTTTGTGGTAAACCAGCGAGCTCGCTTTTGTCAGCAATATTGACACTAAAGGCTTGAGTTGCATCAAGTACGTTATTGCTAAAGCTAGAGCTTAATTCAGATAATCGCGTAACAATTTCACCGTAACGTTTTTTATCTTCATCACTTAATGCAATACCAGAAAGTTTAAAGTCACGTAATGCATTGGTAATAACTTTTTGTTGTGCGGTGTTTAACGTAGCAAACTCATCACTACTTTTTAAACTTTGGTACGCTTGAAATAAACCTTGGTGTTGTCCAACAAAAGTGCCGTATTCAGACAATAATGGCAGGCATGATTCATAGGCTTCACGTAGCTCATCGGTACTAACCACCGAATTCATATGAGAAACAGGCGACCACAATTTTGATAGCACATCATCTACTTCATCAATTGGCATGACTAAATTAGCCCAAGTGAAACAATCTTGTTTATCTAACACTTCTTCAATTATTTTTTTACAGTCGGTAATCGCTTGTTCAACTGCGGGTTTAACATGTTCTGCTTTGATATTTGAAAAGGCGGGTAACTCAAGATTTTTCACTGTTTGCGGTAATAAAGGGTTAGTCATAATGGACACGAAATAAATGAACGATACTAAACTATGTGATGGCGAATATGAAATATTCAAGAGAGCTTTCCACTGCAATGATAATTATTTTTTGGTTTGCTACTATGCATGTTTTTATAGCTGTTATAATTGAGTAAGTTAAAGTTGTTAATTATCTATGTAAGTTGAAAGGCTCGATGATATTTAAAATAAAACTCACCCTATTCATTATTTTTATTGGCTTGTTTTGTCAAATCAAATGGGTATGTGCAAAAAGTAGTGTACCTAATCTATATTTAGAACATCTCTCTGTTGAAGATGGATTGTCGCAAGGCACCATTAATGCAATATTAGCCGACAAAAATGGCTTTGTTTGGCTAGCTACAGATAATGGCTTAAATATTTATGATGGTTATTCTGTAAAGCAGTTGTCAGGCCCTAATGATAGTTTTATTGATGCTGGCGTTTATTTTGTCAAACAAGACAAAGAAGGCTTTATTTGGATTAATGTTGATGATGGTATTTATCGTTATCAGCCGAAAACTAACCAATATCAATTGATTTTAGCGACTAATATAGAAAATGTTGGTCATTATACTGTTGATATTACCGAAGGTGAAAACAGTCAAAATGAATCAGGCTATTGGTTAGCAACAAGTAAAACCGTTAGCTTTTATCACGGAGATAAAGCTGAATTTCAAATTAAAGTCGATTTGTCACAAGAATTACCCGAAAAAGACAATATTCTTCAAGTTAAATATCACCAACAAGTGTTATATATTGGCACCAGAGTAGGTGTCTATGTGTACCATGTCAAATTAAAAAAATGGCGTAAATTACCTAGCATATTAGCTAAACCGACAATTGGTGATGTTAATGTTACTCAAGCCAATAAAATTTTCAGCTTATATATTTGTAAACAGAATAAACTCTATTTGGGCACTGGCGACGGTGTTTTTAGTTTAAATATAGAAAGTGCGAAAGGTTATATTCAAGGTCGAGTTGAAGCCGATGAGTATAAGTTAGTACTTGAAAACCTTTCTGTATGGCAATTTTTATCTGTAGATGACCAACTTTATGTGGTTAGCGATAAAGGCTTACATGTTATTGATACCGCACAACAACAAGGGAAGTCACTTTTTGGTATCAGTGACTTTTTTGAAAACACTTCAAATAATAAAATTATTTCTATAGCGCAGGATGATAGCGGCTCTTTTTGGCTTGGCTCAGAGTCTTCAGGCGTTTATCGGTGGGATCCATCACGCGAGTACATTACCAACTATCGTTATCTAAAAAATAACGTTAACAGCTTGAATCATAATTCAGTTTGGGCAATAGAAGCACAGCCTGAAGAGCCTCAAAAAATTTGGGTGGGCACCAGTCATGGCTTGAATTTAGTCGATCTTGAAAAAAATACAGTAGAACAACACACTGTCGTCAAAAAAATAACAAAGCAACTTAACGCTGCTCATATTTATGGTATTTATCCATACAAAGATAACCTTTTATTATTGTCGACCAAAAAAGGCATAGTTTTTTATGATACAAGTTTAAAGCAGCCGGTTAAGCTTTCTTTTAATGAAAAAACAACAGCGGTATTGGCTAAAGAACCTTATTCTACTTTCTTACAAGATAAACGCTACCTTTGGCTAATATATGATGAAGAAGCCTCAATAGTTGATTTAGAAACAGGTGAGTTTGATCCATTAGATGAATTAGGAAAAGTTGTCCCTAAAAAGAAGGTTTTTAGTTTTATTGGTATATTACCTAATAGCCATAAAATGATGTTTACTACTAATGACAGTTTGTGGAGCTATGACATAGAATCGAAGAAAACAGCGCTATTATATCAACACCCAAATGTACTGGTCAGTGAATGGGTGTCATTTGATAACTGGGTTATTGATAAGAACAATATTTTTTGGCTTAGTTATCCAACAAAGGGTTTGATTGGCTTAGAATATCCGTCTTTTATGACCAAATATTTTTATCACAGTAAAAACTCTATTGTTGATAATAATATTTATAGTGTTTTAACCGATAACGATGGTGATGTTTGGTTTTCTAGCCATAAAGGTTTGTTTTTATTAAACACTGATAACCAACATATACGTAATTTTACGATTGCAGATGGCATTTCAGCATTAGAGTTTAATTCTAGTGCGCGACTTAAATTAGCGAATGGTCATTTGGCTTATGGCTCAATGGAAGGTGTTAGTGTTTTTGACCCTTTAGTACTAAAAAATAAGCATAAACATGACAACATCAGTGTCTATGTTACTGCTATTAATGTGATCTCAAGACAGTTAGATTTACCGCTACTTATTAATCAAAATGAAGACATATTATTAAATTATGATGATGTAGGCATTCGCTTTGATTTCTCAACACTGTCTTCTACTCATAGACGAGAAATTATCTATGAGTACCAGTTAACCGGTGGTGAAACCGTTTACTATCCCCCGACAAAAGAAAATAGAATTACCTTTCCAAGTTTGTCTTCGGGTTCTCATGTTTTATCAGTGCGAGTTAAGTCACCAATTACAGGTGACTACTCAGACTTCAAAAGAATTAAAATTAGTGTCAGTTATGCGCCATGGAAGTCGCCCTTAGCTTATTTTGTTTATGCCGTTATTCTACTTGTTCTGCTGATTTTATGGTGGCAGCGAAGAAATAAACAAAAGCAAAAACTAATAGCGGATCATGAAGAAGTTAAGTTTAGAGAAAATCGTCTACAACTGGCTTTAATCGGTAGTAATAGTGAAGTATGGGATTGGCAGGCAAAAGACAATTTGATGTTTGGTAAGCGTATTTCTCAAGAATTAGCTTATATTGATTTGGCTACAGCCCATACTTTTGAACAGCATATTGAGTTAATTCACTTTGATGATAAAGACAACTTTTTATCGAACTGGCGTGTATTTGTAGAACAGAGTGACTTAGATGAAACCTTCTCATGTACTTATCGGTTAAAGCATGCTGATGGACATTGGTTGTGGTACAAAGATTTAGGAAAAATAGTTTCGTTAGATGATAAAAATAAGCCAAGTCGAATTACTGGCTCTTATACCAATATTACTGAAACTCGTGCGGAAGAAGTGCGTAGTCAGTATTATGGTGAAGCCTTTAAACAAACGAATGATTGGGTGCTTATTGTTAATGATGATTTTACTCAAATTACAGCGAATCTGTCTTTAAGAAATGTCTTTGGTTTACCCGATGAGAATTTTAGCTTTAGCGATAACTTTATGGGATTGAAAGAGCGACGCTGGCAGTATTTTAAATATTTATTTCCTTCGCTAAATGAAGGAGAGCATTGGCGCGGTGAAGAATTGGTTACTACCGATTCGGGAGAAGAATTCCATGTTGTTGTGAACATTAATGTTGGGAAAAATCAAACAACAAATAGTTTGCATTATGTTTGTGTATTTACCGATATTAGCGCTCAAAAATCAGCAGAGAAAGAACTTCGTTATTTAGCCAATTATGATTATTTAACCGATTTACCGAACCGAAGCTTGTTATTAGAGCGTATTAAACATGCAATGGAATCATCCCAACGACAAAATAAATCAATAGCATTATTTTTTATTGATCTAGATAGATTTAAGCAGGTAAATGACTCATTAGGGCATGATTGTGGCGACTTGTTATTAATAGAAGTGACTCGTCGTTTATCTGAATTATTACGTGTTGATGATACTGTCGCGCGTATTGGTGGAGATGAATTTGTCGTTCTTTTAGAGTCATTTCGTGGCCCAACGCATTTAGGGCAAGTAGCGCAAAAAATTATTGCCGCAGTAGAGCAGCCCGTATTACTGCTAGAAAGTGAGGTTAGCATAGGTGCTAGCATTGGTATTGCTTTGTATCCAGATGATGCGAATGATGCCAAAGCTTTATTACGACACGCAGATGTGGCGATGTACCATGCGAAACAATTAGGTAGAAATACCTTTCAATTTTTCACGCCAAGAATGAATGCCGAAGCGAGTGAACGCCTAACGAAAGAGTCTAATGTGAAACAGGCATATGCGAATGATGAGTTTTTTAATCATTATCAGCCTATTATTGATGCCAATACCGGTAAAGCTGCAGGCTTTGAGTTATTAATGCGATGGCAGAGTAAGGACGGCCTTATTGCTCCAGCAGGTTTTATTAGCTTAGCTGAAGAGTTAGGGTTAATTGTACCTATGACAGAATCTGCATTAGAGCGCGGTCTAGTTGATTTGAAAAGGTGGCATGAACAACGTCCGACTTTGTATTTGTCTGTGAATTTATCACCACTACATTTTGCCAAAGAAAGCTTAGTTCCGTATATTGCTAAATTATTAAAAAGTCATGACTTACCGGCATATTTATTAAAGATAGAAGTCACCGAAAGTGCGTTATTATCTGAACCGGACAAAGCCATAAGGACAATGAATGCCTTGTCCGATCTTGGGGTTATATTAGCACTTGATGATTTTGGCACTGGTTTTTCTTCGTTATCATATTTAAAACGCTTACCTCTTGATATTATTAAAATAGATCGCAGCTTTGTTTCCGGTATTGGTATTGATAAGACCGATGAAGCCATTGTTGATGCTACTATCGTGTTAGCGAAACGTTTGAATATGCATTGTATTGCTGAAGGTGTAGAAACCACGCAGCAATTAGAATATTTAACGAAACGTCAATGCCATTATATTCAAGGCTACTTGTACAGTAAGCCAGTGGATGCGAAAACAATACGTGACTTCCTCAGTGCCAATATTATTGAGCTAAAAGTGAATTAGTACGCGGGTAATTAAACGCTAGATTGAATAACGTTACTTTGCCCCCAGATCTAGCAGTAAATATATACTTTTTGGAAAATATTATGACCCAACATTTTGATTATTTAGCAATAGGCGCAGGTAGTGGCGGTATCGCTTCTGCCAATAGAGCGGCACGTTTAGGTAAAAAAGCAGCTGTGGTTGAAGCAAAAGCAATTGGTGGTACTTGCGTAAATGTTGGTTGTGTTCCCAAAAAGGCGATGTGGTATGCCGGGCAAATTAGCGATGCGCTAAAATATGCCCACGACTACGGCTTTAATTTAGGTGATTTTAAACTAGAGCATAATGGTTTTGATTGGAATCGTTTAATTAAAAATAGAGAAGCCTATATTGAACGTATTCATGCCGCGTATCAGCGCGGCTTTGACGCTAATGATGTTACCGTCATTCAAGGCTTTGCTAAATTTGTAGATAAAAATACTGTTGATGTTGATGGCACTATATATACGGCCGATCACATAACTATTGCTACAGGAGGCCGTCCGTCAATTCCTACTATTGAAGGGGCTGAATTTGGCATGGATTCTGATGGTTTCTTTGCTTTAACAGAGCAACCTAAATCTGTAGCGGTTATTGGTGCAGGTTATATAGCCGTTGAGTTAGCCGGGGTTTTTCATGGCCTAGGCACACAAACGCATTTGTTAGTTCGAAATGAAAAACCATTACGTGCCTTTGATGAGATGTTAAGCACCACCCTTGTTGAGCAAATGGCAAAGCATGGTCCAACGCTGCATAACCATAGTACACCAGAACGTATTGAGAAATTAGCTGATGGTCATTTAGTTGTACATCTTACCAATGGGCAAACTGTCGGGCCAGTTGAAAAACTTGTTTGGGCAATAGGGCGCGAACCAGCCACCGACAATATCAATTTAGACTTAGCTGGCGTTGAACTTGATGAGCGCGGTTTTATTGTGACTGACAAATATCAAAACACCAATGTTAATGGCATTTATGCTGTGGGTGATAACACCGGACGTGCACAATTAACCCCTGTTGCTGTAGCTGCAGGTCGTCGCTTATGTGAGCGTTTATTTAATAATAAACCTGACGAACACTTGGACTATTCTGGTATTGCTACGGTAGTTTTTAGCCACCCAGTTATCGGTACAGTTGGCTTAACAGAAGCAGAGGCGGTTGCTGAGTATGGCGAAGATAATATTAGTGTTTATAATTCGCAGTTTACCGCGCTTTATCAAGCGATTACTGACGATTATCGTGATCCTACACGCATGAAACTTATTTGTGCTGGCAAAGATGAAAAAGTGGTTGGTTTACATAGTATTGGTTTTGGTAGTGACGAGTTACTGCAAGGTTTTGCTGTTGCAATGAAAATGGGTGCAACCAAAGCGGACTTTGATAACACCATCGCAATACACCCTACTTCAGCGGAAGAGTTTGTCACTATGTCGTGATGGTTTTCGATGGCTTGTAATGTCTAGTACAGGCTACTTGCTACTCGCAAAATAATACTCATAAGACTGCTCTTTTAATGCCTTTTGATATGCTGAGTTGATTAAAGTCAGCATATCTGAAGATAAAGTATCGGTAACGGCTATGTATATTGGCGTTGAATAACCATGAAAATATGAACAGGCAAGTTCTTTATACAGTGGATTTTTTCGATGATAAACCGTAACAGGGCTAGGATGATAAAAAGCATCAAACCGACCTCTTTGTGTCATCTCCATTCCTCTATTGGTCGCATTTTCTCCTTTTAAATAAACGAGTGAAGCACTGGAGTCGGTAAGTGCCTGCACAAGTGATAAATTATCAGGAACACCTATTGTTAACGCATCTAATCGATGTATTGCACTTAAAATGGGAATGAAATTTTTCTTTTTAAAGCACAGTCCAGGGACAGAATGAAATATTGGTGACGTTAATGTTTTTATATTTTCATTGTTGAGGGGGATAGGCATCAATATATCTATCCTGCCTTTTAATAACTCAACAGAGGCCCTTTCTCTTGGCAACTTGATGAAGGTTACAGTAAAGCCCTGAGTGGTGAGCATTTTATTTATATACTGATATAAAGGACTTTTGCTAATTTCTTCATCAAAATTGATGTGGGGTGGATAATCTATTAAACCTACACTCAATGATTGAGATGTTGCAGTAAATGAAAAAAAAACAATTGCGAACAAGGCTAATATTTTTTTTATTGAATTAGTAACTATCAAGTTTGAATCCTTAGTTTAACTCTACTCTAGAAATGATTTTTCTATTGAAATGCTGACCCCACCACCAAAATCATCTAAGGTCCAATTTTCCATCTTAAATCCTGAAATGTCTATATTGGTCCATTGTGATTTTTCTTTATTAGCATTTAAAGGATTATCCGCTGGCGAGCCATGGCAAGCTAAACAAAGTGGAACCATAGGTAAAGGAGTGAACTGCCTGATTGCAGGTTTTCCATTAAGTAGCGCATTTTCATCATAATAAATTTTTGGGGATTTGATTATTTTTTGCATCACGCTGCTTTCCCATAAATCAGGTTTATTCAATTTATTTCTAATACTGCTAGCGATTTGGGTGAATTTAAATTTTAAACCTATGCCTTTTGTTTCTAGTTTTGCAGATATTTGAAAAGCAAATGTTGCAGGGATTATTCCTTTAAAGCCTATTTCGTCGTCATACAGGAGTTCTTTATTGTCATCCATAACTTCGACCATGGTTTGTAATAACATTGTTTTTGCGAAGTGATCTTCTTTAGGGAAATCTTCGGAATACTTAACTTGGTAAGTTTGTTTAACGTTCTCAAGAAATCGTTGTCCAAAAAGTTCTTGTTTATCATTTGTTTGTTGGTTAATTAACGGCTGATTTATGAATATGTAAGTCATTGAAGACATATATATTTTGGTAATATCGTTAATGACTTCTTTCATTCTGGTGTTATCAGCATTCACCTGAAAACACATGAAAAAATATGAGATGAGTATCACACACAACTTGTTTTGATAGCTTGCTTTCATTTATTTCAATCGCACCTTTATTAAATCTCTACACAGAAATTATAACTCTTGTAACGTTAGCAGCTGTTTGTATATTGATCTTTATGTTCGATCAACTGATACTGCTTGAACAGTAGATAATATTATAGAATAACCACGGCCTTCCGCTATTTAGCATCATCCTTACTTCTCTTGCTGTTTTAATAGCTCGGTTAACTTCTCTTTAGTATTGGAAACATTTTCATCGATGGTTAGCGCCTTTTTGAAGTATTTGATTGCTTTTTGTTTGTTATCTACTGATAGCCAAGCTTCGGCTAAGTGGTCCCAGCCAAGTGCACTTTTAGGAAAGTTAGTGGCATAAAATTCAAAAAGATCAATGGCATATTTTGTCTTAGACGAGTAAAAAATAGTATAACCCCGCTCACGAATGAATTTTTCTTTATCGTCAGCACTAATAAATTGATTATTCATAATTTCATTAAACAAGTTGTCTGATTTATCAAGTGTTTGATTAAATGCTCCATCGAGTAATTTTTCTTTTAAGATCAAGGTAGAAAAATCATCAGGGGCTAATATAGACATCATCGCATCAACTAAATGAGTGGTTATGCCATTTTGATAACCATGGCCATTGGTTAGGTAAATACTGGTGTAATTCTCTTTTTTGTTACTCGGTTTAAAGAAATATTCTAATCTAACTCTATTGCCACCTTCATGACCAACACGAACAAATTCACCTTCCTGTGCATACTCCCAACCTGATGCATATTGGCCTGTGCTACCGTTATTAAGTTTCATTGGTTGCCACATATTATATAAGGTTTTCTCAGATAAAATATTACCAGCAGCGACTCCTTCAATAAAACGCAGTAAGTCAGCTTTTGTTGAATATAAGCCACTATGAGTAAAAGAATAACTAGGCCAGTCAACACCCTTGTCAACGGTCATTTTTCCTTTTTTCCCCCAATAACTACTCACAAGATTGGATAAAACCTCTTTAGATTGGGAGTAAAGTGTTTTGCTTAATGATAGTGGCGTTATGACGGTCTCATGTACCGCTTCTAAATAAGTGCGTTTAGTTATTTTTTCAATAATGGCACCAATAACTAAGAAGTTGGTATTGTTATATTGGTTTCTATCGCCCGTTTTAAATTGGAAAGGATTATCTGCTATTTTTAGAAATACATCGTTAAGCGTGTTTGGAAAGCCCGTTTGAGTATATTCCATAGTGAAGTATTCAGGAATTCCTGAGGTATGATTTAAGCAATGACGTAACGATACATCAGCCCAGCTTTTAGGTAGTTTCGGTAAATAAAAAGTGATACTTTTGTCGAGGTCAGCTTTACCCTGTTCTACCAATTTCATTAAAGTGACACTGGCAAATAATTTAGCGATTGAATACATCGGGTACAAATTATTTTCATGCGCAGGTGTTGATAACTCTAAACTACTTTTACCATGGGCTTTGCGAAAAATAATTCTATTCTGTTTCTTCACTAATATTGATTGGGAAACATTGCCGTAACGGTGTTCATGTTCAATAAGTTGTTTATCAAGTGCAATGAGTATTTTTGATGTTGTTTGTTCAGCTGTTGTATAAGCAGAGACAAAATATGTGGTTAATAAAACTATTGTCGGTAAAATTTTAAACATATTTTCATTTCCATTTGGTTAATTAAGTCGTTTGTTCTTGAGTAATTACCAAGCTGATTTCTGCGATTGCACCTTGCTTATCTTGTCTATTTTCAAGGGTGAGATCACCGCCTTGGTTACGAATAAATTCACGACTTAGAATTAAACCAATGCCAGTACCTTTTTCTTTAGTGGAGTAGAAAGGTACAAATAAATTGTCGAGATTGGCAATGCCAAAACCTGAATCTGTGATTTGTATGGTGGTAGTTTGCTTATTTTGATGCCAATTCATCACCACAGCCGTTGTTGCTGAATTAGCAATGTTAGCTTCAATAGCATTTTTAATAATATTGATCAGCGCTTGTTCTAGCTGACCTATATCGGCATTAAGTTGCAGGCTCTCATGTTGAGTTATTACTAATGCTGGGAAAATTGCCTGCAGTCGATAATTCAATTCTGTTGAACAAATCGTTGTTATTTTAGCTACGGCTAGTTTGTTAAAAGCGCTATAACTTTCGACAAAGTCTAATAATTGTAACGAGCGTTTTTCAATGACTTGTAATATGTTTTTTTCAACTTGTTGTTGCTCAGGGAGTAACGGGCCGGCTAATTTCATTTCTTGCAATGATTGAGTCATTGAATAAATGGGGGTCAGTGAATTGCGTACTTCATGATTAAGCACACGAATTAATCGCTGCCATACTTGTTTTTCGTTGTCGCGTAATTGTTGTTCTATGGAAAATAACACTAATAATTGATAATTTCTGCCACTTCTTTTTAAAATATGTTGCGCAATTTGATAACGTTTAGACAGCTGTGAACGCTGTGCTTGTTGCCATTTATGGTCAATTAATTCGAACCCCAAAGATGATATTTTTTTACCTAATAGCGTATTTGTTGAAGATTTAAGTAATAAATTGAAGGTATCATTTGATGAGTAGATTTGGTGGTGATGATCTAGTATCAAAATAGGTAGTTCAAGATCTTTAATAAATTCAAATAAAAACGACTCGTTATGCATATATTCAAGACGTTTAGCACTGAGCTTATCACCTAAGCGTAAAAAATCATGCCTTAATGCTTCAATCCTTCCACCCTGAAAACCAGCTAAATGCCAGCTATTAAGCTCTTCATTACCGAGAGAGTCGAGCTGTAATCCAACACGTTCTAAAACATCGGTAATGGTTTTATAGCTACGAGAAAATAGCCAGTAGCCGGGTAATAAAAAAAACAATAAAAGGGTTGATGCTTCAAGTAAATCGAATTGTAAATCGATGATGATATACACACATGGCAGTAATAACAGCAATGTTGACAGTACAAAGAGAATAATAAGCTTTGTTTCAAGTGATAGTTTATTGGTCACCTATTATCTCCTGGAATCGTGTGTTTATTGCTCTAGCTTTTTAGGGTCAACATCGAACTTTTCTAAGCGTCGATAAATCGCCGATTTACTTAAACTTAAATATTCGCCAGCGGCAATGACATTACCTGAAAAGTGTTGAATTGCACGGATGATCGTTCTTTTTTCACTTTCTTCTAAAGTCATCAAAGGCTGTTCAGTGTTATCAGCACTACCATGATTCACTAGACCAAGAGATTGCACATCAAGGCTGCTTTGCTCTGACATGATTACTGCTCGCTCAATAGCATGGCTAAGTTCTCTAACATTACCGAGCCATGGATGCTGTAAAATTGCCGTTTGAGCATCAGTAGTTAGAGACATATTTTCTCGGCGATACTTTTGACTGTGTTTATTTAATAGATACTCAGCTAAAACAAGGATGTCTTCTGTTCGCTCTCTTAGCGGTGGAATATGTAGTTCAATGGTGTTGAGTCTAAATAATAAGTCGCGGCGAAAGTTTTCTTTCGCAATTAACTGTTCAAGGTTGGCATTGGTTGCTGAAATAATACGGGCATTGGTTTGTTGGGTTTGGCTTGAGCCTAACACTTCATACTCACCTGTTTCTAATACACGCAATATTTTAGCTTGCAGGTTATGGGGTAGGGTACCAATTTCATCTAAAAATAAGGTGCCATTTGACGCTATATCAAAACGACCTAAACGGTTTTCTTTGGCGTCAGTAAAAGCACCCTTTTTATGACCAAACAATTCACTTTCAAATAATGATTCAGGAATAGCGCCCATATTAACACTAACAAAACGCTCTGCTGCTTGTGTTGAATGATCATGAATGTACTGAGCTAATAAGCTTTTTCCGGTACCATTTTCTCCGGTGATTAAAATATTAGCGCCACTAATCGCGGCACGTTTTGCCTTCTTTAACAAGGTAAGCATTTGCGGCGATTTTACAAATTTCTCATCTTTCTCCGAGCGATTTAATGCAGTAAAACGCTGGTTTTCTTGATTGAGTTCGGCATGATTGAGTTGCTGTTTGACGATAGAAACTAAACGAGTATTTTTCCATGGTTTCTCAATGAAATCGTTGGCGCCTAATTGCATGGTTTGCACGGCAATTTCAATACTTGCCCAGCCAGTCATAATAACAATAGGTAATTGAATATTATTATCTTTGAGTTTTTTCAAAAAGGATAAGCCTTCCTGACCTGAAGTGGTATCAAAACTGAAATTCATATCAAGTAGAATTAAGTCAACTTGCTGTGACTTCAATAGCGTCATTGCTTGCAGAGGACTGTCCGCTTCAATACAGGTATAACCATGATTAGTTAACGCGATAGATGCTGACATACGCACATCAATTTGGTCATCAACAATAAGCACAACGTTCATAAAATTATTCTTAATTTAAGTGGTATTAATTAACAATTTAACTCTTTAGGTAAAGGCATTAATGTTGTTATTAATGCCTTTGTTTATTAGCTAAAATTACTTTTTACTCGTTAGCTTTACTCATTACGTAAGGCTTTCATTGGTCGTTCTTTAATGATTTTTTGCATTGGTCTGAAACTCGCTAATAGTGCTATAACGAGTGTTAATACTAACGCGGGCAAGGCAAACTTAATATCAAATGTTAGCCACGGACTCAACGCCATCTTGTATTGGCCAAATACTATTATAGTTATAATTATTGCACAGCTAAGGCCAATCATTAAAGGAGCAATAGCATCTTTAATCAATAACTTATATAAGCGAGATTTTTTAGCACCTAACGCCATACGAATACCAAACTCAAAACGTCTTAAGCCCAAGTTATAGCTCAATACGCCATAGATACCTACACTGGCAAGTAATAAAGTGAAACCAGCAAGAATATAGCTTAAGTATAGGGTGATAATATCCATGTAGATTAAATGACCAACTTCTTCTTCTAGTGAACGAAACTCCCAAATATTAAAACGCGCATCTTCTTTACGTAATGTTAATAAAAAGTCTTCTTGAGTAAAAGTAGTGCCTGCCTTAGTTTCAATAATATAGGCATAGGCAAAGGGCTGATTTGGCCACCAAATATGTGCACCTTTATCTTGGTCATAAAAATTGGGATGATTAAAGTCTTCAGTAATACCGACTATTTCATTTTTAGGCTCGTGACCATCGTATATCTTACCTAGAACATCACCATTTGGGTCTAATTGTAAGGCCAAACTTTGTGTGATCATTACTTCAGGTTTTTCGCCCCTAAGCGCTTCATCACTAAAGGTACGTCCTTTTAGAATTTTTAAACCAGTATGTTCAAAATAGTCTGCACCAACCCAGCCTTGTGGAATAAAAGGGGTTTGATTACCTTGCATATCCGTTAAGTTAGAACGGGTAACTCTTAAAGATACCGGGCTACGACCATTTGATACCCGTACTATATTTTCTTGCTTGGTCAACATAGCTTGGATTTTTCTGTTTTTATCAAAGCGCTCAGGCACAGATAATACCTCGTTCTCACCACGGATAAAGGCAGTAACCGAGTACATATTATCAACTTTACTTCCCATAGGGCGGTTAAGTGTATTGGTGGTTTTTGTTAAAGCAAGGCAAGCAAAAATGATCAAAGTAGCCGCTAATGCCATTTGTACACCGACTAAAGCTCTAACCGTACGGCCAGATACTTGGTTAACACTACCTTTACCACTTGATTGTAATTGTGTTCTAAGTTCTTTGTAATTGACCAAGCGAGACGTTACTAAGGCAAAGATATACGCCAAGGTAATACTCAAGGCGATAGCAACCATTAATAGGTTGGTGTCAATTGTTATTGATTGTACTAAGGGCAGTTTCCCGGCAGCTAAGTGCTTAAACAGCTTAATACCCCATGCCGATATAAAGAGTGCTATAAGCACTGAAGATGCCATTAACAATAACGTTTGCGATAAAATTGCGGTAAACAATAAATGGCGTTTTGCGCCCAATACAGCTTGTAACGCTAATGTTTTATGCTGTGCGAGTGCTCGTGAGAAAAATAAGTTACACACATTCACCACGGCAATAAGCAATAACCCCAGCGTACCTGCAAGCAAAAATAAACTTAAATGACCTTTGTCGCCTAACTCAACAATGCGATAAGGTGTTACTAAAGGTTTAAAATCTGTTGATGTTTCATAACCTTCCAACCATTCTGCACGAATTTCGTCAATACGCTCTTCAAGGTCTTTAAAAATATTTTGCTGCGTTGTACCAGCCTTGGCTGTGCCAACAAGTTTTAATGATTTATAGGTATTATCCCAAGGGTTGTCCCTTTCACCATTATTGAAAAAACGCCTGTCTGAGCCAAAGTGTAACCATAAATCAGATTGTCCTTCATAAAACATATAAGGAGGCACAAAGCTATCAGCAATGACGCCGATAACTCTAAAGGTATTGTCACCGTCATTGAGGGTTTTACCTATAACATTAGGATCTTTATTAAAGTGTTTTTGCCAAAATTTTTCAGAAATTATCACTTCATCAACCGCTTGTTCAAGCTTTAAATCAGGCGAGAATTTTTGCCCTAAAATAATAGGTACATTAAAAATGTCGTAATAATCAGGCATGGCAAAGGTAGCGATAACTTTAGGCTCACCGGGTAAATTGGTGAATACCAAATTATTGGGACTTACTGGAGTGAGCTTTTCAAAACTGCTTTGGGTTTTGTACCAATGCACAATCGATTTATAGCTTTGGTAACCTGAGTGGACACCTGTAGGTGTTGTTACTTCTTGCTCAACCACGTAAAGATTTTTTTCATCAAGTACGTTAAGTGGCTTGAAAAAATAGGTATTTACTAGCGAAAATATCACAAAGAGTGTCGCCAATGTTAATGACATGGTGATCATAACTGAAGCCACAAAACCAGGGGCATTCTTGAGTGATTTATAAGCTAATGAAAACTGGCTTTTTGTTCGACGCTGAAATTTAATAAAAGCATTCATAATTACACCACTTGTTGTTGAACTGTATCAGCTGACATTGCATTAATTGATGTGACGCTATCATTCGCCGTTGAGAGTTCGATGACTTTGCCATCTAATAAGTGTATTTGTTTGTTTGCATGCCCAGCATAACGGCTATCATGAGTAACCATACAAATGGTGGTGCCTTGTTTATTTAAATTATTGAGTATATCCATTACCGCGTCACCATTTTTAGAATCTAAATTTCCCGTTGGCTCATCAACTAATAATATGGTGGGCGCGCCAGCTAAAGCTCTTGCTATCGCTACGCGTTGCTGTTGACCACCGGAAAGTTGATTGGGCTTGTGGCTGTGGCGATGCTCCATTTCAACTTGTGTTAATGCCTTTATAACGCGCTTTTCTATTTCTTCCTTATTAAGCGCATCTTCGCGATACGTTAATGGTAGCGCGACATTATCAAAAACACTGAGTTCATCAATGAGATTAAATGACTGAAAAACAAAACCGATATGAAGGTTTCTTAATTCAGCTTGTTGATCCATTGATAGCGCATTCGTATCTACATTCTCGATGAAATATTCACCTGTGGTTGGCGAGTCGAGCAAGCCTAAAATTGATAATAATGTTGACTTACCACAACCTGAGGGGCCACTAATTGATAAGTAATCGCCTTTGCAAATTTCGAGATTAATATTGTTTAATGCTTGAATTTCAATGTCTGAGCTAGTGTAATTTTTGGATAAATTCTTTAAAGAAATTATGATGCTTTTGTCGTTGCTAGTTGTTTTCATTATGCTTCCTTAAGGGGTCTATGTGATTATTCTGTAATTAATACTTGTTTGGCAAAATGCCATTGCGTCATATCTGAAATAATGATTTTTTCCCCAGCTTGAGCACCATTAATAATTTCGATGGTATTGCCTGAAAGTGTACCAAATTCAACGGCCGTCAGTAGGGCTGATTTTTCGTCAAGGCTGAGTTTAAAAATATCTTTGCTGTTAAAACTGTAGGCATCTTGTGGTTGTTCAACGTAAAGAGCGTTGTTAATTTGTTTAACCTGTATTTGCCCTTCAACGGTTAAATCGGGACGTGCATTTGCAGGTAACTCACCGAGTAAATCTAACTCAATTATTACTCTGCCGTCGGTAACAACGGGATCAATGCGCAGAACTTTAGCCATAATTTTTGCGCCAAAGGTACTGATTGTTGCGGACATGCCGATACCGATTTGATCCGCTTGATTTTGTTGCACACGTAATTCAGCAACTAACTGCTTAATTGAACCAACTGTCGCTAATAGCGTACCGGGTACAACACTTTGACCTATTTCGATAGGCAAGGTTTGTAATACGCCGTCAAGTCCTGCTCTGACAGACAAGCGCTTGAAGCGGTCATTAATGGTGTCGAAATTAAGCTCAAATTGGGTGATTAAATCTTTACTGATTTTTAAGCGCTCTAGTTGCATTTCTTTTAACTGAGTTTGTCTTAGGTATTCAATGTCTAACCGCTGTGTTAATTGACGAACATTAAGTTGCGTGCGTTTAAAATCAAGTGCACTGACAATGCCTTTGTTAATTAATTTTTGTTCTGCTTCAACTCTTAACTGTGCGTTTTCTAAGTCGCTTTTTAGTAAAGCTATTTGAGCATCGCGTTCTAATAGTTGACTTTTATGAGATATTTTTTGTTCTTTAAATTGAGCATGTTGTCGAGCCAGCTCTAAACGAGCATTAACAACTTCTTGTTCAAGGCGGGGATCCGAAAGGGTTAATATAATGCTTTCTTTAGTCACCGCAGCACCGGGATAGAGTAAAATGCTTTCAACAATGGCTTGAGATTGACTGGTTAATAGTCGTTGATGTTTGGCTCTAAGACGCCCATAACCATCAACTTTGACGTTAAAGTCACCTTGTTTTACTACGGCTATGCGCAATGCGTTTATTGGTAACTTAGGATCGCTGTTAATTGATGTTATCCCCCAAAAGGAGACCAACATTAGTAATGCGGTTATACCGACGACAACAAATTTTTTATTTACCTTTGCTGATTTTTTATTGAGTGTTGCGGTTAAGTCCATAATATAAAAATAAAGTAGTTAAGCTATGCTAATGAGATAGCGAATGTTGTGCCAAAAGATTACTTGTTGATATTTATGGTGTTTTATTTTAATTCTATTGTAAGCAATATTCATTATTCCCTGAGCAGGGAATAATGAATTATAAGTGGGAAATTAGTAAAGGGTGAATTTACTTAAATAAAGGAAAGGTAATACCGCTAGCGCATTATTTTAAACCAAATAAAATTCTAAACACTTTAAATGGTTTAATCACAAACCAACAAAGTAGGCTTGTGATAGAAAATGATAAAACGAGCAGTGAAAATATTTTCAGTGCTATCGACACTTGCCAAGCAATAACATAATAACCAATAACAACAATTACCGTTTGATGAAAGATATAAAATGGGTAAATCAATTCATTACTGAGTCGAAGCCATTTGGGTGTTTTTGTTAAATAAAACTGTGCATAACCAAGTATCGTTAACAGAGCGGACCAAGCGACCAAACAGCAAACTAACCACCAAATAGACCAACGTATAGTTAATGATAAGTATTTACTGAGATCAGGTGAATAATAATAGCCATAAAAAAGTAGCGTACTTAAAAGTAATAACATTAAGTTATAAAACCTTTGCTTACTTAACGCTCGCCAAATACTTTTATTACGAATGAATATTATACCGGTAATAAAGAAGAAAAAGTAAAAAACAGAAGATGACAGATTCTCAATTTTATTGCCTTCACTAGGCAGCATTAATGAAAAAAACAATTTTATAATAATGAGAAAAATAACCAGTGAGAACAAACCAGTTTTACGTTTTGATAGTTTTTCAATCACCTCAATAAATGTAGCGCCGAGTTCGGAATTAAAAAATTTATTAAGGGGGATAGCAAGTAAAAAAAATACGATAAGGTACTCAATAAACCAAAGGTGATTACTACTAAAGTTTAATGTAAGTGTTGGATACGCTTGCCAGTAGGATTGAAAGTCATTAATATTTTCAATATAACTCTGCGGTGGAACAATAAATAATATGCCCACCAAAAGAGGAATAAGCAGCCTTGTTATTTTATTGAGAACAAATTTTTTCACGGTTATTTTAGCGAGTAAAATAACCGATCCTGCTCCTGAAATAAAAAATAATATTGGTAATCTAAATTGCTCAAAATAAACCATAATATCATCAAGTACCTTGCTTGAATCATTATTCATGATATGCCAGTCATCACCGTTAAAAGGCATGCAGACATGATGAAAAAAGACGGCAAGAATTAAGATGACTCTTAACCAGTCTAATTCAGATAGCCTTGTGGTTTTTGTATGTTCCATTTATTCATCCCTTGGTCTTAGTTGTTGTTTTGGCATTTTTAAACCAAAAATAAATCGCATCAGCACAAAGCGTTTAATAACTTCATAACCTAGCGCGCAACCTGCAAAAGTGAAAAAGATTAATAAAATGGGTTCAAATACGGCTCCTAATTCTAATTTTACTAACCACATGGCAAAAATAATAATCAAGGTTTGATGTAAGATATACCAAGGAAGTACCGCTTCATTCATGTACGTTAATAACGGATGTTTTTTATTTAGATAAGCACCAGAAAAACCTAATATTGCTAGTAACCAAAAAACTTTATTACTGGACCAAATCACATTGATGAAAAGCTGCGTGAACATTGATGCGCTATTATAATCAACGTCAAAACCCCAAGCTCTGTTAAAGCGAATAATCACTAAGCTATAACTGATAATCGCTAATACGAACCATGTTTTTCTATAATTAATAAGTGTTTGCCAAACATTGGGTGATTTAGCCAATGCATAACCCAACATGAATACCGTGAAATAAAAGGCATGATTATACCAATCACCAACTAAGACAAAGGTATCCTCAGGGAAGTAAGGTAGCAATACTAAGTCGTACAGTAAAACTAGCGTAAAGGGGATCGCTAAAACCGTGATAGCAGAAACATTTCGACTGATTTGTTGCCAATTAATTCTGACTAACAATGGCTTAATGGCGATATAAACTAAGGTATAGGTAAACAAATAAAGTAGGTACCAAAGGTGATTATAAGTGATCAGTCCAAAAGGCAAACCTGTCCTGCTAGTGAGTAATTGATGTTCAGCATATTGAGTGGTGTTAGTATCAAAATATAGGGTTAGAAAATCGACATAACTAGCGGTATAACCTTTACTTTGTACCAGTTCAAAATAAACCTGTGGTGGCACAATTAACGCCATGCCAAATAATAAGGGTATCAACACCCGAATGAATCTCATTTTTAATAACTGAGCACTGCTTATTTTTACCTCAACTAATGACAGGGCAATACCGGAGATTAAGAATATTAACGGCATGCGCCATTGATTCACCAATAACATGATGTTTTTTAAAAAGTCACTTAAATAAACACTTTTTACATGCCAGCCCCAATCAGCAACATAGAACTGACCAATATGATAAAAAATTAATAATAGAAAAGCTAAGGTTCTTAGCCAGTCAATATCATAACGCCTTGAGTCGATAGTATTACCGGTATTTTGAAACATAGTTACTGCGAGTGGTCATGGTTTGAATGTAGATAAGTTATCTTTTTATTATTAGAATAAACACCAAGAAAGGCTTAAATACTGGTGTATAGGGATAAACGGTGGTATACAGGGATAAGAAAAACTCTTTACGAAAATAATACCTTAATGTCTTTATTAGCTCGATTTGAAAAGCGGCCACAATTTTATGAATTGCTGTTGATTGCCTGTTATTTATTCATTAATAACACCATTAACGCGACTTCAATCTTAATGGAAGCGAGCCGCAATGGACAAGAAATCACCTTTCCCTTATGGCAACCTTTTGTGTGGGAATATTCAAGTGCGCTTAGTTTGATTTTATTATTACCCCTGATTATTTTTCTATTAAAAAAAGCCCCTCTTACTTGGCAATTTATTAAACAAAATATTATTTGGCACCTTTTAGGCTCAATAGTTTTCTCCATGCTTCATGTCGCCTTGATGGTGTTGTTTCGAAAAATAGCTTATTTCAGTCAAGATTTGCATTATGAATTTGGTGAATTACCCATTGAATTATTTTATGAATATCGAAAAGATTTGTGGTCATACTTTTTTTTCATTATGGTTGTTTACAGCTTTCGATTTGTGGCTAGCCGTTTGATTGGCGAAGCGCAACTCCTTGCGGATGGTGAGGATAGTGTTTCAAAATCTCAAGCGGTAGAGCGATTGTTAGTAAAAAAGCTAGGTAAAGAATTCATTATTAAAATAAGCGATATAGAGTGGCTAGAATCAAGTGGCAACTATGTAAATTTACATATTAAAGGGCGTATTTATCCGCTTCGTTCGACCTTGAGTCACTTTATCGAACAAATTTCTGCACAAGGGTTCTGCCGAATCCATCGCTCTTATGGCGTCAATTTAGATGCGATAGAGTCGATAACGTCACTAGCAAGTGGTGACGGTGAAATCACACTAAAGAACACCAAAACTTTAAACCTCTCGCGCCGCTATCGTGATGATTTTAAAGCGAGGTTGGGGTGATTTTTTAATAAAGTAAGGGTGTTATTTTATTATCCTAATCTGAGGTTATTATTTAACCGTTATAGTGATTTTTTTTGAAACAACAGCAGGGCTGTGCTGTACATGTCTATGGTCGCCTAAAATTAGCTGCAAAGTATGCTTACCCTTAGCTAGTTTGACTTGTGTTTGAGTTTGTCCGCCGCCAAAATGTTTTACTTCACTGCCCATCGGTTTATTGAATGCAGGCAGTTTTTTGCCATCAACTAATAAATGGTGATGACCGGTATTTTTCTTATCAAATCCTGCAGGAGAAACCCCCATACCTTGCAGACCAAATTCTATGGTGAAAGTTTCTGTAACTGTTGCGCCGTCTTGAGGAGAGATAATATAAACGCTAGCATTAGCCGGTGCTTTAGTTAGCTTTACCTCTTGGTGTGATTTGTGATCATGGGCAAAAGCCGTACTTAACGTAAAAGAGCTTAATGCAAGCGCAAGTAAAGAGTGTTTAATGGATTTATTCATAAGTAAACCTTAATGGTTTTGTGCACAATTAGCTAACGGTAACACAGTCACTAAATTTAATTTAAAGAATTTTAAGTTATCAGCTAAATGATTAATAACTAACTTATACACTACCAACCTAATACATCATTCATTACTGACCAGCGTGGTTTTGTTGCTTTAGGGTTTTGCCCTAATATCCAATAATCATATACTTTTTGTTGGAAATCGTTATCGCGCTTTAATTGCAGCCAAGTATTAATGAAACTAACATAGTCGCTTTGCTTTTTAGGTAGAATTAAGCCAACTGGCGCTTTGAGTTTTAATCCTTTCGGAACAATAGCTGAGAATTCAGGGTAGAGCATAGACCATGCTGAAGCCACTTCAGTAGAAGAAAGCATGGCATCAACATGTGGATGTTTACCTTTTAGAAATAACCTAACGTCAGAGATCTCAGTAAGTTTTGCATTTGGGAAGTAGTCTTTAGCAATTCTTTGATAATACTGGCTCTTCCCAACACCAAGAGTAAAGTCTTTAATAGATTGAATGTCATACAAATTTGCAAAGTCATCACGCTTAGAATCACGCAGTAATAAACCCGCACTATGGTATGTATAAGTATTTGAGAAAGTAACTTTCAGAGCGCGTTTAGGCGTTATTGCGTGGCCGCCAATAATCATATCAATACTGCCATTGGTTAATAGTTCAGCTTCCTCTTGCTTATTTTCTAGAGGTATTAAGGCAATGCTAATATTTAAATCTTTAGCCAGTTCATGTACTAGCTCCATATCGTAGCCCACTAAATGCGTATTATTATTTCGAAATACGAAAGGTAAGCTTGTTTTATAGTAGCCAACTCGGATGTTTTTTCTAGCCATAATAATGTCTAATCTTGACTGCTGCTGCTTTGTCGCACTTAAAGGGGTTAATTGTTCATAAATATCAATGTTAGTTTGTGCGTGCATGGGTGTCATTGATTCGAAAGTTTTCACTCCTTCATATTGATAAGGTATTAAGGTTTTTAAGGTAAAGCCAGCCGCTAACATAACTACAAACGTAATGGCTAAGTGAATGCCGATGGCTTGCATTAAATAGTGCCATTTTAGTTTTTTCAATACAGCCGAGGCGACTAGCAAAGTAACAACAAAGCCATGAAGTGCCGCTAATGCGGTGGCAAATCTTGCTGTAACTATGCTACCTAGTAAATACAGCTGAAATTGATCGGCGGGTAATTCAAAGTAGTCGAGTAAAAAAGGAATGGCAACAGCCATTTTTCCAAAGGCGGTTAGTGCTCCCATGACAACAAAGGAGGCATATTGGTCTATGCCCAAAGGAGAGCCAACATACCATGCTGAAAATAAGATAAAGCCTAGACCAAGCAAAGCCCCAGTACTTGGAAAGCTATAAGCTGTTGGTACCATAATATCAACAGTTGAGTCAGTTTCTTCGCACTCCATACCATGTTTGGCTAATAAGGCTTTGCTGCGCTCGATTATCATTGGTAGTACTACAAGTACGGTGCCAGTTGCTAATGCTGTTATTGCCGCTTCGCCAGCGGTAGATAATACTTCACGATAAGAAAATGGCGTTGCCATATGAATAATTAACGGTAATAAAACAAAGGCTAATAAAATTGCGGCAATAAGGTATACCCATAAAAACACTTGTAAACGCCCTAGCTCTTCAACTTCTAAAGTACCAGCGGCTGCAGCTGAAATAGCAAAAATACCTAAAGGGGCTAACTTGGCAACATAAGAGGCGACTTTCATTAAACTATCGCTAATATTTGTTGTTAGGGTTAATAAGGTGCTTTTATTTTTTACCTGAATTAATGCAACGCCCATTAATAAGGAGAACAAAACAACAGCGGGAACTATTGTTTGGGATAAAGAGGCGAAAATATTGCTTGGAACATACAGCTTAATAAAATTAAAAGCCGTAGGCTCTGCAGTTAATTCTGTACTGAAAAAACCACCTGTTTGCCAGTTCGGGTAAGCGAGAGGTAGAAACAGTAGTGTTAACATAACGGCTAACCAAAGAATCACTGTTACTTTTATAGCTCGTATGCCAATGCTACTTGCCATGCTTTGATCAAGTCGCCCAAGGCCTCCAATAATAGAAACAAGCACATAAGGTAGCACTGTCATTTGTAACAAACGAATATAAACATTACCTAAAATTTCTAATTCACCCGCGGGTTCACCAACAAAAACACCAGTAGATATTCCTAATAGCAGTGCAATGATGACTCGTTTAAAAGGGCTTAGTTTTGTATAAAAATTAAAGGTTGGCATCTAACTCTCCGTTGATTAGATATTTTGTACACCATTTAGCTTAATCTAGTTTAACGATTTTATTAACAGCAGACTAAAAAAAAATTTAATTTAATTGTACGCTTTTAACTGGTTGACCTGTTTGGAGGTCGCGCTGTTAAAGGCTTATATTTTTTTGTTATTTTAACTGATAAAAAGCCTTTAAAAAAAGATTGAAATTGTACTGGTAATGCGATGAAATTCTGATAATCTCTTTGCACGTTATTTCTTAGTTGTTTTTTTGTGCAATTAGAAAGTAACGGAGATAAATTTATTTATCCACAAAAAAATAAAAATAAAAAATATTGTGTGCTAAAGGACTTTTACCCTACCTTTCCCAATAAAATCATGCATATGAATTTAAACACCAGAATAGTGAATCTTCCTATTTAGGCGTTTTTCTGTGCTTATCAACAAAGTTATCCACATTCACTCGGCGACATTTATCACACTGCAGTAGAGCTAAGGCTCGCTTTGTGGCATGCTTAGCCCATATTATTGTATAGACAACATTCTTATGACAACTTTGGCAGAAAACTCACCATTATCCCCCCTTATTTTAGTAGACGGTTCTTCGTACTTATTTCGTGCATATCATGTCCCTTATTTACAAGCTTTATCTACAGCGGATGGTCAACCTACGGGCGCTATTACTGGCGTTTTAAATATGATTCGCAGCTTGAAAAAGGACTTTCCTAACGGCAATGTCGTGGTGATATTTGATGCAAAGGGTAAAACTTTCCGTAATGACTTATACCCTGAATATAAAGCAAACCGTCCGCCTATGCCCGATGATTTGCGTACGCAAATTACACCATTGCATAAAATTATTGCGGCGATGGGTTTACCATTATTAGTGATTCCGGGTGTTGAAGCCGATGATGTCATTGGTACTTTAGCTAAACAGGCCCATGAGCAGGGTATCGAAACGGTCATCTCTACTGGTGACAAAGACATGGCGCAATTAGTAACGCCTCATGTGCGTTTGATTAATACTATGACCGATGTAGAACTAGATGAAGCCGGCGTGATAGAAAAGTTTGGTGTTCGTCCCGATCAAATAATCGACTACCTTGCGTTAATGGGAGATAAAGTTGATAACATTCCCGGTGTCGTGAAATGTGGCCCTAAAACTGCGGTAAAATGGCTTGCCGAACATGGCACCTTAGATGAAGTTGTTGCAAATGCTGACAAAGTAAAAGGCAAAATAGGTGAATATTTACGTGATGCGCTTGAGCAATTGCCACTTTCATATTTATTAGCAACAATAAAGTGTGATGTCGAATTAGAACAAAGCGCAGAGCAATTACAGCCAACAGAGCCAGATATTGAAGCATTAACGACGCTTTATCAAGCGTTTGAACTTAAACGTTTACTAGCCGATTTAGGTAAAGACGCGGGTAAAGGCAGTACAGAGAACGTTGGCAGTGGTAAATCCTCAAAATCAGCTAGTACAGCTAAAACCAACAGTGTTGATGTTGCCATCGTTGAAGTAGCGAGCAGTGAATATGACATTATTTTGGATCAAACTAGCTTCAACTCTTGGTTAGAAAAATTAAAAAGCAGTGATGCTTTTGCTTTTGATACTGAAACCACCAGTGTTAATTACATGAAAGCCGAATTGGTTGGTTTATCTTTTGCCGTTGAAGTCGGTAAGGCTGCTTATGTGCCCTTAACTCATGACTATATGGGCGCACCTGAGCAGTTAGACATAGATTGGGTGTTGGCACAGTTAAAGCCTTTATTAGAAAGCTCAACAATTAAAAAAATAGGTCAAAACTTAAAATACGATTCCAATGTATTAAGTCATTACGATATTAAATTACAAGGTGTCGCTTTTGATACCATGATTGAATCGTATTGTTATAACAGTGTTGCCACTCGTCATAATATGGATGCCTTGGCACTTAAGTACTTAGATTATAAAACGGTACATTTTGAAGATATTGCCGGCAAAGGGGTTAAGCAATTAACCTTTAATCAAATAGAAATAGAAAAAGCCGGTCATTATGCCGCAGAAGATGCCGACATTACTTTGCGTTTACACCAAGCCATTTTTCCTGCGCTTGAACAATTGCCCGAGCAACTTGGTGTTTATAGCGATATTGAAATACCGTTAATGCCAGTACTAGCTAAAATGGAGCAAACAGGTGTATTGATTGACTGCGATATACTTGATCAGCAAAGCCAAAGTATTGGTCAGCGCTTAGATGAATTAGAAATTGAAGCACATAACTTAGCAGGCAAGAGTTTTAATTTAAGCTCTCCTAAGCAGCTACAACAAATATTGTTTGAAGAGTTAAAAATTCCGGTCATCAAAAAAACACCTAAAGGAGCACCGTCTACTGCAGAAGAAGTGCTGCAAGAGTTAGCGCTTGACTACCCCTTACCAAAAGTGATTTTAGAAAACCGTGGTTTAAGCAAACTAAAATCGACTTATACAGATAAATTGCCGTTGATGGTCAGCAATAAAACGGGTCGGGTACATACCTCGTATCATCAAGCCGTTACGGCGACAGGGCGTTTATCATCAACCGATCCAAATTTACAAAATATTCCTATTCGTAGTGAGCAAGGTCGTAAGATCCGCCAAGCGTTTATAGCGCCGAAAGATTACAAGATTGTCGCTATCGATTATTCTCAAATTGAATTGCGGATCATGGCGCATTTATCTCGTGATAAAGGTTTAGTTACAGCGTTTAGTGAAGGTAAAGATATTCATCGCGCGACAGCGGCTGAAATTTTTGCTGTTGAGTTGGATGAAGTAACGACAGATCAGCGCCGTAGCGCTAAAGCCATCAATTTTGGTTTGATTTACGGTATGTCAGCGTTTGGTTTAGCTAAGCAATTGAATATTGGTCGCCATCAAGCACAAGAATATCAAGATAAATACTTTCAGCGTTATCCGGGCGTTTTAACTTACATGGAAGATACTCGCCAAAAAGCGAGTGAGCAAGGGTATGTAGAAACACTCTATGGTCGTCGTTTATATTTACCTGATATCAATGCTAAGAATGGTATGCGTAAAAAAGCCGCTGAGCGCGCTGCGATTAATGCGCCTATGCAAGGAACAGCAGCTGATATCATTAAAAAAGCGATGCTTGCTGTGGCTGCATGGCTCAATGAGTCAAACGATGAACGCATCAAAATGACCATGCAAGTACACGATGAATTAATCTTTGAAATACATAAAGATATTGTCGAAGAAACTACGGCTAAATTGGTTGAATTGATGAATAATGCAGTTGAATTAAGTGTGCCGCTAATTGCAGAAGCTGGCGTAGGTGATAATTGGGATGAAGCACATTAATTAGTTTTGAGTCACGAGCGATAAATTTCGATAAGCATAGAAAAATAAATTGAAATATTTTGTACCCTGACTAGTTCTTATTAAATATACATAAGAGAACCCTTCTTTGTGTTGTGTGTTTCATGTTTTTAACTCTCATTCTGTCGCCAGTTTGGGAGTTTTTTTATGTTCAGGACTCTTAAACAGTTTTTTACTCCTGCAAAACGGCACTTCCACCATCCATGCTGGTCGTGTATCGCGGTGCAATGGATGACAAAGAGCGTGTATGTTTAAAGGTGTTATGCGTTAGAGTAGCGTTCTTTATTACCTAACCAACGTTGAATAAGTGCTTGGGCGCATTCTGGATTTTGACGAGACAATAAGTAAGCTTTTTGCTTAATCTCAGGGATTAAATAACCATCACGAATTAAATCAGCAATCTTTAATTCGGCTAAGCCCGTCTGGCGAGTACCGAGTAATTCACCGGGACCACGAATTTCTAAATCTTTTTCGGCAATAACAAAGCCGTCGTTACTTTCACGCAGCACAGCTAAACGCTTGGTGGCAGTTTTGGATAACGGCGCTTTATAAAGTAATACACAATGCGAAGCAACAGAGCCACGACCAACACGACCACGCAATTGGTGCAATTGAGCTAAGCCTAGTCGTTCAGGATTTTCTATCACCATTAAGCTCGCATTAGGCACATCGACACCTACTTCAATGACTGTTGTGGCGATAAGTAAGTGAATGTCACCTGCTTTAAAGCTATCCATAACTTCTTGTTTTTCAACAGACTTCATTCTCCCATGTACCAAGCCTATTTTTAGTTTTGGTAATTTAGCTTGCAAGTGCAGGGCGGTGTCTTCAGCAGCTTGGCATTGTAATACTTCTGATTCTTCAATAAGTGTACAGACCCAATAAGCTTGGCGATTGTCATTAGCACAGCCTTCTCTAATGCGCTCAATCACATTGTCACGACGTGAATCAGGCAGGGCAACTGTATTGATAGGGGTTCGTCCTGGTGGCAACTCATCAATAACAGAGGTGTCTAAATCGGCATAAGCGGTCATCGCTAAAGTACGCGGAATAGGCGTTGCTGTCATAATTAATTGATGGGGATAGTTATTATCAAACACCCCTTTTTCTCTAAGAGAAAGCCGTTGATGAACACCAAATTTGTGCTGTTCATCAATGATTATTAGCACCAATTTATCGAAAACAACATCAGCTTGAAACAGTGCATGGGTGCCAATAACCATTTGCATTTCACCACTCGCTATCTGCTCTAATGCTAATCGTCTAGCCTTTGCTTTAGTTTTTCCTGCTAGCCAACCAACCGCAATGTCGAGAGGGTTAAACCAGTTAGCAAAATTTATTGCATGCTGCTCAGCTAAAATTTCTGTTGGTGCCATTAAGGCAACTTGATAGCCTTGACTAATTGCACTTAAGGCAGCTAAAGCGGCGACTAAGGTTTTACCTGAGCCTACATCACCTTGCACAAGGCGCATCATTGGTTGATTTTTTACTAAATCCTTTTTGATCTCTGCAACCACACGCGTTTGGGCGTTAGTGGGCGAAAAAGGCAGTGCTTTTAGGAATGAATCTGCAACCGCTTGCTCGCCAAGTAAAGAAACTGCTTGGTGAACATCGCTGCTTTGCCTAAGCTTTAACATACTTAGGTTATGAGCGAGTAGCTCTTCTTTAATTAATCGTACTTGTGCAGGGTGTTTACCGTTTTCAAGCTGGCAAGTTGATGCCTCTGCTGGTGGCCGATGAATTATTGCTAAGGCTTGTGCCAGTGAATATTGCTCATCAAATAAGCTGGTTGGTAACAGCTCTTCAACTTGCCCGCGCTGTAAACGGATCAGCGCTTGATCGGTTAAATTACGCAGTGATATTTGTTTTAAGCCGTCCGTCGTTGGATAAACTGGTGTTAAGGTTTCTTCAACCGGTGTTAGCGCTCTATCGTCATCAAGTGATTTGTATTCAGGGTGGACTATTTGAAAGCCGCGAGGGCCTCGTTTGATCTCACCGTAACAGCGTATTGTGCGACCAATACTTAAGCTGTTTTTTTGACTGGCAGAAAAACTGAAAAAACATAACTGAACATTGCCCGTACCATCGTTTAAATCAACCACCAACATGCGGCGCTTACCGTGAGTTATTTGATTGTTAGTAATTTCACCGATGATGTTTGTATGAGTGCCGGGTAGGCAATCTCGAATGGTGGTTACTCTCGTTCTATCTTCATAACGCAAAGGTAAATGAAAAAGTAAATCTTGCACTGATAACAAGCCTATTTTTTCAAGTCGAGTTGACATGCTAGGGCCTACACCTTTAAGGGTAGACAGAGCAACTTGTGATAATTTTCTTAATGCTTCCATGGCTTAGTTATTGTTAATCATCAAGGTGTTGCCAAGCTTTTTTATTCATTTGCATTTTTTGCCACCACGCATCATTTGCAACAATTTGTCCGTCATCATCAATTATGGGATAAGGTAAACCTTTGCGCTGACAGGCCTCTGCAAAAATAGGATGACCACCTTCAAATAATGTCCGTTGACGTCGTTCATGACTTAACCGAGGTTGGTTATACATACCTGCAAGCTGGCGTTGGCGTTGAGCTTCGTATAAAACTACAGAGCATGCCACCGAAACATTAAGTGATTGCACCATGCCAACCATAGGTATAATAATATCTTGATCCGCAAATTCTAGCGCTACATCAGAAGCACCAAATTTCTCTTGTCCTAAAATAATTGCGGTGGGTTTGGTGTAATCTATTTCGCAAAAATTAACCGCGCTATCAGACAAGTTAGTCACTAATATTTGCATGCCTTGGGCTTTTAATATCGCAATAGCATCTGCGGTATTATGGTGGCTATGAACATCAATCCAATTTTGGCTACCAGCGGCACTGCCACCCCGTACTTCTGCTTCTTCGCTTTTCCAAATAGCATGAACATCGCTAACACCTATGGCGTCACATGTACGAACTACAGCAGCTAAGTTATGCGTTTTATGCACGCCTTCCATACAAACAGTCAAATCTGGTTGGCGCTTATCCAACATGGTATTAATGCGTTCTAGTCTTTCAGGAGTCATATTTTTTCTGTGTTTGGGCAAGCTATTAAAACCGCTCACATTTATATTCTAAACAAACGAGGTTTAGGCAAGGCTGTCAGCTATGAGTCTATTGAGCTTATGTATATAAGTGACTTAGACGAATAACGCAGATAATGCCGCATAAATTTTGATTTATGACCAATGTTTTAGTTAACGTTGGGTAGTTCCATAATACCGTCAATTTCAATATCAACATCTTTAGGCAATTTAGAGATTTGAATAGCGGCACGTGCAGGGTATGGCTGTTCAAAATATTTTGCCATAATTTCATTAACCGTAGCAAAGTTGCTTAAATCAGTCATGAAAATATTTACTTTTACCATGTTGTTGATAGAGCCACCTGCAGCCTCACATACTGCTGACAAGTTTTTAAATACTTGTTCTGTTTGTTCGGCAAAACCACCTTCTATGACCATCATCGTTTCAGGGATAAGCGGAATTTGCCCAGATAAATACACAGTATTACCCACTTTAACGGCTTGACTATAAGTGCCAATAGCGCTTGGCGCTTGATCGGTTGAGATTATGCTTTTCATTCTATTTCCTATTATATAATTTTTGTATTTTCGAAACTCTTCACTCGTAGCTGATTCTTTCTATTTATTTCGGATGACGCGTTGAACATCAATCATGACTTTAATTTTACGGATAATATTAGCAAGGTGGATTCGATCACGACAGGTGATTTCCATATCAATAACGTAAAGTCCTGCTTCTTTTTCACCTGAGTTTAAACTGTGAACATTAGAGCCACATTTGGCAATCACGTTGGTCAGTAATGCTAATGCACCTTGATGATTGATAATTTCTACGCGTAATTTGGCGATAAATTCTTTGTCGATATCGTTATCCCATTGTACTGGGAATAATGCGCCTTGTTCATGACCTTTTATATTGCGACAACCTTGTTGATGTACCATCAAGCCTTTACCAGGGCTTAAATAAGCTAAGATTGAGTCGCCTGGAATTGGACGACAACACTTACCATAATTAACTAGCATACCTTCAGTGCCTTTTATTGGCATTTTAGCCTTGCTGTTACTTGGCGTTAGATCACTGTCTTCGGTAAATTCATCGGTTAGGCGTCTAGCGATACCTATGCTTAGGGCATTACCTAAACCTATACTTGTTAATAATTCATCAAAGGTTTTATTACCGCATTGTTGTACAACTTCGGCGATTTTTTCTTCGGCTATATCTTCTAATTTTACTTTACCTAAAGCATGACTTAATAAGCGTTTCCCTAAAGCTTTTGATTCAGTTTGTTCACGACTACGTAAATAAGTTCTAATTTGCAATCTTGCCTTTGCGGTCACGACAAAGTTAAGCCATGTAGCGTTTGGCCTAGCTGCAGCAGAGGTGACCACTTCAAGAGTTTGGCCAGAGTCAAGCGGTTGGCTCATTGGATAGGGTTTGCGATCAACTTTTACACCAACACATGAATTACCTACATCAGTGTGTACTGCATAGGCAAAATCAACAGCAGTTGCGCCCATAGGTAATTCAATAATACGACCTTCAGGGGTGAAAACATAAATTTCTTCTGGAAAGAGATCTGATTTTACATTTTCAATAAATTCAAATGAACTACCTGCACTTTGTTGCAACTCTAATAAGCTTTGCATCCATCGGCGGGCCTTCATTTGTGCAGTGGTATCCGCATTACCACCGCCTTCTTTGTAGAGCCAATGGGCAGCAACACCCTTATCGGCCATTTGATCCATACTGTCGGTTCTGATTTGTATTTCTACAGGGATGCCGTGAGGACCAATTAAGGAAGTATGCAGTGAGCGATAGCCATTAGTTTTTGGAATGGCTATATAGTCTTTAAATCGGCCCTCAATAGGCTTAAATAAATTATGCATTGCGCCTAATGCACGGTAACAATCATCCATTTTTTCGCCCACGATAACGCGAAAAGCGTAAATATCCATGACTTCATTGAACATCAATTCTTTATTGAGCATTTTGCGATAAATAGAATAGAGGTGTTTCTCTCTGCCTATTACTTGTGCGGTGATATTACTTTCTTTTAACCGAGCCGAAATTTCTGCTTGGATATTGTCAATAATGGCTTTTCGATTACCGCGAGCGCTTTTTACTGCAGATTTAAGTGCTCTTGAACGCATTGGATAAAGTGCTTCAAAACCTAATAGCTCTAATTCATTTTTAATATCATGAATACCAAGACGGTTAGCAATAGGGGCATATATTTCAAGGGTTTCACGGGCAATACGGCGGCGTTTATCTGGCCTCAATGAGCCAAGTGTTCGCATGTTATGCGTTCTGTCTGCTAGTTTGATTAAAATAACACGAATATCTTGCACCATGGCTAACACCATTTTACGGAAGTTTTCCGCTTGCATTTCTTCTTTGTTATCAAACTTTAATTTGTCGAGCTTACTAACACCCTCAACCAATTCTGCGACAGTATGGCCAAATAACTCGGCCAATTCATCTTTAGTAACTGGCGTATCTTCTATTACGTCATGAAGTAATGCAGCCATTAACGTTTCATGATCTAAGTGCATGTTTGCTAAATTAATGGCAACAGCAACGGGATGGGTAATATAGGGATCACCACTAGAGCGCATTTGGCCATCATGTGCTTCTCTTGCAACAACGTAGGCGTGTTTGAGTAAATCAACTTGCACTTTTGACAGGTAGGTTGAACTTAATTCTTTTAAGGGTTCAAATAGATACACCTATCACTCCACTTCGCAGGTAAAAAACAGGGAAAACATACTAATAAGTCTAGAATACGTGGCTTTGCGAGAAATGAAAAGAAAATTGTCGTTGTTGTATAAGAGAAAAAAAATGACATAAAAAAACGCATAACTTATTTTCTATAATAATAGAAAAAAGTTACGCGTTTTTAGGTTAAATTCAGCAGTTGTATGCTTTAACTAACCTAACTCTGGTTCTTGACCACCAACGATTGCAGCAACTGCGTCTAACTCAGCAGTGTCTTGTTGAATTCGTTCTTGACGATCAGATACATCCATTACAGCGGAGGTGATTAAACCTGCTTCGATTTCACGCAAAGCTATCACAGTTGGCTTGTCATTTTCGACATCAACCAAAGGTTCTTTGCCACCCGTTGCAATTTGACGAGCACGACGTGATGCTACCAACACCAAATCAAAACGATTACCGATTTTTTCTACGGCATCTTCAACAGTTACGCGAGCCATTTGGTCACTCCAACTTTAATTCATAAAATAGCGCTGCATTCTACTGAGTGCTAAGTCAATAAGCAAGTAAAAGCCTTATTCCAATGATAAATCTTTTACTATTGTTGTTTTGTCTAAACCTGCGGCGATATATCCCTTAACGCCGCCTTGCATAAAGTAATAGTTTTCGATGTTATGTTTTTCTAATAAATATTGTAACCATCGCACTTGCTTTCCGACGGCATCATAAATGAGAACAGTTGATTTATTTTCTTTTATTAACTTTAAAGAGTAATGAAACTTATTGAGTGGTGTCGAGGTTGAATTTTTTTTTAGAATTAATTCATCTCGTTGAAATGGTTCACGAATATCTAAAACCAAGTTGTCAGGTGTTATTTTACTAATAAAATCTCTGGGTAATAATAGGTGTTGGCGAAATTTTTCAGGCGTTATTAAGTGATTTTTATTTAAAGGAGATAAGTTAAAAAAAGCAGATTTTTCAGGATAAAGTTTGGCCCAATTTAACATCCCTAGATCGAAAGTTCGCACATTCTCTATGCCATTCTCTTGCGCCATAATACTTGCTTTGTAGGATTTCCTACACGTTATGCCGTTACAATAAAAAACGATAGGACGGGTATCGTTAGCACGTAATATTTCCAGTGTTGGAATAAAGCCTAAATTAGTTATAGGTACATTAACGGCATTGTTAATATGTAATACGCTAAATTCGTAAGCAGAGCGAACATCAATAATTAATGTGTCATTGATTTTATCAATTAATTTTTGATGGGATATGGTTGCAACACTACTGTAAGTGCTGCGCAATGGAAAAATAGTCTCATCTACTGTGGCAGCGGCAACGACTAAGTTAGAACATGTAAAAGCAATAACCATAAGTAAATTATGGATAAGCATCAACTTTTTCAATTTCATTGCCTTATTAATGGAAAAATAAAACTAATTATAGTGCAAAAAACTAAATTTTTACAATAACTTATAGATTAACAAGCCATTAACAAATTAGTTCGTCTAGCAATACTTTATGCTTGGCTACCTGTTGATTTCGCTTTAATCGTTGATTATTTACAATGGTAGTTAGCTCAGTTAAGGCTTGATCAAAGTCATCATTTATAATGATGTAATCAAATTCTTGAAAATGGGAGCATTCACATTGGGCTTTTTCCATACGACTAGCAATAACGTCATCGCTGTCTTGACCACGACCACGCAAACGGCTTTCTAGTTCTTTTCTTGAAGGAGGGCTGATAAATATTGTAGTTACAGACGGTTTTTTCATGCGAACTTGTTGCGCACCTTGCCAGTCAATATCAAGAAATACGTCAATTCCTTGGGCTAGCTGATCATCAATAGCCGCTTCTGATGTGCCGTAATAGTTTCCGAAAACTTCAGCATATTCATAAAAGGAATTTTTTTTTATTTGTCTTTTGAAGTTTTCAACAGAAGCAAAATGGTAGTGCTCGCCGTCATTTTCGCCGGGACGAGGATCACGTGTAGTATGCGATACTGAGACTTGCATAGGCCTAGTTGATTCTTGCTTTCCTTGTTTGAGTAGGGCAGTGATCAAGCTAGATTTACCTGCGCCACTGGGAGCAGAAAGAATAAATAAGTTACCAGAAGCATTCACGGTGTTTTCCTTTACTTTTGTTAAGTGATAAATAAGACGTAAAAAGGTTAAGACTTTATATTATATTGAAATAAAAAGCTTAACCCGATTTATTATATTTTACTTTGTTAGACAATAGATTTTTGTTTTTGATAAAACCTAAATACCAACATCCTTGTAGACAAAATCTAACCTACAACACTTTCGCAATAGACTGAGCCAAATAGTCAACATTACGGTTAGCAATGCCTGCAATGCTCATACGGCTAGAGCCAACCATGTATATGCTGTATTCATCTTGTAATTGCTGTACTTGTTCAGGGGTTATGCCTAAGAAAGAGAACATACCCGCTTGGCGAGTAATAAAGCTAAAGTCACGAGTTACGCCATTTTCAATTAACTTATCAACCAATAACTGACGGTTGCCATTAATGCGATCACGCATTTCTTTTAACTCGCTATGCCATTGAGCGGTTAATTCGTCTGAACTTAAAATAGTTTCAACAATTGCTGCGCCGTGTGCAGGCGGCATAGAATAGATACCACGAATAACATAAGCTAATACAGATGCCACTAAATCAGCACTGTGGCTTGATTCTGCAATTAAAGTACAAGCGCCAATACGTTCACGATACAAACCAAAGTTTTTAGAACATGAACTACAAACGATCATCTCTTTAACCGATTCAGCCATTAAGCGTAAACCATAAGCATCTTCGTCTAAACCAGCACCGAAACCCTGATAAGCCATATCAACTAGCGGAGTAAAACCAACACCCTTCGCAACTTCAGCAACTTGTTGCCATTGCTCGTTAGTTAAGTCCATACCACTTGGGTTATGACAACAAGCATGCAGTAAAACAACATCGTCAGCAGAGACCTTTTTTAAGGCGGCTAACATGCCATCAAAATCTAAACTTTTATTTTCATGATCATAATAAGGGTAAGTTTTTACCGTCAAACCTGACGCTTCAAAAACTGCAGTATGGTTTGCCCACGTTGGATTAGAAACCCAAATGGTCGCGCCTGCTTTACATGAATTAATAAATTCACCAGCAACACGTAATGCACCAGTACCGCCAGGAGTAGAAAAAGTGCGCGCACGATTTTCTAGCAACACTTTATGCGTGCCAAAAATAAGCTTGCCCATTACGTCATTAAATAAAGGTGAACCGGTAGGGCCAATGTAAACTTTGCTGGTTTCGGTATCAGTACGATGCTGCTCGGCTTTTTTTACACAATCAAGCACGGTGGTTTCACCTGCTTCATTTTTATAAACGCCAACACCCAAATCAATTTTTTTCGGGTTAGTATCTTCTCGGTATTTAGCTAAGAGGCCTAATATAGGATCGGCAGGCAAAGCTTTTAAGCTAGCAAACATGACTGAAATTTACCTTATATTTGATGGGCTCAATTTTGATGAATTAAACCCTTTTAATTGAAAGAAACAATGAAAGGCAAGCATAGCTCAAAAGTGCACTAAAATTAAGGTTTTTGACGTAATATTTAAGACTAATTTGTTCGGTTTATCATTTTGTTTTATATAAGCACTAAAAATTATTGGTAAGTGCGGCTACTAAACCAATTGCACCGCCAAAAATACCGCCCCAAACCACGAGCCAACCTAGGTGTTTTTTAATCATTGCCTGAATTATTTCTTTCACTAATTGTGGTGTTAATTCATTCAAGCGCTTTTCAATGATATCACTGACTTTTTCTTGCATGTTAGCAATCATGTTAGGTTGTTCTAGCTCTTCACGTAGTAAATTATTGAATTGTTCACTTTGACTTATTTCCTGTATTGATATTTTCATTTTTTCAATAAAAGGCTCTTTCATTGGCTGTATTGCTTCACTGCCGCCAACCATTGCTAGCATAGGGCCGAAGGATGATTCTTCAATAACCGTTACTAGATTATTGAAAGCTGGCGTCAAATCAATTTTTTCAATAACGGGCGTTAAATCGATACTGCTAGCGGCACCTGATCCGGTAGACAAAAAACGGTCGATATTTTCTTTGGTAAAAAACTGTTCCATCATTAATTGGCGAATAGCAATTTTAAAATCTTCAAAGCGGGCAGGAATAACACCTGAGCCATAAAGCAGTGGTACCTTTTCAAATAACATGTGTATAGCTAGCCAATTGGTTATTGCACCTGACAAAGCAAATAAACCGACGGTATATAAAATATGATTGTCTAAAATAAAGCCTGATAAGGTACATACTAGGGCAATAATATTTGTGGCTAGACTTTTGTTCACTGATAACTCCGTGATTGAGCGATGAATTTAGAGAAGCGCTATGATAGCATTGAATTTACTTTGCTAAAACGAAGATAATATTTATCCAAACTTAGGGATTTATTCAATGCTTAAAAAAGTACTTATTTTGACTTCATTTCTGTTTATTAGCGCTTGCGGTGCTGATAATGCCACAGATCAGCAGTGGCGAGCTTTAGATGTAAACAACACCTTATTATTGACCTTACCTCACGGTAAAGTGGTTATTGAATTGGCGCCGCAGTTTTCACCTAAACATGTCGAACAATTTTCAGGGTTAGTTAAAAAATCTTTTTTTGATGGCACTAAATTTTACCGTGTCATCGATGGTTTTGTCGCGCAAGCAGGGCCTAAAGACGGTAGTGAAAAAGATAAATCAGTACCAATATTGGCAATAGAGGGAAAGTTTGCAACAGACAAAAACTGGTCTTTTACCCAGGTACAAACCGATGATTTGTTTGCTTCATCAACCGGATTAAAAAATGGTTTTGCCTTGGCTCGCGATAACAACGAGAGTGCTTGGTTAACTCACTGTCCTGGCACATTAGCAATGGCTAGAGGTAATGAGGCTGACTCTGCCTCTAGTCATTTTTATTTTGTTATTGGCCAAGCCCCGCGTTATTTAGATAAAATAATGACTATATTTGGCCGTGTGGTTTATGGCATGGAACACATTCAAGCAATACAGCGTACTTCGGTTATTGAAGGTGAGTTAGCAGTAGATAGTCGAGAGCATACGCCTATTGTTAGCATGAAGTTAATGTCAGATGTACCCAAAGATGAGCGCATTATTATTGAAGTTGAAAATACTGAATCAACAGATTTTGCCGAACGATTAGTAAAACGCCGCGTGCGTGAACATGAGTTTTTCTATAAAAAGCCACCACCCGTATTAGATGTATGCCAAGTGCCAGTGAGAAGTCGACTTGTTATAGGTGACAAAGGCTAATGTCATCACTTTGTAACTATCTATTGGTTTTTTATGTTGAAAATGTTCGGTCATGATATTATCAATAGTTTAATATTTAGCTACTGAAATATTACAAATTTTGTATTTATAAAGCGAATAAGGAATAAAATGTCACAGACAAAGCCATTAACTAAAGTTACTCTTAATGTGCTCAAAGCTTTTTCTTTGGTTATGTTAGCACCCTCTGTTTTGGCTGATATTCAACCGCGCAGTGCTAGCTTGAATTATTCACAAAAATCATTATCGAATGCAGGTAATCCCGCAGCCGCAGCATTGATAGTTGAACGTAAAGATCCCCATGTAATGACCGGTGGCTTAATCGAATTTGGGGCAGGACTAGAATATGGGGATTTAGATGAGCTGTTTGCAACAATAGATGCTTTGCGAAATGACTTTAAGCCACCTAGTGATCCTGATGCCCCAGAGCCAGCACCAACACCTGAAAACCCTATTAGAGATTATATTTGGGAAGATCTTTTCAATATGTATCCTGAATTGGAAGATCGCTTAGATATCATTAAAGATAAAGTAGCTGTTACTGCTAGTCTGTTGGCATTAATTGCAGTTGAAGGTTACGCAAAAGCAGAAGCAACGGGCGAAGCTACTTTTGTTTTAAATGAAAACTTTTATGGTGGCACGTTACTGTTTGGTGCTTCTTATAAGGGCAATGCTAAAGCCGTGGGATTGTTTGAAGATATTAACTTTGATGTCAACCAAGCAAAAGAACAGTTACAAACATTACCTGATTTTGATGAAAATGATCCTATTCAAGAACTCGATTTAAGTGGTGGTATTACACTTTTTTACAATCCGGCCAATAAAAATACCAAGTTAGTTATTGATAACGATAGCTTATTGTTAATTAAAGCAACCAAAATTAGTCAAGTTTCTTTATCATATAGTCGTAAGCTGGAGGTTTTTGAAGGTGGCGATTTATATTGGGGTGTTAAACCAAGCGTTTATCGTGTCGGTTTAACCAATGTTAGTACTCGAGTTGGTGATATAACGGACTCTGAAGCGCTGTATGATGATATTAAAAACGCGGATTATATATATGAAACGGGTTTTGATCTTGATTTGGGGTTGGTATGGGCTGCATCGAATTATCAATTAGGCGCCTCATTAACCAGCTTATTCGAGCATACTTATAATTTTCCTGAAGTAGATCGACGCCGTTTTAAATCGGACAATATTTTACAAAAATTAGATCACCATGAAGAATTTACCATGCAGCGTCAACTTAAACTTGAGGCAGGTATATATACTAAACAACGTGACTGGAGTTTGAACGCTGAGTTAGATGCTAACCCAGTAGAAGACCCAATGCGAGATAGGTATCAATGGTTAACCGTAACTGCGGGTTATGCCGCGGATAGTTGGTGGTTGCCTAGTGCTAGAGTTGGTTTTAGTCGTAATTTAGCGGGTACTAAGCTTGGCTATGTTAATGCAGGGGTAACTGTGATGAAGTTTGTTAATATCGATTTGGCAACTACATTAGATACAGTATCATTGGATGGCAATGAAGTTAGGCGTGGATTTAATATTAGAGTAGGTGTGCAATTTGATTACTAACCTGTTACAAGCTGCGGATTTTAATAAAGATGAAAACAAATTTAATCACTCGTGAAGGGTATGAGTTGCTGCAAAAAGAACTTGCTCATTTGTGGAAAGTTGAGCGACCTGAAACGACCAAGAAAGTATCTTGGGCGGCAAGCTTAGGTGATCGTAGCGAAAATGCTGACTATCAATACAACAAAAAGCGCCTTAGAGAAATTGATCGTCGAGTACGCTATTTATCTAAACGTTTAGAAGATATCAAGGTCATAGATTACAACCCTCAACAAGCTGGAAAGGTGTTTTTTGGTGCTTTGGTGGAAATTGAGAATGATGAGGGTGAACAGTTAACATTCAAAATAGTAGGGCCGGATGAAATATTTGGTCGTAATGACTATATTTCTATCGACTCACCCATGGCTCGCGCTTTGTTGAAAAAAGAAGTGGATGATGAAGCTGTGGTAAGTACACCTTCAGGTGAAAAATATTGGACAGTGATTAGTATTCATTATCAGAATTAAACTGTTTGAATCTTACCGTAAAGATTACTGCTCACCTGCCGAAAAACACATTGTATTGCTAGGTGAAAATTTAGCTTTGTAAAAATTCTCTCTGACATTAATTTGATTAAATTTCTTCCCAACTTAGAGCTTAATCAACTTGGTATTACACTAAAGTGCCATTGTAAAAATCAACCTAATTCAGTCATGATCAGCATAAATAGTTTATAGGTAAATAATTTATGCAAATTTTAAAACGTCTAATAACGTCTTTTCTTACTATATCTCTTAGCTTTTCAGCTTTGGCTAACTTCACAGAACTTCCAGTTTTTGGTGAAAACCCAGGTAACCTTGAGGCGAGTTATTTTGCTTCACAAGAGCAGTCTAAAGCACTTGTTGTGTTACTACATGGCTGTGCACAGCATGGTGATGAACTTGCACAGCAGAGTGGTTTATTAGGGTTAGCTAAAAAACATGGCTTTGCTTTACTCATACCACAACAAGGTTTGATGAATAACATTAAGCGTTGTTTTAATTGGTATTCAGCAGACGATTACACCAAAGATAAAGGTGAAACCTTATCGATAAAGAATATGATCACGACGGTTCAAAAGCAGCTTGGGGCTGAAAGTGTTTATGTAATCGGACTTTCTGGTGGCGGTGCAATGGCCAGTAATATGTTGGTAAATTATCCTACTTTGTTTGAAGCTGGCGCTGTGATTGCTGGCATTCCTTTTCCGTGTGCAGATGACTTGATCACGGGCATTTCTTGTATGAAAAATGGTCCATCACAAACCGCTGAAGAGTTAACTGAACTAACGCAACAACTTAATCCACAACAAATAAATTGGCCTAAATTGTCAGTATGGACAGGAGCAAGTGATAATATTGTCGCTCCGTTGAACTCATTAATACATGCAAAACAGTGGGCACAGTTAGCAAACATAACAACTAAGCCAACAGTGGATAAGCAACAAGGGTATACCGTTACTCGTTGGCAAAACTCTGCTAACGAAGTGCAAGTTGAGTTGGTTGAGGTCACTGATCTTGGTCACGGCATCATGGTAAACCCTAATACTGAAAATGGTGGAGAAGTGTCAGATTATTTACTGGCTTCTCCTATCAGTACCGCAAAGTATGTTATCAATTTTTGGAAGTTACAAGGTTAACTTTGAAATACTCAATAAAAACAACAACGTAGATATGGCACCATAGTGCTAATTATTTTTTCAAATTTATCAGATACAGTGTTATTAGTTGGCAAAACAGCTTCACTAACAAATATAAATGCACTAACGAATAACATAAAACACGTAACTAATAAAAATTATTAATAAGGGTTCATCCATGACACAGCACAACAGAAATAGAAGTTATCTAGCTTTGGCTATTGCCGCAGCATTAACCAGTAATATTGCACTCGCAGAAGAGGCAGTTGATGCATCTCCTGCAGCTAAAGATGCAGGTTTAGAGCGTATTGAAGTTACCGCGCGTAAAACAACAGAAAGCTTACAGAATGTTCCTGTAGCAATTACTTCTATTGGTGCAGCTGAGCTTGCTGAAAATGGTATATCAGTAATAACTGAAATACAGCGGTTTTCGCCTAATACTACCTTGCAAACTAGCCGTGGTACAAACTCAACGCTTACCGCATTTATTCGTGGTGTTGGTCAGCAGGATCCGCTTTGGGGTTATGAACCCGGTGTCGGTATTTATATTGATGACGTGTATATAGCTCGTCCACAAGGCGCTGTGCTTGATTTATTAGATGTAGAACGTATTGAAGTACTTCGTGGTCCACAAGGTACACTTTATGGTAAGAACACCATTGGTGGCGCGGTAAAATATGTTACTAAAAAAATGTCAGGCGACACAGAGTTTAATATTGAAGGAACATTTGGTAACTATAATCAAACGGATCTTAAAGTGACCGGTCAAATACCATTATTTGAAGATAAATTATTTATAGGCTTTGGTCATGCTGAACTCAACCGAGATGGCTTTGGTGAATTCTTAAAATCAGATTTAGCTGATCAAGATACAGAAAACTACAACAAAGATTTATCTGCATCGCGTTTAACATTAGAATTTCATGCCACTGATGATCTATTTATGCGCTTAGCATGGGATAGAACAAATGATGACTCGAACGCTAAAGGTGGCTATCGTTTGCTACCAAGTTTGTTAACAGATGCACCTGTACCTGACAGTGTTTATGACTCTTATACCAGTATGCCCACAAGCAATAGCGTAGAGCTTGAAGGGTTAAGCTTTCTAGTTAATTGGCAGGCAACTGATGAGCTATCACTAAAATATGTAGCAACGTCTAGAGAAGGTTACTCAAAGACCAATATTGATTTTGATAATACGCCACTAGATATTTTTGATGTACCAGCAATTTATGATGATGAGAATACTACCCATGAATTACAAGCTAACTACGTTGGCGACAGTTTTACTATCGCAAGTGGTATTTATGCTTATGATGGGGAGTCTTGTGGTCATTTTGATGCTATTTTAAGTGTTTTCGGTAGATCACTTGGCTTGCCTGGTTTAACACGTGAAGTTACGGGTTGTAATAACAGTAAAAGTATCGCGGCATACATTCAAAGTAGTATTGATATCACGGAGCAACTTTCACTAACCGTTGGTGGACGTTATACCAAAGAAGAGAAAACAGCCTATGTTAACAATGGCTTGGCATATGCTAGTGTTTACCCAAGCGATGGTTGGATACCAGGTTATGAGAGAGGTGATGTTTCATTCCCGCAAGTATTAGGCACTGATACAGATGGCGATGGAATATTAGATGCGCCTAAAAAAGCAGAATGGTCACGTTTCACGCCGCGTTTGGGATTAGAATATCAGATTGACGACGACACTATGGTCTTTGCTAGTTATTCACAAGGTTTTAAGTCAGGTACATTTAATCCTCGTGCGAAAACTAATGAGTCAGCAGTGAATCCTGAAGTACTTGATTCAATTGAGCTAGGTATAAAGAAAGATTGGAACGATGTTTTACGTACTAATGTGACGGTATTTTCTTTAGATCACCAAGATCGTCAGTATGTTATCGTAACCCCAGATCCAGATGATTTAACGGTATTAAATCAAAGTCTAGGTAATATCAAAGGTTCTACTGCTAAAGGGATTGAAGCTGAAATTACTTGGGCAGCCACTGAAAACTTGAGAATTGACTTTTCAGTGGGCTTCATAGATTCTGAAATTGAAGATGACCCATCACTTGCAATACCACTGGTTGGCTTATCAAATACACCTGACTACACTATGAATTTAGGTGCAAACTACACCATGGATACGGATATGGGATACTTTGTCTTTAGTGGCGGGTATTACTATCGTGATGACTACTTATTATTTGAAGATAGCGACTCATTACTTCAAGAAGGTTACGGCACGGTTAACGCAAGTGTCACTTGGGAAGGTGAAGAAGGTAATTGGTATGGTGGCCTTCATTTGAAAAACTTAACTGATGAAGAAGCTATGGTCGGCGGCTATAATTTTGCAGCCAAAAATGAAGATGGTTCTTGGGCTCCTGGCTTAGGCGGCGATACTACTTTAATTGGCTATTTCAATGACCCTCGTACAGTACATTTAACGGTAGGTTATCGCTTCTAATTACGTATAGCAAATAGCAAGTATTAATACTTGGGAGTAAATGTTTAGGGATGAATATTTAGGCGGCGTAAGCCGTCTTTTTATTTACTGTAACTTTATCACCATGTTAATCAATGTTAGCTATGTGAAAAATATGCTGAACTATTTGATATAGTGAATTAGATTGAAATATTAATGAAGAGTAAAGTATGAACCAAGCTAAAGTAGCGATTGCCGATGATCATCCGTTATTTCGAACTGCCTTAAAGCAAGCAGTAGTTGATTGTATGCCTGATGCTGGCATTAAAGAAGCATCAAGCTTTGATGATTTACTCATCGTGATTGATAATTCACCCGAGTTAGAAATAATATTTTTAGATTTACATATGCCCGGTAATGACGGTTTTACTGGTTTGACCCAATTACAAAATAACCACCCTGACTTAATCATCATCATGGTTTCTTCTGATGAAAACCCCGAAATTATGCGCAAATCAATTAACTTTGGTGCCGCAGCTTTTATTCCAAAATCTGTTGACTTAACCACTATCGCAAAGGCTATTAATACCGTACTTACGGGCGATACATGGTTACCTGATAATATGCCAATAAGTGGCGATGCTAAATTAGCGCAAGAACATAAAAAATTAGCGCAACAGTTGGCACAGCTAACTCCCCAACAGTACACCGTTTTATCTTTGGTCGCTGATGGTCAGTTAAATAAACAAATAGCAGGAATTTTAAATATTAAAGAAAACACTGTGAAAAAGCATGTTTCTGCAATTTTATTACAACTAGGTGTTTATAATCGTACGCAAGCAGGATTGGTGTACCAACAATTGATGCTGGCACCACAAGAAAATAATAGTATCTTGTAACGAAGTGATAATAGTATTATTTAGGAGTAGCAGTGCAGACATATATTGTTTTATTAAGAGGCGTGAATGTTGGTGGTAAAAATTTATTGCCAATGAAGACGTTAGTTGTTTTGTTAGAGCAGAATAATTTTCAGCAAGTTTCGTATTATATTCAAAGTGGTAATCTAGTTTTAGATAGCAAGACAGATCCTTGTGCAAGCATAAAAACGATTATTCATGAGCATTTTGGTTTTACTCCTGATGTTTTTGTTTTAAGTAGTTCAAACTTGTTAGTGGCGATAGAGAATAATCCTTATAAAGACTATGAGGGTAAGTTTGTTCATTTTTATTTTTGTAAAAACACTATAAGATTAAATTTGGAAAAAATAGAGCGCTTTATTTCAGCGACTGAAAAGTATTATGTGGATAACAATGTTTTTTATTTACACGCTCCAGATGGTGTTGGGCGTTCAAAGCTAGTATTGAATATTGAGTCGTGCTTAGATCAAAGTAGCACAGGACGAAATTTAAATACCATCAATAAAATTAAAAGCTTATTTAACTAATAACTGTCGCATTAACTTTTTCAATCCTAGAGCCTTAATGGGCTTACGCATAAAATAAAACTTGGCATTACTGGTATGTTCTCTCACTTGCTCTGAAGGATCAGCAGAACAAATGATTACCGGGGTTCGCCAATCATATTTGGCTATGCTTTTTTGTACTAGTGTGACGCCATTTTTATTATCGTCCAAATGATAGTCAGAAATAATCATCTCAGGAATAAAATCTTGCCTGTCTAAAACGTCATATAAGCTTGCTTCATCTTTTACTGCGATCACATTACAGCCCCATTCTTGTAGTTGAGTTTGCATTGCCGTTAGCATTAATGATTCATTATCAATTAGCACTATTGCCAAGTTCGTAAATTCGTTTGTCGTTGATGGTTGTGAAACTATTGCAGTGGTTATTTTATTTGCTAGCACTGAGTTACTTCGAGGAAGGGATATACCAAAGCATGTCCCTTTTCCTATCGTTGATTTCACTGAAATAGTAAAACCTAATAGTTTAGCAATACGTTCTGAAATGGCTAACCCTAAACCAAGACCAGATGTTACTTGGCTAGGATCTAAACGTTCAAACTCTTTGAAAATAACGACTTGTTTATTTTCTGGTATGCCGGGGCCATTGTCCCATACCTCAATAGTTATACAGTTTAGTTGGCGTTTAACACCGAGTAATACTTTGCCTTGGCGACTTGCCTGAGGGCAATAATTAATTGCATTTGATAAGAAGTTTTGTATTACCCGCCGTAGTAACCCTTGATCTGTTTCAACAATACAACTTGATTTTACATAGCTAAAATTCAAATCAGCCTGTTGCGCTAGTACTGTAAACTCTTTACCTAGGGGCGCTAATAAATCATCAATTGAAAAGCAGTGGTTATCTATTTTTTGGGTGCTATTATCGAGTCGTGATATTTCAACTAAATCTGAGAGCAGCGTTTCTGCAGCACTGAGCGAGTTTTGAATGTTACTTGCAAGTTCTTGTAAATCAGTATTTTGAACTTTTTTGTTGAGCATATTAGTAAATAATGACATAGCATTAAATGGTTGCATTAAATCATGGCTAGCTGCGGCTAAAAACTTGCTTTTACTGGTATTGGCAGCTTCGGCCTCTGCTTTGGCTTGGCTTAATTCCTGGGTGCGCTCTGTGACTCTTTGCTCTAAGCTTTCATTGGCTTGTTGTAACGCTTTTGCTGCTTCAATATGCTCGGTAATATCAGAAAAAGTACTAACAAAACCACCACCAGGCATGGCTTGCCCACGAATTTCTAGCACGATGCCACGGGGCATTTCTCGTTGGAAATGGTGACTATTTCCTTGCCGCATAAATTTAATGCGGCGATTGATGAAATCATCGCCTTTTTGAGTTTTATCGGCATTGTCCTGGTTAGTTGCTATTATGCCACGTTCGGCATTAAATCGAATAAGATCGGCAATAGGCTTACCAACGGCAACAAAATTTTCAGGGTAATCGAGTAATTCAATATAGCGCTTATTCCATGCTACTAGGCGCATGTCGGCATCTATAATACTGATACCTTGTTCTATATTTTCAACGCCAGCCTGCAATAATTCTCGGTTAAATTGAAAAAGTTTATTAGCTTCATCAACAATATTAACAACGTCTTGTAAAGGCATACTCTGTTGTGTCGTAACTGCTTTCATCACCATGTGAGTAGATGCAGAGCCTAAGACACTCGATAGCTGTAAACGAGTATATTCAATTAAATCATTACTGGCAGTGGTGCTTGATAATTGTTTAGCTTGATTATGTAAAAAAGCTTCAGCAGCTTTGTTATCAATAAAACGTTGTAATAAATGATATAGATCTTTGCTTGATAAATGCTGTTCAAAAGCGCCTTGCTGTTTATAAATGAACAACTCAGCTTGCAGCTTTTCGGAGACACTGCGATGACTCAATAAGGAAATAATAAGGAAACAACTGCTGTTAGCTAGTAAGCTAAATAGCAAACCATGGCTGATATGATCAAGTGAAGTTAAACCAAATAGTGCATATGGTTTAAGCCAAGCGAGTCCCCATAGTCCTGAGCTTAACCAAGCAGTATCTGGTAACAAACTAGGCAATAACAGTGTATATAACCAAATAACGCTGCCAACAATTAAACCAATCAATGCCGCTTTGCTCGTTGCTTTGCGCCAGTATAATGCGCCGATAACAAGCGGTGCTAATTGCGACAATAAAACAAAAGACAACAAGCCAATAGTCGCTAGATGATCTTGTTGGTTGATGATGCGTTCAAAAGCTAAAGCTAATAGTAATAACAAGGCAATGGCAATGCGGCGAATATTCAGTAAAACAGTAGAAAGCTGAGTCTTTTGCTTATGTACAAAACTATTGTAATGCAGCAATAACGGATTAACTATTTCTGTTGCCACCATAGTACTTAGCACTATGGTGGCAACAATAACCATGCTAGTAGCAGCAGCTAATCCGCCTATGTAAGCTAAACCACCAAGCCAAGCTTGATGAAAAAATAAAGGAATGGTGATGACATATGTATCAGCGTTAACATCGCCACCAGGAAATAAGCTTTGTCCTGCTAGAGCAATAGGTAGCACAAAAATGTTAATGGCTATTAAATATAATGGGTATAAGTAACGAGCACTGTTAAGTTCATTTTCGTGATGATTTTCTATCATTAACATATGATATTGTTGAGGCAAAATGAAAATAGTAATCATGCCCAGTATTGCTTGCGATATGGCAAAATAAGTACTGCTTGGGTGCGGTACTTGTTTGATATTTTCAGCATGGGTAAATAAGTCATTCACGCCATCAAAAACATAAAAGGTAGCAAAAATTCCAATGGCAGTTAAAGCAAACAATTTGATCACAGAACTAAAGGCTATTGCTAACACTAAGCCTTGATTTTGTTTATTGACTACCACTTGCCTTGCACCAAATAAAATACTGAAAACAATGAGTACTAAGGTCACCACAAACGTAGTGCTGATGCCAGATTGATATGAGCCAGTAAGTAAATCGAAGCTTTTACCAATGGCGCGCAACTGTAAGGCAATATAAGGAATAGTGCCCAATAAAGCGACTAAGGTTACGGTGGCTGCAATAATAGGAGAACGGTCATAACGACATGCAATGAAGTCTGCAATAGAGGTGATGTTTTGCTCTTTATTAATGCGTAATATTCTTAGCAGCATTGGCCAAGCGAGTACAAAACATAAAATAGAGCCGATATACACAGGTGCAAGCCAAGCGCCTGTTGTGGCTGCTTGACCAACCGTGCCGTAAAAAGCCCATGAAGTACAGCTAACTCCCAACGATAAGCTATATATCCAAGGACGGGATAACCATTTTTTGTTGGTCTGTTTTTGTCCCCAGTAAGCAACAACAAAAAGCAGCGACAAATAAGCAATGGATAGTAAAGATATCAGCCAAGTATCTAGGGAAAGCCAAACTTGCAAAGAAAATTCCTCGGTTCAATCATTGCTTAAAAACACAACTAACAGCATACCATGCGTTGAGCTAAAAGGCAGTGAACGAAGGTAGTACATCATTGTATTATTTATTTGGTTAAGCTGTTTGAAAATAGTTATTTATAGTAGAAATGTTGTTAATGAATTTATCTCAAATACACAATAAGCATCTCGTGGCCGCTCTTGTTTTTATTAGTTATATCTTGTTTGCTATGGCTTGGGTTGGTGGTACGGCGAGTATGAGTCAGATCATGCTAGTAATGAAAGTAGAGAGTTTAGCTTCTGCTAGCTTTATTAGCGGAGCCGTAACGTTAGCAAAAATTATTGGTACCTTCATCGCTGCATGGCTTGCATTAAAATTAGGGGTTAAAAAAGCGTTTTTCATCTCGGGCATACTGATTTTTATTGGTGTCTTAACGCCTTTAGCGCCTAATTATGAATTGCTATTGTTAAGTCGTTTTTTAATGGGACTTGGCGGCGCATTTATGATTGTTTATTTTAATCCTATTGTTATGTCTTGGTTTGAACCAGAAGAACGGCCAACCATTAACGGATTAAATGCTGTGGCGTTTAATGTCGGTACGGGCATTGTTTTGTGGCAAATGACTAACTTCAATAACTTAACAGGTAGTTGGCAGAATACTTTGATCATATTTTCCTTTGTTAGTTTGGTGCTAAGTTTTATTTGGTTATTAGTGAAAAACAAAAGTAGTGATGATTCACCTTCAAGTAATTTATCTTCAACAAAGATGGCAGTAAAAAAAGCAAAGCAATTGCAGCGTTATTACTCGTATATTGATGGCTTGAAAGATAAGTTTAACTGGGTTTATGCACTAACCTATTCAGGTATTTTGGCATTTTATATCTGCTTATTTACCTTTTATCCTAAAGCAGGCATAAGTCAAAGCACATTAGTTATAGCATCAGGTATTGTCGGTACTTTAGCGGGTATTTTTTATAGTAAAAAATTTAGCACCCGTGTTCCGGTTATTCGTTGGTCAGGCCTAATTATTACAATGACTGTATTTGGTTTATCTTTTGGTACCTCAGATTTATTGCAAACCCTTTGTGCCATCACGCTAGGTTTCTTTATTTTCTTTCCTGTTACGGCGTTAGTCACGATACCTCATGAATTACCAAAAATGACACCACAAAAAGTCACCGTAATTTTTAGCCTGTTTTATTCGATAAGTTATTCGGTTGCAACATTAGTGCTGTGGGGGTTTGGCCGGTTAGTTGATATCAACCAAGGTGATTTCACGTTAGCCTTTGTATTAATTACTGTTGTTAGCAGTACCTTCTTCATTGGTAGTTTCTTTTTACCTGAAACAGCACAGCAAAAGCGTGGTAAGGAAAATGAGACAATGAAAAATAAGGAGCCAAAATGCGAGGTGTAATTTCAGAAAAACTTGCCGATTTTATTGAGCAAGTAAATATTACCGTTAAACAATCGAAAGAAGATGGTGTGCAGTATACACCTGCATTGGTGCGAGAAAACATTGAAAAACTCTCCACCTTCATTGGTGATGGACCTAGGCTTGCTTATGCACAAGAGAGTGCTTTTGTTACCAAAACGCATACTGTTCCTGTTCGAATTTATAGTCCTGCTCCAGAGCAAAACTTACCCGTGGTATTGCACTATCATGGCGGTGGACACATGTGTGGCAACATTGCTTTGTATGATGCCATCAGCCGGAAAATTGCTAAAGCAGGTCATTGTGTGGTGATTGCGGTGGAGTATCGTTTGGCACCAGAATTCCCGTACCCTGCTGGTATTGATGATTGTCAGTATGCGTTAGAACACTATAAAGATGTACTTGGGCAAGTGAAATACAATCAACAATTAATCATTGCTGGCGATAGTGGTGGTGGCGCTATATGCACAACTTTGGCGAGTAAAAACATTGGTAACCCTAACGTTAAAATTGAGAAACAAATCCTTATTTATCCTAGTGTTGATTACACTATGAGCTGTGCTTCTATCAAAGAAAATGGGCATGGGTTTGTATTAGAACAAGAAAAAATAATTTGGTATTTTGAGCAGTACTTTCAAGGTAAAAATATGAAAAAAGCAGCGTCACCTTTGTTTATGACGATGGATGCCAATATGCCTGAAACCATTATATTTACAGCCGGCTGCGATCCACTTAGAGATGAAGGTATTGCTTACGGGCAAGCGTTAAGTCAGTTTGGCGTGAAAGTAGAGCAACATTCATTAGGCGGTATGATACACGCATATATGTTACTCGATAGCTTGGTGGCAAAGGAATGTGAGCAAACTTATCAATTAATTGGCGAGTTTATTCGCAGAAGCACTTAATTCACCTGATGTTTTTTAATAGTTGTTTGGATAATAGCTCCAATTATCGACAACTAGAACGAAGAGCCAGGTTCCTTTAAAAATTCAATTTCCTCTTCTGTAGAAACACGATTCAATATTGTATTTCTATGGGGGTAACGACCGAATTTTTCAATGATATCTCTATGCTTAATTTCAAAATCCAAGCTAGATTGAATGCCATTATCCTTATACAATTTAACCGCAACGTTATGAATGTTCAATGACTCGCTGTGCATGTAGGGCATATACAAAAAGCTTCTTTCTATTTCATTTAGTTCATGATGTTTGCCAAGGGCGATAGCTTCTTGTGCAAGCACTAAAGCTAAAGCGTCTGCTGCAAACGATTGAGGCTTATCTCTAAATATATTTCTTGAAAATTGGTCTAAAACAATAATTTCAGCTAAACGTCCCTTTGCTGAATGTCGCCATTCAAATAATTCACATTGATTAGCTTGTTCATGTAAAGCTAAGAATTTTTCCTCAATAACTCGATCAAAACTAAGATCTTTAATCCACCATTTAGATTGTTCAATATCATTAAACCAAAAAGATATAACATCATTGTAATTCACAGGCTTCTCCTTTATTTGTCAAAAATGATTTGCCAATAAGCAGTATCAAGCCATTGGTCAAATTTTCGTCCTATTTGATGAAAGTGAGCAACTTTATGCATACCGAGTTTTTCATGCAAAGCTATACTGGCAGGATTCGGGAGAGTGATGCCGCCTAAAATAGAATGAATGGGCAGCTTTTTCAGTTCCACAAATAAAGCTTGGTATAGTTTGCTACCTAAGCCTTTACCTTGAGCCTTGGAGGACATATATACGCTAGCTTCTACCGAGAAACGATAAGCACTACGTTCTTTCCACGGCGTAGCGTAGGCGTAGCCCAATAAAACCCCCTCTTCTTCTATAACTAACCAAGGCAGATGCAGGTTTATAACTTTTTGTATACGTTTGTTCATTTCTGCTGTCGTAATACATTTTTCTTCAAAAGTTACCGTGGTATTTTCTATGTAATGATTATAAATTTTGACTATGTTTTTAGCGTCTAGGTTTGTAACTGTTCGAATCATTTTTTGTTCCAAATATCTAGCTCATCGCAATATAGTTAGGTGTGCTTTTAACTCTATCTAACCAAGCTGAAATAGCTGGATATTCTGTTAGATCAAATCCACCTTCTTCAGCCACATGAGTATAAGCAAACAATGATATGTCTGCCACGGTGATTTGTTCACCTATTAAATAAGGTGTTGTTGTTAACTGGGTTTCCATTACGCTCAACGCTTTATAACCGCCTTGATGTTTGGCTTCATAATCGGCTCTACGATCATCAGGTAAGCCCAAGTATTTAGCAATAAATCGCGCTACAGCAATATAAGGCTCATGGCTGTATTGTTCAAAGAATTGCCATTGCTGTACTTTGGCCAAATGGAAAAGATCAGTCGGCAGTAAATGACTATCAGCAGCTAAATAATTTAAAATAGCGTTAGATTCAGTTAAGCAATGACCATTAGGCAACACCAATAAAGGAATTTTTCCATTTGGATTTTTAGATAAAAACGCTGTTTTCTTTGTTTCGCCCGCTAAAATATCTACATGATGCCATTCATGTTCAAGTTGTAGAAAACTGCATAATAATTTTATTTTGTAGCAGTTGCCTGATTGTAAATCGCCGTAAATTCTGAGCATTATTTTATCTACTTTAGAATAATAATAATAATTTACAGTAATGGTTTGATGTAAGCAAAAGCTAAATGTTTATTATTAATTTAGCGTGAAAGCTTGTTTGTTTTGCTGCTGTGTTTGTTCAAAGTTTAACAGCCATGCTTTTCTATGTAGACCACCAGCATAACCCGTTAAGCTACCATCTTTACCAATAACACGATGGCAAGGTATCACAATGGCAATAGGGTTAGCACCATTGGCAGCACCTACAGCGCGTACTGCTTTTTTATTATTCATCAGTTCGGCTTGTTGACCATAATAACAGGTTTCGCCATACGGTATTTTTTGCAGTGCTTGCCATGTTTGTTGTCTAAACGGCGTGCCCTGTGGTGCTAAAGGCAAATCAAATACGGTTCTGTTGGCGAAAAAATATTGTTCAAGCTGTTGCTTAGCCAATAAAGTTAAATGGTTTTCTTTAGGCGCATTGATGTTTATTGAGTCATTACTTTCGACCGTATCCACAAACGCTATTCGATAAATGTCACTATTATCTGCAAAGATCCCTAGTTCACCAAGGGGTGTGGCTAATGAGCTAAAAAACGGGAAAGTGATATTTTCTTTCATAATAAATTCCATACTTGAAAAGTTAAATAAGATTGCCAGGGCGAAGCGTCTTCAGGCGTTAATGTTATACCTTGTTGGCTTAATGCTTTTTTAACACCTAAATCACCGCCTAGCCAAATATTAGGATCACTTAAACCGCGCATTTTTACATAATCTATTGTCCAGGGGCCAATACCTTTCAGTTGCAGCCACTCATCGGGAGATGCTTGCGGTTTATCTGCCATAAATGCGGCGAATCTTAATAATGTTGCTCGCCGAGCTGCGGGCATCTTTAACTCACTTAAATCGCTATTCAGCAAATCTTTTGGCTCAGGAAAAAGCGTTAAATCACCTTGTTTGTTGCCATAATGTTGCACCAAGGTCGCCACTAACTTTAGTGCGCCTACAACTGAAATCTGCTGACCAAGAATAGCCCTTATTCCTGCTTCAAATAAATTCCATGTACCGGGTATACGTAGTCCAGAACATAGCAGACTATCAAATCCTGATAATGTAGCAAGCTGTTGGTCAATACTCTGTATGGCTGCATCTAAATCTAAAATCCGACGAATATTTCTAACCACAGGCATTAAGTAGTTAATATCACTAATGCTTATATTTACTTTAAAACCATGTTTATCTTCAATATGTATAGCGTTAAATTGTCCGTGAATTTCATCGCCATTAATAGACGGCCAAGTAAAGCTTCTGCCATAGCTATTCGCGCTTAGCCGTTCAATCGGTGATATGGCTCGATGTTGCAAAAAATCTCTTAGTTGCGACCAAGCATAGGGAGGGCGATAGCTTAAAAACAAGGTGATCGTGTCGGTTGCCAGTGTTTTATTTTTCCTTAAACTTGAAGGGGTTAATTTCAGTTTAGTTTGAAAGCAATCATTAAACCTTCGTAAGCTGTTGAAGCCTGCTGCAAACGCTATTTGAGTGATATTCATAGATGTTTGTTGAAGCAAAGATTTGGCAAACATTAACTGTTGATGTTGAGCGTAGTTTTTTGCGCTGCTACCTAAATTATCTTGAAAGAGGGTATTTAAATAGCGACTTGAAATACCTAAGCGCTCGGCAAGTTGACTAATGCTTTGCGACGTTAGAGCGCCTTCATTGATAAGCGTTAGTGCTCGCTCAAAACTGGTGTTTTTACCTTTCCAAGCAAAAGAGTCAGGTGCTGCATCTGGGCGGCATCGTAAACAAGGTCTGTAACCATTAGTTGCTGCCGAAATAGATGTTGCAAAGTATTCTATATTGCATTCTTTCGGCGCAGGCGCAGGACAAATTGGGCGACAAAATATACCTGTCGTTTTAACTGCGACAAAGAATTGACCGTCAAAACGAGCATCACGAGACAATCTCGCTTGTTGATATAATGTATTATCCATCTTACGTATTACTATCGAAGGCTTATTTAGCACTAAGTGTAATAGTTAGTAAGTTGTAACACTAGCCAGATTCGGAACTGGATGCTAATACCAAGTCAATTAAGTTCTTTATAGCGAGCAAATTAAAACTGTATTTCAGACACGTTACTATCAGCAATCAACTCGCCTTGGGTTAATTTAAGAATTTCTTCTACACTAACGCCCAGGGCTCGTTCAAGTAAATGGAGCTTGCCGCCTCTAATTTCAATAAAAGCTAAATCTGTTAAGGTATAAGTTAGATGAGGTTATTGCGCTGTCCAAGCACCATCCATAGGTAAAGCCGCACCACTGATAGTGTGAGCCGCATCGCTGCATAGGAATAAAATAAATTCACCAATCTGACGAGGATCCATCATTTTAGGGACTGCCTGTTTTTGAATAACAATGTCTCGTTTAGCTTGTTCAACCGGTATGCCATTTTCATCGGCAAACTGCTGTATTTGGTCAGTAAGAATAGCTGTATCCACAAAGCCTGGGCAGATTGAATTAGCAGTGATACCTTGCTCGCCACATTCAAGAGCAACCACTTTGGTTAAACCAACAAGGCCATGTTTTGCCGCAACATAAGCGGACTTATTTAGTGAGGCAACTAAACCATGCACCGAGGCAATATTAATAATCCTCCCCCAACCATTAGCTTTCATACACGGCAACGATTTTTGTATGGTGTGAAAAGCTGCGGTTAAGTTGATAGCGATTATAGCGTCCCATTTATTTGTCGGAAAAGTATCAACGCTTTCAGTATGTTGAATGCCTGCATTATTGATTAAAATATCAATTGATCCCATCACGTCTATGGCTCTATCCATAAAAGTAGCAATAGCGGCAGAGTCCATTAAGTTAGCACCATCAAATAAAGTTTTGATATTGTATTTTGTGGAAAATTCTTTGGCTAAGGCGATACCTTCTGTTTCATCCATTAAGCCGTGTAATATTAAATTGATGCCTTGCTTGGCTAATACATGGGCTGTTGCCAAGCCAATACCACTGCTTGAGCCTGTTATTAGAGCTGTTTTACCTTTTAGCATAATGGTGATTCCTACTTTGTTCTTTCTAAAATTGAGACATAATTGGCAACACCAATGCCACCCATGTTGAAAACACCGGCTTGATTTGCGGTGCTTAATTGCATATCACCACCTTAACTTAAACAATCATGTTTTTATTTAGCACCTTAGTACTACACAGCAGTATATAAACTGGCAGAAATAAAATTTTGAACCATACTCAAGTAGCCTTTGTTCCTTATGGAAAAGTTAGTTAATGGATACCTTAGTTGTTGAGCCCTCTAAAACTTATCGGTTATTACTCAATGAATTACTACATGGTTTTGCGATTAATCCGCAAGAAGTTACCGATGGTGCCTCAGCCCTAGAGAATATTGGCGAACATCAATATGATTTGATTTGTATCGCGATGCAATTGCCTGATATGTTGGGTGTTGATTTGGCAAAAAAAATAAAACAAATCAAGAATTTTGAACACAGCATCATCATCATTTTTTCAAGCGAGCAAAGCCAAGAAAAGTTAGCAAAAGCTAAAACAGAGCAAGTTAATTATATTTGCCAAAAAATGGCCTTGGACAAACTTAAAACACTGTTCGCTCATATTACTCAAGATGAACTGATTTCGTATGAAGGCTCTGGTCATATTCTCTATATTGAAGATCATATGACACAAGCCAAAGTTACGCTGGCTATGTTAGATGAAATGGGATTAACCGCAGATCATTTCACCAGTGCAGAAGCCGGCTTTGAGGCTTACCAGAAAAATAGTTATGACTTGGTGTTACTTGATATAGTACTTGAAGGACAAAAGGATGGTATTGATTTGATTGAAGATATTCGTTCTATGGCCGATGATAAAATGTTTACTCCTCTTTTGGCTATTTCAGCATCGCTTAATGATAGCCAACGTATTCATGCGCTAAAAATGGGTGCCAATGACTTTATAAATAAACCTTTTATTCAAGCAGAACTAGCAGCACGTATAAAAAATATGTTGTTAACTCAAAAGCTTTATCAGCAAGTCGCAATGCAGAAAAAGGCACTAGAAAAAATGGCACTGACAGATCAATTAACGGGTTTGTATAATCGTCACTTTTTGATGCCATACATTAATAAGGCTCTAAGTTCAGCCCAGCGATACGGTTATCCACTATCACTAATGATGATAGATCTAGATAAATTTAAATGTATTAATGACGACTTAGGTCATGGGGCAGGCGATATATTGCTTTGCGACATAGCTGAGATATTAAATGGCAATTGTCGAAATGAAGATGCGGCTATTCGTCTTGGCGGTGACGAGTTTCTCATTGTGCTGCCGCATTGTTCATTAGAGCAAGCTAAATTCAAAGCAGAGACACTCAGGCAGGCGGTTATGAAGCTGTCATCATCAAGTCATCAAACGTCAGCAAGTTTTGGCTTGAGCTCAACAGAAGGGAGTTGTTTTGATTTTGAAGCATTATTCTCTAAAGCTGATGAGGCTGCTTATCAGGCTAAAACGAACGGGGGTAATGATATTTCATATTAGTGCTTATCCGACTGAGCCACTTTCTGGTATGATCCAAACCTATTGTATGAAGAACCTATTTAATTAAAGTCGGAACGGAAAATTAATGTCTGCTATTGCCGAGCAAATCGCTCAAGAACTTAATGTTAAAACCTCGCAAGTTAATGCCGCTATCACCCTATTAGATGATGGCTCAACCGTACCTTTTATTGCCCGTTATAGAAAAGAAGCGACTCAAGGCTTAGATGATAATCATTTGCGCGCGTTAGCAACACGGCTAACCTATTTACGTGACTTAGAAGCGCGTCGACAAGTCATTTTAACGAGCATAAAACAGCAAGGGAAATTAACTGCAGAGTTAACCAAACAACTCGCCAATGCTGACAGTAAAACGCGTTTAGAAGATTTATACCTACCATACAAACCTAAGCGTCGTACGAAAGGACAAATTGCCATAGAAGCAGGAATAGAGCCATTAGCCAATAGTTTGTTTAATAATTGGCAGCTTAACCCTGAACAAGAAGCGCAGGCTTATCTTGATAATAGCGTTGAACTAATTGCTGGTTTTGAAGATATAAATGCCGTGTTAGATGGTGCGAGTTCTATTTTGGCAGAGCGCTTCAGTGAAGATGCTAACTTGCTGCAAAAACTGCGTAATCATATGCTTAAGCAGGCGCAATTAACCAGTAAAGTCGTTAAAGGAAAAGCGCAAGCTGCCGCTAAGTTTCGTGATTATTTCGAACATAGTGAAAAACTGAAAACAGTACCATCACATAGAATGTTAGCTATGTTACGTGGGCGAAATGAAGGCTTATTGCAGCTTAAAATTGATGTTGACCCTAACCAAGAAAAAAATAGTGTTTCCAGTGCAGAACAAATTATTAGTGATCATCTAACACTGAGATTAACACAGCAAAAAGCAGCAAAATTTTTAACGAGCACTGTTCGTTTGGCTTGGAAAAGTAAACTTAGTGTTAGTTTAAGCACAGAGCTTTTAGGGCAACTACGTGAACAGGCTGAGCTGCAAGCCATTAAAGTGTTTGCAACAAATTTATCTGACTTATTAATGGCGGCGCCAGCAGGTGCAAAAGTAACATTGGGCTTAGATCCTGGCTTACGCACTGGCTGTAAAATTGCCATTGTTGATGGTACAGGCAAGTTATTACACACCACCACTATTTTTCCTCACGCACCGCAAAATCATTGGGATAAATCCGTTCGCACTTTAGTTAATATTTGTCGTCAGCATAAAGTTGAGTTGATCGCTATTGGTAATGGTACCGGTTCGCGAGAAAGTGATAAATTAGCCAGTGATGTTATTGCCCAATTTGAGAATAATAAGCCTAAAAAAATGATGGTTTCAGAAGCTGGAGCTTCGGTATATTCGGCCTCTGAATTTGCAGCAAACGAATTCCCTGATCTTGATGTTTCAATACGTGGAGCGGTTTCTATCGCTAGACGTTTGCAAGACCCGCTGGCCGAATTAGTGAAAATTGACCCTAAAGCCATTGGCGTTGGTCAGTATCAGCACGATGTTAGCCAAAGTCAGCTAAGCCAAAGCCTAGATGATGTGGTCGAAGATTGTGTAAATGCGGTTGGTGTTGACCTTAATAGTGCTTCTGCAGCGTTATTAACCCGAGTTGCGGGTTTGAACAAAACTATGGCCAACAATATAGTGCAATTTCGTGATGAGCAAGGTGTATTTACTAATCGAAAACAGTTGAAAAAAGTGGCACGTTTAGGGCCTAAGGCCTTTGAACAAGCAGCAGGTTTTTTACGTATTAATGGTGGAGATAATCCGCTAGATCAATATGCGGTTCACCCTGAAACATATCCTATTGTTGAGAATATTATCAAACAGCTTAACCTTGATAATATAAGCTTGTTAAATAATTTAGAACAATTACAACGAGTAGATATTAGTGACTTAGCGACCGAACAGTTTGGTGAAATCACCATCAAGGGCATTATTAGCGAACTAACCAAACCAAGCCGAGATCCTAGGCCAGAATTTGAAACCGCGACTTTTGCTGATGGTGTGAATAATATTGCTGATTTAGAAGTAGGTATGATTTTAGAGGGAGTGGTGTCGAATGTTGCTAACTTTGGTGCCTTTGTTGATGTTGGCGTTCATCAAGATGGCTTAGTACATATTTCAGCGATCACCGATAAGTTTATTAGTGATCCGCGTGAGATAATAAAAGCTGGCGATATTGTTAAAGTTAAAGTAATGGAGGTTGACGCTGCTCGTAAACGAATTAGTTTAACGATGCGCTTAGATGATAGTGTTAGCAATAGCGCGCCTGTTAGTAGGCAAAACCATGATAACAAAAAAACGCCAAGTGCCAAGCCACAACCTCCACATCA
>JAPYOP010000168.1 GCA_029938115.1 Colwellia sp. | reverse complement strand
GATACGAAACCGGACGTTAGCCTTAGCCTATCTAGCGACAAGTGTTCCACTGACAATATAGCCATTTTGATATGGGGAAGTTAGCGTGTATAGATTGAGGTAATCACAACGTAATCAACCTAACCCTTATCGGGCACTAAATTAGTTAAAATATCTTGTATCAACCTATAAACTTTATCCACATCAATAGGTTTTTCTAAACAATGATCAAATCCTGCTTGCTTATATTTAACAATATCGTGTTTCATAACGTTTGCTGTTAAGGCGATAATTGGTATGTAGGGATGAGTTTTTTTTATTATCTCACAAGCTTGAACACCATCCATGTTTGGCATTTGGATATCCATAAAAATTATATCAGGTAATAACTTATCAACCTCATCTATCGCCTCTATGCCATCATTAGCAATACGAATAGTTGCTTTCGTGGGGTTAACCACTGCACTAAAAACCATCTGGTTTACTCTATTATCTTCCGCTAAGAGAATATTAATATTTTCTATCTGTGGCACTTGCACTTGTGTTGATTCAGCCCTGTCATGACATTCCAACTCAGTTCTTTTTAATGGTAATGCAACAGTAAAAGTTGAGCCGACATTTTCTTTGCTAGTTACTGTAATTTCTCCCCCCATTAAGTTTGTTAGTTCTTTAGCAATGGGTAAACCTAAACCTGTGCCACCAAAGTTACGAGTGGTGGTTGAATCAGCTTGTTCAAAGCGGTTAAACAGTTTGTCAATTTGAACTTGTGACATACCAATACCTGTGTCTATCACTTCAAATACTAACATCTCCTTTTGCTCTTTAAGCGTTATGTTTATTGCCCCCTTAAGAGTAAATTTAATCGCGTTAGATATTAAATTTAAAATAATCTGTTTTAACCTTACAGGGTCTCCTAACCAATGAGTATGTATACCGTTTTGTACTGTAAAAACTAAATCGATTTCTTTCTGTTCAGCTAAAAGTGATTGCTCAGCAATAATAGATTTGAACAACTCAACAATATTAGTTGGTAGTGATTCTAAACTAATATTATTTGATTCAATTTTAGACAAATCTAAAATATCATTAATGATTGATAATAGATCATTTGATGAAGTGATACCCATTTCAACCATTTCTTTTGACTTGACAGACAAGTCATCTCGTTTCAATACTTGTAATGCTCCTAATACTCCATTCATTGGTGTACGGATTTCATGGCTCATGTTTGCTAAAAAATCACTTTTTGCAATGTTTGCACCCTCAGCTTCCTCAAGTGCTTTTTCAAGTGCTGAACTTTGTTCTTTTAATTCCGTCACATCAGAAAGGGAACCCGCCATACGCACCGCTCTGCCATTAAGCCCTTTTTGTGCAATACCTCTTACTCGAAAGTATCGACTGTCACCATTAGCCACGCGCATTCTAAATTCTAAATCTAAGGGGATATCGGTTTTAAAGTGATCACGCAATGCCTGTTTGGACTTTTCCTCATCGTCGGGGTGTATCAAGTCGAAAAATGAATTGCTCGCTTGAATTAATGACTTTTTAGGAATGTTTCCATATCCGATCATACTGGATAATCTAGGCGACAAATAAATATCATTTTCTTCTATATTCCAATCCCAAATGCCATCATTACTACCCTGTATGGCTAACTGATATCTTTCCTCGCTTTGTTTGATTTTTCGTTCAGAAATAGCCAGTTTTTCTAATGGGTTGATCAACAGTGAGCGAATTAAAAAGGCGAGTAACACAAAAGCACATAGAGTAGTCACAGTTAACGTACGACCTATCTGCCAAATATACTGATCTTTCTCCTGCTGTAATTGACTTGTCGAGGCATAAAAATTTAATTCCATTGCCGTATTAGCGATTAAGTATGTTGATACCAACGAGTAATCATTTAATGGTGCTGTTTGAAAAACCAAATTGCTATTATTAACAAAGCTAATCGCATAATCATTATCCTTTGTTAATTCAGCTAATAGTTTTTCAATGGAATGACTTACAATATCAAAGCTAATGATACCTTCTACATAATTATTATATTTCACTGATTTTGCGATACTAAAATAATGTTGTTCAACATCTTCAATAATTGTTAAAACAAGTGGTAATTCTTGTTCCACTATCTGTTCAATTGTCTTTTTCAGTAACGGTGGGCGAGCAGCGTTTATTAATGATTCTGGATAAATCAGCTCGCCAGTAAAATCAGTAATATAAATATTTTCTTTAGAGCCTAATATTTGTCGATCTTTAAGCAAGTCAGTCAGGTTTGCCGATGCATGCTCAACCCCCATAACACTCGATGTTACAATGGGTGTTTCACCTAGTTCAGTTAGTAATTTGACTCGATTTTCAATAAATTGTTGGATGTTATCAAACGTAGACTGAGCCTGAAGTTTAGTATGCTTTTCTTGAAGTAGTGTTAGAGAATAAACGGCTCGCTCTGAAACAAAGTTAATATTGATTAACAATGAAAACAGAAAACCTAGCAATAACACTAAATAAGTAAGTCCCGATTTGCTCTTGAGTTTGTTTAAAAAATCCATAGAGCTTAATTAGCCGTTACTTTAATTTGATTATGTTCACCAAACATTGCCATACAGAAATTTTCTAACCTTAACGCTTCGTGTGCATCTTGTTGTTGTTCACTCCATGTAGAAAATGGCTTGTCATACTCTTTAATAAGCCCTTGAACAGGTTGATGCAAAGTCTCCAACGCTTGTTTGAATAACAAACGATCCTGTTTCATGTTGCCAGTCAATTCTATTTGTTGTAATGCTGAAATAGCCAAACGTCCTAAATCGTATGCATGAATAAAGCCTGCCGGAGCCTTCACACGTTCTGTAGAAGAAAATTCTTCAGGGAATAGCTTTTTTGCTCGTGCAATGACTGAACGTTGAAATGATGATTGTGGTGACGAAGAGAGAGAATAGCAACTCTGAATAAAATGAAAGGGCACTGCTTTTTTGACTTGTTCGGTGAATATAATATCCACATCACCTCCTGTGGCACCCCAGTGACTAATAATAGGCAATATTTTCTCTTTTTCCATTCCTGCCATCGCATTCACAAACTGCTGGGTTTCTTTGAAGTTACCAACAAGAAATACACAATCATGTCCTTCTGAAATAATATTTCTAACCATTATACGTGCTGAATTCTCTTTAATATTCCAACCAAATAAGCTTATACTGAAAGGGACTTTTCCTTTCAAATATGACGACATTGTTCTCTTATTCGATTGCCCCCAAGGAGTTTCTTCTAGTAATAAATGTGGATTTTTGCAAGAAAGGCTATTAAGTGCAAATTCGCTAATGCGAACACCTGCCTTACTATCATCAACGGATAACCGAAATATCCAGTTACCTGAACTTGGATAACGGGTTATTGGACCACCTGCTGCCCAAGGTACTAACAGAGGTATTTGATTTTCATTAATGAACTTACGGTTTTTTATATACGGAGGAGAATGTAAACCACCCAAGATAAATAACGCTTTTTCATCGTTAATGAAAGCCTTCATGCTTAATAAACTACGTTTAATATTACCTCGATGATTTTTCTCTTTGAATTCTAAATGAAAACCTTGTATTTCATTGTCAATTTCATCAAATGCGGTAAGCAAACCCATTTTCATTGATTTGGCAGATAACTGATTTAATGAGTAGTCTGCATCATGGTAAATGGTCAGTGTTTTATCAGTATTTGCTAAAACACTGCATGACGCTAAAAATAAGGAAAAAGTAATAAATCGAGTCAACATATTCAAAGTTCTTAAGTTGTTAA
>JAPYOP010000167.1 GCA_029938115.1 Colwellia sp. | reverse complement strand
TGTTTTCTACTGTCTTGTTCTTGGTTACACTTTTACCCACAAGACCCCAAGTAACTCCCTTTGGGCTTAAAAAATCATTTTGTGGATCAGTGATAACAATTGCAGTATTTCCTTTGACTAATTTAACGCCTGGATCAGGAAGAGCAGCAAAAGCATGCGTTGATATAACACTTGCAATGAAAGTTGCAACAAATACTGTTTTTTGAAATTTGAACATAATAAATCCTATATATTATTAACATGCTAATTTAGCTTTATTGCATTAGCAATCTATGAAATGGCAGTAAAAGTATTGAGATCAAATTCAATGTTTTTGAGCTGTTTGTATAACTTCGAATACCATGAGTCAACTTTATCAATTAGATAAAACGTTTTGCGCCTAATCATCTTAATCGTGAAACTAATCGTCCAAATGGAATATGTTGTTAGTCTCACAGCACTAAGAATATTTTGTGGCTTTCACCATTTTAATAAATTAATTACGGCCTGCCATAACTCCACCATCAACATCAATAATGGTACCTGTTATCCAACTTGCTTCCTCTGATAAAAGAAAAGTAATAGAGTTAGCCACATCTTCTGATGAACCAATTCGTCCAATAGGATGAAAATCATTAAACCCAGCTAGAGCTGTATCTAACTCAGCTGGTTCAATGAATGATTCATATATTGGGGTTTTTACTACTGCAGGAGATACAGCGTTCACTCGAATACCAAACTCGGCTAATTCCATAGCCATATGTTGGGTAAGTGCATGCAGCCCAGCTTTAGCCATAGAGTAAGCTGAAGACGGTGTTGCCTTAATTGCTTGTTTTGCCCACATAGAACCAATGTTAACGATGTTTCCGCCATTTTTTCTAGACATGTTTTTGGCAACAGCCTGAGAAATAGTAAAAGTGGCCTTATTCAACTCCATGTAAATGTCATAATCAGTTTCAGTGTGTTCAGTGAAGGCTTTTGGACTAAAATAACCGGCGGCATTAACAAGGTATCCAATCTCTGTATCTACTGAGTTAACAAAATCAGTAATTATTCTAATTCCATCTTTCGTATATAAATCAGCTTTTAAAGTTTTTACATTTCCAAATTGACTCAATTGTTCAGTTGCATTGGCCAGTTTTGTTTCATTTCTACCAACTATAACTACATCAACTCCGCTCTTAATTAGCTGAGTTGCAGCTGCTAACCCCATGCCGCTTGTTCCACCAATGATTAATGCTACGCCTGTTTTATTGAAATTCATTTTTGTTTCTCCAAATTTATTGCTTTTCTAACTCGGTATTGAGTAGATGTGATAATGTTAGGGAGGTATAAACACTTTGAAAAGTAGGCACAAATAGGTTTAGTAGGAACTTTTTGGTACATCTTTATGAATAATAACGAAAAACTTTTTTCAAGAAAATCAGCACCAGCTAAAACAGCACGAATGGTTGAAACTATTATTGGCTGTAAGTGGTCGATTACGGTCTACCATTTAATTGAAAATGGTATTATAAGACCAGGAGAGATGGTAAGAAGTGTTGAAGGATTAACAACGAAAGTTCTTAATACTTGTCTCAAAAAGAATATAGAATTTGGTATATTGAAAAAAAACATGTTTAATGAGATTCCACCTCGAGTAGAGTATGAAATTTCTGCATTTGGGGAACAGTTTGTTCAAGTTCTCAAGCAGCTAGAAAAACTACAATTAGAGCTTGATAACAATGATTAATATTATTTGTTATTCATAACGGTTCATTCGTATATGCATATTTCAATGCTTGTTAGGTAGGTTTTAGATAGTTTTTGCTTTAATTAAGTGCTTTGTCAGCTCGTAACCTTGCTGCAATTAAATCAATAAAGGCTCGAACTTTAGCCGTTGTTAAGTGGTTTTCTCTATGTACCACATTAACGGGTTTGGATGGTGGTTCATAATTTTCAAGTATTATTTTTAGCTTGCCCGTAGCTAAATGAGGGGCAACTTGATATGACAATAAGCGGGTAATACCAAAACCACTGACAGCAGCCTCAATAGCGGCATCATTTGAAGTTACAGTAAGTTTTGGCTTTAACTTTATTAGCTGTTGTATTCCTTGGCACTCGAATGACCAATGTGGTGATGCAGTAACTCCACGGGATGAAATTATACTGTGGTTGGGGAGAGCGGTTGGAGATTGAGGAATTCCATTTTTTTTAAGGTATTCGGGTGAGGCGCATAAAATCAATCTTACAGAGCCTACTTTTAGTGCTCGCATGCTGGAATCAGGTAATTCACCTATTCTAATCCCTACATCTATCCCTTCTTCAAGTAAGTTAACCATACGATCTAAAAATACAGCATCAACTTCAGTTTCAGGGTAATGTGATAAATAATCGAGAATTCCCGGCATAACATACATGCGGCCAAACATTACAGGTGCTGTTACCGTTAGATGCCCTCTAGGTGTTGCATTAACTCCTGCGGCAGCATCGTTGGCAATTTGTACTTGGCTTAAAATGTTCTTTACATCAATTAAATAGCGCTCACCCGCCTCTGTACACCTAACATAACGGGTGGTTCTATTGAGCAATTTTATGCCTAAATCATTCTCTAAACTTGATATTGCGCGCGTCACAGCGGGTGGTGATAGCCCTAGTCGCCTAGCCCCAGCGGCAAAACCTTCCTCTTCGGCTACAGCAACGTATACAGTCATTAAATGTAACTTGTCCATACTAGCCCTTAATAACTAATTGATTGTTTCATTTATTGGAATAATCAATTGTGAATTGTAGGTATTCTTAATGCAAGTGGAATTTGTGAAGGTATAACTCGTAGCGGCGAGCAATCTTAATAATTCATAAGCCTTATGGACATGAATTGAAGGCAAGCCTCTATATTTTAATCAACTTAATATAAGGGATATAAAATGAACAGAATTAACGTAGTGAATGTAGCAGAGGCTAATGCCGAGCAAGAAGTATTGTTTTCTGCAATTAATGAACAACTTGGTATCGTGCCTAATTTTTTGAAAGTATTTGCCAATTCCCCTGCTGCATTAACGGCATTTTTAGGGTTATTCAGTATAGCTAATGAAGGTAGCCTTGATACCTTAACAAAAGAACGTATTGCTTTAGCAGTAGCACAACAAAATGAGTGTCAGTATTGTGTTTCAGCGCATACGGCTATTGGTAGCGATGCAGGTTTAAGTGGTGCAGAAATTCAAGCCAACCGAGCAGGTACAAGCCAAGATGCAAAGGCTGCCGTTGCGGTAAAATTTGCTAAGGCATTAGTAGAGCATAACGGTGAAGTAACAAATACAGAATTAATTGATATTCGCAATGCCGGTTATAGTGAGACTGATATTGTAGAAATAATTACGCACGTGGGCATGAATATTATGACCAATATTTTAGGCAAGGTAAGCCGGGTTGAAATAGATTTTCAAAAAGTTGACATACAAACCGGCTAATTGTTTTTTTAAATGCTTATAAACTAAAATACTTTGAACAATATCAAAATAACTTTGTTTATAAGCGATTAAAAATGAGTATTCATATTGTTACGGAAATAAGGGGAAAATGATGGGACACAAGTTTGCAGAAATAGCATTTACTAAAGCAGTTAAAGAAATTCAAGTTGAACAAAATAGCCGTTCAGGATATGCCCGTATGGAGCAAGGGCAAGACGTGAATTACTTGCTTAGTCAACATGAAGCTGACTTTATTGCTAGCCGTGATAGTTTTTACATGGCAAGTGTTAGTGAAACAAACTGGCCCTATATGCAGCACAGAGGAGGTCCAGTAGGCTTTTTGAAAGTAGTTGATGAAAAGACAATTGGTTTTGCTGACTATTCAGGTAATC
>JAPYOP010000166.1 GCA_029938115.1 Colwellia sp. | reverse complement strand
TGTGCAATGGCCTGATAGACAGAGCTATCGCTTACCACTTGTTGTTGCCAAACGTTTGCCATCAAGGTTTCCAGATTGAGCGGCTCGCCTTCACCTTCAACCAAAGCAAGCAGTATGGCCATCACCTTAGGCACTAGAATAAGTTGATTATCAGCACAGGAAATTTTATTCAGTTCGGGTTCAATCTTCCACTGCCCGACCATAAAGGCCTTGTTGTTGTCCAAAAATATGATCCACTGCGAAAACTTGACGTATTCTAACAGATATCGTGCAATTTTAAATCACTCTAACTAGTTGTTTTTATTGTATTCAAAAAAAAATTAGAAATGTTTTAGCTAAGTTTTAAGTATTTCTTGCCCGTTAACGGCAATATCTCCTTAGCCAAATATAACGCAGAGAAAATTGATGAAAATGATAATAAACAAATCAGCTTTAAACCTCCCCTTAGTAACCATGAGTTGTATTCTATTCACCTTTTGTAGCCAGACCTGGGCTGAGAAAAACGCCAGACTTACTGCAGAAGAAAAGGTTTCTTGGGATAAAGCTTATAATAGTTCAACAAAAGAGAGGTTCATTCCTGTTGAACTTTTTACTGGAGGAGAATGGAATGGGAAACATGAATTAGTACTAAAAGAGGCTGCTACCTCCGCCTCTGCCTGTGACCCTGTCACTGGAAGGCGATGCACGACATATAACATTACGGGTCCCTTCAAAACAGAAAGGAATGACACCAAAATTGAATGGGCTGGCGATGAAGTTTCCTATTATCGAAGAACATTTAGTACCAGACGTATGGGAGAAGTTGAATCTCTTTTTACAATTAATAATTCAAAAGATGGACTGGTGAGAATTTATGACAAGCGAAAACAGTGGGGTGCCAGAACCTATGATGGATTAGGAAGTAAATTTCCACTGGGTTACTGGAAGCAAGGTGAAGTGCGTACATATCCTTCACGTAAACCAACAAGCATCGAAATCATAGAACTTGATGGGCCGAATCACTGTCTTACATTTCGATGGGTAATAGGCAAGGGTGAACGTAAAAATATGGATAATAATTACACTTTTTGTCCTGATCGCGGTTTTACACATTTTAGTCACAATAACGAAGGTGCTTATTCAAAAAAATGAAACTTCACCATAATAATTATCTGTATGCGATAAAAAAACTCAAAAAGAATAATATAAATGCAACGTTTATTGGTGTTGAAGGGGAAACGCATAATGGAGTAGCACGATCACCCCAATTTTATAATGCTATAAATGAAATATTAAAAGCATCAAAAAAATAGATTTAGATATAATTTTTGATAATCAAATCGCCCTAGCTTTATTACTGTAAGTTTCCTTTTAAGTGGCGGCAATTTACATACACTGCTAGCTTTATTATATGACAAAGTACTATATGATGAATGGCAACAAAAGATTATTGAGTTGCTTATTAACATTGTGGACCGTATAAACTTGACCAGATATCTAATCAATGTGATGAAGTTAACTTTAAGTTACTTCGTTTTTACTAGTTGGCAATTAACCTTTATACCAATAGCTTTAGCATCTGTTGGTGATATTAAAGATCCTATAAAAATAGGTAGTTATGTGACGCCAGGTTTAATTAAAGAAGATGGAACTGGCATATTTAATAAATTGAATAATGCAATATTCATGGAAATGAGTAAAAATGTCGAGCTAACCCTCTCCTCTTTAAATAGGGCTAGGAGAGATATCAAAAATGAGAAGTTAGATGGTTATTTTCCTGAGTTATGGGAAAATCTACCTGGGAAAAAAGCTCAATATGTAGTTTCAAGGCCGATTTTTTATAAACGCATAATACTGTTCACACTGAAAGGTTCTGGGCTGGGTGAACTCTCTGATTTTGAAAGTAAGCTCTTAGGTGCTGTTCGGGGGTTTTCTTACGGAAAGGAAATAAAATCTAACTCACAATTGAGCCTCGTCTTTCAAAAAGATGACATTACCAATATTAAGTTGTTGTTAAATAAACGCGTTGCTGGTGTTTTAGGTGGTTACCCAGGAACTGTGGTGGCGATAAAAAAAAGTATTGGGGCCAATAAAATCCATTACGACCTAGATAAACCTGTAGCAGTTCTAGAAAGCTTTTATGTTTGTAAAAATGATTCAGATGGCGTGAAACTGTGCGATTCTATTAATAAAGCCATCCAATCTTTATTACAAAAGGGTATATTAGAGTTGAATGAAGACACAGGATTTAGCCGATTTAATCCAATAAGTAAAAAAATAGTCGAAGAGTAAAGTACAGACAAAACATTCTAAATTCAGTTTTTAGTGAGTATCTATTGCTGGCTGTGATTTCAAATCAACAAGTGAAATCACAGCCAGCAATGTGCGCTTGCATAAGACATTGACCTCACTTCTAATCTCCTTAGGATTACCGTTTACCAACAAAACCATTATCGTGTGGAATTGGCTAATGAGTCGGGATAATCTTTCAAGAATGTATTATTTCTCTTATATACATCATTTTTGATAACTGTGGTATTGCTAACTAGGCGTTATACGAGAGCAGAGTTTAAAGCCATTTTTATTATATTGTTGTGGTGTTTGTTTAAATGCGTACATTCAAAATTAATTATATTATTGAAGTCTAAATCATCAATGAGCTATTATGAGTACAACTTACTTACTTGAATATTTGGGCATTATAACTTAGGGAGAGAATCGTAATTAATAAAGGTAGTTGCTTGTGTAATCAAGTGCAATATGAAATTGATGGTCAATTTGATGATGTATTAAACTGTCACTGTAGTATGTGTCGTAAATTACATGCTTCGGCGTTTAGAACAAGAGCAAAAATTAAAACAGAAAGCTGGAAAACGATTCAGGGAGGAGAATTTATTAAGTTCTATGAATCATCTCCGGGTGAGCATAAAGGTTTTTGCTCTGAGTGTGGATCTAGTTTATTTGCAAAATTTGATGCTTATCCAACTATTTTAGGTTTTCCACTCGGCACCTTAGATACAGCTCCTAAAGTTAAACCTACTCGCCATGTTTATGTTGGTAGCAAAGCCGCTTGGCATGAAATTACTGATAGTTTACCCCAGCAACAAAAGTTTGAGTAAAGTAAGCTGTAGCAGTTTAATTATGTCTTATTTGTTGTTTTTCGCTTGAGTCACCGATGGAAGTAATACCGGGGTCGTTCACATAATTACATCGGCATGCCTTCAAACTGCGCATTAGAAACATTAACCTAAAATTTATTTTTTTATTGATTATTCGTGTCATATTATTGAGAAGTATCAGTAATAAGCTGTTAGTTTACTCGCCCAAGTTTGGCGCACTTTTATTAATGACCTAAACTTATCTGATAGTTAGCTACTCATAAATTGTAACAATTGTAATGGTTTACTTATTAGATATTTGTGTATCAAATAGAGTCTACTTTTATTGCTCTTTAGCAAAACAATTTTAAACTTATTAGAGAAATACAAATAAAATGAATAACATAAAACTACTTTCAATGACTGCTGCGGCTTTTACCTTTTTGTTATCAACGCTTAGTTATGCAGAATCTGTAACCGGTAAAGAATACCAAGCAGTTGTAGAAACGGCTTATAATTATTTTAATGGAGCAGCAAACGGAAACCAAGAGCTTCTTTCAAAAGCCTTTGATTTGGAGTTTGGTCATGTGAAGATGATTACTGTTAACAAAAAAACAGGAAAAGAAATCATTAGAACTGTTCCGTTAAAAGAATTTTCTGGCTACTTTAAAAACGCGACTAAAGATACATGGGTAGCGAATATTCTGTCTGTTGATATAGTCGATGACAAAATGGCTATGGTGAAGCTTGATTTTGATACGCCTAAAACGCATTACATTGACTACCTTGTAATGTACAAGCGTGACAATGAATGGCGGATTATTAATAAAACATTTATAGCAAAGAAAAAGTAGTATACAAGTAAACGGTGTTTTTCAAGATAGTTGGCACTGTTTACCCTAATTTTATTAAGCGACTT
>JAPYOP010000165.1 GCA_029938115.1 Colwellia sp. | reverse complement strand
TATATATAAATAAGAAAGTAATCTATTAGACTTGAAGTGGAAATTTAGATCATATGGTACTTCCTGTATTATCGTGTCCAATATAAGGATTGTCATTTTTTAGTCATCATTATTAATTGAAGGTGTGTATACATGGCTAACACGTTTAATCTTGGACTCAGGGGTAAAACCACTATTTTATTGAGTGGCTTGATATCTTTGGCGCTGATTGTAATCAATTTTGCCAACTACTGGCAGGCAAAAGATCTCGCAGAAAAGAAAGTTATCCTACTGGAACAGAGCAAGTTCGTCCGGTTTAAAGATAAAATTGAGTTAACGTTGGATAATCATACTCACGTTCTTATGTCCCTGCGTGATGTGCCGCCTATACAATCTATTCTTCGAATTCGTTCCAACAAAGGTGCTGGGCTGAAAGGTGGCGGTACGCTAGAAGAGTGGCACAATCGTTTGAAAGTGATTTTCTTGGCGTTTATGACCAACAATACTGAGTATCAGCAACTTAGATTTATCTCTGTTGCAGGTGATGAACTAGTAAGGATTCAGCGCACTACTAGTGGAGATGTGACTGTGACGGCAGAAAATGAACTGCAGAACAAGTCAGAATCGGCTTATGTAAGAGAAACGGTCAAGCTCAAAGTTGGAGAGACATACTACTCTGATGTCACTCTTAATCGAGAATACGGTGTTATTCAGGTACCTCATGTACCTGTTTTGAGGATAGCTACGCCAGTTTTCGACTCAAATGGGCATGTATCGGCCCTGATGGTGTTAAATCTATCAATCGAGCGGACATTTGAAAATATTAACTCTGAAGTCAATGGTATGCAACGATATATTGTTGATGATAAGGGGTACTATTTAAAACATCCTAATGACTCCAAAACGTTTGGTTTTGAGCGCGGTTTTGACTATAAATTGCAGTCTGTTAAACCGGATATGGCTAATATCTCTTTAAGTCGGGATAAGTTCATAGAACGTAATGAGAGACATAATGACTTAGATGGATTTCAGAAGATATTTTTCTCACCTCTGGATCATAGTCGTTACTGGTTGCTGGTTTTCAATATTCCAGAAAAAATCATGTTTTCAGATACCAATGCAACGCTCGAAAGAATGTTAGTTTTTAGTTTTTTTGTCGGCTTAGCGTTGATTATATTGGTAGTTTGGGTTACGTCAAAAAAAATCATGGCGCCTATACTCACTATGGCAGCAGCGTACGAAAGTTTTAAAAGGGATGATTTAACGGTGCGCCTTGATGCCGCATCAGTACATGATGAGTTTATTACCTTGTATAAGGGCATAAACACCTTTGTAGAAAATCAACAACAAGCGACCAGCCATCTAACAAAAGAAGTTGCTGCGCAGACGGAACGACTTTCTGCTGTTATCAATAATATTGTGGATGGTCTAATTACGATTAGTGAGCGTGGAATAATAGAAACATTCAATCCAGCGGCAAGCGCTATCTTCGGTTACAGTGCAGAAGAAGTCATTGGTCAAAATGTCAAAATGCTGATGCCAGAGAATTATAGTAAAGAACATGATGGTTATCTAGATAACTTTATTACAACAGGTATAAGAAAGGTAATAGGAACACGTGAGCTTGTAGGTAGCCACAAGGATGGCACAATCTTTCCTATGGAGTTAGCGATAAGTGAGCTTTATATCAATGGAATAAGACATTTTGTTGGCATCACTCGTGACATCACCGAACGTATTCAGGCGGAAATTGAATTGGAAAAAAGCCGTCGTAAGTATCATGACATAGTAGAAAATACACCGGATATTATTACAAGAGTAAACCTTGAGGGAAGTATTTTATTTATCAATCATGCTTCCAATGAAATTTATGGATTGGAGGCAGAGGATTGTATTGGACGAAGTGCTTTTGACTTTATCCATCCTGATGATCTAACAAAAACGCTTCTAGGTTTTGAGATCTGGATAAGCAGTGATGAAAAGGTATTCGTACATGAAAATCGCCAGATAAGTATTGATGGCATAGTACATCATATATTGTGGTCGATATGTAAGGAGTTTAACGATAAAGGTGTTGTGTTTGGATTCGTAAGTATAGGCAGAGATATAACTGAGCATAAACGCATAGAACAACAACTCCAAACCCATCAACGTATGGACTCATTAGGCACGCTTGCTGGCGGAATTTCACATGATTTTAATAATATACTTGGAGCTTTACAGGGAAATTTAGAGTTGCTCAATCTAAATAATGGAAATTTTAACGAAAAGCAGAACAAGTTTTTAGAAAATGCGACCCTAAGTACCCATCGTGCTGTCGAACTTATAAAGCAATTCCAAACACTTACAACTGTAACTGCTAATGATAAAACGATCATTGATGTTTATAATATTGTAGAAGAAGTATTCAACTTACTTGGACAAACCACTAATAAATTGATTAAAAAAGAAATTAAATTCAAGAAAGAGACTTTTTATGTATCGGCTAATTCAGGAGAATTACATCAAGTATTATTAAACCTCGCTACTAATTCAGCGTATTCCATTGAAGAGAGAGGTGTTACTAATAATGATTATATTCGAGTAGAAGCTGAAAAATATCAAGAGAGTTCTTATGGTAAGGTTGAACTTACGGATGGTGAATATGTGCATCTATCTTTTAAAGATACTGGTAAAGGAATGTCAACCGAAGTGTTAAAAAAAGCCTTTGATCCGTTGTTCACAACTAAGGATAAAGGTATCAAACGCGGTCAAGGCCTTGGTCTTGCTATGGTGTATAACATTATCACCAAACATCATCATGGACTTATCGAAGTAACTAGCGAGGAAGATAAGGGAACAACTTTCCATATTTACTTGCCGAAGGCACAATCAGAAATATTAATTGATAGAAACAAAAATGTTGAGGTACAAGGTGGTACAGAAACTTTATTGTTAGTCGACGACGATGAAATGGTTGCAAGTTTGGCTGAGGAAATACTTACGGATTTTGGCTATACCGTGCTAATCGCGAATGATGGCATTGAGGCATTAAATATTTATGCGCAGAAAATGGACTTAATCTCTGCAGTTATCTTAGATTTAAATATGCCAAATATGTCAGGAAAAGAGGTGTTCCAAAAGATGCAGAAACTAAATCCTGAAGTAAGGGTTATCATTTCGTCAGGGTATGGTGTTGAACATTCGCAGGAAGGTATCTTATCAAAAGCAAAGGGGAATCTAAGTAAACCATATAAGTTAGATGACTTATCTCATGTTGTACGGGATGTTCTAGAGCTGTAGGACTTTCAAATGATGGTATACACTTAAAGTTCTTTGATCGTTAAAAGTAAGCTTTTAGTGACTAAGTTACCACTGGCTATTAAGACTTTAGCGGACATTCTGGGCATTATTAAACTGATTATTGTTTAGGAAGGTTTTGATACATTAAAATAAAAGACACATAAATTGCAAGTGAAAAAACAACCATTAAAACAGTATGTTAGCTGCTTGTTTGAGTTGACTTATGTGCCGGGTTTTATTTTGATAAAAAACACCTGAATTATCATGGACTTAATGACTTTGCTAGAACACCTGTTTTTAATTGAAAACATAATTTAGGCAACACACAATAATCATTCTATCCCACTATGGGAGCGAAATGCGCCTTAGACTTAATACTCTAAATTCATTTAAAACTTAAATGATTCCAATGTCTGCTTTGGGGATTTGAAATCTAATACCATGTAAAAATTCTGGGCATAATTTCATTTTTGAATAGATGTGATTTTTAAGTGAAAAGGAAGCTTTAGGATCTCTGAACTGCCATTTATAACTCTAAAGCTTACTTCCGCTTATGGCTAAGAGAAGCATTCTTCTCTTGCATACGCATAATGTCTGCTATAAATAAATTTTAGTGTATCAAACCATACTTATAGTCCCTTCAAGAAAGGAGCACTATTATGTTTAACAGCAAATCAACTTCACGAAAAACCTGCTGGAATGGTAATCCCCCCATTTTTAATGGAGTTCAAAAGTAGACGTTTTTCTCTGTGTT
>JAPYOP010000164.1 GCA_029938115.1 Colwellia sp. | reverse complement strand
TATTAAGAGAAGCCCGTTACGAAAGTGACGGGCTTTTTGCTGTCTGGGTGAAAATTGTATGTCATGAGTAATTATGATGCCTTATTGAAATGGCTTGAAACACCTAGTCACCAAATTGATCTTATAATAATCAATGATGACCTTATTAACAGTAGAGTTAAAAACAAGCAAGATGCATCAAAATATCTGAATGTTCGTATGCTTGATGAATTGACCTTGGATTTTTATTTGGCTTGTAGTTTGAATACGGATAAAAAAATTGTTAGCAAGCTAATTACCATAATGGAGAAGTTAGAAGCTATGGGATTATATTTAACCATACGGAATAAGTAGAAAAAAAGAATGGTAAATTTAATTTAGTTGTTTATACCTATTGGCAAACAAACTTAATATAAAAAACATTTTAAAAGGAGTTTATTATTAAGGTAATGGGCTTCTTTCTTTTTGCCCTTTAGTTAATATACTAATATCACCCATAATACTTAATTATAGTAATGCTTTCGCGGATAAATTGAATATAATAACCGAGCATTTACAACCATTTCAGATAGACACTTCACATTAAATTGCTCGAAGTAGCCGTTGCCTATAATATTAAGTACAATAAGAACATTAGAAATACTCATCAAAGACCTTATGGAATCTAGACACCAGTTTTCCTTAGATAAAAGTAATAGCTTTAGTGTTAAGTCGGTTTGTTCAACTATATACTTTCCTAAGAGTGTGGCCGACCTAAAACAGCTACCTGATTTATCCTCCAGTCATTTTTATATTCTTGGCGAGGGTAGTAATACTTTATTTGTAGAACGGAAAACACCTACTATTATCAAACCTAATTTTAGGGGGATCACCGTTTCTGATATGGCTAGTTATTATGTTGTTCGTGTAGGTGCGGGTGAAAATTGGCATGAACTAGTTTGCACATGCTTAGCTAAAAATATTAGGGGCTTAGAAAATTTAGCACTAATTCCTGGAAGCGTTGGTGCAGCACCAGTGCAAAATATTGGTGCTTATGGCGTAGAGTTTTCTGATTTTTGTACCCAAGTAAAATGGTTTGAATTCTCTAGTCAAACTATAAAAGTATTAACTAATGATGATTGTCGTTTTTCATATCGTAATAGTATTTTTAAGCAAAACTTATACAATAAAGGAATTATTACCGAAGTTGAATTTAGCTTTCCAAAGGCGTGGCGAGCAAACTTATCCTACGCAGGATTGAATGAACTAGAGCAAAGTTCAACGGCTGAACAAGTGATGAAAAAGGTTATTAGTTTGAGACAGAAAAAATTACCAGATCCGAACAAATTACCTAATGCAGGCAGTTTCTTTAAAAATCCAATCGTTAATGAGCAAACATATACTAAATTAAAAACTTTGCATCCAAACATGCCCTTTTACCCTCAAAACAATGGACAAATTAAACTAGCAGCTGGCTGGCTAATTGAGCATTGTGGTTTAAAAGGATACAGTGAAAATGGTGTGGGTGTACACGAACATCAAGCACTTGTTTTGGTGAATTATGAAAGTGACAATGGTACAGATATTGTGGCGTTGGCAAAACATGTGCAACAGAAAGTACATAAAAACTTCAATATATTGATATCTCCAGAAGTTAGGATGATCACTGAACAAGGCGAGAAAAATTTTGCTGATTTAACAGTAGAGCACGAGCGATAATAATATGGCAAAAGCAATAAGAGAACATTTAATAAGGGCATTAGCCACAGGGGAGTTTGTTTCAGGACAAGATCTTGGCGACCAACTTGATATTAGCCGAACTGCAATTTCTAAGCATATAAAAGCACTAGTGGAAATGGGGTTAGATATATTTAGTGTCACAGGAAAAGGCTATAAACTATCGCAACCATTAAGCTTATTGAGTAAAGATGAAATAATTTGTCTCATGCCAAGTAATGGTTCAATACCTGAAATAGAAGTGCACAGTTTAATTGACTCAACTAACAGTTATTTATTGCGCCGTTTGCCTAATCAACTTTCTCAGGGACAAGTCTGTTTAGCTGAATTTCAAAGTGCAGGCCGTGGTCGGCGAGGCAGGCAATGGATATCTCCGTTTGGCTCTCAAATTTACTTATCACTATATTGGCATCTAGAGCAAGGGTTATCAGCCGCCATGGGTTTAAGTCTAGTGACAGCATTGGCTGTTAGTGATGCAATTTTCTCCTTAACCAATATTCAAGTGCAACTTAAATGGCCAAATGATGTTTATTTAGGTGGTGTTAAGTTGGCAGGTATATTGATTGATCTTGAAGGACAAGCACTAGAGGCTAGTCACAGTGTAATTGGTATTGGCTTGAATTTGAATATGCCAGCACAAGCGGCTGAGAAAATTGATCAAAAGTGGACTGACTTGCAAAGTCACTGCAAAAATAGGATCGACAGAAATGCATTATGCGCTCAGTTAATTCATCATTTGCTCAAGCGATTGCATCAGCACCAAAATGAAGGCTTATCTGTTATGTTGGAAGAGTGGCATGCGCAAGATTTTTATTTAAACAAGCGAGTGAAACTATTAACAGGTGAACGCACCACAAAGGGTATTTGTCGAGGTGTCAACAATCAAGGCGCATTGATGTTAGAGGTTGATGGTCAGGTAAGTCCAATCTATGGCGGTGAAGTAAGCCTTCGAGGTGATGAATGATTGCCTTAATCGATATTGGTAATACGCGAACAAAATATTGTATTGTCAATGAAGTAGAGAGTCGCTCGCTACAAGCTATATCAAATACGCTACTTAATAAGGAATTTTTAAGTAAGCACTTTATCAATGTTTGTAAAATTATTGTGGCGAGTGTTAGTCATAATAACCTCACAGATATAATAGATGTTTGGTGCCAAGAACATAAAATAACTTGTCAACGAGTGGTTAGCGAAAAGAGGAAAGTCAATGTAACTAACGCCTATCAGCAACCAGAGCAGTTGGGGGTTGATAGATGGTTAGCTATGATTGGTGCAATTAACCTTTTTCCAAATGAAAATATATTAATAATTGATGCAGGTACAGCAACAACAATTGACCTGCTAGCATCAAACGGCCAACATCAAGGCGGTTGGATTTTGGCAGGTGTAACAACATTGGTGACTAGCGTTTTAGCAAAAACAGCGCAAGTGCATGCTAATGACAAGGAAAAAGAAAGTTTAGCCTTTGGTTTTAATACCTCTGAAAATGTCCATAATGCGGCTTGGGCTGCAACAATCGGTGCTGTTGATTTGGCAATATCACAAGCACAGCAACAAGGTTTTCCGCTTGATGAAGTTATATTTACTGGCGGAAATGGCGCGTTACTCTCTTCGTTAATAGAGCACCCAAATAAAGTGATCGACGAGTTAGTATTAACAGGTCTGCAAGCTTATATTTAAGCATTAATACTGAGAAGTCAGTGAGTTTAGAGTAAAAAAACATCAAACTCGCGTCAAACAATCATGAAAGTGATAAAAACATCAAATTTTTTTAATTTTGCCCTTGCAAGGGGCAAAACATTACTCTAGAATTCGCACCACTTAATGTAGTGCCGACTTAGCTCAGTTGGTAGAGCAACTGACTTGTAATCAGTAGGTCGCCAGTTCGACTCCGGCAGTCGGCACCATTAATACTACTTCTCTTCGGTGAAGTAGGTAAATATACTGGAGGGGTTCCCGAGTGGCCAAAGGGATCAGACTGTAAATCTGACGGCTCAGCCTTCGGTGGTTCGAATCCACCTCCCTCCACCATATTTTAGTTAGTGCTTTTCTTATTTAGGGAGCATGAACTTAAAACAGAGATAATCTGATAGACTAAGCGGGTGTCGTATACTGGCTATTACCTCAGCCTTCCAAGCTGATGAAGCGGGTTCGATTCCCGCCACCCGCTCCAATCTTTGTATATGAATGCTGATATGGCTCAGTTGGTAGAGCGCACCCTTGGTAAGGGTGAGGTCGGCAGTTCGAATCTGCCTATCAGCACCATTCCTTAGATTAATCTATCCTTATTATTTCAATAATTGTAAAACTAAACTTAATTCTATACCCAGAGGTATTTTAAAATGGCTAAAGAAAAATTTGAACGTACGAAACCACATGTAAACG
>JAPYOP010000163.1 GCA_029938115.1 Colwellia sp. | reverse complement strand
AGTGATCATTAAAGCCTTCTTCAGTTAAACATAAGCTGACTTTAGCATATATACTCTAAGGTGGTTTCGCCCCCCTTTGTGAGGTAGGAATCTATTTTAGATAGATACACTATGGCGCAATCATCCCCGCGAAACATTCACAAATATTACACAGATACCATATAGGGAGGATACCATCACATCGGGTTATATAATCAAAGTAACTATTAGCAAAAAGTATCCTGTCTATAGGCGACGAGTAAACCAATCTCAATAGACGATTTAAAACTCATGACATTTGTCACATCAAATTAGTGACAAACCTCTCTAAACTCTTTCTATCATTTAGCCAATAATGTCAGCGTCAACTGAAAAGGACCATGACATGAAGATCTATAAAATATTTGCCACATTAGCGGTAACCTTACAAATAACTTTTGGTGTAGTTGCAAGACCGGCTGAAATTGACCAATTAGAGCAAGCTGTGCGCATTTTTAACATTGCAGAAACACTATTAATTAAAATGGATGCGGCCGGAAATTCTTATGCAGGCTGTTATTTTCATATTTCTATAAACAGTATGGCTTGGTGGTTATTACATAAAAAATATGAAAGCAGTTCTGTGCAAAGCATTGCTAACATAAAAAAATTGAAAAGGTAAATATTGCTTTACACATGTTTTGAAAATTTTTTGGTCAACATTATTTAGCCGCTAATAGTGGCATTGGTTTATTAAAAGTGGAGAGATTCAATGTTAAATAAATATGGTTTAAATGTAGCGAAAGCTTTTTTGGCAATGATGTTATTTTCAGGAGGCGTTGCAAAATTAGCTGGCGTTCCTGAAGTGTTAGAAAGCTTTTCTGTATTAGGGCTTCCACCTTGGTTTGGATACTTTATTGGATTTTGTGAAGTTGCTGGTGCAATAGGATTATTTTTTAATCCTTTAAGTGCACTCGCAGCATCAGGTCTGGCATTTATAATGATAGGGGCAATATTTTTTCATGTGGCATACACGCCGATATCAGAAGGTATTCCTGCTCTAATAGCATTGTTATTAGCCATTTTTATAGCCATAAAGCAGCGAACAAAACTCTATAAATTTTATAAAATAAAAGCGTAACAACACGAGTTATTAGGATTAAACTTCAACCTTGATTATTGTTGGGTTAAAATATAATTTGCACAAAAACAATCAAATAAAGAGTGACGAAAGAGTAACTACTTTTATAATTATTTTCCTTTTAAACTATCATATGCTGATATTTCAAAAGCTAAACTATATTAATAATACCTAGTATTAATTTTATAATACTAGGAACTGGAATACTGATATGACCGAACAACTTGAGTTACCAGACAATAAATCATTTTCTATCGACCCGATAGCTAATACTGGCGCGGCAAAGTGGTGTTACTTTTCACTCGTGTTCTCGGTGTTTTATTTCTTTAATTTAATTGCTAATTTTGACCTTTATACCAACAATCAATTAATGGTCGCTTTTGCTATTTACGCTTCTTTTATCGTATTGTATTTTAAAGCAACACTATTAACAGGAAAAGCGGTTGTTTTTCCGATTATTGGGATTATTGTACTATCGGCTGTCGGCGCAACGGTAAATCCGGGAACCAACGCATTGTTTGGATACGCGGCGTTTTTTAGTGGTTACTATTTTTTAAGAAAATATGCTGTAATGTTATTGCTTATTAATCTAGCTGCACAAATTGCTTCTGCACTAATGTTTGATCTTCTGAACCCCTATTATCTCGGACCATCTTTAGCTTGTACGTTGAGTTTGTTTGTCTATGGCATTTTTAGCCAAAAAGAATACTTCCATGTTTGTCTACAGTTTAAAAAAAACCAACAGATAAAACAACTTGCCTCAATTGCCGAACGAGAACGTATTGCTCGCGATATGCACGATTTATTAGGTCATTCGTTGTCTTCATTAGCGTTGAAATCAGAACTCGCAGAAAAGTTTGCAGATAGACAACAGTTTGATGCTGCAAAAAAAGAGATGTCGGATGTTGCAGAACTTGCTAGACAAACATTGTCTGAAGTACGTTTCGCCGTGACAGGCCTAAAGCAACGCGGATTAAGTGGCTCACTTGAAAAACTAACTAATGAACTCAAAAATATGGAGTTTGAAACCAAATTTTATATGGATGTCAAAAACTTACCCTCAATGATTGAATCAACTTTGATAATGCTAAGCAAAGAATGGATAACTAACATCCTTAGACATAGTAAGGGCAATAGTGTTTCCATTTCCGTTACCGCTGAATCAAATAACGTAAAACTGAATATTGGTGATAATGGTAAAGCAATAAATATGAAGCCGGGCAACGGAATAGAAGGTATGCGTTCACGAGTCGCCGAATTAGGAGGAACACTCAGCATTAATCATGACAACGGCGTGAAACTTAAAGTGGTTATTCCATTTCCTCCAATCGTTGAAGAGGGAGAGGTGCCCGCATGATTAAAATACTAGTAGTTGAAGATCAGGCTTTGGTGCGTGGCGCTATTTGTAGTTTACTGTCGTTAGAAGATGATATAGAGATTGTCGGTCAGGCTGAAAACGGTCAAGTTGCGTTGGATATGTTACACGATATTAAGGCTGATTTTATCTTAAGTGACATCGAAATGCCGATAATGTCAGGCTTGGAATTAGCTGAAGTTGTTCATGCTGAATATGAAAATATTTACATGTTGATCATGACAACATTTTCCAAATCAGGATATATCAAGCGTGCAATGGCTCTTGGCGTTAAAGCCTTTATTCTCAAAGAAGCACCCACTGAGTATTTACTTAACGCGATTAAAAAAGTACAAAATGGCGAACGAGTTATCGACCCAGAACTAGCATTGATGGCCCTAGACGACAACGATCCACTGTCAAACAAAGAGCGTAAAGCAATCAAATTAGCAGGGGATGGTATGAAAACTGCCGAAATAGCTAAGGCTTTGTTTTTATCTGAAGGTACCGTCAGAAACTACTTGTCGGAAGCCATATCAAAACTTAACGCCGCAAACCGAGTAGACGCTGCGCGAATAGCCAAACAAAAGGGTTGGATTTAGTTTCGAGTATTAATCTATCCATATATCTGTCCATATGAGTATTAATGAAATACAGGGTGTTTTTGGCTAAATCTTTAGAAGTATTAATAAATATACTCTAAGGCGCTATGCCCCGAAGCGTGATAGAACTATTAAACTTATGTCTGCTGTATGATCAGAAAGTTGACCTTTATTTGAATAAAATTCATTGTTCTTTCAGAGCAAATAAAGCATTAAAGTACAAGTTTTATTAAGGACTATATCGTATCTTTGTTAACATTGAGCTAGTGACTTCTTGAGTTAGCTGACATTAGCTTCCGAGTACTAATGGCAGTTCAGAGCCTGAAAGTGACTGTTACAATAAGAAATATTCTCTGTCACTTTTGAGCTTGTTGAAGATGTTGAGGCATTGTTAAATACAAATAAATTTATAGGTTTGTTCTACTGATACGCTCCCCAAAAAAGGTGATGTGAAAATCAACTTTAAACTGCTAACTTGGTAATCAATTAACTATAAAAATAAGGCAATTTAACAATGGAAATAGTTAGGGCTGACCAAAGCCACGTTACAGAAATTTCACGTTTATTTGATCATTATAGGCAATTTTATGATTGCGATCCTGATTTAGAGCTAGCTATAAAATTTATTAGTGACCGCATAATAAATAATGAATCAGTGATTTTTTTAGCTGAAGTTGATGGTGACGCAAAAGGATTTATACAGCTTTACCCTTCCTTTTGTTCAGTTGATGCTATAAAAATAATTATTTTACATGACCTTTATGTCGATGTGAGTGTCAGAGGATTAGGTGTAGGAGAAGCTTTGATGAATGAAGCTGTTAATTATGCAAAGCAATCAGGCGCAGCACGTATTGATTTACTTACTGCACATGACAATAAAATCGGTCAGCATTTGTATGAAAAACTCGGTTATAAAAGAGTGCTAGAAGATTTTTATGCATACTCTTTGAAGGTCTAACATTTGATAACTCAGTGTCGTGGGCTTCAGTTTAGGACACTGCAATGTCGGATCACTTGTCGCTAGATAAGCCAAGACTAAGGTCTTCTTTCGTATC
>JAPYOP010000162.1 GCA_029938115.1 Colwellia sp. | reverse complement strand
GTAAAAAACCTATTAAAAACATAAAAAAGCGCAACATTATTTTACATTTGTAAAAGAATGTCGCATATTAACTTCAGCCCCCGTAGAAATTAATGGAATTTATTACTATGAAAAACTTAAACGCAATGAACAGAATGAAAAACAACGCTCAAAAAGGTTTTACTCTAATTGAATTGATGATCGTTGTGGCGATTATCGGTATTTTAGCTGCAGTGGCTTTACCTGCTTATCAAACTTATACTAAACGAGCTGAATTCTCAGAAGTTGTTTTAGCTGCGACACCATATAAAAGTGCATTTGAAATAGCCGCTCAAACAGGAAAATTTTCAGCACTGACCGGCGTAGATAGTGGCACAAATGGTATTCCTGCTTCTGCAGGTGCTAGCGGTGTAGTTACAAGTGTTGCAATGGATGAAGGTGTTATAACAGCAACAGGTACCTCTGATGTTGATTCTATGACTTATACTTTAACTCCTAATGGAGCTACGGCACCAATTCAGTGGACTGAAGGTGGTACGTGTTCAGCTGCTGGACTTTGCTAATTAGTTAATAGCAAGCCAACATTTAAAAAGCTCCTTAGGGGGCTTTTTTAGTTTTAATATACTTCTTTGTTGTAAAATAACGACTGCCTTTTGTAAAAAGCGATGATTAGGAGATATAAGTGATAAAATTCAGAACATATAAAAATGATAGAGGTTTCACTTTAATCGAGCTGATGATTGTTGTGGCAATAATTGGTATCTTAGCCGCAGTTTCCATTCCTGCATATCGCACTTATACGCAAAAGGCGGCCTTTGCTGAAGTGATTTTAGCGACAACAATCTATACTGTAGCTTTTGAAATTGCAGCACAATCGCGAAGGTTTTCATCTCTAACTGGAGTTAATACCGGCACCAATGGCATTCCTGTAGCAGCAGGAACTACCGGAGTGGTTTCCAGTGTAACAATGACTAATGGTGTACTAACCGCCACAGGAACTGCAGAAGTTGGTTCTTATACTTATGCTTTAACACCCAATGGAGTTACAGCTCCTATACAATGGGATGTATCAGGAACTTGTTTAGCCGCTGGCATCTGCTAATTCAACTCCCCTTTACTGTTTTAAATTAAAATATTCGAATAACTCTTTTTGTAGTAATACTTGCAGAGGTGTTTTCAACGTTAAACTCAAATCATGTAATTCTTGAGGATCATTTTTCAATTCATATAATTCTACTTTTTGTGGTGACGTTCTTGTTACTATATATTTAAATAGTTTATTTTGTGTTTCATAAATTACGGCATAAACCCCAGATCTAGAGCTATGAAATGTCATGGGGTGTTCAGCCAAATTTGACAAGAGAGAAACACCTTTAAAATGCTCTGGTATATTAATATCAACAAAATCGAGCACCGTAGGTGCAATATCGAGTAGTGTCGCATATTGTGATAATTTCAAATTTACACTTTTATTTGATACAAAGATCATTGGCACATTAATTTCCTCTTGATATAAGCCAACTAAGTGGCCAAAATATCCATGCTCTCCTAGGGCGTGACCATGATCACCATAAATAACTAAAATATAGTTTTCTAAATAGCCTTTTTCTTTTAAAATATTTAATGAGCGCTGAGCTAAATCATCCGCTTGATAGATATTATTGTCATAATCATTAACAATAACTTGATCACCTTTTTCGGGAAAAATATAAGATAATACCCCTTTAACACTCGGTTGAAATTTTTTGTATCTATTAAAATGCTTACTCATGGGATGAGAAGACAAAAAACGCAGGAAAAAAAAGTTTTCTAAACCCACACTATTAGGTAACTTATTCAATTCATTTATAATATAAAAATCATCATGCATTGCAAAAGTTGATTGTTGATCAGAGCGAGAAAATTGATCAATTCCTCCTTCAATTATTTTATCAAAACTTCCCCAAGAAAAATTGCCCGTACCAATTATATGATTACGATAGCCATGCGCCTTTAATCTATGGTGTATCAACTCAAAATCATTAGGTAATTTATCAATAAAATTAGACCCCAAAGCACTAACCATTCCGCAAATAGATTCCGAACAAATAGAAGTTGCTGTCAATATTTTTTCAGCACCATGATCAAATAAAGAATCAATATAAGGCGTTGTTTTCCTTTCATAGCCATAGATAGACATATGATCAGCTCTCATAGCATCTAAATGCATAATAATAATATTGGGTCTTACTTTTTCACTGACAAGCTTTTCAATAGGAGATATTTTTCTAGGCTCAAAGAAGTGGTGTGTGCCTGTACTGTGCTGCGCTAAACCCGTAATAAATTCACCTTCCCACATATCAGGATTTCTACTGTCAAAGCTAATAAAAACCACAACAGCAACGGTAATACTGAAAAGATAATATGATTTAAATGTCTTCCATGTTGGTACTCCTTCATTAAAAACAGCTTGCCTGCTATAAAATCGAAAAAGAAATAAATACATTAATAACGCAATAGTGATAATTAATGGAAAGACAAAGGTAACCTTATCTAATATATCGGCTAGTTCAGTTAAATAGAGCAAAATGAACGATAGGGATATAGTACTATTCCAATAGTGAAGCGCGAGGCTATCAAAAATATATACGCAGATAAGTACAAAACTAAGCGTGGTAAATAAAATACGTTTAGCAATAGGTATTTTTATAAAAACAATTTGACTGAAAATATGCGTATTAAAATATAATGAAAAAATTATAATTACATGCAAAAAAATAATATCATAAGGTAATGCATACCTATATGTTACAAATACCATAATTACACATGCAAAAATCAAATGAATATTTAAAAAAGAAATAAGGTTTGATTTTCCTGAACTCAAAACAACACCTATAAAAATAAAAACGTGATAACAATTGTAGTTAATAACCAAATCAAAAGTAACCCATAATGGATTCATTAAAGTTAAAATTTTTTCTTTTACACCTGACAACCAGCTTAGTTGTAGTCATAGGTATTACGTTAACATGCCAGTTCTTATGGTTTCCTACACCTTTTTTACAAATAGATGGAACTTGGATTGCTTTGCTGACTTTAGCAGGCGTTGATATCACTCTTGGGCCAATTTTGACCTTACTACTCGTTTCGTCTAAAAAATCAAAACATGAACTACTTACTGATATGCTAATTATTATCACCATTCAAATAAGTGCTTTAGGTTATGGATTGATGAAAATAGAACAGGAGCAGGTATGGGCTATTGTGCATTTAGATGGTGCATTTAATATTGTTGCAAAAAAAGAGATCTCAGGTTTACAACTTACAGCACAATTACAACGCTCCCAATATAATGGTATATATTACGCTATGTTATTAAACTCAGATATAACAGAACATATAAAAACTAGCAGCCACCCTTTTTTATTTTCTCCTGACAAATACCATCAGCTAGCAAAAGAGCAACTTATAATAACATCGTTTTCATACAATAACTTACCTCTTTATATTAAAGAAAAATATGACCAAAAATTCATTTTTAAAGTCCTTGTTGGAAAAAAGCGTAATGCGATAGTTGTATTGACTAATAATATGCAAGTGATTGATATTTTATTATTGCCAGAATAAAGCTAAACATCAAAAAGCTAGAGTGAATTATTCCTCTTGAATTATCAATACAAATTATGCGCAACTTTATTCCTTTAAGTACAAATAAAACTTTTGTGCTTTTGTCTAAAATTACGTTACACTAAATTCAACGTGATCATTGTTTTTATTCAAAAGGTTATCTGTATTAAGTTATGAAAGGAAGTCACCAGCAATCGAGCGTTCTATCTGCTCTATCAAAAGAACATCTAGTCCCTATTGCTAGTATTGATGACATTTGTGCTGATTTTGTCGGAACCAACAAACCTTTTATTCGATATTTAGTTGAAGATAAAAATTTTGACGGCAAACAAATTGCAAAAATACTTTCTAATAAGTTTGGTTATCCTTATATTCAACTCGCAAACTTTGATACAACACTTGTTCCTGAAGGCATTCGCAACGAAAAATTAATAATCAAACATAGTGCTCTACCACTCTTTTTACGCGGTAAAGTGTTGTTTGTTGCTATGTCAGATCCGACCAATCTTGATGCTTTAGAAGAAATTCAGTTTAATACCGGTTTTAGTACTGAAT
>JAPYOP010000161.1 GCA_029938115.1 Colwellia sp. | reverse complement strand
TAATGTTTGAAGTGCAATCCTATTCATCCGAAACCAACAAAGCAGCCACGCTAGAATACACGGCATTAAGCACCGGCATTCAAATAGATTTTTAACTATTAATACAGCTATTCTTTGAAGTTTCAGTGATGGCATATTTCAAAGAATAGTGAATTATTTATGGGTGGTAATTATGAATAAACATATTATTTCCAACGGTTTTAAAGGATTAGCTGCGTTAGCAGTCGCCCCCTTACTGGTTATGAGCGTAGCGTCTTATGCCGATATGGACGCGGCTAAACGTTGGGTGGATAAAGAATTTAAAGAGTCCACATTGACTAAAGACCAGCAAATGAAAGAGATGCAATTTTTTATAGATGCATCCAAACCTTTTAAAGGCATGGATATTAAAGTGGTTTCCGAAACCATTGCCACGCACGTGTACGAATCAGAAGTTTTGGCTAAAGCATTTACTGAGATAACCGGTATAAAAATAAAACACGTATTAACCGGCGAAGGGGATGTAATTCAAAAATTACAACACCAAATGTACACAGGTGAAAATTTATTTGATGCTTATATTAATGACTCAGACTTAATTGGTACTCATTATCGTTATGGTGAGGTTTTACCTATCAGTGATTTTATGGCGGGTGATGGCGCAGATGTCACGCTGCCAACATTAGATATAAATGATTTCATTGGCATTAAATTTACAACCGGATTAGACGATAAAATATATCAGCTTCCTGATCAGCAATTCGCTAACTTATATTGGTTTCGCCAAGATTGGTTTGAACGCAAGGATTTACAAGACAAGTTTAAAAAAGAATATGGTTATGCGTTAGGTGTGCCATTAAATTGGTCTGCTTATGAAGATATAGCGGAGTTTTTTACGGATAAAGTAAAAGAAATTGATGGTGTTCGAGTTTATGGGCACATGGATTACGGTAAAAAAGATCCGTCATTAGGCTGGCGCTTCACGGATGCTTGGTTATCAATGGCGGGGGCCGGTGACATAGGCCTACCCAACGGCAAACCCGTGGATGAATGGGGCATTCGTATGGAAGGCTGTCACCCTGTGGGCTCTTCAGTGGCTAGAGGAGGCGCAACCAATGGCCCTGCTGCCGTTTATTCCATTGCTAAATATATTGATTGGCTGCAACGATTTGCGCCACCAGGATCAAGAGAGATGGACTTTAGTCAAGCAGGTTCAATCCCCGCAAAAGGACATATTGCTCAGCAAATATTTTGGTACACCGCGTTTACCGCCGACATGATTAAGAAAGGCTTGCCTGTTGTTAATAGTGATGGCACACCTAAGTGGCGCATGGCGCCATCGCCTTATGGCTCATATTGGGAAAAAGGCATGAAACTCGGTTATCAAGATGCTGGTGCATGGACCTTTTTAAAAAATACGCCGCTAAAACAGCGTAAAGCGGCTTGGTTGTATGCTCAGTTTGTTGTGTCCAAGACGGTATCACTTAAAAAAACATTAGTAGGATTAACACCGATTAGAGAGTCTGATATTCAATCTGATGCCATGACTAAGGCCGCTCCAAGACTGGGTGGCCTTGTTGAGTTTTATCGAAGCCCTGCCCGTGTTGCTTGGACACCAACCGGTGTTAACGTGCCAGATTACCCCAAGTTAGCCCCTTTATGGTGGAAAAATATTGGTGATGCTTCAAGTGGTAAAAAAACACCACAGGAAGCAATGGATGCGTTAGCCAAAGCGCAAGACAAAGTGCTGACTAAGATTGAACGTGCAGGTGCACAAACTAAATGTGCTCCTAAATTGGCCAGACGTAAAAACCTTAAGGGCGCTGAATACTGGTTAGCTCAACCTGGTGCCCCCAAGGCTAAACTGGCTAATGAAAAACCTAAAGGTGAAACGGTACCGTACGATCAATTACTGAAAGCATGGAAAGAAGGTAAAGAGCGTTAATAAACTGGCATTATTGATTGAGATAACTGCCGTTAAGATTATCTCAATCTATTTTAAATGATGGTTATTCATCACTAAAAAATGCATCGACTAGGATTCGTTTAGGTTAGGATATGAAATTATCGGTAGGACAAAAAGTGGGCGGTGGATTTTTATTAGTAACTATTATGCTAATAATAGCAAGCTCGGCTGGATTTTTTGGCGCGGTTAAACTGGGAAATACAATAGGCTATATTGCGGATAGTGCTTGGCCTGCTGCCGAGGGCGGCACCTTAATGTCAGTCTCTATTCAACAACAAACGGCGACTACTAATAGAATTATATCGGGCTTAATACCCATTAATGACACGCAAAAGTCCAGCTTGACTGTAACCAAAAAAACGGCGATGCAAGGCATTAAAAATATTGAAGAATCCATGCTCATTAAGCCTGCTAAAATTTCTACCCTTAAGAGTTTTTATTCATTTTACAATAAAGAACAAGAAAACTTATTAGAGTCACATAAAGACTTTGTTAAAGCGCGTAATGATGCATTTAACGGCTTCAATGATTTTGAACGATTTATGAAGGTATTGGATTATTATAACTCACAAATTTTTGGTCTTCCTGACGTTGACGTAGACGATAAATTTGACTTAATAAACAGTTTCTTTTTATCTAAAAGTATTTTGCAAACGCGCTTCTATTACATGCAACGACTTTTAGGTGGTGAAAATGAAGCTGAAATGCTTGATGCATTAGAGGGCGAAAAAGAAAACTTAGAGGATGAAATATACACTCTAACGGATCTAAGTCTTATTGATAACAAAGTTCGTACGGGTGAATTTAAGGGTAAAAATACCTATCCAGAAGTTTTAGAACAGTTGTTAGCTGTTCATATACAGCAATTTGACGAGGTTTTTTCTACTTTCTCAAAATTTATCAAAGCTAAAAAATCATATAACTTCAGTGAGATTGAACTACTTAAAAATAGCGGAGAAATAACCCAATCTATAAAGGCATTAGTAGAGAATGAAACAGCTTCTGCCGAAGGCACAAAAAGCAAAGTCTATCAGGCGATTATTTTAGTTAGCATATTTGGTATTTTAATCGCAATTGTCGCCACCATTACTTCGTTATTAAGTGTTGTAAAACCGATCATAGAAGCAGGCCAATGCATGAAAGACATTGCTGTTGGCGATGGTGACCTTACTGTACACCTACCCGTAAAAGGTAATGACGAAATTGCCTACATGGGAAAACATTTCAATACGTTTGTTGGAAAAATACATAATGTAATTAAATTAATCATTGAAGTTTCTGAAAATTTATCGGTCTCGGCCAATCAATTAAAGACCGTTTCTGATGCAACAAGTGCCGCCACCGAAAAGCAGCAATCTGCAAGTATTCAAATAGCGACCGCTTTATCTCAAATGACCAGTACCGCGCAAGATGTGGCAAAAAATACCGCCAATGCAGAAGATGCTTCTAACTTGGCAAACCAACAAGTTGCGCAAAGCCAAGTTGCCGTTACAGAAAACAGAGACGCTATCAGTACATTGGCTTCAGATATAGAACAAGCCGCACATGTTATAAAACAACTTACCGATGAGAGCGAAGCCGTTGGCAATATATTAAGCGTTATTCGCGGTATTGCAGACCAGACAAACTTATTGGCACTTAACGCAGCCATTGAAGCTGCTAGGGCTGGAGAACAAGGAAGAGGATTTGCCGTTGTTGCTGATGAGGTAAGAACACTGGCACAACGAACACAAGAATCAACCACAGAGATTCAAACCGTGATTGAAAGCTTACAAGGTAAATCAAAAGATGCCATGACCGCGATGGAGGGCAGTAGAGACAGGGCTAGTGAGAGTGTCATTAGTGCCAATAAGGCAAGTGAATTGTTAGTCAGTATTACTGAATCTGTAACGGTTGTATTAAGTATGAATATGCAAATAGCCACTGCAGCTGAGCAACAGGTGGCTACAACAGAAGAGATCAATAAAAATGTTAATGCTATTAATGAAATGTCGCAAGAAACAGCATCGGATGCATCAAAAACTAAATCCGAAGCCGACAATGTGACAACACTTGTTAAAAATATGCATAAATTAACAGCACAATTTAAGGTTTAAATTTAGACCTTAATAAATAGCAGGCATACCTTAAAGTGTTGCTCCTCGGCTTTAGTATTCGGTAATTGCTCCGGCATTACTCTAATACATCACATCCATGTGATTA
>JAPYOP010000001.1 GCA_029938115.1 Colwellia sp. | reverse complement strand
TGTGGGCAACTTTCAAAACTTTTATATTAAACAGCATAGATTACAACTCTACATAGGTTAACAATAAACATCCGACCAGTTACTATAATAATAAAATTTGCCCCTTTAAATCAAGTTTGGAGAAAAAAATTAACATTAATTTATTTTTACAGTATAGCTAAACTTAAAAAACACACATAAAAAAACCGCAAAACTAAGGTCGCGGTTTTTATGTTTACGTAACGATTAACCATTACTATTTACTTGTAACTTTAAGCTTATGCTGCTTTTTTTTCAGTTACGAAGAAACTCCAAATGTAAGCAATCAAACCAAGTAAGAAAATCACACCAGCAATTTCACGTAACCAGTAGAAAATAGCTAACTTCTCTTGAGTTGCCATAAAACTTAACGCTTCACCTGACTCAGGTATACGTTGTAACCACACTTGTAAAATACCTGCACCGGTTAAGAATAAGGTGATAAATACCATAGCAACGGTCATTAACCAGAAGCCCCACATTTCAACAACTTGTGCTCTATTACAATTTGCTTCACCAATACCACGAAGTTTAGGCATAGCGTATGACATAATTGTCATAACTATCATTGCATAAGCACCGTAGAAAGCCATGTGTCCATGAGCAGCGGTGATTTGTGAACCATGCGTATAATAGTTTACAAAAGAAAGTGTATGTAAGAAGCCCCAAACACCAGCACCTAAAAAAGCCATAACTGCTGTGCCTAATGCCCATAAGGTAGCGGCTTTGTTAGGGTGTTCACGACGACGACGGTTAACCATATTAAAGGCGTATAAAACCATAGCGAAGAAAGGTAACGGCTCAAGTGCTGAGAAGATTGAACCAACCCACTGCCAATATTCAGGCGTCATTAACCAGTAAAAGTGATGGCCTGTACCTAAAATACCTGAAATAAGCGCCATAGCGATAATTACGTATAGCCATTTTTCAATTACTTCGCGGTCAACACCCGTAACTTTAATTAATACATAAGCTAAAATTGCGCCCATGATTAATTCCCAAACACCTTCTACCCATAAATGAACAACAAACCACCAGAAGTATTTATCTAATGCTAAGTTAGTTGGGTTGTAAAAAGCGAATAAGAAGAATACCGCTAAACCTATCAAACCCGTAATAAGCACCATATTGATGGCTGTTTTACGACCTTTTAGAATGGTCATACCTAGGTTGAACAAGAAACCTAAGGCAACAACAACAATACCTATTTTAGTAATAGTAGGCTGTTCAAGGAACTCACGCCCCATTGTTGGCCATAACTCATTAAAGGTAAAATCGGCTAACTTGGTATAAGGCAATAGCAAATAACCTAATATGGTGGCAACACCTGCAGCAGCAAAGATCCAAAATAAGATCATTGCTAGTTTAGGGCTATATAATTCAGTTTCAGCTTCTTCTGGTACTAAATAATACGCAGCGCCCATAAAACCAAATAATAGCCAAACAATAAGTAAATTGGTGTGCACCATACGCGCAACATTAAATGGAATTAAACCACCAAGAAAGTCACCAATAACGTATTGCATCCCCATTAATAAGCCAAAAAGGATTTGACCGACGAACAAGATCATAGCAAAAATGAAATAAGGCTTTGCTACTGCTTGTGATTGATATTTTAAAGTATTCACAGCTCTATCCCTCTATGTTTGGTGGCCAATTATTGGTATCTAGCTCTGAAGTCCATTTTAAGAACTCAGCTAAATCATCAATTTCTTGATCTGTTAAGTGAAAGTTAGGCATTTGACGACGGCCTGGAATGTTCAATGGTTGAGCTTTCATCCACCCATTGAAAAAGGCTTTAAAGCCAGCTTCACCACCCCTTCGGATATAGACATTGCCAAGTTCAGGCGCAAAATACGCACCTTCACCAATTAAAGTATGGCAACCGATACAGTTGTTTTTTTCCCACAAATGTTTACCATTTGCTACTGCCTCGGTTATATTTTCTCGATGATCCCGTTTGGGCATCTCTTTTACAGTGTGAAAAGTCAAAGCTAAGAATATTAAGAAGAAGAAAACACTTCCCCCGTAATAAATATTCCTTGCCATGCCTTTGGTAAAGCTCTCTGACATGGTATATCCCCTAATCAATTATTAACCGGTACTCCGGCTCAATCGTTATAAAATAAAAAAGCACAGAAATAATAGCTTGAAGAAGGAGGTGAAGGGTTTGATGGAAATCAAGTTTTTCAAGAGTTGTAATAAAACGTGTCGAAAAGTTAACTATTGTTGCGCCATATCAAAAAACGATGGGATTATTCAGGTTAAATGCATAATAAATCTTATATAACCATATACTTTTTAAGGTTATATTAATGAAAATTCAATGATAAAAGTTTGCTTAGATAGATATACCCGCTAGTCCTGAGCCTGTTAGATGGTAACAATAACTTTACCTTTCATACGCGGATGAGGACCACATTCGTATGGGAAATCACCTAGTTTTTCAAAGCTGTGTTGATAGCTTTCATCGGGAAAAAAGTAATCTGGCTCTTCTTTTTGTAACTGTTTAAACCAAACACTGTGATATTGACGTTTTTCAACATTTTTCCAAATAACAGTATCCCCTTCCTTGATCGTTATTTCTGCAGGCGAGAATTTCATTTTATAAATTTCAACAATATATTCTTTAGAAAAAACACTTGTAGATACAATAACTAACCAAAGAAAAACAACGACACGCATATTCACCTCTTTTTAAATTTGATTTTGATAAAATTAACAAATAATAATTATTTTCATTTTAATTTAAACCTTTTTGATAACTCATACTACTTAATGATTACTATTCGGGGGAATAATGATGATTAAAGATACTAGCGATCAAGATGTTTCAATCGCACCACAAAAGAATAAACAAAAAAAACTACTGACAATTGCAATTAGCCTAACGGTGTTTATTGGAATTATTTGGCAAGTTGCACCGGCAGCCAGTCGTTGGAGTCAAGCACAAAAATCAGTATCACTTGAAAGAGTTAGAATAGCCACTATCACTCGTGGCGATTTCATTCGTGATATTTCTGTACTAGGTCGAGTGGTCGCTGCCGTTCGCCCAACAGTTTATAGCCCTGCAGAAGGGACGATTACTTTAGAAGTTGAAGCAGGCCATGAAGTTGAAGAAGGGCAAATATTAGCGATATTAGAAAGCCCTGAACTAACTAATCAACTATTTCAACAACAAGCCATTTTAGAGAAACTTCACTCAAGTTTAGCCAGACAAAAAATACAAGCGAAAAAGCAAAAATTAATTGACCAAAAGGCAGTCGATCTTGCCAACGTAAAATTAACAACCGCTAAAAGAGAAAAAAGGCGTTCCGATTTAGGCTATAAAAAAAGTGTAATTAACCAAATAGACTATGAAAAAGCACAAGATGAACTTGAGAATGCCTCATTACTTTTTAAACATGCCGTGCAAGATGCTGAATTAAACAGTGAAAGTCTGACCTTTGAAAGCAAATCAATATCGCTCGACTTACAACAGCAAAAACTTTATGTCACCGAACTTCAAAGACAAGTTAACGCCTTAACAATAATCTCTCCGGTTAATGGTATTGTCGGCAATTTGAGCGCAGAAAATAAAACGTTCTTAACAAAAAATCAGCCCATTCTTATGGTAGTAGATTTAAGTAACTTTGAAGTAGAAATAGATATTCCTGAAAGCTACGCTGATGATTTAGCCATAGGCATGGATGTCGACATCAGTTTTGAGCAGGATAAGTTTAGCGCTCGTCTGGTAACAATTTCCCCCGAAATACTGAACAATCAGGTTACTGGGCGAGTGCGCTTCATTAAAGAAATGCCAAAGAAATTACGCCAAAACCAGCGCTTAAGCACCCAAATAATTCTTGAGCATAAAAGCAATGTACTGCAAGTCAAGCGCGGACAGTTTCTTGACAGCAGTGGCGGCAAGTTTGCCTACAAAGTTGAAGATGGTATCGCCCAAAAAATATCGATAACTATTGGCGCACGTAGCTTAAGTCACATCGAATTACTTAGCGGCCTTAAAGAGAGTGATCAAATCATCATCTCAAATACCGACCTGTTTAATTCAGCACAGCAAGTGTTACTTAATTAAAGTTAATGATATCAGTAGATAAATCAGGATTGTTCTGTAGGTCGATTCATGTCTCGACAAAACACACGCTTGTCCAGCCTAGTTACACTTGTGTCGACCTACAAATAATAAATTAAAAGTTAATAACTAAAACGATAAACAAGGATTCCATTATGTTAATCATGAAAAATATCAGCAAAGTTTTCCAAACTGCAGACATACAAACCCATGCACTGAGAGATTTTAATTTAACTGTAAACGAAGGGGACTTTGTTAGCGTTACTGGTCCTTCAGGCTCAGGAAAAACCACCTTTTTAAATATAGCAGGCTTGTTAGAAACTTATACCAGTGGCGAGTTCACCCTCGATGGCGAGAATATCGGCCAGCTTAATGACAATGGTCGCTCTCGTATGAGAAATCATAAAATAGGTTTTATTTTTCAAAGTTTTAATTTAATTCCGGATTTAAACTTATTTGACAATGTTGACGTGCCTTTACGCTATCGCGGTTTCAACGCAAAAGAACGTAAAAGAAGAATAGAAGAAAACTTAGAAAGAGTAGGCCTTGCATCAAGAATGAAACATCTGCCTAGCCAACTTTCTGGTGGTCAACAACAACGTGTCGCTATCGCCAGAGCATTAGCCACCGATCCTCGTTTTTTGCTTGCCGATGAACCAACAGGGAATTTAGACTCTGAAATGGCGCAAAGTGTTATGTCGTTACTAGAGGACATCAATAAGCAAGGCACTACCATTGTTATGGTTACTCATGACGCACAATTAGCACAACGCTCACCACGAACCATTCAAGTGATGGACGGCAGAGTAAGTGAATTAAATTTACACCTAGCTACCGATAACCAACAAGCAATTGCTTAATTATTACTTATTGGACTAATTTTAAGGAAAATTTATGTTTACCTATTATTTACGCCTGGCTTGGATCAGTATTATTCGCCACTGGGGCTTAAGCTTAGTGATGATATGCGCTATTGGCTTAGGCATTGGTGCGGCGATGACCACCATTACCGTTAATTATTTAATGTCGGCTAACCCAATTCCGCATAAAAGTGAGCAACTGTTTTTTGTACAGCTTGATAGCTGGGATGTTAATGAACCGTTTGATGAAGGGGTAAACCCACCGGATCAGCTAACTTACACCGATTCAACTAATTTAATGAAAGCTAACAAAGCTTTTCGTCAAAATGTACAAGCACAAGCTTACGGCGTAATTGAGCCAGATGATTCAGATTTACTCCCTATAAATGTTTCAGCTAGAGCCAACTCCGCTGATTTTTTTACCATGTTTGATGTGCCTTTTATTTATGGCTCTGCTTGGTCGCAACAATCAGATATAGCTAAAGAGCAAGTTATTGTCCTCAGTAAAAAAATTAATGATCAAATTTTTGGTGGTGAAGACTCTGTCGGAAAAACCATTAAATTTGATAACAATATCTTTAAAATCATCGGTGTAATTGATCACTGGCAACCCAAGCCAAGATTTTATGACATTACCACTGGCGCATTTAATGAATCCGAAGATGTTTTTGTGCCTTTTAGCTTGATTGCAGAAGAAAAAGTTAGACGCTCTGGTAATACCAACTGTTGGAAACCTAGTGGCGATGGCATGGCGGCATTTCTTGCCGGTGAGTGTATTTGGACACAGTTTTGGGTTGAGCTAAAAAGTGAACAAGAAAAGCAGGATTACATGACTTTTTTAAACGCCTATGTTGAAGAACAAAAGCAATATGGTCGATTTGAAAGACCGCTTAATAACCGCTTAAGTAATGTTATGCAGTGGTTAGAAAACCAAGAGGTAGTTGCGGATGATGCCAGAATGATGATGGCAATGTCATTGATGTTTTTAACTGTATGTTTGCTAAACACCATAGGTTTACTGCTTGCTAAATTTCTTGGCAAAGCACCTGAAATTGGATTACGCCAAGCACTAGGAGCGAGTAAAGCAACCCTCTTTAGCCAATACATGATTGAATCAGCCTGCATAGGTTTTGCCGGTGGTTTGCTCGGTTTAGGTTTGTCATTCTTAGGGTTAATAGGTATTGAGAACTTATATGGCGACTACATGCAAGGCTTGGCAACGTTAGACATAACCATGATGACTTTCGCCATTGTATTAGCGCTTGTTTGCACTGTCATTGCTGGGATTTACCCAACGTGGCGCGCCTGCAATATATCCCCAGCTCAACAATTGAAGAGTCAATAAGGAGAACACCTATGTTAGAAACAGGACTTATTATTCGCGCTTTAATGCGTAATAAAATTGGTGCATTGCTAATTGCCTTACAAATAGCGCTAACCATGACCATTATTGTTAATGCTATTTTTATGATTCAAGATAGGCAGTCGCAAATGCTCAGAGTCAGTGGTGTTGATGAAGAAAACACGTTCTACTTAACCAACACTATTTTTGGGCAAGATTATAATATTCAAGCAGCACTACAAACTGACTTAAATACCTTAAGAAAAATGCCAGGTGTCGTCGATGCTATTCAAATAAATGCCATACCGCTAAGTGGTGGTGGTTGGTCGTCAGGTGTACAAACAGAAGCAGGTGAAGACAAAGACAGTATTGGTACAGCCATTTATATGGTTGATGATCATGCTATTAATACGCTTGGCTTAGAGCTTATTGCTGGTGAAAACTTTAGCGCTACTGATATTCAATGGCGAAAATCAGGCCAGTCAACTTGGCCAGATAAAGTCATTGTCACCAAAGCATTGGCATTAAGCTTGTTCCCTGATGACTGGCAATCGGCTTTAGGTAAAACGGTTTTTATCTCTCAAAACCAAACGATTCAAATTATTGGCATTTTGAAGCAACTACAAGCACCATGGAATGGCTGGGATGGTGTTGAGCGCAGCATGTTAGTACCGTTTCAAATGGAAAGTAAAGGCAGTCGTTTATTCATTCGTACTGAACCGGGTAAACGTGACCAACTCATGCCACTGGTAGAAAAAACCTTAGCCGAAAACGATAAAGGCAGAATTATTGGTCGCCTGCGCAGCATGGAAGAAACCAGAGAGCGTAGTTATCAGCGCCATAATGCTACCAATAAAATACTTACCACTGTTGTTATCACCCTTACCATAATCACAGGTTTTGGTATTGTTGGTTTGGCAATATTTAGCATCAATAGACGCACCAAACAAATTGGTACCCGCCGCGCTTTAGGTGCTACTCGCTGGCAAATAATGCGTTACTTTATGGTTGAAAACTTACTTATTTCAGTTGTTGGTATTTTAATTGGTTGTGTTGGCGCAGTGTCGTTAAATATGTGGCTAGTTAAAACATTTAACTTAGCACCAATTAACATTGAGTTGATTCTATTTGGCGTTACAACACTATTGATCGTTGGCCAATTAGCGGTCCTTTATCCGGCGAGAAAAGCGTCTTTAATATCACCGGCAACGGCAACAAGAACGGTTTAGTATTTAGTTAGCTATTTACTCAATAGAGAAAGAAACATGTTTACTCGGGGACAGCAATGTCCCCTTTTTTTTACTCAAAAATAATAGTATAGAGATATGCCACAAAGTGGATAATAACTTTTGAGGAACAAAGGCAACTTTGTTAAGGCTTTTAGCCCTAACACAAGTGGCCTCAATCTCAGTTGATAAACGAGAGATTTAACTTATTAGCAAAAACGACATTTGATTTTCGAAATCGAAGTTTTATTTTTTGAAATCGAAAAAGGTTGAATGACTCCCTCAAATTATATTTCAAAAACTTTAGTTTTGATAACAATACTTTCACCTTAACCATTGTTATATATGCATTATTACCAAGTCCCTTGCTCTAATCAATAAATAACATCAATTGGCACAAAAGCTGCTCCTTATCCATTAACCAAAACAGTAAAGACTGTTTAAACTAACAGATTAGCGATAATCACAGGATACTGAGATGAAAAAGAACTCTATTAAAATTCTATTTTTAACCATACTTATTATATGTTTTGGGTTGTACATTAACTTTTCCACATCCATAGAAATCACTAAAGACGGAAATATTAAAACTAATTTTGTTTTTGAAAATAGCGAAGAAGAAAAATTTTCAGCGCAAAATATGCAGGAAATAAAAGAGGTTATAAAAAATACAATAACAAAAATGTACGTACTGATGCCAGAATTGGCGGCTGAAATAAATTTCAATATTCGCTTAATTGATAGAGACTTAACGATAGTATACGGTGTCACCGGTCGAGCTGATAATAAAGATGAAATTGAAATTAGCCTTTCTTCAATATATCAAGGCGGCATATCTCAAGCTATTAAAGATGGTTTAGCGAGTACAGTATTCCATGAATTACACCATACCGTTAGAGGTTGGACAATAAACAAAAATAAATTCCCACAAGGTATAGATACTGCAGCTATCAATGAGGGATTAGCTGATGTTTTTGCTGAAATGCAAACAAACCAAGCGATGAATAAAATGTCTACGGATGTTGATTTCCCTGCTTGGATTAAAGAAATTAAAGCACTACCTAAAAATGCAAACTACGGAGAATGGATGGGCACTCACCCCGATGGTCGTGAAGCTGTTGGTTACCGCACGGGGGCTTATTTAGTTAAAACTGCAATGAAGAATTCAGGAAAAGATATCGTTACTTTGAGTTATTATTCAATAGCAGATATTTACAGTCTTGCCGGATATTAACAACGTAAATTTTGAAACCATTTTATTTAACGGTATCATACATTCGTAATAAGTTAAGTTGGCTAAACAGTTCAAGAAACGGTCAACTATGCACACTTTGATGTCATGCCTATACCATTACAATACCGACCGTTTTGGTGGCGAATTAACCAATCAGAGACATTGAAGATTGGTTAATTCAACAGCGAACTATCAAAGAGCCCACTAGCTGTTACTTTGTATAATTTAAATTATTCAACAATACGGTATACTTCCCATTTCATAGAGCCTGACACTACGTGAGGTTCAAATTCAATACTCCATTCTTTATGACCATCTAACTCTGCTAGTTTGTCCCAGGATTCACTTAACTCGGCTAAACTATCAAGCGTGATTTCAGAGATAACGGTTGACTCTAAAGCACCAACAGAGCCTGTTAGGATTCTACACTTTCCATCCCATCCTATTTGAGTTCCAAAGCTATTTTGCCATTTTGACAAAGAATCAATCAGATCTGACTTATGTCCAAATTTTGCGTCTATTGACCAACGTGCAACTATCATGTGAATGTCCTAGATATTTATTAATTCGAAGTTATAAATATAGCTTTTAAATTCAATTTGTCTAATGACAGAGTTTAGCTATCAGTCTAGGGGATAATCAATCAGGTCTGGGGTTCAATGCCTTCTGCAAGCTCAATATGCCGTTTATATACTATTATTAAACCTTAGCCGAGAGCTCATTAGCACCTTAATAAATCACTATAAAAGTAATTGTCTTTAAACCTTTTATTATTGATGTGCGTCTTAACTTAACTGTATTGAATTAATCTAGAAATAAAGAGATAAACACTACTTCTTTATCCTATTCAACTCGGTGCTTTTAAGAGATCCGCTATTAATTAATAGGACACTAGAAGTAATGATTTCTATGTAATATTAATTATGGATTAGATTTTTGTAATTTGAAATTCGGATAAATAAATTTATCGAGTTTCACTGTTTAGGACGTAAATTCAATGAGAAAAGTAGTACAAAATAACGACAACTATAAAAAAATGATAACACTTTTTATAGTTGTGTCTATTGGATGTGGATTTCAAGCTAAATCTGACCCCATAGGGAAAAAATCTAATGAATTTATAAATAGATTGGAATTGAATGTACCAAAGATTATGAGTGAATATTTTGTGCCTGGTGCCGCCGTCGCTGTTATACAAAAGGGAGAAATTGTCTATAAAAGAGGATTTGGCTATTCGGATCTTTCCAAAAAGAAGCAAGTCAATACAAGTACTGCCTTCAATATTGGTTCTATTTCAAAAACAGTGACAGCATGGGGAGTTATGCGGCTCGTTCAAGAAGGTAAGTTGTCTTTAGATGAACCAGTAGAGAAATACCTTAAACGTTGGCATCTACCAGACACTGAATTCGATGCAGCAGGTGTCACGATTCGAAGACTTTTGAGTCACAATGCGGGTTTGCCTTCTCGTTATTACCCTGGGTGGGGGCTAGATGACGAATTACCTACTTTGGAGGAGTTATTGTCAGGGATAAAAACACGCTCTGGAGCAGTTAGCCTAGTTGCAGAGCCCGGTACTAAACATAAGTATTCTAATAGTGGTTATGCTCTCCTCCAATTATTGATTGAGGAAGTTACGGGACAGCGCTTTGAAGACTACATGCGTGACCAAATCTTCACGCCTTTAGGTATGCCAAAAAGTAGTTTTACACTCACCCCTGAAATTTTATCAGCATCATCTGTTGGTTATGACCGTTGGGGTCAACCAACCCCTAGTCTCAGGTTTACCGCCATGGCGGCTGCAGGACTCTACACTACAATTGACGATATTGGTCAATTTGCTATAGCAGCAATGAAAGGACAAAATAAGAAGGTGACAGGGAGAGGTATACTGGCGCCCGATACAATGAGAGAAATGCTTACCCCTTCCTCCACAGAGAGTTCATACGGACTTGGTTATACGGTAGATAAATTGTCAAACGGCATGATTAGCAATGGTCATAGAGGAGCAAATAAAGGTTGGCATGCATACCTTATTCTTGTTCCAGAAACGGGTGATGGCATAGTGGTTATAACCAATGGAACAAATGGATCGTATGTGGACAGCGAAATTGTGTGTATGTGGACACAATGGCTGACAGGAACTACCTCAAATGCAAATTGCAATAGAGCAAAACCTGTGGCAATAGAGCTGTTTAGCACTATAAAAAAGAAAGGTGTCGAAGCGACAATAAAGCAGTACCATCAATTGAAAAAAACGAGTCCAATGGACTACAAATTTGATGAAAGTCAATTAAATACACTAGGGTACGGTTTGCTTGGTCAAAATGATAATGAAGGGGCAATTGAAATCCTTCAATTAAACACAACCTTGTTTCCTAGTGAAAATTCATTCGATAGCCTTGCAGAAGCTTATATTTATAGTGGCCTAAATCAATTAGCAATTGAAAATTATAAAAATGTATTAACGTTAAATCCTAAGAATAGGCAGGCTCAAAATATGTTGAAAAAGCTGACTAAAAATAACTAACCAAAGTAGATCCAATTCCAAGGATGGAATTTTAATTATTAACGAGGAGTGCTTTTGGTGAATCTAATTCAATTGTGAGTAAAGTAAAAAACACGAAGTCACAATCAAAAGTCCTCCCATTAGTTGATTAAAAAGCTTTAATTTAAACTCGCTATTTAAAAGTATTGCCGCTTTATGTCCTAATACAGACCAAGAAAAAAGAGAGAAATAACAGACTAAAAAGTAGATCAATGAAAAGGTTAAAAACGCTTGATGACTGTTCGGTACGGAAAATAAGGAAACGCCAACCATACAGGCTATCCATGCCTTTGGGTTTAACCATTGCAATAGAAATCCTTGTATAAAAGTTGGCTGTTTCTGATCTTTTATAGTTAATTCTGGTTTTGATGTCGCAATTAAATAGCCCATATAAATAATAAATAGTGAGCCTATAACTGCTAAATATTTTAGAAAGTACGGATATGAATCAATGACTTTAGAAAAACCTAAGCCAATAAATAGCAAAAGTAATGTGAAGCCAATCGTTCCACCTGAAACAAATGAAAATGTTTTACGTACCCCATAGTTTACTCCTGAAGATACAATCACCATGTTCACTGGTCCTGGAGAGATTGACATAGCTAATGAGAATGAAAACATTGCAATAAATAACGACATAACTTTTCCTCTGTTTTTTGTAAACTATACCTCTACTTTATTACTTGGATAAGGTGCTACAATCAAGTATCACTGTTCTAAATAATTCAATAATAAAACAAATGATAGATGAATTAAGATCAATAGCTATTTTTGCTGAAACAATAAAACAAGGCTCTTTTCGTGCGGCAGCAAAAGAGCTAAAACTTTCACCTTCAGTCGTTAGCTATCAAGTTACTCAATTAGAAAAATCTGTAGGTACCGCTTTAATTTACAGGTCGACTAGAAGTTTGTCGTTAACATCACAAGGGACTGTGTTATATCAGTATGCTTTAAATATGATCCAAGCTGCACATCAAGGATTAAGCCAAGTAACTTCAGACAAACAAGCGCTAAGAGGGACTTTAACCCTCACCCTACCTTCTGCCTTAATTAAATCAGAGATAAGTAATAAAATATCTCAATTTAGCAAATTACACCCTTGTTTGAATTTCAAATTATTTTATACCGACAATAGACAAGACCTTATCCTTAAAGGCATTGATTTAGCTTTTAGGGCCGGCGAAATGGATGACAGTAGTCTCATGTCTAAACGGATTGGAGAAATTAATAGAAAACTAGTTTGTTCTTATGATTATTGGAAGGAAAATAAAAAACCTATCTACCCTCACGATTTAACAAGGTGGAATTGGATTAAATTGGATATGCTGCCAAATCACAGAACCTTAATAAATTCTGAGGGTGAAAAATGTGAAATTGGCTTTCAAAGCAATATCAGCGTAAATAGTGTTGAAGCTATGACTCAGCTATGTATAAATGGCTCAGGTATAGCGACCCCTCCTGATTTTTTAATCGAAAGAGAAATTAAAAATAATGTTTTAGTTGAATTGCTACCAAACTGGCAAGTTGAACCGATTCCTCTATACGCTGTTTGGCCGAGCAATATCTTTCAAAATAGCAGTGCAAAACGTTTATTAGAATTTTTAAAATAAAAGTATCATAAATAAGTCATGTCATATTTTTAACACACTGTCATGTCAATACACTTACGTGAACAACCACACTGGTGGCTGAGTTATCATTCATAGGATGAATTCTTGGTTAGGTAATATATATTCTGAAATACGCATAGTTGACGAAACTATTTGAAAAGTTTAATCTCAGAATAGAACGTTCAAGAGGCCATCATAGGTTTATATTTAATGTTTAACTTTAAACGAATTATAATTTCTTTCTTAATGTTAATATCCTTCAATGTCTATTGTGATGAGGTTGTAATGATATTTGGGAAATCATTAGCCCCATATATTATAGAAGAAGACAATAGTGGTGTTGAACTATCAATCATTAAAGAAGCACTTGCTTTGGAGGGACATGAATTAGTACCTGTATATACTCAACTTGACCGGGTAGCATTTATCTTTGATCAGGGTAAAGTTGATGCCGCTCATCGATATGTCAAGAAAGGAAAACAAAAAAGTAGCATTTTTTATGGTAACGTTACTTTAGAATATCATGATGTTTTTTTTACATTACATAAACGAAACATCGCAATACAAAGCCCATCAGATCTGAAGGGTTACACCTTATTATCTTTTCAAGGAGCAAAAAATCATTATCCTAGATGGCTACCTGAAGATTACAAACATTCTCAAACGTCTTCACAAATAAATCAGGTCAAATTATTACAACTTGGTTTAGTTGATATTGTGTTATCTGACAAAAATATCTTTAATCATAATTCTGAATTATATAAATTATCGTTAGACAGTGTACTTAAAGGTATGCGAATGCATATTTTCACTGCCCCATATAAATACAATCCAATATTCAAATCAAGAGCGATAGCTCAGGCTTTCAATACAGGGTTGGAAAAATTAAAAAAATCAGGACGGTACGCGGAAATCACCTCGGTAATGATACAAGCTGATATAGCTATAATCAGTAAAGTTGACTTAACCTTGTAAGCTTCAGACTTGGGGGAATAATCAATCAGGATTACTAGTTCAATCACTTCTGCACGCTCATTATTGCCGTTCATATTCGGCCATTGACGTGAACAATGATCCTTTCGCAGACATTAGCTTTGAACTCATTTTGTCAATGGCCATCATTTGTAAATTGTTCGCTTTGTCATTTAACACCTCAATAATTGGATTATATTCCATTATTAGCGTGTCCTCGTTGGTTAAACAGATCCTGTCTTCCAAATAGATCCATTCAGACGTATTTCTTCAAAGTACTTTTTGTTTATTTTCGAGTAATAAATTTCTGTATGCTGATGGGCTATAACCCACTATTTTTTTTAAACGCTGTATTGAATGTCGATTTAGAATTAACATCAATTGCAAAGGTAATCATCGAGGGCCAATCATCAATATTGATTAATTGTCGATTCGTTTCCTCAATACGAAAGCCATTTATAAAATGAAAAAGTTAGTTGATGTTTATCTTTCACATTAATAAACAAATTGTTGGTAAGTATCAACGACTGCTTTGGAGTGTCGCTATGATTTTAAACCCCTATGACCGCTGTGGGAACTACTGTCAATGGAATCATTTTTATGTAAAATAGCTAGCACTCTTAAAAATTAGAGGTTAAAGCTTATTTGTGTTTCCTTGATCAAATAGTGTCTACATAAAAGCAAATAAAACACTAACACGCTAATTTACATCGACATATATAAGCATAATAATTATAAGCTGTTATACCGAAGAGAACCTAATTAGATGCCTGAACCAGATCCATTGAGAATAATGACATTTGCAACACCGAAAGATCTCGGTGAGTGGCTAAAGGTGAATCACGCAACTGAAAGTGAGTTATGGGTAAAGATATTCAAGAAAAACACAGGGATTCAAAGTGTTACTTGGAATGATATAGTGATAGAAATTTTGTGCTGGGGTTGGATTGACGGAGTGAAAAAGTCAATTGATGAACAAGCCTATCTTCAGCGGATAACGCCCAGAAAATCACGAAGTAACTGGTCTAAAAGGAACACCGAGCATATTGAGCGTTTGATAAACGAAGACCGCATGAAGGAATCTGGGCTTGTGCATGTTCGTGCTGCGAAATCTGATGGTCGTTGGGAAAACGCCTATGTGGTAAGTGAAATGGAAGTGCCCGCAGATTTTATAACTGCACTAGAAAATCAGCCGATAGTAAAACAGTTTTTTGAAACTCTCAATAAATCAAGCCATTATGTTATCGCTTACGGCTTAACAAGTGCAAAGAAACCCGAAACTAGACAAAGACGATTTACAAAGTACATGTCAATGCTTGTTCATGAGGAAAAACCTAAATAAGAGCCATTAGGCATAATAAGTCACTCAAAATTACAAGCAAAATAGCCCTCAGAGTCGCCCTTTCATGAAATAAATGATCTGCTTCAGGCTCTTAATTATTGTTAAGGACACAAAAGAAAAGGTCTGCTTTGTTAGTATAGATTAATAATACTGGTTACTAACTGAACAATCGTGTTTGGCACTTTGAAATCATATCAATACGTGAACGACTGCTTTGGGTGGCGTAGGAGCCAGTTAGGGTGACGCACAATCAGGTTTGGAGTGTATGACTCCTGCAAGCTCATTACTGCCGTTCACTGTGCTTTTTGGCTACTATTTGCTTATGGCACTCACTACAGACATGATCACACGGACAGAGTGGTTCAACGCTTTTGCAGTTTATTACGCCAACATATGACCTTATAAAAGGAAATAATAGCGAGACGTCGCACTTAGTAGTGGCACTATTATCACTTGTTGATGCCTGATTTTTTTAGCAGAACAGCTCAAACATTTTCCATAGCCTTACAGCTCTATTTTACTAATATTGGATTGCTAATAATGCTAAATATTGCTTCTAACGAAGGATCTTTACCTGAAAAATATTGCTTAGAAGATAAACTTACAGGTACATCAGGTGCAACCCAAATCCGGTGATCCTCAGCCTTAGATGCTTGATGGAATTGTGAAGAAATGATCCCCCAAGTACCACTATAAGGAAGCTTAAACCAACCGGCTTCACTTAATGCATTTGGTCTAGAGCCACTAGGCTCTCCTACTAAGATAGCGTTAGTGAGTCGATTAATATCCAATAGTAAATTATGCGCCGCCGAAAAGGTATTTCTTCCAATAAGAATGAATATTTTACCGTCAGGCCTTGCCGCTTCAAATTGAACAAGTGTTTTTAATATTGGAGGATAGGTACTTCCATCGCCACCTGCATTATGGCGAAGATCCAAAATAAAGTTATTAACATTAAGTAAGGAAATTTTTTCTCTGATCTCTAAATTGAAATCTTCAAAAGAATACGAAGGCTTATTATGTACATAGTTATACTGAACATAGAGAGAACCATTCCTTGGAAGGTGCTGAAACCAGTATTGTTCCTTGACTCGTAAATTGTGGATCGCATCACTATTGGCTAATCCTGGCAACTTAGGAAAACCATTGAATTTCAGCTCCTTTAGTTCCGGCTTTATCACCCGTTTTTTACCCATAGTGTCTTCAATGGTGAGGGAAATACTCTCTGCATCGTTAACGATATTCAATCCTTTTAAAACCGAAGGTAAACTTAAATAATATGGACCTAACCAGAGCTGTTGCATCTCATTATCTCTGGCATTTACCACTTGAGTTTTAGACAAAGCTTCATTGACTTTCGTCTTGCCGATAGCTATGACTTTACTTCCAACTAACTGTTGATATTGCTGATCTCCCCCAACAATAAATAGACCATCACTAAATTTATAAAATTGAACGGGTAATTGGTTGAAAGAGCCTTTATCTGCGTAAGTAGGAACAATAAAATTATGCCCATTCCCCAAAGAAGCAACCAATTTCATAAACTCGAAAACTATTTCCTTATCTGAAAGAACAGGAATTTTTTCGCTGATAGTGACTACCATTTGATCAAATATTTCTTTGTTGACAGATTGGTAAATATTGACATGAAGACGTTTTATTTCTGCAACCAGAAAATTGAGATCAAATTGCCAATATTGAACCCTAGATAGATTTTTAGGAAGAAAACTGCCCGAGGCTTTTTGAAATGCTTCTGAATCTGCAATTTGTTTGAAATGAGAGTTGCCAATCAAATTTTTTCTTCCGTCAAAACGCGCCTTTAAAGATTTATTGATCCAGCGGATCGCTTCAGACTTTTTTCCAAGTTCAGAGTAGGCTTCAGCAATATTTATCATAATGTCATTCGATGGGGCTGATCCCGTAGGAATATTTGATAAAATGGTGCCTAAAGTTAACGTTCTTTTAAACGCGCTGATTGATTTCTTCCATTGTTCTAATTGAAAATAGGTCAGTCCAAGTATGTACCATGTATCACCGTCATCTGGATATTGACTGGTTAAAGACTCAATAACAGTTTTTGCTGCTAGCCATTCCTCTTTCCGAACCAGCTTAAGCGCTTTTACTCGGTTTGCATAATAGTTGGCAGGTATCTCTACTTTACTACTGGTTGGTGAGTAGCCAATAGCTAGGTTTGTCATTTCAGTAGCTTTATTGGTTTCAAAAGCTTGAATTGAAAAAGTAGAAAATACTGTAATGATGAAACAATAAGTAATTAGCTTGGAGTGCATTAAACTTCCTTTATTTGAATTTATAAACATAAAAGAACAATAGCAATTTGGGGAGTAAAATCGTCCGAAATCAGGATTTCATACTTTTTAAATAGCTTTTACGAAAAAATTATACATTTATCTATGCCTTTAAATTCATGCGAATGAATTGGGAAGGCGTTTTCCCTTCTTCTTTTTTGAATGCTGCGTTAAATGTAGACTTTGAGTTAAAACCGGAGGTTAAAGCAATTTCTAACAAAGAGCTATCACTTGAGTCACCCGCTAATAGTTTTTGTTTTACGTCTTCTACTCTTAGACTATTTATATAATCACAAAAGTTTCGCTTGCTCCCCAAGTTTATAGCCCAAGAAATATCTTTGACATTGATACCTGTACTTTGTGATAAATCTGTTACTGAAAAGCGGGGCTGTTTAAACATTTCCTTTTTTAAAATATCCGTTTTAATACTGGTAAATATTTCTATTGCTATGGTTTTTTCGGCGTCTTTATTCTCTGTACTTTGATGCTCATCTAAGTTCTCATAAGCAGTCATACCGTCAAACAATACAGGTTGTCGAATGACTTTAAAAGTTAGATAACAAGAAATACTAAAAAATACAATTTCACAAGAAAAATACCAAAGTCCCTTAACAAATTCAGAAGTAATTGTTTGCAGATTCATCCTAATAAGGTCGATAACAATTGCTAGTGTAAAAACAATTAAGGCTTTTACAAGCCATGTTAATTTATATCGATTGGCATCAGAGTTAACTGCTTTAGATACCTGATGATATCTAGCAAGAAGATGGAAGGACAGCGACAAATATATAATTTGACTTAATGTACCACAAGCAACAATAAACTGAGTATATTCAGTCAATGGTAAAGCTAATAAAGCTAAAACAAAATGCCCCCATTTTTCAACGCCTTTTAGCGTAGAATCATTTACTAGAGAGCGAATAAAGAAATAAAGCAATGGCCCTAATATTAATGTAAAAACAGGTGTGATTAGATAATACTGTTTAGCTGAATAGCTATTTTCTAAAACATTCATGGCACTGAGAATGGCTTGAAATATGAAAAAAATCGCCAAACTTCTATAACGTTTGAGATTCCAAATAAGTACCGCAGAAAAAATCATTTGGCATGCAAAAATCATCTGCAAAATGCTAACAGGAATAAGCTCTATATTTTGTGAAAACATGAATATATTAAAAAGCTATTATAAATAAAGATATGGCACAGTATAAGATAAATGCATGATGATATCTAAGCTTCACTGTATTGATTGTAATTTTATTTTTACAGTGAAACTGAGCATTAATTACGGACCTTTTAGGATCCAATTAAATCTAGCGGTAGAACTTACAATGACAAGGAAACTCCTAACTAAACAAACCAAAGCCTACTTTACTTCCTTAATATTTATCTCTTCACCTTTATATTTACTCGCTGGACGATCAACTTCAATGGCTTCATCTCCATTTACCCATTTAAGCAAGCCACCTTCAGGGTTATCTTTTTGTACTTCATTACAAGCTGAAACACACTGTACACACTGAGTACAAGTGAACTTTGCTCGTTTCATATTACGAGTAGGTAATCGCATCGGGCAAGCTTGATCGCAAGGTTTGTGCTTATTGTATGATTCACACTCTCGACAAGCTTTAGCGCGCGCTCTATCAAATTTAATCACCATGGCCTTATTATTTGCCATCCAAATTAAACTTTGAAATAAACCCAAGGCACAGCCGTATTTACAAAAAACATGACGAGCAAAAATAAAGTCAGCAGTGAATACTAAGGTGGCAACGGTAATGAAAATACTCGCACCAAAATCTAGATCAAAATTAGCCAAACCAGTCAATAACATGTTGGGGTCAAGCAAGTAACTTAATAGCCCAACAGACCAAACAAAAGCCATGCTAACAGCGGCAATAAATACCGTTAACTTAGGTAACAAACCGTTACTTTCTTTACTGGCTTTTTCCCATACAGTGACACGATTAAGTTGCTTCAACATCAGGTCATTAATCACCTCCACCACTGAAAAATGTGGGCATAACCAACCACAATAAATACGACCATATTTCCAAATCAATACTCCACTAACGGCAACAAAGGCCATACCAGGAAGTAAAACGCGAGTAAAAATTTTAATAGCTGCATCAACACTGTCACCACCGCCATGCAATATTGAGTCAATACTAATTGTCCACGATTGACCAAAAATGATGAAGTGACCTAAATCCAGATCAAAGCGAAAGAGGTTTAATAAAGGTGCAAAAATGAACAAAGCAAAAAAAGCAATTTTCGCCGTCATCCTGCATTGTTGAAGTGTCATTATCATGAGTATAAGTTTAAAACAATTTTTCTTAAGCCCTTTAATCTAGATCAGGCTTTACCATTATAATTTATGCTAAAGTTGTATCATTAACGTTCCCCAGAGCCTTTATTTCAAACAAAAAAACAGAGAATTATTTTGGATAAATCACAATATTTTTACCGCACCGTAGTATTCACTCGTAAAGCAGGCATTATTGCCCTAGCAGATATTAACAACCCACAAGAGAGTACTGAATTAGAGGAATGGTTTGGCGCAGTTATTTCCCTTGCTGATGGCAAGCATACATTGGAAGAATTAGCCGTTTTCATGCGCCAACAGTACCAACAAATACCAACAAGTTTAGATGATACCCTTGAGTCTGTTATTGAACGTTTGATTGAGGGAAAGATGATCAAGTTAAGTGAAAAAGCAGTAGAGCTACCATACTATTTAGCCGCACCTATTGAACAACTTGATATTGAAAAGGCACAAACGCTAATAAAGGAAGATGGCTACACTGTACATTAAGTAATTTTTATAAAAAGCATTTAAGAGATTTTTATAGTGACTGAAAATAAAGCATTAGCGCTTGCTCCCTTAATAACGCCGTTTGCCTTTACCTTTTATGCCTATATTTCTGATGTACCAGGCTTCAATATGGATAGTGGTATTTGGGATTTTATAGGGCTATTTATGGGTTTAACTTTAGCCGCCATTCCCGTTGCGTATATCTACATGTTTTTTATCGGAGGTAAATTTTGGGGAATGCTAAAAAAAAGAAGGATTGTTAATTTTTTCACTATAGTCTTTGGCTCAATATTTGTCGCTGACATACCGATGTTACTCATTTGGCCGGTAACACAAGGGGACGAATTTTACTTAACTTTGCAGTTGTTTTCCTTTGTCGGTTTGATGGTCGGTCTTAATTGTTGGTTTTTACTCAATTTAGATAAGTTTAGGGCTCGATTTAAGAAACATAATTAGGTGTTATATTTCAATACATTGAAAATTAGGTTATTGAATAAGTTTAACCCTTCGTAAACAGCGCCACTACAAGTACTAGCATTGAGATCCAAAAACCCGAAAGTAACTGCCAAAACAGCACTTGAGATTTGTTTTTAGTCACCTTCGGATCATCTAACAAATAGCTTGGATTAGGATTTTTTAAATCCTTAATAAATTCAGGAATATTGTCATAGCGTTGCTCAAGATCAAAACTAACACCGCGCTCTAAAGTGCGATCAAACCAAATAGGAATAATAGGGTTTGCTTCTGTTCCTGAAATATAGCGAAGCCTGTCATATTCAAAAGCAGTTTGGCATTCTTCTATTTTATCACCGTAAGGCAATTTCCCGGTGAAAATTTCATAGGTAATCGTTGCTAAAGCATATAAATCACCTTGAATACCGGTATTTTTACCGAGTAAATATTTAGGATCAGAGTAAGTTGCTGTACCTAAAACGCCTTCATGCTCTAACGGAATAAATACCTCAGCCAAACCCGCAACAAATACAGAGCCAAAATCAACCACTTTAATTTTGTTGTGTTCATCAACCAGTATATTGCCCGGTTTTAAATCTTGGTGAATAGTTTCCATTTTATGAAAAGCAGCTAAACCTTGTGCTATTTGCTCAACAAGACCAAAAGCGACTTTAGGCTTAGGAAAATGATTTTGATCCATCCATTTATCAAGAGAAACACCTTTTACATGTTCCATTAAATAGTACAAACAGGTGCGAGGTCGTTGTTGCTTAATTATCTTAACAACGTAATCACTATCGATACGCTTGCCTATCCATTCTTCTTGAATAAATCTGTCAATATAACCGGTGTCTTCTTCAAAATTAATTGATGGGGTTTTCATCACCATCTGCTCAAAGGTGTCAGTATCTTCTACTAAGTACAATTGGCTACGACTACTGGCAAACAACTCTTTTAGCACTTTATAGCCATCAAGCATTACCCCTTCGTCAAGCGGTGGAGGAAAAGGTAAACGGGTTAGTTTTGAATTATAGTCATTCAAACTCTCATTGGGTAAAGAAACGACTTGGCACAAAGAGCCACTAATATTGTCATCACTACCACGATCAAAAGCACTATTGACTAAAGCTTCTATGCGCGCTTGGCATGAACTTTTAGCCGACATCAAATCAATAATTTTATCTGACGTTAGGAAGTCATGAATACCATCAGAGGTGACTAATAAAATATCATCAGCTTCTAAAGTAAATGAGCTGTAATCAATTTGAATGGAATTATCCATACCCATAGCCCGAGCAAGAAAACTACGGCCTGAGCCAATACTGGCAACATGGTCTCGGGTAAGTTGTTTTAATTCGCCATTACGTAACCTATACGCACGACTATCACCAGCATGAAAGAAGTGTGCGATTCGAGACTTTAAAACTAAGGCCGTAAATGTTGTTAAATAGCCTTTTTCTTCACTAGCAAATTCATGGCTACGTTTGAAAAGTGTTAAATTAATACTGGAGAGAATTTTTTGTCCGCAATGCTTAACTGACCAAGTATCAGGGGTTTGATAATAGTCACTTAAAAAGCGGTTTATCGCAGTCTCACTTGCTTCTTTACCCGCTTCAGCACTACTAACTCCGTCAGCAACCGCGAAAGCAATACCCTTATTTTCAAGCACTGAAAGATCTTGAGGAACTAAAAAACCAACGGCATCTTCGTTATTATCTTTTAAACCTTGAATAGAATGGCTGGCGATATCAACTTGTAATCGGCTGGTTTTTGACATATTTTCTTCTTTATTATTTGATAATCAATTCATTGTATCTATTTAGTTTTGTTTTACAAAACAGAGAGCTTTCTTGCCCGCAGATTAACGAGGATTTTCACAGATTAAAAGCCATTAAAACTCATTCAAGAAAAATAATTAAATGCTCTAATTAGCGTTAATCTGCGTAAATTCGCGGGCAACAGTTTTCTATCGTTTTTTGTTCGAAGTTTTTTATCTACAGCACGTAGCTGTTTAGCTTTAAGCTGTATCGTTCAATTTAAAGGAAAAAGCACGGAGTTGACGGTAGTCATTACTCCGTACATCCTGTACTCCGCTCTACGAGCCAACATTCTGTTGTTCAAATTCTTTCCCGAAGAATTTGTGAGTACTTTTGACGCCTAAATTTGGCGATACAGCAACAAGACAAATAGTTACAACTAATTAACGTCGATGAGTTCTACGGTGCCATCTGCGTTAACTTCTGCCATATGCCCTTTAGGTTCGTTTAAAAACATAGTCGCGAAGAATATAATCGCGGCAGAAGCGGCAATAACCATAAAGAAGGTTGAGTAATCAACAAACGACAATACAGTTAAATACGTTACCGCACCAACGTTACCATAAGCACCTGCCATACCTGCAATTTGTCCTGTCATACGACGTTTAACTAACGGTACGATAGCAAATACAGCACCTTCTCCAGCTTGTACAAAAAAAGAACAACACATAGTGGCAAGTACTGCTAGTGGAATCATCCAAGTACCATCTACTTGACTAAGCACCATATAACCAACAGTTAAACCACCCACTAAAATCATTAATGATTTCCGACGGCCAAATTTATCACTAAACCAACCACCTGTAGGACGAGCGACTAAGTTCATGAAAGCAAAGCCTGATGCTAACATACCCGCTTGCACTGCACTTAAACCTTCAAAGGTTTCTAAGAAGAATAATGGCAACATAGAGACAACAGCTAATTCTGAGCCAAAAGTAACAAAGTAAGAGACATCTAAAATTGCCACTTGTTTAAAGTCATATTTTTCAATATCGGCAACACCATGAGTCAAATTCTCTTTGTTTACATGCCAAATAGCCCTTACTTGCACGATAAACAGTACGAGTAAACCTGCCCACATAATGTACATAGTTTCAGTCGTTAACAGTTTTACGCCTGTTGGTGATAACTTCCATGCTAATACGGCAAGCGCAATATACATAGGAATATTCATAAAGATGTAAAAGTAGAAATCTTTCCAACTGGTTACTTCTAAACCACCTGATTTTTTCGGTTTAAAATACGTTGAGCCTTTGGGTGTGTTACGAGCGGCAAAGTAAAAGAAAACACCATAAACACCGGCTATAACCCCAGTTAAACCAATAGCATAACGCCAACCGTCATCACCACCAAATGCCAAAGCAAGTGTTGGAAGTGTCATCGCGCCTGCAGCTGAACCAAAGTTACCCCAACCGCCATAAATACCTTCAGCAATACCGACTTGTTTTGCCGGGAACCATTCGCCTACTAAACGGATACCAATAACAAAACCAGCACCCACAAAACCGAGTAAAAATCTAAACAAGGCTAATTGTTCAAAGCTATCTGCCATAGCAAAACCAGTACAAAGGAAAAATGCTGAAACTAATAAACCAGAGTAAATAATTCGAGGCCCATATTTATCGACCAGAATACCGATAACAATACGCGCCGGTATCGTTAACGCTACGTTTAATATTAATAATGCTTTAACTTGTGCACTTGATAAGTCAAAAGCTTCTTTAATAAACACCAATAAAGGTGCGTGCGAAAACCAAACTACAAATGTTAAGAAAAACGCGAACCATGTTACATGTAGCGTTTTTATTTTAGGATCTGCAAAATTAAGCAAATTCATTTTACCATCGTGTGACATTTTACTAACTCCTGCGCCATGCTTCTTTAGAAGTAATGATGCGCTCACTTACGTTAAATTTAAAAACTTTATTAGGACATAGTGCTATTTTGCGCCTTTGCCGCTTTTACTTTATTGACTTATGTCAACAAAGTGGATTTCTTTATATTTTCCCCTATTAAAAACAAGGATTTTTACTACTAAATTTGTTTTAATTAATATAATAGATATTTTAAATTAGCTAATAGCTACACCCTGAATAAATTGTAAAGAAAGAGACCTTATGGAAATTCAACAAAAGCATTCATATCGGGCATTAACTTTAGCCACATTGGCATTTGCCGCCTGTTTTTCTGTATGGACGTTATATTCAATCATTGGCATAGAATTAAAGTCTAGGTTAAATTTAACCGCTACAGAGTTTGGTCTGTTACTCGCAGCACCAATATTTACTGGCGCAATTTTTCGCGTACCGGTGGGTTTTTTAGCGGAAAGAGTCTCCTGCCGAAATCTATTTTTCTGGCAAATGTTACTCGCCGTACCACCTTTATTTTATTTACCTTATGTAGAAACCTTTAGTGAGTATATTTTATTAGGCTTTATTCTAGGACTCAGCGGTGTCTCTTTCACTATAGGTATTCGTTACGTTACAGATTGGTTTGACACCAAAAGACAAGGTTTTGCGCTTGGCGTATTTGGTGCAGGCAATGCGGGTGCAGCAATCACTTTAGTACTTGTGCCTTTTATTGTTGATGATTATGGTTGGCAAGCTATAGGTCCAATTTATGGTGTCGGCATGTTAGCTATGGCAATTATTTTTAGATTATTTGCTCCTGAAATAAGCAAGTACTATCAAGCGAAGAAAAATCATGATTTATCCTTCCACCTAGCGCCTCTAAAAGACGTAAAGGTTTGGCGTTTTGGTCTGTATTACTATTTTGTTTTTGGCTCTTTTTTAGCCTTAATCTTGTGGTTGCCTCAGTACTACATGGAGGCCTATAAATTATCGCTAACCCAAGCATTAGCGTTAACACTGTTATTTGTTACTAGCTCTAGTATGGTGCGTGCCGTTGGCGGTTGGTTTGCCGATAAGTTTGGTGCGCGTGCAGTAAATTGGAGTGCCTTTTGGATATGCATGGTGTGCTTATTCTTTTTAAGTTATCCACCAACAACCATGATTATTCATGGGGTTAGTAAAGATGTAGAAATCTCTTTTGAAGTGAATGTTTGGCTATTTACCTTTTTAATTTTTGTCATTGGTATTGCTCAAGGTATGGGGCGAGCAAGTGTTTATAAAATTATTTACGATTACTACCCAAACCATATGGGTAGTGTTGGTGGTGTCATTGCGGCGGTTGGCGCTTTAGGTGGCTGTACGCTACCAGTAATGTTCGGATTAGCTGTTGATATTATTGGTGTTTATAGCGCAACTTTTATGTTGCTCTATGGCGTATTAGCTTTATGTATGATGGCAATGTATTTAGCGCTACAAGCTGAGCGCCAACAAAACTCGTTAAAAGAAGCGATAGAAAACAACTTTCTAGAGCAAGATTAATTTGTCATCATTAAGCTTGTTCTGATTTAGCTCTATATTTTATCAGCTAGCTCTGTTGAATATGTACATCGCGCTGTGGGAATGGGATAGAAACCCCTTGCTTGTCAAATTCCTCTTTGACTTGACGGGTAATATCCCAATAAACATCAAGATAGTTCTCGGTTTTAACCCAAGGACGGCAGATAAAGTTTACCGATGAATCAGCTAATTCATTAACCTTAATAACTGGCTCAGGGTACTTTAAGATCAAGTCATGATTTTCCAATACTTTTTGCATTATTTTTTCTGCTTTATCCATATCATCACCGTAACCAATACCAAACACTAGGTCGACTCTGCGTGTATTGCTGCCAGTAACATTCACTATGGTTGTTCCCCACACAGTATTATTGGGTACTACAAGATGTTGGTTATCAAAAGTTTTTATGGCTGTAGATAATAGAGTCATCGAATGAACAGTACCTATCGCACCATCAATTTCAACAATATCGCCAATATCAAATGGACGATAAATAAGTATTAACATACCGCTAGCAAAGTTACTTAGCGTACTTTGTAGCGCTAACCCTACCACTAAACCTGCCGCGCCAATAAGCGCTAAAACAGGGCCAACATTGATTTCAATTAAGGTCACGGAAACAATAAAACCTATAACTAAAATAACTCTGCGAATAGATACTTTGATAAACTCTTTTAGTAGCATTGAAAGGTTATTATTGTTAGCCAGTGCTGCGTCAGTTAACTTACCTGCTGTTCTTGATAACAAATACACAAGAATTAAGGCGATAAAGAACTTAATAAAATTAGCTAACCACCGTAAACCACCATCTTGAGACATCAACCAAGCCTTTATAGTTAACCACGCGGCGCTACTGTCACTTAAATCAACAGACGTTCCCGTTAAAGCATTGGCATATAAATGCAATTCAGCGGCATCCCCACCTTTATTTTCCCAGTTGACCAAGACCAATTTAAATCGCTCTAAAGTATTATTTTTGTCGTTACGCAATAAGGTTAAATTTTTAATGAGCAATTCGCGTCGATGTTGTATTTTTTCACTGTATGCATTTGCTTTTTCAGCAAGAGTTATCAATTTTTCAGGCGCTTCTGTGAATGTCTTGACTGCTTGTTGTGCTTTTTTATCTTCTAGCTCTTTGGCTAATGCATTAATTTCAGCTAAATCTATTTTTAATTGAGCTGCAGCTGCTTTATCTGCTTTACTTTTGTGTAGTAGTTCAGCACTCTCCTCGCTCAAGTCTGATATTTCTTGAGCTGCCAGTATACTCTGCTGCTTTTGACTGACTAATATTTCAGCTTCACTAACAATGCTGGCTTTTTCTTTAAGTAAGAATAACCAAGCATCGACCTCTACTGACAATTCAGTTTTAGTTAATGGTATTAAAGCAAACTCTAATTCATCCATTGCAACATGGCTATCTAAGGAAGTAGTTGATTGATATACATCTACATCATTTAATGTTGACGCATTCAATACACCAAAGCTGCAAGCAATACTTAACCATAAAAATAGAATAAAAAAGTTATTGATATTTTTCATAATAATATCCGTCTAATAGATTGAATTTTATATAAAATACAGAGTTGATATAACAACAGCCAAGACCAAAGTAATACACAAGGCTTTAAAAGCTAACTTTATGCTCTACTGCCAACATAGCTGCTTCTACGCGGCTTTTCAAACCGAGTTTTTTAAACAAGTTTTTATTATGCACTTTAACCGTTGCTTCGGTAATACCCAATTTAAGTGCAATTTCTTTGTTGCTTTTACCACTTGCGATCAATTTAAGGTTTTCCATTTCTCGCTGAGTTAAGCTATCAAAAGTATTGATTTTACTTTGTGGTCGCAAGGACTTAGCTAAAATTTGTGTCAGCGGTTCGCTAATAACAAATTCACCGGCAAGGGCATGATTTATTTTTTCTATTAATTCTTCAGGTTCACTATCCTTTAGCAAATAACCATCGGCATTAAACTTTAGCGCTTGCAGCACATCTGATTCACTATCTGACACACTAAAAATAACTACTTTTGAATTAACTTTTGCTCGCTTAAGCGCACTTAAGGTTTCAATACCACTCAAGCCTTTCATGTTCAGATCGAGTAAAACTAAATCAGGAGCATGCTCAATAGCAAAAGTAATGGCTTCATCACCCGAACCCACTTCCCCCATAACATTAAGGTTATCTTCTAGTGAAATAAGTTGTGCAACCCCTTTGCGTAACATAGGGTGATCATCTACTAATAAAATACTGGCTATATTCATACAATTCTCGAGGCAATCCTCGACCTACAATTAATGATTAAACTCAAAACTAACTAATGTACCTTCCTCAACTCTATTGTCTACATAAAGCGAAGTATTTAGCGATTTTGCCCGTTCTTGCATTATACCGATGCCAAAATGCCCTTGTTCACTGATATTATCATGAAGGCCAGAGCCATTATCCCACACTTGCACTTTAACCTTATTATCATCAAGCACGATGGATACTCCCGCTTTAGTCGCATGTGCATGGCGGTGTATGTTAGATAAGGCTTCTCGTATGATTTGTAACAAATGAATTTCTTGATTAGCACTTAAATAGTTTTGCGGAAGTTGATAGTTGAACTCAATACTATATTGACACTTAGCACTGAATTCGGTGATGGTACTTTGTAATGAATTTTTAATGGCCGGATCATCAAGCTTTAGTCTAAATGTGGTAAGCAGCTCTCTAAGTTGCAAATACGCACTATTTAAACCTTCTTTTATATCGTCGATGGTTTCTTCCACTTGCGGTTGTGGAACATTTTTTTGCATTTTTCGGGTCAGTAAACTCATTTGCACTTTCAAGTAAGATAATGATTGAGCTAGCGAGTCATGAAGCTCACGGGCAATAACCGCTCGCTCTTCGACAATAACTAAACGGTTTTCACTGGTACGCTTTTGATCAAGTTCGATAGCCGTAGCAATAATATCAGCCATGGCTTGCAATATTTGTTGCTGCCAGTCATGTACCTTTTTACCTTTAGGTAATTCCCAAATTAAATAACCAAAAAGACGATTCTGTTTTTCTAAAGGAAACTTATGATAATTAAAGCAAATATTGTCCATAGTATTATTGACATAAACATCGATAATCAGACTGTTTTGTTTACTGTCATTCACGTCTATTTTTATTTTACCAAAACCTAATACTTCGACTAACTCATCGATAATGTGATGATCAATTTGATAGTTATCACTATCTTGCTCTGACAAGGTATAGCCTGCTAAATTCCGTGCCGCCCGGTACAAAATATCTAACGATTGATTAGTGCGGCTTAATTGCCGGGTTTTATTATCAACACGCGCTTCAAACTCTTGATAGGTTAATTTTAATTCTGACGACATTTGGTTAATAGTATTTGCTAAAAGACCTAACTCATCATTTTCATTATAATTAGCTTTAACCTCAAAATTTCCTTTACCAACTTGTTCGGCAACATCGACCAATTGCTTTAACGGTACAATTAAGGTGCGGTTTAACTTGATCAATACAAAGCTGGCAACAGCAATAACCAGTAATAAAGTAATGCCTTGAATTAAACGTAGGAAACTTAACTTTTTTTCTGATTCTAGCTGCAATAAACTAACGAGTTTATCTAGTTGATTAACAAAATGATCATAAGATTGTATCAACTCAGTTAGTTGCTCGGCAGTTAACTGTTTACTCGTCATACTTGTACTATTAACCTGCTGCCACGAATCTAGGATTTTCCGATATTGCTCACCCACAGTATTATGCATATCTTCGAGTTGCTTACCATAAAACAAGCTAGTTAAACTCAAATCAAAGGTATGTATTTCGCCCCTAACCTGTTCTTTATTCTGGCTTTGGTCAATGAAATAGGTCCGAGAAATTCGTACCGCTTGCATTCTTAACGCTCCCGCTTTGTTAATTTGGGCGGCATCACCATTCAAACTTTCAGTAACTAACATGGATGAAATCATACTGACTAAACCTAACGTGATAATGACTGCCATCACCTGCCCTACTCGAGCGATTAGTGACGAGCTAGATTCAGAAATATCAATATAATTTTGGGGTGTTTTCATTTTATCAAAGCAATATTGCGGCTGTGTTTAAAATCATTGACATCAGCATACTGAAATTCATTCAAAAATACCAAAAACTTTCCCCCTACCACCAAATAGTCAATCAATTTCAATCTAGAGTACAAAACAATAAAGCAAACACAAAAGCCAATAAAAACATCATGATGGCCACCCAGCAAACTACTACTTTAGTGGTAATTAACGTGTACTACTTCAACTTAAGCTCATAACAGATTGATCCAGATCAACTACTGATATTCAGTCCCTTGTTATTTTAGCCTCGACAAAAGAATTAACACTAAAAACAATTTCACAATCTCACGTAATTATTTTAACAGAAGAACAATTGGAGTAGACAATGTCTGACATTCAAAAATGGGACGTAGAAGACGCCCAGTTTTGGGATAGCACAGGTAAAAAGGTCGCTAATCGCAACCTTTGGATCTCAATCCCAAGCCTTTTATGTGGTTTCGCAGTATGGCTATACTGGGGCATCATTACGATTCAAATGCTTAACTTGGGCTTTCCATTTGCGAAATCTGAGTTATTCACTTTAATGGCCATTGCGGGCTTAACCGGTGCAACCTTACGAATTCCCAGCAGTTTCTTTATCCGTTTAGCGGGTGGACGAAACACTATCGTATTTACGACCGCATTATTAATGATTCCAGCAATCGGTGCTGGTATTGCCTTACAAGATCAAAACACACCATTTTGGGTGTTCCAAGTGTTAGCACTTTTATCTGGTATAGGTGGTGGTAATTTCGCTTCTTCAATGTCTAATATTTCTTTCTTTTTCCCGAAAAAACAGCAAGGTTTAGCGCTAGGTTTAAATGCTGGTTTAGGTAACTTCGGTGTTACTACCATGCAAATCCTTGTACCTTTAGCGATGACGTTTGGTTTATTCGGTGGCGAACCAATGGAGCTAGTAACTACTTCAGGTACGCTTATTGGTAAAATTCCAGCAGGGTCTGATACTTGGATACAAAATGCTGGTTACATCTGGCTATTATTCTTAATACCTCTAGCAGTTGTTGGCTGGATGGGCATGAATAACATTAAAGCCTCACACGTCACCCCTGATTTACCAAACCCTGCGGGTTCATTTTCTATCATCACTGGTATGCTTTTAGTTGGTTTTGTGACTGCTATCTTAGGCTTATGGCTAATGCTTCCTGAAAAAGTCGGTGGTAGTGGTTTTGGCATCAGCAAGTGGATTGTTTTACCTATCGTTATTGCCTTAACCGTATTCTTACTAAAATTATTTCCGGGTAAAATTAAAGAAAATTTAAATCATCAATACAAAATATTCAATAACAAGCACACATGGGTAATGAGTATTATCTACACCATGACGTTTGGTTCTTTCATTGGTTTTGCGGCAGGCTTTGGCTTATCTATTAAAGTTATTTTTGGTTACCAACACATCATGGTTGATGGTGTAATGAATCACGACATTGCTAACGCGGCTGGTCCTAGTGCATTAATGTACGCTTGGATGGGTCCTTTCATTGGCGCATTAATTCGCCCTGTCGGTGGCTGGATTGCGGATAAAATGGGAGGCGCTAAAGTGACACAAATCTGCGCTGTTATTATGGTTGCCAGTGCAGTGGGTGTCGCTCATTACATGAAACTAGCATACGCATCAGAAACACCCCAGGAATACTTTGTACCTTTCTTAGTATTATTCTTAGTTTTATTTGCTGCCACTGGTATTGGTAACGGTTCAACGTTCCGTACTATTTCAATGGTATTTAATAAAGAACAAGCAGGTCCGGTATTAGGTTGGACTTCAGCAGTAGCGGCTTACGGCGCCTTCATTATTCCTAAAGTATTAGGTGAGCAAATCAAGTTAACAACACCTGAAAATGCTTTATATGGTTTCGCAGTGTTTTACGGCTTGTGTATGGTTCTTAATTGGTGGTTCTACTTACGTAAAGGCGCTGAACATCATAATCCTTAAACATCACAACGCTTAAAAGCCATAATTATTTTAAGGTTAATTAAAGGGAGTTGATATAGATCAGCTCTCTTTAATTTCAAAAGAATAGAATAACCACCTATTTTTAGTACACCGCCTCTAGATAATAAAATTTTAACAATCGGTTTTATCAGTAACAGAGCATTCTTTTAACGTAACTGATATGACTTTAACGGAGAAAAAAGATGAGTAACTTTCTTGATCGCTTACAATTCTTGAAAAAGAAAACTGGCGAATTCAGCGATGGTCATGGTGATACCACCAATGAAAATCGCGAATGGGAAAACAGCTATCGCCAACGCTGGCAACATGACAAAATCGTACGTTCTACTCACGGAGTAAACTGTACCGGTTCTTGTTCTTGGAAAATTTATGTAAAAAATGGTTTAGTGACTTGGGAAACTCAGCAAACTGATTATCCTCGTACTCGTCCAGATTTACCAAACCATGAACCGCGCGGCTGTCCTCGTGGTGCAAGTTATTCTTGGTACTTATACAGCGCTAACCGTTTAAAATACCCTAAAGTACGTAAGCCATTATTAAAATTATGGCGTGCGGCTCGTGCAACACAAGATCCTGTTGATGCATGGGGCAGTATTGTTGAAGATAAAGCAAAATCTGACTCTTATAAATCAAAACGTGGTTTAGGTGGCTTTGTTCGCTCTTCATGGGAAGAAGTAAACGAAATCATTGCTGCGGCAAACGTATACACAACTAAAACTTATGGTCCTGACCGTGTTATTGGTTTCTCTCCAATTCCGGCAATGTCTATGGTTTCTTATGCGGCAGGTGCTCGTTACTTGTCACTAATTGGTGGTGTTTGTTTAAGCTTCTACGATTGGTATTGTGATTTACCACCAGCATCTCCAATGACTTGGGGCGAACAAACAGATGTGCCTGAATCTGCTGATTGGTATAATTCAAACTACATCATTGCTTGGGGCTCTAATATTCCTCAAACACGTACACCTGATGCGCATTTCTTTACAGAAGTTCGTTATAAAGGTGCTAAAACTGTCTCAATTACACCAGATTACGCAGAAGTGTCAAAACTTACTGATGAATGGTTAAACCCTAAACAGGGTACTGATGCAGCGTTAGGCATGGCTTTTGGTCATGTTATCTTAAAAGAATTCCATTTAGAAAAACCAAGTGAATACTTCACTAATTATGTTCGTCAATATACCGATTTCCCTATGTTAGTGGTATTAGAAGTACATGATGATGGTGAGTCTTCAACGGGCGAAAAGAGCTTTGTATCAACACGCTTCTTACGTGCTAGCGATTTAGCGGGTGATTTAGGTCAAGAAAACAACCCTGAATGGAAGACTATCGCCTTTGATGAAAATTCAAATGAATTAGTTTCTCCTACTGGCTCTATCGGTTACCGTTGGGGCGAAAAAGGTAAATGGAACATTAAAGAGCGTGAAGGTAAATCAGGCGCTGAAACGAAACTTCAATTATCTCAGATTGGTGGTGACGGTGACTCTCCACAAATAACACCTGTTGCATTCCCTAACTTTGCTGCGAATAACACTAACAGTGCGTGGACAGGTTGTGATCAAGATGAGATTCAAGTTCGTAACGTGCCAACTAAGACCATTACTGGCGCAGACGGCAAGGAATACTTAACGGCTACTGTTTACGATTTAATGATGGCTAACTACGGTATTGATCGTGGTTTAGGTGGCGGTAACGTTGCTTCTAGTTATGATGATGATGTTCCTGGTACACCAGCATGGCAAGAAAAAATCACTGGCCTTGACCGTTCAAAAGTAATTAAAGTTGCTCGTGAATTTGCTGATACCGCTGACAAAACCAAAGGTAAATCAATGATTATCGTTGGTGCAGCAATGAACCATTGGTATCACATGGACATGAACTATCGTGGCCTTATCAATATGGTTATGATGTGTGGTTGTGTTGGTCAGTCTGGTGGCGGTTGGTCACATTATGTTGGTCAAGAAAAGCTTCGCCCACAAACAGGTTGGCAGCCATTAGCATTTGGTTTGGATTGGTCTCGTCCACCACGTCAAATGAATGGTACTTCTTTCTTCTACAACCATTCTTCGCAATGGCGTCATGAAAAAGTAAGTATGCATGAAGTATTGTCTCCATTAGCTAAAAAAGAAGACTTTGACGAACATCAGCTTGATTACAACATCCGTGCAGAACGCATGGGTTGGTTACCTTCTGCACCGCAAATTAACATGAACCCACTGCAGTTAACTAAAGATGCAAAAGCAGCTGGCATGGAACCAAAAGATTATGCGGTTCAAGAGTTAAAATCTGGCGGAATAAAGTTTGCTTGTGAAGCACCTGATGCTCCAGAAAACTTCCCGCGTAACATGTTTATCTGGCGTTCAAACTTACTTGGTTCATCAGGTAAGGGACATGAATACATGCTTAAGTATCTTCTTGGTGCTGAACGAGCAAGTGTATTGAACGAAGATAACGGCACTTCTGGCGGCATAAAACCAAAAGAAGCTGAATGGGTTGATAAAGGCGCTACTGGTAAATTAGATCTAGTAACGACCTTAGATTTCCGTATGTCATCTACTTGTATGTACTCAGATATTATCTTACCTACCGCGTGTTGGTATGAAAAAGATGATTTAAACACTTCTGATATGCATCCATTTATTCACCCATTATCAACGGCTGTTGATCCTGCGTGGGAAGCGAAATCAGATTGGGAAATCTACAAAGGTATTGCCAAGAAATTCTCTGAAGTTTGTATTGGTCACTTAGGTGAAGAAACAGACTTTGTTACTGTACCTATGTTGCATGACACTCCAGGTGAACTTTCTCAACCATTTGATGTTAAAGATTGGAAAAAAGGCGAATGTGATTTAATTCCAGGATCTACTGCACCAAACATGGTGGTTGTTGAACGTGATTACCCTAACACTTATAAGAAGTTCACTTCTTTAGGGCCACTACTTGATAAATTAGGTAATGGCGGTAAAGGTATTAACTGGAATACTGATGACGAAATAATGTTATTAGGTCAGTTAAACCACCTAAACACTGATGAAGGTATCAGTAAAGGTCGTCCAATAATTGAATCGGCTATTGATGCTTGTGAAACTGTACTTACTTTCGCACCCGAAACTAACGGTGGCGTTGCTGTTAAAGCATGGGCTGCATTAAGTGAATTTACGGGTATTGACCATACTCACTTAGCCTTACCTAAGCAAGAAGAGAAAATTCGCTTCCGTGATATTCAAGCACAGCCGCGTAAAATTATTTCTTCTCCAACATGGTCTGGTTTAGAAGATGAGCATGTAAGTTACACCGCTGGTTACACTAACGTGCATGAGCTTGTGCCTTGGAGAACCATTACCGGTCGTCAACAGTTCTATCAAGATCATAAATGGATGCAAGCCTTTGGTGAGCAATTTGTTTCTTACCGTCCACCTGTTGATACTAAAACAACAGAGGCCGTTAAAAACTCTAAACCAAATGGTAATAAAGAAATCGTCTTGAACTGGATCACGCCACATCAAAAATGGGGTATTCACTCAACTTACTCTGACAACTTATTGATGCTTACCCTATCTCGTGGTGGCCCAATTATTTGGATGAGTGAAGTAGACGCCGCTGAAGCTGGCCTTGAAGATAACGATTGGGTTGAAGTATTTAACGCTAACGGCGCAATTGCTTGTCGTGTTGTGGTTTCACAACGTGTAATGAAAGGCATGACCATGATGTATCACGCACAAGAGCGTATCGTCAACGTACCTGGCTCAGAAATGACCGGTACTCGTGGTGGTCACCATAACTCAGTTACTCGCGTTATTATGAAACCAACACACATGATTGGTGGTTATGCACAACAAGCTTGGGGCTTCAACTACTACGGTACAGTTGGTTGTAACCGTGATGAAATGGTTGTTGTTCGTAAGATGGACAAAATTGACTGGTTAGATGATGACGGTTTTGAAGCATCAAATAAAGAGCAATTACCTCGCCCATTACCTACTAACCCAGATGAAGCTTAAGGAGTAACCTATGAAAATTCGTTCTCAAATAGGTATGGTACTTAACCTTGATAAGTGTATCGGGTGTCATACTTGTTCAATTACATGTAAAAACGTATGGACGTCACGTGAAGGCGTTGAATACGCTTGGTTCAACAATGTTGAAACTAAGCCAGGTATTGGTTACCCGAAAGATTGGGAAGATCAAGACAAATGGAATGGCGGTTGGGTTCGTAAGTCAGATGGCAACATCGAACCTAAAATTGGTGGTAAATATCGTGTGTTAGCAAATATTTTTGCTAATCCTAATATGCCAGAAATCGACGATTATTATGAACCGTTTGATTTTGATTACCAGCATCTACATACCTCGCCAGAAGTAAAACATCAGCCAACGGCTCGTCCGCGCTCTGTTATTTCTGGTAAGCGTATGGAAAAAATCGAATGGGGTCCTAACTGGGAAGAAATTCTTGGCACTGAGTTTGAAAAACGCTCTAAAGACAAAAACTTCGATAACATGCAAAAACAAATGTACGGGGAATTTGAAAATACATTCATGATGTATTTACCACGTTTATGTGAGCATTGTTTAAATCCTGCTTGTGTGGCTTCTTGTCCGTCTGGCGCTATTTACAAGCGTGAAGAAGACGGTATTGTCTTAATTGACCAAGAGAAATGCCGCGGCTGGCGTATGTGTATTTCGGGTTGTCCGTATAAGAAAATATACTACAACTGGAAGTCAGGAAAATCAGAAAAATGTATTTTCTGTTATCCACGTATTGAAGCGGGTCAACCAACGGTTTGTTCTGAAACGTGTGTAGGTCGTATTCGTTACTTAGGCGTTATTTTATATGATGCTGACCGAATTAAAGAAGTGGCTTCAACCCCTTCTGAAACAGATCTTTATGAAAAGCAATTGGAAGTATTCCTTGATCCAAACGATCCTGCGATTATTGCTCAAGCGCGTAAAGACGGTATTGCCGATTCAGTAATTGAATCGGCGCAAAAATCGCCAGTATACAAACTAGCGATAGACTGGAAATTGGCCTTGCCATTACATCCAGAGTACCGCACGTTACCTATGGTTTGGTATGTACCTTCACTTAGCCCAATTCAAAGCGCGGTTGATTCAGGTAATTTAGCCACTATCGGCAAAGCCGGTGTTATTCCAGATATCCGTGCTTTACGTATTCCGCTTAAATATTTAGCGAACTTGTTAACAGCCGGTGATGAAGAGCCAGTGGCGCGTGCATTAGAACGTTTACTTGCAATGCGTGCTTACAAGCGAGCTGAAAATGTTGAAGGTGTTGAAGATCTACAAGTACTTGAAGATGCGGGCTTAACTAAGAAGCAAGCAGATGAAATGTACCGTTATTTAGCTATTGCTAACTACGAAGATAGATTTGTTATTCCTTCAGGTAAGCGTGAAATGAACGTACCCGAAGCCTATGGCGAAAAATCTGGTTGTGGTTTCACATTCGGTAACGGCTGTAGCGATGGTGCAAGTGGCGTTAATATGTTTGGTGGCAAAAAAGTTGCTAAACGTGATGTTATTAAAACCGTTAATGTAGGTTAGGAGAAGGTTATGTTAATTCTTAAAGTTATTTCGCGATTACTCGATTATCCCACAGCAGAGATGTTTGCTGCCAAAGATGAGTTAATAGACATCGTTTTAAAAGCGGATGAATTGACTAACCAAAACCGTACTCAGTTGTTGGATTTTATTCGACAACTGACCGCTAGAGACATTTTTGATGCACAAGAAAGCTACGATCTATTATTTGATCGTGGCCGTGCATTATCTTTATTATTGTTTGAACACGTACACGGCGAGTCTCGTGATCGTGGTCAAGCAATGGTAGATTTAATGAATGTTTATAAAACGAACGGTTTTGAAGTTAATTCATCGCAACTACCTGATTACATTCCATTGTATTTAGAGTTTTTAAGTGAACAACCGTCTGAGTTTATTGAAGAATGGCTTGGTGATATTTGTCACTTAATGACAATGTTGTCAGAACGTTTAATCGATAGAGAATGTTATTACTCAGTACTTTTTGATTCACTACTCGAAATTTCAGGCCAAGAGATTGACCTTGAAGCAAGAGCTGAAATTAGCGAAGCAGTGAAAGCAGAAGAACGAGACGATACAAATGAAGTTATCGATAAAGAATGGGAAGATAAAGAAATACGCTTTGATGATCCAATGGTAGGCGACTGTAAGTCTAATACCAATTCAGCAAACGGATTACACCAATCTCAAAATTCATTAGATCCAAATACTGTTCATCAAGTTCCAATTAAATGGCACGATGCTGATGCAGCACAAGTGTCAGGATTGTAGGAGAGAATACTTATGTCAAATTTAAATTTTTTACTATTTGGGATTTATCCCTACATTGCTATTACCGTGCTTTTTGTTGGTTCTTGGATCAGATATGACCGTGAACCATACTCATGGAAAGCCGACTCTAGCCAACTATTAGATCAAAAAGGGTTTCGCTTAGCCAGCAATTTATTCCACATAGGTATTATCTTTGTACTTTGTGGTCATTTTGTTGGTTTGTTAACGCCACATGCTATTTACCACGCTTTTATTTCGACTGCTAACAAGCAATTATTAGCGATGGTTAGTGGTGGTTTCTTTGGTGTTATATGCTTAATCGGTTTAGTTATGCTACTTAAACGTCGCTTAACTAACCCACGTGTTCGTGCTGTTTCGAAGACTTCTGATATCTTTATTCTAGTATTATTACTTGTACAATTATTACTAGGTTTAGCGACTATCTTTGCTTCAATGAGTCACTTAGACGGTTCAGTCATGGTTTTATTAGGTGATTGGGCGCAAAGCATCGTTACTTTACAAGGTGTTGCTGCTGCGACAGCAATGTCTACCGTAGGTATCATCTACAAAATGCACATCTTTGTGGGTTTAACTATGTTGTTGGTATTCCCGTTCACACGTTTAGTGCATATATGGAGCGTACCGGTGAAATACTTTGCACGTAACTATCAAATAGTTCGCCAGAGATAATATATCTACTATGCGGTTTTGCTCATTACCTTTTTGCACGTAATATAGTAAAACCGCTTTTTAAAAGTAGTATAGACAAACGTAAATATAGTTAAGTAATTTACCTGTAAGTCGTACTTTAGTGCGACAAAATTGTACCGATTGAACAACATTGTCGGAATGAATTCCAACCTACAATAGGTTATTTAACCATATTTATTTAACAAATAGATTAACATTGTCGGGCCTCGCTGCACTCGTGCCGACCTACAAACGCTAACAAATATTGAGGCTGTAGGTTGATGCTTGCCTCGACAAAATACCCAAGAGAGAATTATTATGAGCAGTACCTGCGGAACAAGTGAAGCTACCACTCCATCAAAAGAAGCCTTACCAGTAATCACCGTTAATGGTGTAGCAATTTCAGAAAAAGATTTAGCCAACGAGTTACAGTATCATCCTAATGAAAACTTTAATGTTGTTGTGCAACAAGCAGGTCAAGCTTTAGTTATTCGTCAGTTATTAATTGATGAAGCAAAAAAGCAGGGCATTGATACTGCCAACGACGAAGAAGCAATGCAAAAACTTGTTGAACAAAACATTAGCTACGATGCACCTAATGATGAAATTTGTCAGCGTTACTTTAACAGCAACAAAGAAAAATTTATGACGATGCCATTAATGGAAGTGGATCATATTTTACTTGCCGCGGCTAAAGATGATATTGAAGGCCGTGATGCAGCAAGTAACAATGCCAAAGTCATTATTTCACAGTTACAGCAAGAAACCAGTAATGACGAACCATCAAGCTTTGCCGCACTTGCTAAAGAATATTCAGCTTGTCCTTCAAAAGAAAGCGGTGGCAACTTAGGGCAACTGAGTAAAGGCCAAACCGTTCCTGAATTTGAACGCCAATTAATGCCATTACCGACAGGTTTAAGCGATAAAGCTATTGAGTCTCGCTATGGTTTTCATGTAGTTAATATCAACCGAAAAATAGAAGGTAAGCAACTCGATTACGACATGGTAAGTGACAAAGTCCGCGGTTATTTAATTAACAGCGCCTCTCATCTTGCTATTCAAGCCTACATTCAAAGCCTAGTTGAACAAGCAACTGTGGAAGGTGTAGAAATCAAGTTTAGTGATGAGAATATCCATATTTAAAAAATGGATTGTCATTCATTGCGACAAAGTTAAATTGTCGGATTAAAACTTGATTGAAATTATTATCTAAATGGCGCTTAAATATTCTTTAGCGCCATTTTTCTTATTTTCGTTAATGTTCTTTGCCGCCTAACCTTTTTACTGGTATAAAAATAACTACCGCACATGCAATCAATGCTTGATCTGGGTTGATTTAATGATTATTTTCACCTCGTTTCAAAAGAACTACTCCCAATTGAATCGCTGTCCTATTAAGTTAAATAATTTCTCATTATGAGGTGAGAAAAACTCATTAAGTAATGTTCTTGTTTCACTGCTCATCTGAGCATAATCTCCTGGCTTTTTAAAGTTACTTGCCCCCCCACCCCAAGTCTGTGCTAATTCTTCAGGATTAAAGTTATGTGCTGTTAACCCTAAAAAGTTAACTACTTCATTCATTGTTTCTTGGCGGTTATCCATAAGGTTTGTAGATTCAATTATTTTTATTTGTTTGCGATCAAAAAGTTGCAACCAGCGCCAGAGCTGATCGTAATAAATTGATCGAAAAACGTAACTGCAAAAATAGAATCTAAATAGATCTTGTTCCGTAGATAGAGGGTGCTTAGTCCAGTTTTCATTATGTTCTGAGACAAATAAGGTTTTCCCATCTACGGTTGAACGGTGGGCATTTGTTTGCGCATTTAAATCTAAGAATCCTCGTTTATGCGCTTCAAGTAAAGCAGGTACTTCTTCAATTTCTTTTCTGACAATATCATCAAATGAACGAATTGGTTCAAAGCCTTGGCGTTGCGACATTATAAAATGTGAGTAGGCTCGTTCTACCGGATTTCTCAATATAACTATAATCTTAAGCGCTGGTAAATGTGCGCGAACTCTGCGAGGAACTAAAGGATGCAGCAATGATGAAGTTGAATATTCACCACCTATTTTCTGATCAGCTTTCGGGGCGCATATCGGGAGTGCATTCACAAATAGATTTTGATACTGTGGCATGTTACATAGTTGCCAAGACCAATAGTTAGGCTCTTTAGGATCACATCTCTTAATCTGGGGGTGAAGAGGCAAATAGGAAGAAAATGAAGTCGTGCCACATTTCGCTGCTCCAATGACCATAAACTCAGGTTTAGCTCGGTCTTTATCAAGCGAAAACTTAGGGTCGTTAATAATTAATGCTGAATTATTATTATTTATAGTCATTTTTGTCACTCAAAATATCTATTTGCTTGGTAATAAATAAAATTAACTTTTCTTGTAGTCTAACATTCTAGCTGGAATAAAAATAACAGCTGCACAGACAATTAACGCCAAGGCCGCCATATCAATGACCATGTCATAATTATCTTCTCCTAATAACAATGCGCCTACCATAGGTCCTGTCGCTAAGCCCATTTTTGAAGCAAAGCCGCCAAGCGCTGCCAATTGTCCTGCTTTATCTAACTCAGAGCAAATGCCAAACATATAAGGTAATGTAAATGCCCACGTGACACCAATTATAATATTAGCAATTAAATAAATTTGGTCACTTTCACTATAATGCAAAACCCAACTGGCAATAGCTGTTATCAATATTGAAGCAACAAGCGGCACTGTTCGACCAAATTTAGTTCCTATTATTATGACCAAGAAAGCTCCCAATAAAGCTATCCAACTGGCAGATGCTAATGCTGGGCTCATAAATTTAATGAGTAACCCTTCTGCTTTTCCTAAGCCAATCATGTAAGCGAACAAACCCATATTAGCGGCTTGAAAGAGAAAAATACCAAATAGGTTTAGCGATAATGGCAATCGCTTAATGGTGGTTCCTGTATTATCTGCAACTTCGATACATTCAATAGCATAATGAGGAATAAAGGGCATCATCACAAGTGTCACTAAGGTAAACGCTATTAATGAAATAAAGAGGACGCTGATGCCAAAGCTTGGTACTAACTCTGGTAAATACATTAAGCCTAAACCGCCCAAGCCCCACTGAATAAATAATAGGTAACCAAAGGTTTTATCTGCTTCGTTAGTTCTTGAAATAATGCCAAAACCAATACCCACTAGCAGTCCACCTACCAAACCATGTATGAAGCGAGTAGCTATCATAACTTCAGGGTTTGCTATAAACATACAGCTGGTATCAATAGCAACCAACGTAATCAGTAAGACGTAAGACCATGAACGCCAATTAATTTTTTTAATGAGGAATACTGCGGATAATGCCCCTATCGCTGCACCATATAAATTGGCAGAGCCAACAAAGCCCGCCTGCTGGTTGGTAAAATCTAATGCTTCCTTAAGGCCACTAACTACCGCTGGCATTATATTGATGTAAAATATCCCTGCGGTGGTTAAAAATGCCAGCATGATTCGAGCCAGAATACCGTTAGGATCAATTTTTAAGTTAGTTTTATCCGAAGTGATATTACTATCTTTTGTCGTGCTACTTTGTGTCATTACTGATTCTCATTTTGTATGTTTGTACAAATAGGCGAAATGGTATTAAGTGTTTCAATTGCCTCACGCCAGCTGTATTGGTCACTATCACTAAAATAGTAATATTGAAGTTCTTTGCTTACTAATACCATAGTTATACCACCATAGCCCAGCATATATGGCAGCCAAGTTTCGGTAGTACAGTTAAGGAGTTTGCTAACATTCTGTCGCCAAAAACCATGCTGATAGTGAATAAAGTCATAGTTGGTTTTCATTGCCTTTGTAGATCTTTCTTTTTGCAGTACTAAAGCTAATTGACCGCTATTTAAGGTTGTCCTTGAATTTATGTCAGTGGCTTGCTCGCTGATAAATTGTAATAACTTGGCCACGTCATCAGCAATAAAAAATAGACCATAGCCAGTAAAAGCTTGAGCGTCATTATCACTGGTTCGTCTAGTTGAATAGGCTATTGCGCTTAAAGACAATGACGACCAAATTTTATCGGCTAATACATGGTCAAATATATCTGCGTCTTCTCCTAATTTGGCTTTAATATAAACATTTAGAGCTGTGCCTAACAAATAGGTATCAGCCGTGTGATAAACAAACTTTGTTCCTGGAGTGCTTTTGCGGGAAAAATGCTGACAGCTATAGTTGATCTTTTCTTGATGGGTTGTTGCGCCAAAGAAAATTTGGCTATGCTCTGCACCTTCATCACTGCTGTGGCCGGATGATATATAGTTACCGGTAGACATATTTAGTAAATGAGAAAATGTTACTCCTTGCCACTGCTTGCCTGAACATTCTTTTACCCAATCAGTAACCTTTTCATTAAAAACATCAGGAAACTGCTTTGCTAAATGCATCATAGTGATACCGCCAAATAAAGATTTAGCCGTGGAATAAGAAGGTAAAACGAGTTGCTGGCAAAAAGGATAGTTTCCAGCTCGGGTATTACACGCTGAAATAAAGTGTTGTCCTTGATAAGTGACCCCGTATCGGCTCATGTCTGCTGCTTTTATGGTTGCTGACAATGCAACTTTTGACAGCGCTAATTGAGGAAATTTTTTCTTAAGCACCGCGAGTGGTTTCACTGGCATAGCACTTTGTTGTTCTTGTTGATAACGAGCAATGATTTGTGCTTTTGATTCAACTTGCTCTAGTTGATACTCTACTGAGCCAGAGCCCCAAAGATCGGCTTTATAATAAATGCAAGTTTCGCTACTGATTTGATAATAAAAATTTGAAGCTATACCTTTACTAATACCTTTTTCATTCAGTAAAAAGCTTACAACGCCATTGTGAACACAATTCTGGTTTTTTTCTACTAGCGCAACAGGCATAGCAACACGAAATAAGCCTTGATCGGCTTGTTCCTGCCAAATCTTTCCAACACCAAGTATATAATCCCAATGCTTATTTTCGCTTAACTTTAAACGACGAATACTAGGAATTATTTTGTCACCCTGTTGAACAAAGTCAAAATTTAACGTGGGGATAATTTTTCTATTACTTGAAAAATCATCCGGTCGTGTTTTTTTCTCGAAATCATATAGCTCGTTTTCATCCTTTAACGCTAAGTTACTACTTTTACTGTTTGGAGTTAAAACAATATTGCCTTCAAAGGAAGTATCAGTAAATGAGCTTACTTTTCCTTGTGGTAAGAATACAGCTAAAGGTAATGGTTGAATATTTACTGAATTAAATTCAGTAATCGATTGAGTATTAGCGTGCCACTGCGCTGTCAGTAATGTCCGCTTAACCGGCTCTACCGCAAAGGCAAACTGACATGTTAGTAAAAGCGGCAAGCAAAGGGTCAGCACTTTCATTGTTGAAATAATTACAGTTAATCGCAAAAGATACCTGCTTGTTCTAATTCCTGTTTTAACGGAGTAAGTTGTTGTTCGTATTTACGCCATTTTTTTAACGAATTTTTGTGGATGGGCTGTCTTACTTGGCTAGCACTTGCTGTGGTCACTGCTGCATTATTATTTTGCACATCTGCATATTCAGCTTGCCATTTTAAACCGCAAAATTGGTATAACTGTTCAGCTACTATTGTCGGTTCAGATACAAGCTGTTCATAGCTTACAGTATGAATATTTAATTCCGTCAATTGTTGCCAGTGAGCCATGAGTCCTTTATAAGAGATGAAGTATTCAGCCAGTTCTTTTTGTTCATATGAGAAAGGATAAGCTTGTTGAAATAATGTTTTAAAAACAGCATAACAAGTATCCATAGGATCCCTTGTCACATGAATGATTTTGGCATGAGGTAAGGCTTTTTGAATCAAGCCAGTATATAAAAAATTGAACGGTAATTTGTCAGAGAAATAATGGACATTATTGCCCAAACCTAAATGAGAAAACTGAGCCTTGACGCTAGCAAGGTAATCATTACCAAGTTTTCCAAAATCTATTTTACTTGCCGCTTTAATAAACTGTTGCTTGTTTTTAATTTCAGCGCCAAAGGTTTGTTTTACCTGCTCAGTAAGTAATCTGGAAAAATCACTTAGTTCGCCGCAATTTAGTACTTCTTTTCCAGTTGACAAAATCCTATCGATTAAGGTTGAACCAGTACGAGGCATGCCAATAACAAAAATAGGCGTTAACTGTACTTCTGAAACTTTATTTTGTGTTGGTGCAGGTATTGATGTAGGTGTATTTGACCACCAATTTTGATCAAAATCATGGCTTATATCTGCCATAATAGTTTGGTCTTGTTTTATATCATATTCTATATGCTGACGACGTAACTTTGCTCCCTGCTTTAAATACTCAAATGATTTTACTGAATCATTAATATCCTCATAAGACTTTGCCAAAGCAAAATTAATTTGTACTTTATCTTTCGCTGTTAATTGTGTTGTTCCATTATTTTCTACCAGTAATGCTATTAACGATTCAATATGATTATGGCTCGGTGTTTGCTTTTGTACATCAACCCGTAATGCATGGGCATCAATATCATTTGCATTGCATTTAATGGCTTTTGTTAAATGGGCTTCTGCTTGCGCTAGATCTCCTGCATACCTATACACCGCAGCCAAACTGTAATAGTGGCTATGATTGGTAGGCTCCAATGAAATGGCCTTTTGGTAATGATCAATTGATTGTGCGTATAAATGAATTTGCGAAAATAACAGCGCCATTTGATTGTGATGTGTTGCTGATAAGGTAAAATTTGCCAAATTTAGTAAACTCGATTTTACTTGTTCTATTTCACGTGAATCATAATATGCATTAGCTAAAGATATCTTCCACGTTATTTGTGCAGGCACTAATTTGCATGCATTTTTAAAGCTCTGCTTTGCTGCTTTTAAATTTCCTATAGCTAAGGCAACTTGTGCAGTAAACTGCCAGCCTTCACCATTATTAGGGTGTGATTTATTTAAGTGCTGACTAATTTTGATGGCGTTATTTAATTGCTTATGACGTAAAAAATTCCACCCTTGTGAAAGTAACTCTTCAGATGATAATGTTACAGTTGCTGATTGTTGATTTGTTTGTTTCATACTACTACTACGTCAATTTTTGCCAATATATGAATTAACTTATCAAATCAGTGGTAGTTATACCATTCCATATAAAAACGCTCGCTACACGATCACTCTTACGCATATTGGTATTAAACACCATATTTTCACTTGAATAAAAATATGGTGTTGCACCTATTCAATTACTACATTACTCAATTAACTACACTACTGTAAGTTAATCGAAGTAATAAGACACCGACATGCCAATTGTTCTTGGGGCAGCAATATAATCTTTTTGGTTATTACCATAGTAATTTTCAAATTCACCCGTATCAGTAGACAAGTACGCGTTAGGGTAGCTACCTGTAACACCTTCTTCATTGGTTAAGTTTTTCACATAAAGTGATAATGCCCAGTTATCTTTGAGGAAAAGCACTGAGGCATTCCAAATTGAAAAACCATCAAACTCATCCCATAACTGACTGTTTGGTTCTACGGAGTTAACCGTGTCCGATTGATAATAACCTGATAACCTACTGGTCATTTCGATAGTATCAGTGACCTCAGTAACATGACTTAAGTTCAAAGAAAACACATGTTCAGCGACACCTGGTAGTCTAGCGCCGGCTTCGGAGATAACATTTTCATATTGAGGAGCTATTAAGTCTTCTGTTAATTCTGCCTTGGTATATGCATACCCCATCCTTAAACCCAGTGAATCAGATAATGCCATGCTCGCCTCTAGCTCCAAACCAGAAGTTTCTGCGGCATTACCATTTTGCGCCATAAAGAATTTCCACCACGCTGTACCCGTATTTAGTTGTGGTTCATCCCATTTCACCATGTAAATATCAGCAGAATAGGTAATAGTATTAGCGTAACCTTTAATACCTAGTTCATAGTTACGCACGGTATCTTTTTCAAATAGTTCAATAGATTCTGGGTTGGGCTCAGCAAAATTACCTTCTACAGGCACAGCATTTGAACCACCTCGTCTAAAGCCTTCAGAATATGTCGCATAAGTCATGGTGTTTTCGTTAAGATCATAAGACATATTTAACTTTAACAACACATCACTTTCTTCTTGTGTTGGGAAGGCTTCTGATTCAATAACTTCGGGTTGACCATACAAAGCGTTTATTGCTGTATTATTTGTCAGGGTATTGTCGAACCAACGCGCACCTGCGGTTACTCTAAAATCATCGGTTAATTTAAAAGTCATCTCACCATAAATAGCTAGGTCTTTAAAACTTTCATCACGAATATAAGTAAAATCTACATCTGTTGGTGCGCCAACCCACCAAGCGCCCCAATGAGGGGAACAATCACCAGATGCTTCTAACGCTAAACAAGCCACACCATATTCTTCAAGACCTCGAAGATGACTGACGTTGGTAGTTTGACGCTCTTGATCCATATAATAAATACCGGCAGTCCAATCGATAAAATCACTATTATCGGTATTAGAAACTAATCTAAATTCTTGAACAAAAGCCTCTTCACTAAAGCCAGCTTCTACATGTGATGCAGGTCTAGGGTTGCCTCTATACCAAGCATGGTACCAATCACGACCGCCTGAAACCCATAAACCGGTGTTATCACGCAAGCCATTTCCTTCGTGATCATATAATGAAGTACTAGACGTTAATGTTGCAAAACCTAGATCCGCCGTTACTTCTAAACTCGTTAATGAAACATCACGTTCAGAGTCTTCCAATAGTGCTGAGCCATTTTCATATTTACCATATACACTGCCATTGTAGTCAGCGCCATTAGTTACTGCGCGTCGACCACCAATTTCATCACTTTGATTATGATATGTTAAAACAAGCTCGACATCATCGGTAACTTGCATTCCAAAAGCTGCCTTTACATAAGTAATCTCAACAGTATCAACATCTTTTTTATTCTCATAACAAGCACCATTATTCACTATGTCTAATGAAGATATCCCACTGTCATTGACACTGCGGCATTGTCCATCATCTCCTTTAACAAGTGGGATACCACCGTCATCAAGTTGATAGGTACTCACTTGATCAATTACACCTGCATTATCTATACGACCTACAACAAATCTTACCGCTGAAGTATCAGAAAGTGGCATATTAAACATGGCATCAAAATTCATGTTTTGACCATCAGAGCCATCCGTAGTACTAAAGTCTGCCTTAAGTTTACCTTCAGTCATTTCATAATCAGGCTTGTTCATAATATAACGAACGGTACCGCCTAGTGCACCAGAGCCGTATAAGGTTCCTTGTGGACCACGCATTACTTCAACTCGTTCAATATCTTTTATCAAGAAGTTGGCAAAAATAGGCGTGCTATCTACATAGGTAGAAACAGTTGGTGCTGTTGATTGACCAACATTGGCACCAGAAACGCCATTTTCAACATTAACGCCACGGATAACCATGCTATTAGCTGTACCACCATTTCGGTAACCCCTGTCGATAATAGTAATACCTGCAACGGTACGGAGTAACTCTGCACTGTCAGTGATATTTTGCTGTTCAATGTCCTCCCCCAAAACAGAGGAAATATTAAATGGTAGCTCTTCTTGTAGCACTGTTCTGTGCGTTGCAGTTACTTCGATGCGTTCTATTTTCGCATCTTTACTTTCTTCTGCATTAACACTAAGAGGTACCAAGGACATTAGCAATGCAGCACTAACGGCACTCGAAACGATTGATTTGTTAAAGGTGGCTTTTTTCATGTTATGTTCCCCAGATATTATATTGTAGTTTTTTTAGCCTGAATTGAGAGTAGATCAGACATTTGTTTTTTCGTAGTACCAGTTCAAGAACCCTTATAGGTCCAGTTCAAACTTGTGCCATAATTTCTATTTTGGAATTTCTAACTTACCTAATTTTTTCAATTGGCTGTTTGGGTTGTTTTCTTGATAAACACTAAAGGTTACTGGATTGTCTCTAAAGCTCTTTAATGGTTGACCCAATTTATGTAAACCGTTTTCTCTATTTCGGCGCACACAAGCAAAATCTATTTCAATGGGTATGACTTCATTACCCATACCCGCTTGATAAATAACATTACCGTCTGGCCCTACGACGATTGATTGCCCATTACCTAAGTCTCCTGCTGCGTTGATTGTCATCACATAGCTTTGGTTAGTGGCTGCAGTGGCTTGGGCCATAATTAACTCTATAGATCGATCTATTGTGCCCGTTAATGTAGGGTAGATAAGTGCTTCCGCGCCCATATTGACTAGTTCTCTAGCGACTTCTGGAAACCATAAATCGTAACAAATGGCCACACCAATTCTACCTTGAGGCACATCAAAAACAACAAATTCACTACCTGGAGATATACCTGTTTCATAGGGAGCGAAAGGGTATATTTTACGATAGCGTTCAATGACTTCACCTTTATCGTTGATAACTGAGGTGGTGTTATATATATGTTCGCCATCTTGTTCATATTGAGAGCCTGGGATCAGCCAAAGCTCATGCTCTTTGGCTAGTTTACAGAAGAATTCTTCTGCAACGCTTGGGAAGGAGGTAGCATATTTTTTTTCAGGTCCATAGCTACACAACTCACTAAGAACAATCATGTTGAGCCATGGAAACCGTTGTTTTATTTTAATTATTTCTTTGCCAAGCTCAGCGAGATTATTGCCGCATGGCATATTTAGCTGTAATCCAGCTATTGAAAAGTGGCTCATATAATTACTCTTAACTTCACTGTAATAAGTGATATTCATCAGGTGTAATTTAATGTACCGAGCTTGATTGTTTTCTTATAGGACCAGTTCAGAAAGCGTTATGGTACCAGTTTATTGTAACCTTTAAGCTCTAATTGTCGAACAAAGCGGTGATTTTGATCAAACCATTTCATTTCATCGCCATCCATAATAACGTAGAAGCCTTTAATTTCCCCATAACCCCAAAGGTTCCACTGCCGGTAATACATACCATCTTTTATCCACCAACGGCCAGAATCTAATTCATGATCTTTACCGCCTGTTATGCCAAACATTTCTCCGTTAGCTAATAAATTAATCGTGCAAGGAACACCGTAAACCATTTGACACTCAAGTTGAACATCAGGTAATACTTGTTGCAGTGCGTCATTATTGAGTAATTTACCTTTAGCGTTGGAAAGTTTTTCTTCAAATTCATTTGTTAATTGATGAATTAATTCAGCTAGTTTACTTACTCCTTCGCGAATTTTATCGTTGGGTATTCCGGTAACACCTAAACGAAAGCAATTTTCAGGGTGCTCTGGCGTGGTAAAGTATCGTTTAACAGGCTCAATCAATATGCCTATTTCAGCCGCTTTTTCTCTTAAATATTCACCATTGAGTTGTTCTGGTCCTGTAACCCAATAGGCGGTTCCCCCTTGAATAGGTCCAGTATCAATACAATTGGGTAAATATATATTTAATGCTTCACGTAAGGTTAGCCAGCGTTCAAAAAATACTTTATGTAAATGCATCATATAAGCATCGTAATAACCTAAAGATAAAAAGTAGGCAACAGCACGCTGGTTATTAAGAGGAGGGTTACGCATGACCAATTTGCGTAATTTTCTCAATTCAGCAATTACGTTGGCATCAGCAACAATAAAGCCTATTTGTACGCCAGAGGCGAGTACTTTAGATAAGCATGAGACATAAACAACTCGGTTATCTTTATCTAAACTTCTTAAAGCAGGATGGGGCTGCCCAAGAAAATTACTTTCAAATTCAAAGTCATCTTCAATAATCAGTATGTCTTGTTGATGTGCTTTTTTTAATAACTCATCTCTACGTGACATTGACATAGTGATACTGGTCGGCGTTTGATGACTAGGTGTAGTGTATATAATATCGCAACTATCAAGTTGCTCATTAACCTCCATACCCGTAACATCGATGGGTTGATAAACTAGTTCTGCGCCTTGATGTAACAATAACTCGCGCATTTCAGGATAACCAGGCTCTTCCACGGCGACTTTTACTGAATTATTGACAAATAGTTGCGTAATTAGAAAAAGTGCCTGTTGGCTGCCTGCGGTAATTAAAATTTCATCTCGGCTTGCTTCAATTCCTCTGCGGGGTAGTATTTTGCTGCGAATTTCATCCAGCAACATAGGATCATCTTCTTTACCTTGTAATTGAGCCCATTGATAAATCTCTCGGGTAGTATTGGCTTTATTTGTGGCTTCACGCCATTCTTTTACCGGGTATAAAGATGAATCAAATTTTCCATCAATAAAAGAGTAAGGAAAATTTTGCCAATTGGCAGGACAAGAGGTAGCGTTGGTTGTTGCTAGCGCCCCTTTAAATCGATAATTATTGTCTGTAGGTTTAAGTAAATGATTTGAAGCTTGGGTAATTGAAACTTTTCCTTGATGTACTTGTGAAGTTACATAAATACCACTGCGTTCTCTACTTTCAATATAACCTTCATCTATCAATGTTTGATATACCAATACTACGGTATTTCTAGATACTTCAAGCTGTTTAGCTAACTTTCTTGATGAAGGGAGTTTACTGCCCGAAGGGAAACTGCCGACAATTATTCCTTCAACTAATTTTTGTCGAATTTGACTTTGAAGGCTGTCATTAAGGCTAGTATCTATGTGTATTAAGCGACTAATCATCTAATTCAATTTTTTTCAAATTATAACTAACAATAAAATAAGCGATAAAAGTTATTTATGCCAACATTGATTTAATGACAAAGTAATACCGTTTAAAGGTTACGTAATAAAAAATTCAATTTTATGTGGATATTATCGTTCTAAAAGTTAGATTAATTCTAGCATCTTGTACTTTTTTAGTCGGTGGTAAACGGTGTAGCCAATGCTTTTGGGTTATACCTTTCATTACTAATAAACTTCCAGGTTTTAAATCAAGCGATATAACTTCTTTAGTTTGTTTATGTTTAAAAGCAAACTTACGCGTAGCACCAAAAGTAAGTGAGGCAATAGCTCCTTTTTCTTTAAGATCTGTTTCACCATCACTGTGCCAAGCCATGCCTTCTGCACCGCTATGATATAAATTAAGTAAACAAGAATTATAAGTTTCACCGGTTTGTTGCTCTACCAAGGTTTTTAACCTGTGCAGATTTCGAGTCCACGGTAGCGCTCGTTTAGTAATATTAGAATAAGTATATTCAAATGACTTTTCAGCATACCATGCTACTTTACGCTTAGTTTCAATGCGTTTGCCAAAGATAACCGCCTGATCACAACGCCAGTCAATTTCATTTAACAACTCATGAAAATAAAAGTCAGATTCAGCTAGAGATAATATTTCTCCATGATAATTAGCCTCCCCATCTTTAGGTAAAATATTAATGGGCTCAGCTAAAATTTGCTCAAACAGTTCCAGATCAAAAAAGTCCATCACAATCCTTCTTTCTCTCTCAATTAAAAACACTGTGATAATATACAGCAACCATGTGATTGTACATCATTAAAAAGCTTTGCTATGATACTTTTTATATTGTATACAATTTTAGGTTTTCAAATATGACTATTGGTGTTGGTGGCTCAACTATTGAAATAGAGCTTAATAAATTATCAAACATGACAGCAGATGTTGTTGCTATTAGCGAAACTGAGTTTCAAGCGCGTATCAGTAAAGCACAACAATTAATGCGTGAGCAAAATGTATGCGCTCTTTATCTAGATGCAGGTACTAACTTGCATTATTTCACTGGTTTAAAATGGTATAAATCAGAACGAATGGTTGGAGCAATTCTACCCGTTGATGGCGATTTAGAATTTATTGCCCCACATTTTGAAGAAAGTTCACTACGCGATAACATGCTCATTCAAGGAAATTATAATGGCTGGCATGAAGATGAAAGTCCTTACCAGCTCTTCGCTAACGTATTAACTAAAATGGGATTTACTCAAGGTAAAGTGGCTATTGATGAGTCAGCAGCTTTTTTTATTTTTGATGGTCTGCGTAAAACTGCTCCGACATTTGAATTTAGTAACGGCGCTGACATTTCAGCCCCTTGTCGCCAAATTAAATCAAGCGTTGAAATAGCCTTGATGCAACGGGCTAAAGACATGACAATAGAAGTGCATAAAGCGGCAGCGCGTATATTACGTCCAGGAATTAGCACAATTGAAGTAACTAACTTTATTCATGAAGCCCATAAATGTGTTGGCGCATCAGGCTCTTCTTTTTGCATTGTACTCTTTGGAATAGCGACCTCATATCCTCATGGCGTTAAAGACCCACAAATCTTGCAAGATAACGACTGGGTGTTGATTGATACCGGCTGTTTACTGCACGGTTATAATTCTGATATCACCCGCACTTATGCTTACGGTGAGGCAACCGATGAACAGCGGATTGCATGGCAAGTTGAGAAAGATGCACAAGCTGCTGGTTTTGCTGCTGCTCAATTAAATTCTCCCTGTAGTGCTGTTGATGATGCTGCCCGTGCAGTGATCACTGAGAATGGCTACGGTCCTGATTACAATTTGCCGGGATTACCCCATAGAACAGGTCACGGTTGTGGTTTAGATATTCATGAGTGGCCTTATTTACTACGCGGCAATAAAACACCGCTAGCAACCGGCATGGCATTTAGTAATGAACCAATGCTAGTCATTGTGCAAAAATTTGGTATCCGATTAGAAGATCATTTCTACATGGGGGAACATGGGCCAATATGGTTTACTGAGCCGTCATACTCTGTAGATGATCCTTTTGGTTTAGAGGTTTAAACGACATTTTCTTTTAATGTTTAAGTGGCACAACATTGGTTGTGTCGTAATAAACAGAAGCAGTTTGCGCGTTTATATAAGTTTGTTCTTGTGATGATTGAATAGAATTTAAATACATTCGATAAGCTTTTTCAGTATCTTTATTCGCTGTTTGTAATAAATCTGCCAGTGATTCGATTACGGTGACAAATTGATCTAACTGTGCTGTTGACAAGGACAATGAAAGGTTTTGGATACTTTTCATGATAGCTTCATCTTTTACTGGCATTATGATTTCCTTCAAACAAAGGTGTCAATAATTCGGTAAAATATTGACACTAGCATGCTGTTTATTTCTTATCATAAATGAAAGCAAATTGTGCGCCATGAACTGAATAATGGCAGGATTAATTAAACCGACTTATGCAAAAGGGGGTAACATCTATATCTGTCGTTTGTTTACTCACCAGTTGCTCAATTAATTTTCCGGTAATTGCGCCTTGGGTTAGTCCTAAATGTTGATGCCCTAAAGCAAAAAACACTTTATCGTGATGTGGCGCTTGGCAGATCACGGGTAATGAATCGGGTAATGAAGGACGACACCCCATCCAACGCTCATTCTTTTCATTATTATTTGCAGATACTGGTTCTGGTAATTTACTCAGCACTGACTCTGCATTTTTTAACAACAAATCTGCGCGCTTATTATTTGCTTTTGCATCTAGCCCTGCATATTCAACCGTGCCTGATAATCTCAGCATATTTTCCATAGGCGTAATGATGAATTTTCGCTCTGCCGATGCTACCGGTCGAGACAGTAGTGGTTGTTCATTTTTCCCCAACGCCAAACTTAGGCTATAACCCCGCTCTGCTTCAATGGGCAGTGAATACCCAAGCCCTTTTAACAAGTTTTTTGACCAAGCCCCCGTAGCGACAACACATTGATCAAACCTTAACTGTTCAGTCGTGGTGCTTACAACAATTGAGGATATATTTTGGTTTATACTCTCAACCGCTGATTGCTGATACACCATGCCTAAACTTTTTGCGTAATCAGCCAGAGTAATGCAAATGTGAGAGGGATTACCTGTGTGTGCAACTTCAGTAAAAAATAATGCATAGTTTATGTTGGCATGTAAATTAGGCTCTACGTCTAAGACTTGTGCTCTATTTAATAACTTAACTTTTATGCCTGCTTGCTGATAATGCTGATGTATTGCCATAACATCACTATGTTTTGTTTTTTCAAACACCAATAAGGAGCCTTTGCTAATTAACAAATGTTCAGCATTCGCTGCTTGCAATAATGGCTTATAGTATTCAATAGCATGCTTATTCAACGCTTTAATTGCTGCACTATTACTTACTCTTTTGTTCTTACGCATATTATTAAAAAACTGCATAAACCAAGGAATAGCCTTAAAAAAATGCTTTGGTGAAAGTGCTATTGGTCCTAATGGATCCAGTAACATTTTCGGTAATGCTAATAGCAAGGATGGATCACCAAGTGGAAAAACTTGCTCAGTGGCAAAATGTCCAGCATTAGCTTTAGAACAGCCTTCACCAATGCCTTGCTTATCTATTAAAGTAACTTGATAACCGGCCATTTGTAGTGCTAAGGCACAATTTACTCCAACAATACCTGCGCCAATTACCGCAACTTTTTTAGCACCTAAAGCCTCATTTAAGGGAGCACCTTGTTTCAATAACATTTATTTTACCTTATTAACCAATAGATTAACTATTAGACATACTAAGTATTAACTTATTACTTGCAACAGAAATAATATTGTATACAATATACCCAACTCTTACTAGTGATACTTTTACTAGCTTTTAACTTTTTGGAAATGAGAATTTTATGACTGTAAACTGGCAAGGTGTTTACCCCGCAGTAACCACCCAATACAACGATGACTTATCTATTAATTTTGCAGCCACACAAAAAATGATTGATACCATCATTAATGAAGGGGTTGATGGCATCATCGCCTTAGGCACAGTAGGCGAAAATGCCTCGCATACCTGTACAGAAAAAATAGCTATTTTAAAAGCAGTTAAAGAAGTGGTTGCTGGTCGTGTACCTGTGCTTTCTGGTGTGGCTGAAACATCAACACAATTTGCTATTGAATTCTCTCAAGCTTGTGAAGAAGTAGGCATTGACGGGTTAATGGTACTTCCTGGCATGATTTACAAATCAGATGAAAGCGAGGCAATTCATCATTACCAACAAATTGCGCGTAACTGTAACTTGCCAATTATGATCTACAACAACCCCGTAACTTACGGTGTAGATGTTGGCATAGAAGGCATGAAAATGCTTGCCGCAGAAAAGAATATTGTCTCCATTAAAGAAGCGACTGAAGATACCCGACGTATTTCTGAACTTTACTCTGCTTTTGGTGATCGTTTTATTATTTTTGGCGGCGTTGATGACATTGCCCTCGAATCTTTGATGCTAGGTTGTACTGGTTGGATTTCGGGCTTAACCAATGTTTTTCCAAAAGAGTCTGTCGCTATATATCAACTAGCCAAACAAGGCCGCTATGTTGAAGCCTTAGAAATTTGGCGCTGGTTTTTGCCATTATTACGTTTAGACACTGTGCCAAAACTGGTGCAATGCATTAAATTATGTGAGCAACTTGCAGGTCGGGGTAGTGAATTAACTCGCGCACCACGCATGCCATTAATAGGAGAAGAGCGTAAAAACGTTGAGCGAATTTTCAACGAAGCCAATGACAATCGTATCAATTTGAGCAAATTTAACCTTGATTAATAACACGCGATTCTAATGGATAATCACAGCTATGATTAAAGGCACGTTCTTCTGTTTTGATGCCCACACCTGCGGAAATCCTGTTCGTTTAGTCACTAGTGGTCACCCTAATTTAAAGGGAAAAACCATGAGTGATAAACGGCTTGATTTCATGGAAAACTATGACTGGATCCGTCAAGGTTTAATGTTTGAACCTCGTGGTCATGACATGATGTCTGGCGCCTTTTTATATCCACCTTGTAGCAAAGGTAGCGATGCATCAATCCTTTTTATTGAAACATCTGGCTGTTTACCAATGTGTGGTCACGGCACCATTGGTGCGATTACAGCTGCTCTCGAAAATGGCTTATTAACCCCCCAAATCCAGGGCAAGTTAACTATTGATGTTCCTGCAGGGCAGATTTCGGTTGAATATCAACAGCAAGATGAAAAAATTACGGCCGTTAAAATTTTTAATGTGGCTTCTTATTTAGCTCACCGTGATGTCATGTTAACTATTCCAGTTCTTGGCTGCTTAAAAGTAGATGTTTCTTACGGTGGTAATTTTTATGTCATTGTTGAACCACAGGAAAACTTTCCCGGCATTGACCAATGGTCATCTGAAAAAATTCTGCACTGGAGTTCGATTGTGCGAAATGCTGCCAATAAAGCACTCACTTGTATTCATCCAAACGATGCAAGTGTTAATGGTATTTCTCACGTGTTATGGACAGGAAAACCTCAAACTCAAGACTCTGATGCTGCCAACGCAGTATTTTATGGCGATAAAGCCATCGATAGATCCCCTTGTGGTACGGGTACTAGCGCTAGAATGGCTCAACTGTACGCTAGAGGAGAATTGAAACTTGGCGATCGTTTTGTGCACGAAAGCTATATCGGTAGCCAGTTTGTCGGAAAAATTGAACAAGTAATAGAGTTACATTCTGCTACTGGAAATATACCAGCCATCATGCCAAGTATTGAAGGTTGGGCGCGAGTTTTTGGTAAAAACTGCATCACCATTGATGACGATGATCCATACGCCTTTGGCTTTGTCGTTAAGTAATAAATTTTATATTAGGAAGAAATATGACTATCACAGGTAAAAATTTAATCGCGGGTCAGTGGACTGGCGAAACGACCAATGGCTTTACTGCCTTTGACGCTCAAAGTCATCAAGCGATGAGCACGACTTTTGCAGATGCCACAGAAATTGAAGTTAACACGGCTATTAACCGCGCTAATGAGGCTTTTGCTTCATACAGCCAACTTATCCCTGAAAAACGTGCTCAATTTTTACGTACTATTGGCGATCAAATCAATGCCCTTGGTGATGAGTTAATTGAAACAGCCTGTGCTGAAACGGGTTTACCTGCCATGCGAATTCAAGGCGAGCGAGGTCGTACCGTTAATCAACTCGGTTTATTTGCCAACTTATTAGAAAGTGGTGAATACCAAGCTGTTATTGACTTAGCTGATAATGATCGTCAACCATTACCAAAACCAGATACTCGCTTAGGATATTTACCTTTAGGTGTAGTGGGCGTATTTGCCGCGAGTAACTTTCCTTTGGCATTTTCAACCGCTGGTGGTGATACCGCTTCAGCGCTTGCTGCAGGTTGTCCTGTCGTAATGAAAGCCCATGCGGCTCACCCAGCGACAGCAGAACTAGTTGCCCAAGCCATATTAGCAGCCATTGAAATTTGCGATATCGACAAAGGTGTTTTTTCACTTATTCAAGGAAAAAAATATACAGTAGCCAGCCAAATAGTAACGCATCCAAAAGTTAAAGCTATTGGTTTTACCGGCTCTGAACGTGTGGGGATGATTTTACAAGCACAAATGAATCAACGTCCTGAGCCAATTCCTTTTTATGGTGAACTGGGCAGCATTAACCCTCAGTATGTTATGCCAGAAAAATTAGCACAAGATACTCAAGCTATAGCGCAAGGTTTAGTCGGCTCTTTAGTGATGGGGCAAGGACAATTTTGTACAAGTCCGGGGCTTTGGGTTGTTATTGGCAGTGAAAAAGGAAAAGAGTCTAATAGTAATTATCAAACCTTTATTGACGCAGCAACACAATCATTAGGCGAACAAACTGCCGGCGTAATGCTAACGCCTGCAATGTGTAAATCTTATAATGATGCAGTTGCAGCTCGTAAAGCCGTTGCAGGCGTTGAGTTACTTGCAATGGGCTTATCCGGTAGAGAGCAAGATTGTTCAGCCGCGTTATTTGCTACTGACTTTGCTACTTATGAAAACACGCCTGAGCTGCACGAGGAGTTATTCGGTTTTAGTGCTTTAATTGTTCGTTGTGATGATTTTGACCAAATGATGAAATTAACAGAATTGCTAACGGGTAATTTAACCGCGAGTATTCATGCCCTTGACGCTGATTTAGATTTATCTGCAACATTAGCGCAAACATTAGCGCATAAAGTTGGTCGTTTAATCTACAACCAAATGCCTACAGGAGTTGAAGTGTGTGCTTCTATGAATCATGGCGGTCCATTCCCGGCGTCAACAGCCCTCAGAACTACATCTGTTGGTAGCGAAGCAATCAAACGTTTTCAACGCCCTATTTGTTATCAAAATATGCCTCAGGCTTTGCTGCCAAAAGCATTACAAACCTAACCATATAAAGTGAGAAAACTTCAGTTTGACATATATTGGATTAAGATTTTTTCTTAATCCTTTTTTTCATTGTTAATTGCCTTATAATAGATTGTATAAAATAAGCAATCGTAATATATGGCAAAATACAATGGTAATAGAATATAAAACCAGAACACAGTTAGTTGTTGAAATATTAAGAGAAAAGATACTTAGCGGTGAAATTGTTGCCGGACAACCATTACGCCAAGCCGCTTTAGCCGAAGAGTTAAATGTTAGCCGAATTCCTGTTAGGGAAGCTTTATTGCAACTTGAAGCTGAAGGTTTAGTTTCATTTGAGCCCCATAAAGGTGCGAGTGCTACCGAGCTTAATCTTGATCAAGTAGATGAGTTATTTGAACTAAGAGCAATGATTGAAGGGGATTTACTAGCCGCTTCATTAGTGGATATTACTGATGATGCCCTTGCTCAAGCAGCCGATATTCTTGCAAACCTTGACAGTGCCTTAGGTAAAGAGAATGCAGCCAATACTTGGAGTGAGTTAAACTCTGAATTTCATAACTGTTTATACTCTGGGGCAAAACGCCCTCAAACAGCAGATTTAGTTAATATTCTAAACAAAAATGCCGACCGCTATATTCGTATGCATTTATTATGGGCTGGCGGTATTTCAAAAGCAGGTCCTGAACATGCAGAGCTTTTAGCTTTTTGTCAGGCACGAGATACTAACAATGCTGTTGCGAAATTAAAACAACATATCCTAAGTTCTCGTGATGAAATCAAAGCATTTTTAGTACAGCGAGAAGCGAGTAACGCTTAAGGTGTGCAGGCTTAAATTTGGTTTTCCTTAACTTAGCACTTTCAACTTAATCATAATTTCTGACTCTAGGAAGCCATCGACTCTAACGTCATTTAAATAACGCTCTAGCATGGGTAAGTTATCTGGTTCATAACCACTATTTGGTAACCAAAAACTGAACAAATATATTTGTGCTTGAGTTATATCATAGGGAGAGCCTTTAACATATATCACGGCATATTTTCCCTCTGGTAAATTTATTATACTGAACGGTTCAATAACATCTATCTTGCTATCAATTTCTATTGATGCTTCATATCGGCACTTATTAGCAGGTGTAAGTGCCGGATTGTCAAAACACCAAGCTAACCTATATTGCGACGCCTCGGGTATGCCTTGACGTTCAGCCCAATGGCTCAACGTATCCCACGTTTCAAATAATGACTCTGGTTCATAGCCACCTTGTGATACTAGCTTACATAATCGTTTTTGCCCTATCGTCTTAACTTCAACACTTATTTTATGCTCGTTTTCCAACATTGGGTCTATTGCCGTAGGATATAACTCATTCGGATTGAATTTTTTGCCATATTTACTAAAAATATCACCTAAACTTGGCAACTCATCATGTTTTGGTGAGCGAATTTCTGTAGGACTATAGCCAAAATATTTTTTAACCGCTTTTGAAAAGTTAGCGCTGGAAGAGAAGCCACAATCGAACGCAATGTTTGTAATATTAAGCTCCCTTCTAAAGACTAATAAATTAACGGCTTTTTCTAGTCGTTTTCGCCCTACATAACTGTTCAACGTTTCATTCATAACGCCACTGAAAACTCGATGGAAGTGAAACGGTGAAAAATGACAATGGTTTGATATCAAATCTAAGTTAAGTGGCTGAGCTAAGTTTGACTCAATATAGTCGAGCGCAGCTAAAATTCTTTGTTTATAGATAGGGTTCATTTTAGGTTCCTATAGTCACAGATATGGAAAAGCTCTTAGTAAGCCTTTCTACTTTAACTGAACAGCATAGATCAACAGCAATAAATAAAATGAGTGTGTTCTCTGTTTCTATATTCGGTGACTGTTGCGACCAAAACTTTGTAAATAAACAAAGTATAAACGTTAGGACAACACATACTCTTAACGTTAGCTTATTCGTTTTCATTTTAAATAACCTCTATTAGCTCAATTCAATAAAGTTTATCCATTAATTGTTTAACAAGATTTTCCAATATTGCTCTTCATAATATTTTTTCGCAAGAATGGAAAAGTAAAATTAAAACACGTGCGTATAATTTATAGAAAATAACATCTAAGGATAAATGAGCATGCCAACTAACTACTTAAACCCAAGTGACGAATCAGCAAGGCAGCTATTTTCAAAATCAATACAAGGTGAAGTTATTATGCTTAATTTGCTTCGTTTTAAAGAGATTGCAGACTATGGTAACTTTCCTGAAATAGCACCTAAATACCCAAGAACCGGAAAAGAGGCTTACCAAGTATATATTGATCAAACGTTACCCTTTTTAGAAAAAAGTGGTGGGCAAGTTATATTACTTGGCGAATGTGATCACTTTTTCATTGGACCTATGGAAGAAAGGTGGGATTTTATGATGATAATAAAACAAAAATCACTCGCCAATTTTATTTCTTTTGCATCTGACCCTCAATACCAGAAAGTTATAGGGCATAGAGAGGCTGCCATTGTAGATTCAAGATTATTGCCTACTCAGGCGACAAGCTCTCTTTTATAGATGTCACTTTAGCTGGTCGTTATGATGATTACTCTGATTTTGGTGGCACATTTAATCCACAAGTTTCAGCACGTTACAACCCTATTGAATCAGTTATGCTGCGTGTTTCATACGGTGAAGACTTTAGGGCTTCACCCCTTGCAGATTTAAACCAAGGTATCGCTGAGGGCTTTGGTAAATTAACTAACTACATTGCTTGTTATGAAGCTGGTGATGCAATTGACAGTTGTAATTTACCTGAAGAAGCAGCGACACAAACAGGTGGAAATGCAGATTTAGGGCCTGAAGAGTCACAAACAATGAACTTAGGTTTAGTTTGGAATATAACTGATAATATCGATTTTTCATTAGATTACTGGCAGCTAAACACGGATGGCTTAATTCAAAGTATTAGCTCAAATGAGTTACTACAAACGCGGGCAAAACTTTTTGAAGCGGCAGATGCGACAGGAATGCCACGCTTTGATATTTCACTAGTTTACCCTGGAGCAGCTATTGCTTTATTGCCTAATGGTCGAATAGATCATGTAACTTCGCCAGTAATCAACATAGGTGAATCTGAAGGTGAAGGTATTGATATTGCTATTAATGCAAACTTTGAAACGGAATTTGGTGATTTTGATCTAGGGCTAAATGTTTCCAAGTATTTAACTTATAAATATACCTTTGTTGATGATGGCATTTCAGTTATTTCAGAAGACCAAGCCGGTAGACACGATGTGCCTGATATTCATATTAATATGAATTTTGATTACACCTTGGGTGCTCACAGTATTCATTACTTCACCAACTATACAAATGCTCAAACAACTTGGGATTACAACGGTGATGATGAAAAATCGGGTTTATATGAAATTGATGCTCATATGACACACAATTTGTCCTATAACTATATGACACCTTGGAATAGCAATGTCACATTAGGCGTTAATAACTTAACAGATGAAGAGCCTGAGTTTGACAAATGGGGTGGATTCAATGGCAACCTTTATGATATTCGTGGTCCTATCTACTATGCTTCATTTAGCCTAAGCTTCTAATAAATAAGATATCAATTTTTATATTCCAAGCCGCTCATTTGAGCGGTTTTTTATTATTTATACTTATTAAATATACTATTGAAGACAAATAATATACTTTATACAATAATTACTTTCTCTGAATCTACTTATAAAAATAATACGGCAGAGGTCTTATGAAAAATACAGAATCTACTCCCTTTCCAGCAGCATTTTATGTGGCCAATACAATGGAAATATTCGAGCGTCTTGCATGGTATGGAATGTATACTTTGCTTGCTAGCTATATTATGACGCCATCTACTCAAGGGGGATTAGGTCTAGGTAATACAGAACGTGGATTAATTATGGGCGTGGTGCCATTTTTCCTCTATTTATTCCCTGTTATCTCCGGTGCATTAGCTGATCGATTTGGCTATCGAAAAATGTTCTTGCTGTCGTTTACATTAATGGCTCCCAGTTATTACTTTTTAGGTTACGCGACAAACTTAGCCAGCTTTATGAGTATATTTATGCTCATCGCTTTAGGTGCTGGAATTTTTAAGCCGGTTGTTATTGCCACGGTTAGCCTTAGCACTGATGACTCTAATCGTGGTTTAGGCTTTGGTATATTTTACATGATGGTTAATATTGGCGGATTTTTAGGACCCTTTATAGCCCCTATTATTCAAAAAAATCATGGTTGGCAGTGGGTCTTTATTTGTGCCGCTATCTGGATTTCAATCAACTTCATCCCTGCATTATTCTTTTACAAAGAGCCCGAACGTCAAACTAAAACGAGTGGTTTAACTCAAGTATTTAAAGAAATACAAGAAGTGTTAGGCAATTTACGACTAGCCTTATTGATTGTACCTTTACTGGTGTTACTGGTCTCTTTTTACGCTGGTATCATCAATAGTGGTAAGCTCACCATCACGCTTGCTGTTGCATTAATAATCTCAGCAATTATTTGGGATATATTAGTTGCTAAAAAGCCAAACAGCCATAGCAATGTAGCACCTTGGTATCAGCAAAAAATGCAAGTTGGTAATAAGGCATTCATGGTTTATTTACTGATTTTAACTGGCTTTTGGACCGTCTATTTACAAATTTTCATTACCCTACCCGTCTTTATTCGCGACTTTATTGACACCTCAGACTTAGTTCATCTTTTGCATAGCATCAGCCCTTGGTTACACGATATTTTAACCGCTATCAATATCGACACATTAACCAGTGAAATTGCTCGTTTAGGCAAAGAGTTAGCTACTGTTGATTTATACGCTAGCAAAGAAAGTCTTAAAGAAATAGCTAGCACTTTAGCCACATTAGATATTCGTTTGCCCCATAATGAATTGACTGATGCCTTTACCAGACTTGGTCAATCGGGTGACCAATTACCACAATTAAGTGCTGATTTCGCTAATCAGTGGGGCAGAGACTATCGTCAAATGAATCCCGCTACTATTTTAAGTTTAGACTTTTTAATGATTATTCTTTTCCAAGTGCTCATTAGCCGCTTTATTGGTAGCTTCAAAGCATTGCCCACTTTGATTGCTGGCACAGCTATTTTATCTATGGCTATGCTCGTTGGCGGTTTTGCTCACGGTTTTATTTTTGGTGGTCTACTGGTTGCTGTTTCCGTAATTATTTTCGCTGTCGGTGAAATGACGGCCTCCCCTAAAAGCCAAGAATATGTTGCTTCTTTTGCGCCAAAAGAAAAAGCGGCAATGTTCATGGGTTATTACTTCGTTTCTATGGCACTAGGTAATTTATTTGGTGGCTTACTTTCTGGTTGGTTATATCAAGCATTGGCTGTTAATTTATCAAATCCTATGCTGATGTGGGCAGTAATCGCCCTGCTTGGTTTTATCACTTGTACTGCCCTTTATATTTTCAATCGAACGCTAGTCAGTGATATTGAGCAACAGCAAGCATTTCAGCTAACTCAAGTTACTAGTAAAGAGTAAAAAGTTATGAACCGACAAAAGACAGCTATTGAAAAATTCGAGCAATGGCAGCCAAACACTGAACAAGCGTGTTTTCTAACGATAAATACCCTTGAATGTCATACAGGGGGAGAACCACTGCGTATTATTACTAGCGGTTTTCCTGAGCTTAAAGGCAAGACTATTTTAGCTAAAAGACGATATTGCCAACAAAACCATGATGTTTTACGGCGGGCATTAATGTTTGAGCCGCGTGGTCATGCGGATATGTACGGTGCCATAATCACCAAAGCCGAACGAACAGATAGTCATTTTGGTGCTATTTTTATTCATAACGAAGGTTACAGTACCATGTGCGGCCATGCTGTAATTGCTTTAGCAAAATGTGCAGTTGAATCTGGTGTGGTAAAGCAAACAGGCAAAATAACTGAAGTTATTATTGATGTTCCTTGCGGCCAAATTATCGCCCAAGCTTTTACTGATAATCCTTCGAAACCGAACATTATGACTAAGGTCAGTTTCAAATCAGTGCCCTCTTTCGTCTTGGCCAAAAATCAACATGTTGAAGTAGCTGATATTGGCACAGTACATTTCGACATTGCGTTTGGTGGCGCTTTTTATGCTTATGTGAATGCCGCAAACTTAGGGTTAACTTTATTACCAAAACACCAAGCACAATTAATTGATTACGGTAGAAAAATCAAAAAGTCCATCATCGAAACGATGACAATCAATCATCCATTTGAAGCAGATTTAAGCTTCTTATATGGTGTCATTTTCATTGAGGAAAAGGCTATTGATGACGCTAAAAGTGAAGATATTCACAGTCGAAACGTTTGCATATTTGCTGATGGTGAATTAGATCGAAGTCCCACAGGCAGTGGCGTTAGTGGTCGTATTGCATTACATGTTGCCAAAAATGAAGTGCCTTTACAACAAAGTATAACCATTGAGAGTATTTTAGGTAGCCAATTTAAAGTAGAGGCTATTGAAGAACTTACCTATGGAACAGCTCAGAACAGTCACAATGCTGTTATTGCTCAAGTAACAGGAGAGGCTTTTATTTGTGGTAAAGCACAATGGTTGATTAACCAAGATGATCCCCTAAAACATGGCTTTTTATTACGCTAACTTGTCGGTTGAGGCTTGCCTTAATAATTGTCGCAGCGAGCTACAACCTACAATAAAGCATCAATGACAACACATTCACTTAGAGAATTAACCGATGAAAATTAACACATTACGTCAACAAGTATTAACCAAAACGAAAAGTGCATTTATTGTATTTAGCGATACTAACATTCGTTACTTATCCGGATTTTCTGGCCATGCTGCGACTGTATTAATCACAGACACGGCTAATTATCTAATTACAGATTATCGTTATTTTGAGCAAGCAAAAGAGCAAGCAATTGCTTTTAAAGTAATATGTCGTGATAGAGCCAATCAAACATTAGCTGCGTTAATTGCTGAATTATTACAACAAAACAACAGTGAAACACTATTATTTGAAAGTGAGCATATTAATGTTGCTCACTGGCACGACATGGAAAAAGAGATATCAAAATTTTCTTCTGTATCCGAAATCTTTCCGATAACGGCAACAGTAGAAAAACTCAGGATGATCAAAACAGCAGATGAAATAGCAAACATCAAACAAGCGGCTAAAATTGCTGATCAAGCCTTAGCTAATATTTTACCCTTAGCTAAAGCAGGTATAACAGAGCGAGAACTTGCCAATGAGTTAGATTATCAAATGTCAAAATTGGGCTCAGAAGAATTATCTTTTGCTACTATTTTAGGGTTTGGTGAACGTAGTGCTCTACCTCACGGTATTCCTTCAGACCGTGCCCTTAAGCAAGGTGATTTGATCTTAATTGATTTTGGTGCTGTGGTGAACGGTTATCGATCAGATATGACCCGTACCTTTGTTTTTGGTCAAGCCAATGCTAAGCAGCGAGCTATTTATCAATTAGTGAAAGACGCTCAACAAGCCGCCATAGATGCGCTAATAGAAGGAGTAAGTGGCGAACAGCTATATCAACAGTCAGCCAATATTTTACTAAGCAGTGAATATAAAAAATACGCAGGTGAAGGCTTAGGTCATGGTGTTGGTTTGCAATTACACGAACTACCATTTATTGGACCTGATTGTGAAACTAGTATTGAACAAGGCTGCGTTATCACCATAGAGCCTGGCATTTATATTCCTGAGTGGGGTGGAGTCCGCATTGAAGACGATGTGGTACTGACAGAGCACGGCCTAGAAATATTAACGCAATCACCTAAAGAATTGATTGAACTGTAAGTCCAATTCAAACAAGTCATATTATTAAACAGAGACAGCCATGAAAATTATTAACACCGAACAAGTACAAAGCAGCTTAAATTTTGCAGAATTAATTCCCTTGCTCAAAAAAAGCTTTAGTAAACCCTTTCATATGCCGCAACGACAGGTTCATTCTCTTGCGCCTGAAAATAGCGACAATCATGATGCTTTTGCTTTACTACCTTCTTGGAATGATGAAGTAATCGGCAATAAGATGTTTACCTATTTCCCCAACAATTCTGCTAAGCATGACTTACCCGGTTTGTTTTCTAAAATCATGTTATTTCGCCGTGAAACAGGTGAACCATTAGCACTAGTTGATGGCACAAGTGTCACTTACTGGCGCACTGCCGCAATTTCAGCATTAGCTAGCCAGTTATTATCACGAGAAGATAGCCAGCATCTAATGTTATTTGGCACAGGAAATTTAGCGGCTTATTTATTACATGCGCACATTAGTGTACGTCACTTGAAAAAAATAACTATTTGGGGTCGAAGCGCAATAAAAGTTCAGAAATTAATTAACGAATTTAGCGCTATTTATCCTAATATCAGCTTTTACACCAGTTTAGATGTTACCCAAGAAATTCCCCATATTGATATCATCTGCTGCGCCACTGGCGCTAAAACACCTTTGTTTAACGGAGAATCAGTGAGTAAAGGTTGTCATATAGATTGCTTAGGCAATCACATGGTTAATGCGAGAGAATGTGACAGCATTACTGTTACCAACGCACGTGTATTTGTTGATAGCTTAACCAACACCTTAAATGAAGCAGGTGAGTTATTAATTCCGATTGAAGAAGGTGTTTTTAATGCTGATGATATTATTGCCGAGTTGGCAGATATGTGTAAACAACCTGAAATATTAAGACAATCAGCAGACGAGATAACCCTGTTTAAATCGGTTGGTACTGCGATTAGTGATTTGGTAGCTGCTTATTTGGTGTATAAAAAAATATCATAATTGTAGATGACTCAGGATGCACAAATCAAATTGGCAATATCTCGTGTAGGTTAGACTTCAGTCTGACAAAAAGGGCAATAAATTACCCCCTACAAGGGATTTAAACCATATTCCTGAGCTAGATGCATAGTCATGTAATTGTATTATGCCGCTCTGTATTCATTCAAGAATAACTAAGCTGTATTAATAACGCATTTATAAAAATATAAATGCGCTTATTTAATGCTTTAGGCTCAGATTTTCAACAATAATCACTTCTTAGCAATACTTTCTTGACCTTTTAGTGCATTCGAATGCCAATACTGCCAATGCATATGTTGCAGCGTCTCAGTTAAGTGTACAGGCTGCAAATAGCCTTTGTAAGAATAACGATAAAACTGTCTTGGCTTATGCGGATTATTTTCAACACTAACATCAACAAAAGTAGTGTTAAGTCCAACTAACCATTTATTGAATTCTTTCTCATATTTCTCGCCACTGTCATCAAGTAATTTTTTATAACCATCAAAAAAGTCTGTTTTCAAAAAATAAGCCAACTGACGGTATTCATCGACATGTTTTTCATACATAAAACGCACAGCTAAATAGCCCCATTTATAAACTTGATCTGTACCATCATGGTACTCTGTATCAAAAACTTGTTGCAGGGTTAGCCATTTTTCTTGCTCTGTTTCATTAATAAATTTAAACGTCCTTGGATTACTATCCCCTTTAGAAATATATTCAGCAAGCCCTTCAGACCACCATACTAGATGGCTGGGGAAGTGATTAAAGGTATCGTATTTTATAAAACGACCATCAAGATAATGGACATACTCATGATTTAGATTCCATACTTGAAATTTAGGGCGAACCCAAAAATGCTCATAAGAATAAAAAGTCGCCAAGTTGTCAGGGTCTTGTGTGGTGCCTTCAATATACATACCGCCATTATCAGTGCTAATATCAAAAACCAACTGACCATATTTGTTGTATTCCGCGGCATTGTTAAATACCACAACGCGAAGTTTATCATTGAAGTCATTTGCTGCTGGTTGACGTTTAGTGGCTAGTTTTTCGTGAAAAATAGTTTCTTGTGAAATCAACTGGCGGCAAGAGTCTTCTAACTGCGCTACAGTCATTTTTTGCGTTCGAATGAATAAACTATCAGAGCAAGCATGTTTAATTGGTGTCGCTTCCTCTATTGTTGGTTCAATACAGCGATCTTTTAAACTTCCTTCTTCACATTCAGACTTTCCACGAAAAGTACTAACAATATAAGGCACGCTAAAGAGCGTTTTAAGTACTTTTTTATCTACCTCAACATCTGACTTTGTGCCTAGCTCAGTATCGGCTAGTGAATTTGCAAGCGCTTGCCACAACGAATTATCTAAATCCGTCATTTTTTGTTGAACAGGCAAGGTTATTTCATCATCATCAAGTTGCTTTTGCTCTGTTTCACTTTTCTCATAATAAGTATTTGAATATTGCTTATTATAAACATTATAGTATTGCGCTAACGCCCAAGTAGCATGTTTTTTTGGCCAATCGTCACCATCAATAGTTGCATTTTCACTTTCAATAAAAGCAAGTAAAGATAGAGCGAGAGTATCTTTGTGAGTGAATACTGCAAGGTGCTCCGCTTTATTTTTTCGTGCCGCTTCATAGGGCAAAATAGCACTAGCACGAAGAATTTCCCACAGTGCATAATCAACAGCTTTGCTCTTTTTGTTTTCATTGTCCTGTATCAAATCATTATTGGCATATAACTCAATTAACTTTGTTAGTGGCTCTATATGATCAATAGTTAATAAGCGTAATGGCTCGAGGAAATACAAACGATAAAGCGCTACTGCATAGTTTTCATGCAAACGAGCCGTTGTTGGTGTTATTTGATAAAAGCCTGGCATAGCCTGCAAGCTGATCAGTGCATTATTCAACGCTTGTGATGTTTGTTCTGCCCAATCTCTATCTGGTCCAAAACTTGAGTAGATGCGTAAATAGAAAGTCAATCTTTCTAGATCAGTATCAGCCAAGTTACCTTTTTTTGTTAGCTCAGAAATTGCCTGACTGACCTGTAAAAGCAGTTGTTCTTGATGGTGATCAAAATCTTGACTCCAAAGTACTTCAAGATCAATGTCGAGTAGTGATTGCACGGCTTTAGATTTTACATACTGAACTGAATTACTACTCTGCTCAGTTGAGTTACCTTTTATGGTGGTGTCGTTACAAGCACCTGTGATTATTACCGATAGCAGTATTAATAAAAGTGATTTCTTATTTTTCATTTAAAATTAATTAGGTGAGTTATTGAGAGCGCAAATGTATACAATATACATTTACTTTTCAAGCGATAAATTTCAGGAAAACGAATTACCTTCAAGGCTCTTTCATAAATAAACACCTTATTTGTTTTCTCTCGTATATCTTGCCCTAGCAAACTGTTAACCTTTTCTAGTTAAAATTATTGCCCGCAATAATTAAATCTATTGATAATAAAACTAATATAAAATCGGAACGTCAAAATGATATTCAATAAGAAGCCAAGCAAAATTGCTTTAGCTGTGAGTTTTTCTTTAGCTATTACAGCCTGTTCAGAGCAACAAAAAACAACTGACACACAAACTAAACAAGAAGTAAGTGTTGATCACAAATCAACAAGTGAAAAACAAGTAAGTGAATTCAAATGGGAAGCTGAACGTTTCGCTGATATTCGCGTATTACGCTATCAAGTTCCTGGTTTTAACGAGTTACCACTAGAAACCAAAGAACTTCTTTATTATTTATATGAAGCAGCGCTATCTGGTCGCGATATGACTTGGGATCAAAACTATAAATATAACCTAACCATTCGTCATACTTTAGAAGCCGTGATGACAGGTTATCAAGGTGATAAAACAACTGAAGAGTTCACTAAATTTGCTGAATACACCAAACGTGTTTGGTTCTCAAACGGAATTCATCATCATTATATGTCAGCCAAAATTCAGCCTGAGTTTAGCCAATCTAGCTTTGCTGAATATATTAACTCAGTTGCAGAACAAGGTAAGTTACCACTTCACAATACCAATGGTATAAAACAAACTACTGAGCAACTAATTGCTCAGTTAACACCAATAATTTTTGATAAAAGCATAGCCCCTAAAATGGTTGACCAATCTGCTGATATTGACAATGTAGTTGCCTCTGCGGTGAATTATTATGAGGGCGTAACAGAGGCAGAAGTTGAAGCCTTTTACAAAGCAAAAACTAACAAGGATGATAAGCGTCCTGTTTCTTGGGGATTAAATTCTAAACTAACCAAAGTTGATGGCAAACTAGTTGAACAAATTTACAAAGCTGACGGTATGTATGGCAATGCCATTACCAAAATTGCTTATTGGTTAGATAAAGCTTCAATGGTTGCTGAAAATGAGCAACAGCAAAAGACACTTGAGCTATTAGCTAAATATTACCGTAGCGGTGATTTAGCTGACTTTGATGCTTATAATATTGAGTGGGTAAAAGATATTAATTCTGACGTCGATGTCGTAAACGGTTTTATTGAAGTTTACGATGATCCGTTAGCTTATCGCGGTTCATTTGAGTCGGTAGTATCGGTGAAAGATCATCAAGCGACAAAGGTTATTGCCGCTATTGCCCTACAAGCACAATGGTTTGAAGATAATTCACCACTTGTTGAATCTCATAAGAAAAAAGAAGTAAAAGGTATTACAGGTAAAGCCATTACGGTTGTTGTTGAATCTGGCGATGCCTCTCCATCAACACCTATCGGTATTAATCTACCTAACGCCAATTGGATCCGTGCTGAGCATGGTTCAAAGTCAGTGAGTTTAACCAACATAGTTGAGGCTTATGACCACGTAAAAGGCGGTTCATTAGGTGAGTTTGCTTGGGACGAAGCTGAAATGAAACGTGCTAAAGAATTTGGCCCATTAGCTTCGCACTTGCACACAGATTTACACGAAGTGATTGGTCATGCTTCAGGTCAAATCAACGAAGGTGTTGGCACACCAAAAGAAACATTAAAGCAATACTCTTCTGCTTTAGAAGAAGGTCGTGCTGATTTAGTTGCCTTGTATTATTTAATGGATCAAAAACTCATTGATATGGGCGTTATGCCAAGCCTTGAAGTAGGTAAAGCCAGTTACGATAGCTACATTCGCAACGGTATGATGCAACAACTTCGTCGCTTAAAGTTGGGTGAACATATTGAGGAAGCACATATGCGTAACCGTCAGCTAATTGCTAGCTGGGTGTTCGAGAAAGGCGCTAAAGATAATGTAATCGAAAAGCGTGTTCGTGATGAAAAAACCTATTTTGTTGTCAATGATTATCAAAAACTGCGCACCTTATTTGGTGATTTGTTACGTGAGTTACAACGTATTAAATCAGAAGGCGACTTTGCTGCGGGTCAAGCACTCATTGAAGGTTATGCCGTTAACGTTGATGAAGAGTTGCACAAGGAAGTTATTGAGCGTTATAAAAAGCTTAACTTAGCGCCTTATTCTGGTTTTATTAATCCTAAACTAGAAGCCATTTATGAAGGTGGAGAGCAAGGTGGTAAAATTATTGATGTGAAAATTAGCTACCCAAGTGATTTTTCTGAGCAGATGCTTGAATACGGTAAAGAATACAGTTTGTTACCTTATTTGAACTAGCACAGAGTTTTAAGCTACACATAAAAAGCCACAAGCATTACAGTGTTTGTGGCTTTTCTATTTTATTTAACTTGGAACTTATCGTGTCTTTATTCCGTGCGTAATGCTTTAACGGGCCTAGCGCGAGCTACTTTAAAGGCATTACCGCCAATAGTTAACCAAGCCATCAAAGTTGCACAAAGGCTAGCGGCAAAGCAAATAGGAATAATAACCCAAAGTTCAATTCGATATGGAAAATCGTCTAACCACTTAGCCATCAAGAAAAATGAGAGTAAACTGGCAGCAACGCTAGCAATCAATACCGGCTTAGAAAACTGCCAAACTAATAATTTAACAATATCACTAACATTCGCGCCCATAACCTTACGCAAGCCTATCTCTTTAGTACGGCGTTCCGCGGTAAAACTTGCCAAACCAAATAGTCCCATGCAGGCTACAAAAACGGCAATGCTTGAAGCAACAGCTAGCATAAATGACATGCGTTGTTCTCCTCTAAACTGCCCCTGTACTAATTCATCAACAAAGGTGCGCACAAACGGCACATCGGTAATATTCTCTTGCCAATAATCTTTTAATATTTTTTCTACTGCAATGGGTGAGCCATTAAAGCGTACAGCGAGAAAACCAGCGCCTGCAGTATTTTGCATATACAGTTCCGGTTGTTGTGCTTCACGTGTAGTGCGGTAATTTATGTTAGAAAACACGCCGACAACAGTGGCATACAACTTTTTACTATCTGGAAACTCTAATATTTTACCTAATGCATCTGCTGGTTTATCGCCCAACCCTAACTGCTTTATTGCTAACTCATTAATTATAATATTACTTTCAAACGGCCCTGGATCGTTCTCCCACTGCTCATTAGTAGGCATTTTGTCACGGCCTATCTCTTTATTAAAAATTCGCCCTGCCAATAGTTTTACGTTGAAAGTATTTTGATAATCAGCATCAATATCTTTAAAAGCAACAATATGCTTAGTTAAGTTTTTATCTCCCGTTACGGTGATAGTACCGGTTCTACTGGCACCTGTTGCCGGAAACATATGGATATACGTAGCCGAATTTATATTGGGTAATTTTTTAAGTTGCTCTCGAATGGTTTGCTGCCTTGGTATGAGTGTTTCCCGACCAACACCATGTAAAATAACAATATGATCCTTATCAAACCCTAGTTCCATGTTGGCTGCATGTTCACGTTGTGCGTACATGACCACAGCGCAAATAATCAAACTGATTGAAACTATAAATTGAAAAATCACTAATAAATTACTAAAGGTAAAACCACTTGAAGCGGTAATGGCTTTATTGGTTTTTAAAATAGCCGCAGGCCGGAAACTTGATAAAATTAATGCCGGATATATACCACCAACAATGCCAGCAAAAAGCACTAAAGCTAGCATAATGACTATAGTAAATGGGTCGCGATAGCCTATTTGTAATTCACGTCCAAGGAAATTATTATAAGCGGGTAGCGCTAGCTCAACTAAAGCAACACCGACAATTAAGGCAATAAACGCGATAACAATAGTTTCACCCAAAAACTGCACAATTAACTGTTTTCTAGAAGCGCCAACCACTTTTCTCATCGCCACTTCTCGTGCCCTGCGAGTTGATTTAGCAATAGATAAATTAGTAAAATTAATGCAAGCAATCACTAAAATCAGTAAGGCAATAGAGCCAAAAATGGTGATGTTATTGCTAACACCAGCATAGGATAAATAAATCTTTGATATTGGTAATGTGCTAAAACTAATAAACTCAGTGGCTTCACTAAATTGATCAGCCCAATATTCAGGTACTGAAACATTGTCTTCAACCAAGGATACTAAACGGCTATTAATGGCTGAAATGTCAACATTAGGTTTAAGTTTAAAATAGGTTACCGTATTTGGAGACGCCCAATTATCAAACATCCAAGGTTGATCTTTAAAATCATCTTCGTTTATTTTAATTAAGGCATTAAACGATATTACGGTATTGTGTGGTAACTTTTTATAAACCGCACCGACCCGATAATCATGTTTGCTATTATTTTGTGCGATAGTGAGTACTTGCCCTAACACATCAATATTACCGTAATATTTTATTGCCAACTCTTTTGATAAAGCAATTGAGCGATTGTCACTTAAGGTTTGCTTTAAGTCGCCTTTTAACACCTCAATATCAAAGATATCAGCCGTATCCGCATCGGTTAAATAAAGAGGCTCTTCAAACACTTTATCACCTACCTGAATGATAGGATATTCTTGATGAAAACGAGTTGCACTCTCTATTTCTTGTGGAAAATAATTTAATAATGTTGATCGTGTTTTACCTGAAGTAAACCCTTGCCCATAAGGGCCTCGGCCTGGGCTTTGAATAAGAGATTCAGCACGATATATTTTATCTGCATCAGTCCAAAACTGATCAAAGTGAGTTTCATCATTAATAAATAAAAAGAGCAGTAGGCAAGCCCCTAAGCCTACTGCTAAACCAAAAATATTTATGGCGCTATAAAGACGGTTATTAACTAAATTTCGCATCGCTATTTTAAAATAATTTTTAAACATTTAAGCCACTCCTTTACGCTGCTCGTACGTTTTCAGTCATTACGCTACCATCAAACAAGTTAATTGTTCTACGAGCATAACCCGCATGCGCTGCGCTGTGAGTAACCATAATAATAGTGGTGCCTTCTTCATTTAATGCTCGCAGCATTTCCATCACTTCTTGCCCGTGAACACTGTCTAAATTTCCCGTGGGCTCATCCGCCAATATAATTGCTTGATTACCAACCACGGCACGTGCCACAGCAACTCGTTGTTGTTGTCCACCCGATAATTGATTTGGCATGTGTTTAGCACGATGAGCTATGCCTACTTTATCCATTACTTTAATCACCTTTTCTTTACGTTCAGCGGTAGGAATATTGTGATAAAGCAGCGCTAGCTCAATGTTTTCTTCTACAGATAACTCTTCAATTAAATTAAAACTTTGAAAGATAAAACCAATATTTTGTTTACGAATATTAGCCAATTTGGCTTCTGAATAATTTGAAATGTCTTCGTCACTAAACAAGTACTGCCCTTGAGAGGGATTGTCTAACATGCCAAGAATATTAAGTAAGGTCGATTTTCCGCAACCGGAAGGTCCCATAATAGCGACAAACTCACCCTGTTCAATTTCAATATTAACGCCACTTAATGCCGCTGTTTCAACTTCATCCGTTTGATAGGTTCTTGAAAGATTGTTGAGCTTAATCATGTTTACATCCTTATGTTTATTACTGTTATTCATTTTTAGTTAATTGGGTTGACTTGATTGATGTCAGTTAGAAAATGACATTAATCTCCTATGTTTTTTCAGGTCACTTGTAGATCGGCACGAGTGCAACGAGGCCCGACAAAATGAAATCTGTCGAAACCCGACCACATGAATTCTGCATTATTGCTATATCCATTTAGGCAAGCATCAACCTACAAATCTATGCCAAGACGCTCTATATCTTTATATGTGCTATATGAACTAGTTATGACTTGCTCGCCGACTTCAAGACCACTCAGCACTTCAACATATTGGCTGTTCCGACGCCCTAGACGAATTTCTCGCCTTAGTGCTTCGTTATTTACTTCACTGACGACGAAAACCCAATGACCACCGGTATCTTGAAAAAAGGCGCCATTAGAAAGTAGTGTCGCCTCTTTGGCATCACCTAAGGTGAGTTTTAACGAAACGGTTTGCCCACGACGAATAGCTTTGGGCTGTTCTTTAGAAAATTTGAAATCTACTTGAAACTGACCATTTTTCACTTGAGGATAGATTTTTGATATTTTTAGTAAATAATCTTTAAATTGCGCTTCTTGCTCTAAATCAACGCGACCTAGATAAAATTCATCAATATTAGCGGTTAACTTATAATCATCAGGGGTATCTATTTGCCCTAAGCGTTCGCCTCGCCCGATGCTCTGACCTACTTCAACATTAAAGCCAGATAACTTACCATCAACCGGCGCTTTAACATTCATATTATCTAAATTCTGCTGTGAAATACCTAAGTTACTTTCTAAACGTTTACTGGTTTCCCTCAAAAATTTAAGTTGCTCAGCTTGCATTTTATTATCTGAAGCTTGGCTTTCTAAGGTAATTGCTAAACGGTTTTGGTACCACTGTAGTGTATCGCGAGTATCATCAAACTTGGTTTGCGCTACAGCACCACTTTTAACTAACTCCTGTTCTCGCGACAACTGACGTTTAAGTATTTTTATTTGATAATCAATATCAATTAAATTACGTTTATGCTGCAAACGATTTTGTTCAAGATTCAACTCAATAGTGCGCATATTATTTAATTGCTCCGCTACCCGTGCTTCGTTACCTAATACATTTAACTGTAATGAGGCATTAGATAATTCAACAATTAAATCACCGGCCTTTAAATGCGCACCGTCTTCAACTAATATTCGCTCAACTCGACCACCTTCAATAGCATCTAAATACAAAGTTTTCGCGGGTTTTACTTGCGCACGCACAGGAAGGAAATCTTCAAAGGTGCCCTTACCAACAATTGAAACGGTAATTTGTTTGGTATTTACCGTTAATGATTTCACGCTATTAACAATCATTAACTGATAAATAACCCATGCACTAGCCATGATAATAACGGTGATCCATAAAAATCGTTGTAAGCGTTTATCTGCTCGCACAATTTTCTTATCCATCGCGACGCCAGAAACACTTGCGCTGCTTTTCGTCACCCTTGGTATGGGTTTTTGAGAATTAATTGATTTAACTGAACTTTTCATCAAGAGTTTTATCGTTGTAGTACTTCCATATTCTGTATATAGCAATTGTCACGCCAAAAAACAAACCATTGATTTATAGTGGTATTTTACATTAATGTACATTATTGAACACTAATAGCTGTACGTTTATGAACACTCGGTGTACGATATTGAACAGTAAAGCACGGCAATACCTAAGGATGCATGTGAAACAAGAAGGCACTATTCTCATCGTTGATGATGATCAAGATATTTTAATTGCGGGAAAATTATTACTAAAACGACATTTTTCAAATGTACTTACCTGCAGCCAGCCAGAAAATATTCCTCAATTACTGAGTGAACAAACTTTTGATGCCATTTTGCTCGACATGAATTTTGGCCCCGGAGAAAGTAGCGGCAAACAAGGCTATTTATGGCTGGAAAAAATCATCAACATTGACCCTCAAGCGGTGGTGATTATGATAACAGCACACGGTGGTATTCATGTGGCAGTTAAAGCGATGAAACTTGGCGCTAGCGATTTTATTGCTAAACCATGGCAAAATGAAAAAGTGGTCGCAACCCTATCCTCAGCGGTAAAATTAGGTAAATCTCGTCGCGAAGCAAGTGAGCTAAAAAAGACCAATAAGGTATTAGCACAAGTATCTGCCAGCCATAATGGCCAACAATTACTTGGCCATTCGCCCGCTATGGCAACTGTTTTGTCATTAATTGAACGCTGTGCCCCAACCGATGCTAATGTGTTGATATTAGGTGAAAATGGCACAGGAAAGGAATTAGTTGCACGGGAATTACATGCGCAAAGCTTGCGCAGTGATAATGTCTTTATGTCGATTGATTTAGGCGCAATTTCTGAATCTTTATTTGAAAGTGAATTGTTTGGTCATCAAAAGGGGGCTTTTACTGGCGCGCGAGAAAACCGCGTAGGCCGACTAAAAGCGGCTAGCGGTGGCACACTGTTCCTTGATGAAATAGGCAATTTGCCATTGCATTTGCAAGCCAAATTACTCACCGTACTTGAACAACGTACGGTAACGCCTTTAGGCTCTAATTCTGCTATTCCTTTTGATGTCCGAGTTATCACTGCAACCAATATCAGCAAACAGGATTTAGCAGATAAAGCAAAATTTAGGCAAGATTTACTATTTCGTTTAAATACCGTAGAAATAAATTTGCCACCATTAAGAGAACGCAGCGCTGATATAGAGACTTTGGCTAATCATTACACCCAATTCTATCGTCATAAATATGGCAAGCATGAAAAATCAATTTCCACACAAGCGCTTGAAGCTATTGTGAAATATTCATGGCCGGGTAATATCAGAGCCTTGAGACATGCCATTGAAAGAGCCATTATTTTATCTCAACACCCTTTGCTTGAGCCGATTGATTTTCAGCTGGATGGTTATAGTAATCAAAGCATTGAAGAAGTAATTTATAAGCAAGCAAATAAACCCGTGAGTAATGAAATAGAAAACACCGATCTAAATTTAGAGCGCTTAGAAAAAGGCACGGTTGAGCAAGCACTTAAAAAACATCATTTTAATATTAGTCATGCGGCTAAAGACTTGGGCTTAACAAGAGCTGCGCTGTACAGGAGGATGGAAAAATATGGTTTTTAAACGATTCTCCTTAATGATAGCTATTCAAACAATACTGATAATGGTGACATTATTAGGACTCACTTACTTGCTTTCAACATCAGGTTATTATGCCAATACTTTAATACTGACATTGGTGTTAATTGTTCAATGTATTTCTGCTTTTAGATACATTGAAAAAACCAATATTGAGCTGACCAGATTTCTCAATGCTGCTCGGTATGCTGATTTTTCACAACGATTTGAATTAAAAGGTTTAGGTGCCGGTTTTAGTGAATTAGGCTATGAATTTTCAAATATTTTGAAAAACTTCCAAACGAATAGAGCAAGCCAAGCTGAGGAATTAATTCACCTTAAAGCGATAATTGAACATGTTCCCGTACCACTAATTAGTATTCACTCTCAAGGAAAGGTCACCTTATGGAACAACAGCGCTCGACGCTTATTTGGTGCCAACGCTGTTGATTATTTAAGGGATTTAAACCAATTTGGCGATGACTTTGCTCAACACTTAACAGACGTTCAAGCAGGGGAACGCCGCTTAGTCACTTTCGAAGTTGATGCCATGGAACAGCAATTAACTATTTCAGCAACACAAATTGTTATTGCAGGAAAGCAAGAAAAATTACTCAGTATGCAAGACATTCAAAATGAATTAGATGGCGCTCAGTTGCAAGCTTGGCAAGATTTAGTGCGGGTACTCACACATGAAATAATGAACAGCATTACTCCTGTTGCTTCTTTAGCAAAAACAGCAGTAGATTTATTAGCTGATGTTGAAACGAAATTAACAAAGAGTGATGTCAGTGAAGAATTAAGCGATGTGACAGATGCAATACAAACTGTTGCCCGTCGTAGCGACGGCTTAATGAATTTTGTTGGACGTTATCGACAATTAACGAGACTACAATCGCCAAGCAGAAAGTTGGTGAAATTAAATGATATTTTTGTTCAAGTTAGTTCAATTACAACTCAACATTGGTCTGACAAAAAAATTCGCTTTAACCTTGATGTTAACCCGACTGAATTAACGTTTAATGTTGATACCGACATGGTAGAACATATGTTGATCAACTTATTAAAAAATGCTGAACAAGCCGTTGATGGTGTCACCGAGGCAGAAATATCTCTAAGTGCTTTCTTAAATAAACGTGGTCATGTAGTTATTGAGGTTAAAGACAACGGAGTTGGCATACCTAAAGAACTAATCCAAAAGATATTTGTCCCATTTTTCACTACTAAAAATGATGGTTCAGGTGTTGGCTTAGCATTAACTCGTCAGGTGATGATTGCTCATGGCGGTACGGTGAAACTAGAAAAAAATGTTCAGCAAGGTGCTTTGTTTAAATTGACTTTTTAGTAGTTGGACACAAAAATTCTTTACGATAATTTGCGCAGATTAGAGCATTTAACTACTTTTTGTTTAGTGTACTTTAATCTGTGAAAATTCGCGTTAATTCGCGGGAAAAAACGCTCTGTATTTTGTTTTTATAAAACTAAGCTGAATAGATTGTAATAAAAATGATTCAATCAACAACGAAGGGGTTTTTCTCTCTAAACGTCGCTACAGCCATAGCAATAGAAAGTAAAATGATTGAATTAAAAAACACAGGCACTACCACAAAATAATAGCCTAACTCATGTACGGTACTTCCGCCAATAACTGCAGTTACCGCTGTTGCACCGCCAGGTGGATGCATACTACCAGTATGATGCATTGCTAACATAGCGACACCAATAGCCGCCGATGATGCCAAAATAGGATTAGGAATTAAATAATAAGCACTGATACCAATAAACGCTGAAATTATATGCCCTCCTACCAAAGGCCAAGGCTGAGATACAGGGCTATGAGGAATAGCAAAAATCAACATTGCTGAAGCACCGGTTGATGCTAAAATCATCGGGTGGTTTTCAGCTTGTAGAATGTTGAAACTGAAAAAAGATGCACACAAGGTTGCGAAGAATGCACCAATAATGGAGACATATACTTCCTTGTTAGACATTGTTTTCATTGGCATAGGCGATATGTCAGCTAAGCTATTTAATTAATTAATTGATATATTTAGCATAACAGAGTGTTGATATAAGGCAAAGGTCTCTAAAAGTTATCATGTAAATTATAAACATTAAACCTCTTTTTTTAGAGACAGTTTGTTGTAAACAGATTAAGCCTACCACTGTGAGCAGTTACTCATAGGCTCCTATCTAAAAAACTAACCGAAAGCTAACCGAAAGCTAACCAAGCACCTACTCCAATCATAAGAGAGCCTGCAACCCTGTTCATTAACTTTACGTTGTCCCCTTTTGAAAGGAATACCCTGAGAGTCTTACCTCCTGAAGCATATACCATCATACAAACAAACTCAGATATCATTATAATCAATACCAATACGGATAGTTGAGGGGTCAGCGCATTATTTATATTAATAAATGGTGGTAACAGGGATATCATAAAAGCCCATCCCTTAGGGTTTGATATAGCGGTGAATAGTCCCTGATTAAATAAAGTAAGTCGACTTACATTAGATTGTGATTCATTGGTAATGATCATGCTTCCTTTTAATAACCACATCCCAATACCAATATACGCTAGATAGGATCCGCCTAAATATTTTACTACAGAAAATATATCGGGATATTTAAGCATTACTGAGGCAACACCAATGACTGCGGCTATAGCAACTAAGGCAACGCCTATAACTTCTCCTAACATCATCCAAAGCGTTCTGCGTATACCAAGCGACATACCTAAAGTCATCGCTAGGGTCATACACATGCCGGGTGTTATACTTACCAAGAAGAACGTTGGAATGAATATGGCTAATAATGTTATATCTATCAATCTATTACTCTTTGTTTTAAGTGCTTTAACGTAAAATTATCGGTGCTATTAGTCCTATAGCGACTCAAACAATTTCCCTGAGTACATAGCAAAGAAGTTTCACCTTAAAATAATACTCTATTCATTTTTAATAATTTCTGATAACCATGCAGCAAAATTGTACTCAACGGTGCCGAAGATTAATATTTATTTTTTACTTAAAAAATAAAGTTACAATTACAGAAAATATAACGATGTGGCAAGTTTTATTATCATACGAAATTAGCCAAAGCGCGCAACGAGAATATATCATGCACTCAGCAATACAACTATGCAAAGACGAGCTTAGAAAAAGCAAACCAGCACGAGACGAATATCTTGAACAACCAAAACTTCCTCTAATACTAGTATTGGATAATGTCACTAATAGCTATAATGTCGGTGCTTTTATTCGCTTGGCTGACGCTTTCGCTATTGAAAAAATAATTATCTGTGGCGAGTTAACTATTTCAGATAAAAAACTGAAAAAAGCCTCTCGCAATGAAGCTAAATGGGTTTGCATTGAATATAGCAATGATACTACTTTAAGCTTACAAACATTATTAGATAAAGGTTATGCAATTTTTGGTGTTGAACTGTGCCATAACTCTGTTGACTATAAAAAGGTAAGTTATCCATCACCTTGTGCGCTAGTACTAGGAAACGAACGCAAAGGTGTAAGTGAAGCCGCATTGCAATTAAGTCAACAACAAATACACATCCCAATGTTTGGCATGGGTAACTCGCTAAATGTTTCAACCGCTGGCGCTATTATATTAGCCGAATGCGCTAGTCAAATTCGCAACGCAAGCACTGGTGTATAATCGTGATAAAAAGCCACACACGGCTTTAAATTTAGTAACTAAAATCAAATGGCAGGAGATCATTACCTAGAAGTGTGATGATCTTTGCCTAATATAATTAACTCAGCTTTTTTATGCGTTTTTTCACTTTGTTCTTTAACTCTTTATCTGTTGTTTTTTGCTGAAGCGCTTTATATAAAGCTACTGCTTTAACTGCTTCTCCTTTAAATTCAACAATAGTAGCAAGTCGAAACTTGGCCCAATCTTTATTTGGCATGTTTTCTTGCACGTCAGCCTCGGCTATATATTGGTTTAGTGCCTTTTCGCCTTCATCTAGAAAATTTTTACTCAGTACGCTAGTACGCCCAATTTGATATATAGCCATATATTGGGATTTACGTTGCTTGTCTGAAACTACAGATAAATTCGCGGCTTTCCCTAATTCAATAATTGCACTGCCAAAGTCTTCTTGGTGTTGATAAAACATGCCACGTTGATAGTAAATTGCAGGCTCTTGGGGAAAATCATTTACAGCCTTGTTATAAACTTCATTGAGTTTTTCATGCTCTTCAAGTTTTGCATATACTTTGATCAATGCAACAGCGCCTGACTTAGCATCCATTTCTTTGATCGCTTTTGCTTGCTCTAAAGCAACATCAACATCACCGCCCATAATGCCCGGAACAACTAAATGAACGGCTAATAGACTTTGTCTATATAAAATATTTTCAGGTGAGAATTTTACCGCGACCGAGAATGCTTTTAATATACTTTTTACGTACCCCATTTTACTAAATATATTGGCGTCTTTAGCTTGCGCAGACATCACCTTCCCATGAAAATAATGAACTTCACCATTGGTGTCGTTTTTATCAATCGCATTTTCTATATAACTTTCAGCCTCGTCTAAATCACCTTCATCCAAGGAAATTTTTGCAAGGTAAAGGTGTTTTTCGAAACGGCTGTCATCGGCTTGTGAAATTAATTGTACTGCTTGTTTTAAATTTCCTTCATTATATTCAGCAATCCCTTGTTCGATGTTTGCTAAAACAGGTGTTGATAAAACACAGCTTAGCGTTGAGATTAATATTAATTTTTTCATTATTTTCCTTTAAATTTTTATATAGATGTAATTGCGCTGTCATTGATTTTATAGGTTTTGCTATACAACACGCGTATAACCCAATAAGCCATTGATAACAATACGATCACTACGGGTATAGCAAGATATTCGATTTGTCGTACCGGTTCTGGTAGTAACTTAGCTTGGCCAAGAAAGAATGCAGCTGTTGACATAAATAATGGAAAACACATACGCCACAAATGACGGATAATTCGATGGTTTCCTTCAACGCCACGGTTAAGAATCATTTTTAAGTCCAATGCAGCAGCAATAAAGGCAATGAAAGCGAAAAAATAAAATGTCTGAGGACCGAAACCATTAAGCTTTCCTTCAGGGCTTTTAGAAGCCTCAAGGCCAAAATTGACTAACATTCCAACAATTGCAACGACAACAAGAAAAGCGAACCACTCAAATCTACCAATAGTTCCAGCTTTACGCTTAACGGTCATCCATGCCGTAGAAACGAAGTAACATAGAAAAATGCCATTAACAAAAGAGAGCATAATAGCGCGAGAATACGCGATATAAATTCCAGTAAAACCAAGAAATAAAATTGTTAGAACAAAAATATTGCCAACGGTGCGATGTCCATTTGAGCTTTTTCGTAAAGACAATGCTGCAAAGCCAGAAAGTATGGCAATTGAACCTGCAATAGTATGAATAATCAGTAATAAAAGTGTAGCCACGCTTTGTTCTCCTAATAGCCTTGCCTTCCTGCCAAATATTTCAAAAGATAATAATTTTGCTAATATTTTGGCTAATTAGTCGAAAGGTGTACTCATAGAATCTTTGAGCACCTTTTCGGTACCGACAATTTAAATAAGTCCTTTATTTGAATTTCCAAATAATAAATATATCCACTAGCCAATATATTGCAGAGATAGTGCCAAAACATAACTGCATGATTAAATTAAACAAATCACTTGAATTGCAAAAGTAAGATATTAACATCCCAAAGATGGGAAAAGAAAAAGAGGAAAAATCCTGAAAATGGGATAAACGATGCTTGATGAAAAACGGTCAATCATTCCTTTGAAATATTATTTGGAGTTTGTCTATTTACTGTCAACTTTGTGAATAAAGGACAGAGCTGTGATCACATTATGGCGTGGAACCGACACAGTAATGAAGCTGCTTAATAAGCAACCTTATTACCGATGAAGTGTTGGGCTTCATCGGGATGATATTATTTGAAGAGACTGGTTTGCATCGTTTACTTCTAAAGAATTCATCGGTACTACTGAAAATAATCCGCTATAATTCTACTTCAAACCAAACTATTTCTAGCCATACTACGGTGAACTTTTTTGGCGACTCGAGCTAAGTCGCTTATTTCACCTAAGGAAGGGATTACTTCGTTGTCTAGTTGGCATTGGTAATGATCAAGCTCACTACCCATATATTCCAACATTTTTTTGGGGCAGCCAACACATTTACCCGCACAAATTTCATGCTCTGGCCGTTCAAAAGGCAGAGCACTTTGAACTTGCTCAATGAGCATTTTCATTGCTATAGAGGTGTTGGGTTTCATAAACTTAAGCTTCGAGTTATAAGTAGCGAGTTATAAGTAGCGAGTTACGAAGACGGTAGCTGCAGTAGCGCACTTCGAAACTATTTAACTCGCCACTCGTAACTAAAAAATTAGTTATTATTTTCAAGCTCAATTGGGTTTTCTTCACGATCATAAATGACATAACGACCAACATTGTTACCCGTTTGTACGTCATTAACCATTTTATTTAAAAAAGGTTCGGCATCGTCTTGAGTCGGCGTCATACCATTTTCACCACTAAGACTAGCAATAAAAACAAAATTCCAATTGCTCTCAATTGAATCAGCTTCTTTCTTCAAATCGGCAAAAGTCGTTAATTCTTCGGGCAATTTATCAACACACATTACTGGTGAGATTGTACCTTGTTGATGCTTTTTACTTTTTTTCGGGTTTTTCGATTCAGCACTTGCAAATAAGAACATTAGGCGTTGTGGTTGTTCTTGCTCGTGAGTTAGCTCAAGTAGTTCTTTAAAAGTTTTCATATGTTTCTATTTAATTCTTAGTGGAAATATTGCAAAAAATAATAGCACAGAAAATAAAAAGCACTTTGATCTGAATTAACAAATCAAAGTGCTTTATTTGTAGTTAGCCGCTTACTGCGACAATTGTCGAGGCAGGACAATATACGTCCTGCCATTATTGCAAACTTATTGGCGACTGCTACACAGGCTTTATTGTGCCCCTTACGTTTGAGTAGTGCCTGAACCCAAAGACTGAAACGATCATTCTTCTTCGCTGAATGCCTTAATACCACTCTTGCGCCATGTATCAATAACGTCCTCAAATAGCTATTGCCTCGTTTACTGATACCCAATAACCTCGGCTTTCCACCCGTTGAATGTTGACCTGGAACTAAACCAATCCATGCGGATAAATAACGCCCATTAACAAAGTCTTCTCCATCGCCAGCAGCGGCATAAAGTGCACTCGAGGTGATAGCACCAATACCTAATACATCACCCCTAGCTCGTATGCCATTGTTTAATTCGCTATTTTTATTTTAACTTCACAATGTACAAGCATGTCATCCATAGCGCGAAATTCTTCAAGTAGCTCGTTAAAAAACGCTCTGGACATCACAGTTAAGTCATTTTCTGCATCTTCAATAATTGAAGGGAATTCATATCGTATAGCTGAGATAGCTTTTTTGATCACGATGCTATATTCAGCGAGCAACCCTCGTATTTGATTGGCTAAAGCCTTTCTTTCTTTTTTTACACGTTCTCGTTGGCGATGGACATTTTGCAAGTCTTGCTGTTCAACCGATTTAATGGGCACAAATCGCATGCTAGCACGTTGTGATGCTTACGCTATTGCTTGAGCATCGTTGTAATCATTTTATTTCCTTTAACAAAAGGCTTTACATATTGCGGTGCTCTTAATTTGACTTGGTGACCTTCCTCTTGCCCAATAGTTTGCACCACCACAAGCTTCCATCACTATAATTCTAGGCTCAAGTTTGACAAAACAAGCTAATAGTTGTTTACGCTTGAGCTGTTCTTTTCTAACCAATCGTCCGGTATGATTAATCGCAAACGAATGAAAAATAGATTTTACTATATCAAGTCCAACTGTTGTAATCTTCATTATACCCACTCCGCTTATGTTAAATAGTATGTTTACACTTCCATTTTTGGCCAATTGCGAGGCCGTTAGGAAGTGGCGTGGGTTCATACTATTATCCATCCATGTAGTCGTGCCGGAGTAGAACTGGCGACCTACTGATTACAAGTCAGTATCAAAAAAGTGGTCAATAGAATAGCGCTAATCACTAATTTTATCTAAGAGTAAGCTGCGTTGTTTATAATATTCAATGACTTTCAAATAATCCCGATAAAGTACATCACTAGTAAAATTTTTCATTCCTCGTTCCGTTATCTCAGGAAAAAAAACTGCTTGTAACTCAGCCTCTGGATTTATTAAAAATATTGCTAGTCCATGGTCAACTTGATAGGGCGGTTCATTATTTTTTACTTTAACTGTCTGTTCAACTTTAATAGTCTGCTTATCGTCATCATTTATATAACCATTGGTAATATAAACCTTTATACCTAAACTATGTTGAAAAATTTCAGCATTTATCGATGTGTTGGCTCGCACAGCAACAAACTTGTCTGAAAAATAATGAATATACTGGCTAAGAATTTCTTGTGAATCCCTATCTGGGTCAACAGTATAAAAAATAAATTGAGTATCGATTTTCTCATGGCTGGTACTGAGTAAGTCAGCAAGTTGAACCAAAGTGAATAAAGTTGTTGGGCAAATATCAGGGCACTGCGTATAACCATAAGCAATAAAATGCCACTTCCCTAAAAAGTAGTCACGATTGACAGCCTGTCCCTGATGGTCGGTTAATCGAGTGTCTGCTAATTGTTGCGCTGATTTTAATATCACTCCTTGTATCTTTGGTAATTCAACGCTGGAATTTCTAGCGGTGTTAGTAACTAAACGGTACACATATATCGTTGATATAATGACAACGAAAATAGGCAATAAGATTAATATTTGTGGTGATTTAGACAAGGTTTTCATCTCGGTTTTACCACTAGAACACGACCAAACGATCAACTAATAAAGCAACAAAAAGGGCAATTAAATAATAAATTGAAATACGGAATGTTTTCAATGCTAATTGATTATTGTCTATTCTTTTTAACTGAATGGCATAATAGCCAAACCATAATCCCAGCAGCAAAACAGATACTAAATAAAGCTCACCTGAATAGTGGAAAAAATACGGTAATAAGCTGGCAACAATGGTTGCTAAGGTATAAATAACAATACACGTTTTGGTATAGTCAATGCCTTTAACTACAGGTAACATAGGCACATTAGCTTGTCGATAATCGTCAAGTCTGTCTATGGCTAATGGCCAGAAATGAGCGGGCGTCCACAGAAAAATAATTAAGGTCAATAATAACGGCTCAGCGGCAATATTATTGGTGATACTAGTCCAACCAAGTAAGGGAGGGATGGCGCCAGCAAAACCACCATAAACAATATTTTGTGGTGTTTTGTGTTTTAAAAAACAGGTATAAATCAAGGCATAACCAATGAAACCAATCAAGGTCAGTAATGCAGTTAACATATTAATATAATATAATAATAAACACATTGAACTAGCGGCTAAACTCGCGGCAAAAAATAGTGCCTGCTTATTGCTAATGCGTTGATTAACCAGAGGTCGCCATTTCGTTCTTTGCATTTTGGCATCAATATTAACATCGATGACATGATTAATAACCGCAGCAGCACTAGCCGCAAAACCTATGGCGATACTAGCAATTAACATCAATTTAATATCAAAGCTTTGCTCGCTGGCCAGATACATGCCAACCATCGCGGTGATCAAAATCATCAACACTACTTTTGGTTTACATAATGTCAGGTAATCTCGCCAACCCGCCTGGTGAGGTGACATCACTGAAACAATATCACTATTCTTCATCTACTTTCCTTAACTGTGAGGCTGTAACATTAAGGATTAACAAACGAAACAATTCGGCTGATAAAAACATATCCCGCTTCACTCGACATCAAAGCAATAAAAACTAAAATAGCCAAGGGTGGTACAAATAATAATAATTTTACTGCCATGCGCTCCCACGCTAAGTGCATAAATACCATGATAATTAAGCCAGCCTTTAAAAACATGAAAGCTAATATCAGTGTCCATCTGAGTAGACCTTGAAATTGGAAATAGTCAACCATGTAAGAGCAAGCACTTAATACAAACAGTAATAACCATATTTTAAGATACATACTGATCGGATGTTGCTGCTCAGTAGGTATTGCAATGTTCGATATTTCGCTATGCTGTTTAATCATATTATCCTCACCATAAATAGAAAAATGCAAAAATAAATACCCAAACTAAATCAACAAAATGCCAATATAGCCCCGTGACTTCAACGATGTGATAACCTTTGTGGTCGTACTTTCCTTGATGAACACGTTTGGCAATCACGCTAAGGTAAATAACCCCCGCACTGACATGCAGACCATGAAAACCAGTGATCATAAAAAAGGCTGCGCCAAATTGATTTGCCCCCATTGGATTTCCCCAAGGTCGTATGCCTTCTTCAACGATCAATTTTGTCCATTCAAATGCTTGCATACCTACAAAACTAGCGCCTAATAAGGCGGTTACTACCATTAAGTAGACGGTTTTTTTCTTATTTCCTTGATAGGCATAATTAACCGCCATCGCCATAGTGCCGCTGCTAGTAATTAAAATGAAAGTCATAATGGCGATTAATACTAAAGGGATGTGATGGCCGGCAATAGTTAAGGCAAAAACTTCACTTGGATTAGGCCAAGCAGCGGTCACGGACATACGGACATTCATATAGCTGGTCAGAAATATACTAAAAATAAAGGTATCACTTAATAAAAATATCCACATCATCAACTTGCCCCAAGGCATGTCAAAAGACTGTTTATCAGCACTCCAGTCGTTAGTTACACTTTGCCAAGATGAGGCGTTTTTTGCTTCATTATGTTTTGACTGTTCATCATTTTGCATATATCCCCCTTAGAAGCCACAAATTAAAGCAATAGTTTTAAAGGTACTGGCATCACTGGTTAACAAAAAAAATAAAAACAACCAAATGAAAAGTAAGTAGTGCCAATAACGCGCACATAAGTTGAGACGGGAAGCTAACTGCTGGTATGAGAAACTTATACCAAAGTGCCAAGTACAACGCATTAATACCAACACGCCACCAACAATATGTAAGGCATGAATGCCGGTTAGCAAGAAATAGTAGCTGTTAGCAGGATTAGTAGTGATATAAAAACCTGATTGATTCAGTTGCTGCCAAACTTGAACTTGGCCGCTGATAAAAAGTAGAGTAAATAATGTTGTTGCGGTTAATGAAATAATAATGGCATAGAGGTTCTGCTGTTGAGCAAACTTTTCTGCTAAAATAATACTCATACTGGCCAATAATAAATAAGCACTGTTTTGCCATAACATGTTGGTATTGCTAAAAGGTAACCATACCTCTCCCGATAATGCTTGGAAATCAAATGACTGAGTTCGCTGTAAAAATGTGATAGTAAATAAGAAAAAAACCACTGTGATAACTGCTAATAAAAATTTTAATGCCGTGCTAGCGGATTTTTCGATATCTGGCGTTGAAGAGTTTAGCTCAGTTTGTTGTTCAAGCTCTGCTGACAACCAAGGCTTTACTCGCAAGGATTTGAAAAGTTCCATTACTTCTTCCCTCGGTCATTATTTCTCTCACTCGTTAGGTATTCAACCTCTTCGGAGGGTAAGTTTTGTGGAATAAAGTCATCTTTAACCTTCGGCACACTAAAATCGTATGCCCAACGATAAACCTGAGGTAATTGTTCGCCCCAATTGCCATGCCCAGGAGGGAAATCTGCTGTTTGCCATTCCAAGGATGTTGCCTGCCAAGGATTACGACCTGATTTTTTCCCTTTAAAGGTACTCCAAATAACATTGGCAATAAAAATGAATTGTACCAAACCAACGATAATAGCTGAAACGGTAATGCCGGCATTAAGCGTTTGGGCGGACTCAGGAATAAAGTCGGTATCTCCCATGGCATAATAACGCCGAGGTACGCCTAAAAACCCTAAATAATGCATCGGTAGGTAGATAGCATAAGTGCCTAAGAATGTCCCCCAAAAATGAAACTTGCCCAGTTTATTATCTAAAAATCGTCCGGTTAAGAGTGGAAACCAATGATAAATGGCAGCAAATAATACCATTATGGGTGATACCCCCATCACCATATGAAAATGAGCAACCACAAAAAAGGTGTCTGACAAAGGTAAATCTATCACCACATTGCCTAACATCAGCCCTGTTAAACCACCATGAGTGAAAGTAAAAATAAAGCCAATGGCAAATAACATCGGCATGGTAAGGTGAATATTTCCGCGCCATAAAGTTAACAGCCAGTTGTAAACTTTCAACGCCGTTGGAATGGCAATAATGAGTGTCGTAGTGGCAAAGAAAAAACCAAAATACGGGTTCATGCCGCTAACATACATATGGTGCGCCCACACCACAAAACTCAAACCTCCAATAGCGATAATGGCCCAAACCATCATGCGATAGCCAAAAATATTTTTTCGAGCATGTATGGCTATTACATCAGAAACCATGCCAAAAGCAGGTAAAGCAACTATGTATACTTCAGGGTGGCCAAAAAACCAAAATAAGTGTTGAAACAGTATTGGACTGCCACCGCTATGATCTAATGTTTCACCTAATGATAAAATTGCCGGCATAAAAAAGCTGGTGCCAACCACTTTATCAAAAATCATCATAATGGCGCTGACTAGCAAAGCCGGAAAAGCTAATAACCCTAAAATTGTCGCGACAAAAATGCCCCAAACAGTTAAGGGCATACGCATTAACGTCATTCCTCTAGTTCTAGCCTGCAAGATGGTAGTGACATAATTTAATCCGCCCATAGTAAAAGCGACAATAAAAATAGCAAGAGAGGTTAGCATCAATAAAATTCCGGCATGTGCACCTGGAGTACCACTTAAAATTGCTTGAGGAGGATACAAAGTCCAACCAGCGCCAGTGGGGCCGCCACTAACAAAGAAACTGGCGAGTAAGACAAAAACTGACAGTAGATAGGTCCAATAACTCAGCATATTCAAATAAGGAAACACCATATCCCTCGCTCCAATCATAAGAGGGATCAAATAATTACCAAAACCTCCTAACAACAATGCGGTTAATAAATAAATCACCATGATCATGCCGTGCATAGTGACAAATTGCAGATAAGAAGCAGGGTCTATGAATGAAAATTCATTTGGAAAGCCAAGTTGCAAGCGCATAATACCAGACAATACCAAGGCCACTAGACCGACAGCTATTGCCGTGATCGAATATTGAATAGCGATAACTTTATGATCTTGGCTCCAAATGTACTTGGTCAAGAAAGTGCTAGGATGGTTTGATTGATCTACTTGATCCGCAATCGCCACATATTCGATTTTTGTCACATCATGCTCCTAAAGTATTTTAGAGAGAAATTCATCTAACATTAGTGAGTGAATTGATATAACTCACCACATCATTAATCGCCCGCTCATCGTGTAAAGTTTTTGACATCAGTATCATTTGCTTACCGTAAAGGTCAGCTGGATGTGCCCCCCTAATCCCTTGTTGAAAAGAGCTAATTTGTCGTTTCAAATACCAAGGGTATTGTCCAGCCAGTTTTGGTGCATTCATGGCATAATTTCCTTGAGCATGTTCACCATGACAATAGGAGCAGTTTTTATAAAATGCCTTGCCCTTAATGGCATCGCCAGTACTCACTGGAATACTCTCAATAGCGGTTAAGGAACTCAGGTAGGCGCTAACGTCTGCAATCGCTTTATCATCGGGTAATAAAGCAGACATAGCGGACATTTGTTGACCATATAAGTCATCACTATTCTGGCCTCTGATTTTTCGTTTGAAATAACTTAATTGTCTATGAAGATACCAGCGACTTAAGCCCATTAATTTAGGCGCATTCATCGCTTCATTGCCTTGGCCATCGATACCGTGGCACGAAACACAGCCAGTATAAAGTTGCTTGCCTTGAGCAATATTTGCGGTGTCACGAGCTAATGTCTGAGTAAAGGTAGGTAAACTGGTCAGCCAAGTTTGATAATCACTTGCAGAGACAACTTTAATATAACCACGCATGGTAAAGTGAGCAATACCACAGAGCTCTTCACATAGCAGTTCGTAGCGCCCTAATTTAGTTGGGATAAACCAAACAAACGTAACGGTTCCTGGAACCAAATCCATTTTTACGCGAAATTGTGGTACGGCAAAATTATGTAAAACATCTTTTGAGCGTAATAGTACTTTGACTGGTTGTTCAATAAGCAGATGTAATTCATTGCTTTTTACTAGTAAATCATCAGCGCCATTAATATCATTAACATCAATACCAAATGGATTTTCTTCACTGATTAACTTAATTGCGGTTTTTCCTAACTTACCATCCTTGCCAGGTAGACGATAACTCCAATGCCATTGTTGACCTACTACTTCAACGATTTTACTGTTTTCAGGTACTGAAATAAACTGCCCCCAGACAACAAGTCCAGGGGCTAACATTGCCGCTACTCCAAGCGTAGTAACTAAGGTTAACCAGCCTTCTAGTTTATTGTTTTCAGGTTCATAGTCAGCGCGCCTATTTTTGTTATGACGAAATTTAATGATAACGAAGGCAAGAAATAGGCTTACCACAACAAATACTGCACCCACAACCCAAAGAGAAAGATTAATTGTGTTATCAATAGTTTGCCAGTTAGATGCTAATGGCGTGAACCACCAAGGGCTAATAAAATGAAAAACTAATGTTGCAATAACTAATAAAATAATAACAAAGGCTATCGTCATAACACACCCTTTCTTATAAGCGACAGTGCTCGATACAAATGGTTTAAATGGCAAAATTTTGAATTGAATGAGTGATAAGAGACACTAAATAGTAATTAAATTTAGTGTGGCTCTTGAGAGTAAAAATAAAACTAATATGGCATTTATTTCTTAAAAACTGTTGTACTCATTCATACAGCAATTATGGTCTATTATTCACCTCTATAATTAATAACATAGACTACTTTTGCTAAAGTAGCGAAATGTAGCTTAAGAAAAAGTGAGTAAGTTGCCAAGACCAGCGATATCCTTAGCACGGTCAATCATTAATTTCGCTTAGCAATCAGGGGAAGTTCGAAGTAGATTTGAGAAACACAGCCAAGCCAAAAACCTTATAAAATAATTTTATAAGGTTTTTGGCTATAGCACTGCTGGTAGTGTACGAGCTAAGGCATTGCTTTCATAAAGTGTTTAAACTTATCTTGCGCTCGAATTACCCAGCTAGGTGTAGACTCACCAAAACCTGAAGCACCAACGTTTGGGTGTGCTTTCATTACGCTAGCTAATGCTATTTCTTGGCTAGACTCAACATCAACAAACAAGATATGTTTACCGTTATGAAGCATTTCCTGAAAACGTTTAAAGTTTACATTAGGTTGCTGAATACCGATAAAACCACCTTCCCATGTACAAAAACCTAGGATAATGATCGCTAGGAATACAAACGGTACCCAACCAGCTGCCGATTGATGCCAGTTTAATAAGTAGGTAAGCAATAGAACTGCACAAGCACCGACTATACCAATCGCCGCACCTAATTGAGTAGAGTGCACCACATCCTGTTTTAATACCGCAGCAACTTCATGTAGGTGATGGTTTTCAACATCAGTATCATTTTCACTTAACACATGAATTTGTGGTTCTGTGAACCCTTGTTGCTCTAGTTCATTTTCAACTTTTTCCAATTCATCAAGATCATTGGAAACAAAATAATGTCTTAACATAATAAACCTCACTTAAGCTATTTATATACTAATACTCCATTTATCAAATCAATCCCTATAGAGGTAAGTATAGCAAAGTTCCAAAAGTTGTTTTAAATTGTTAACAAGATCATCGTAAACATTAAAAAACCTATTAATTCAGTCTATTACGAATGGTTAAGTTCAAAAAGCCTTAACCGAAGTTAGGGCTTGAATGAATGATGCCGACTCGGCACTGGCATCCTGCTTCGTTCTACATGTAACGTAAACCTCGACTCCCGCTTTACTGTTTCACAGCATTCACCTCAGCTTCATCATTATCTAAAGCGAGTTTATAACCAAAAGATACATGATGATAACGAGCACTTGAGTAATCGTCATGGATAGCAAAACCAAAGTTGTATACTTTGCCTGCCTCAATGCTAACATCGCCTGCTTTATCAGATTTTAGCTTACGCTTAACCATTACAGACCAAGTGCCGTTTTTAAGTGCTGCTTCAACTGTCGCGCCCATGCCAGCATGCATATCGCGTGAAGCTAAGATTTGACCGTCTTCTACTTCACCAGTGCCTGATTTATAGCGAACGATATCCATAAATTGATTAGCATCTTGCGCCGCTTTAATATCGCTTTCATCTTTAAGTTTATCCCAGCCACCTAACGCTTTACCGCCACGGCCTTTAAGCTCTAACTTGGTACGTGTTTCTTTCAAGTACTTAGTTACGCCCATGCCAGAGCCAGTATCGAAATTTAAGCGGTTCGCTAAATCACTACCTTTAAACACGTCTTGCTCTGGTGCAAATGGCATTGAGTTAGCGTCAGCATGACACGTAGCCCAACAACCGGCACGGTCTGCATATTCAACATCATCTGTAGCAATCATAAAGGCAAGTTTCATTGGATTTTCAGGATCCATTTTACCACCGTCTACAAAGGGTACTGGCGCATGGTCACCATCACTCCACGTAAATCTTAAGTAAAGGTTCTCATTATCGTGAGTGGCATCAATAGTGACATCAATACTGCCTCGCTTACCTGGGATAAGATTCTCTTCTTTTATTTTTTCGCTTGTTCCGCTCACAATATTTTGACCCATTTCAGCAATTTCTTCATCGTGACATTCAGTACAACGATCACCTTTAGTGAAGGCTCGTTTACCGCCATGTCGACGACCAAGGATCCACTCCATTGAGGCGGTTCCGGGATAGAAGACACCAATGTCAGCTGAACTTGCCTTTGACCAATCCACATTAATTGAAGATGCTGCACCTGTATCGCTTTTCACAACCTTCGCTGAAGAGCTTTTACCTGCTGCGGCTAAAGCTTCTTGCACTGCTTTTTCTATTTGCGCTTCAACTTTTACTTTTTCAGCTATTTTATCAGCTTTAGCTTGTGCTTTTGCTGCCACTTCTTTAGCTTCAATTCTAGCTAAACCGTCCAAATATGATTGTGGAACTTTTCGAATAAATTTCACATCAGGTGCTTCAATTGCTTCAAGCTCTTCATCAGTTAATTTATTTCTTACGGTATTATGAGCAATGCCTTTATGACAATCGATACACGTTTGACCTGACTCAAACGCATTTAAATGCTGTTTACGTGCACGAGGTTTTTGAAATTCAGGATTCATTGATTCAAAATCATGACAGTTACGACATTCTCTTGAATCTGTTGTTTTCATATCATGCCAAACACTTTTTGCGAGCTCTAGGCGGTGCTCGTCAAATTTTTCTTTGGTGCCTATTTTACCTGTTAACCAATAAAAAACTTCACGCGAGGCTTTAATTTTGCGAACCACTTTATGTATCCAAGGACGCGGAACATGACAATCAGGACAACCTGCGCGTACACCAGTACGGTTAGTAAAATGTATTGTTGGCTTGTATTCTTGATAAACATTGTCTTCCATTTCATGACAGCCAATGCAAAACTCTGTGGTGTTTGTTGCTTCCATTGCAGTATTGAAGCCACCCCAAAAGATGATACCAATAACGAAAAAAATGACGGCACCGGAAACGGTTGTACCAAGTATCAGTCGTCTAGACCAGAAACTAGGTTTTTTGAATGTGTTGTTAGCCATAGTTAGCTCTCTGTGGGTAATACGCTTATAAAATGCTTTACTAAGTATTTGCTTAATACTTTTAATTAATAATAAAAAGGCATGACACAAGTCATGCCTTTTACATTTGTAGATTAGTCTGAGAAAAAAAAGATCAACATAAATTGAAGTTGTCGTGACTTACTTCGTTCGTGACGACCTACAAACTACTAAACTGCGATCCAGCTTGAAGCCATTTCTTTAAAATTCTAGGAGAAAGCGCGGAGTTGACGTTAGTCAATGAGCACTTTCAACAACGAAGTTGGACGAAATGGCAATAAGGTGTTCGCAGTTTTAGGTTTTGTGATTAACGCGGTTGTAAACGTTAAACTTACCTGTTGGTGTAGTTAAGCCTTTAATTCGATACAGCTCTTTAAGCGTTTTTGCATCATAAACTACGATTTCACCAATAGGTTTGCTAGCTTCTTTACGGTTCCAAACTGAAACCCATACTTCACTACCACCTTTGTTGAATTCCATGTGTAGAGCGGCTTTACCTGGCTCTGTAGTTACACGAATGGTTTTCACGATTTCATGAGTATCTTTATCGAAAACTTGCACCGACTGTTGAATTTCTGGCTCTGGATGTTTCAGTTGATCAGCCCAAACGTATTGCGAAGTTTCGTGAGTACGGATGAATGCACCTGCACCGTCAGTTTCAACTTCGTAACACATTTTCCAAGCGTAGTCTGGGTGGTTAATTGGATCATTACCCCAAACAGATACTAAACCAGTACCCAAGTGAGTTGTTCCACCAACAGGGCCACATTTTTTATCAATCCAGTTCGCGCCTGGACCAGGATGTGGTAATGAATCAACATCAATCATCGCTTCTAACTTACGTGATTTAGAATCAACAATTACCATTTTATTTGATGCGTTAGCAGCAATTTGGAAGTAACGCCCTGTAGGATCGAAGAAACCGTCATGTAAGAATTCAGCTGAATCAATTTGTGTGATGTTAAGATTATCTAAGTCACTGTAATCAACTTGCCACATTTGACCAAGTTCCTTAACAGCAACCATGAAAGTTGGCTCATTCGGTGTAGTGTAAATAGCAGCTACACGAGCTTCGTTGATAAATTCACCTTTGGTATTGTAACCACGGGTTGAAACAACTTTAAGTGGGTTTAATGTTTCAAAGTCCATGATAACGAAATGTGAAGGCCAGTAACCGCCTGCAATTACGTATTTACCGTCACCAGAAACAGCGATATCACGTGCGTCATAAGCCATTTTAGTTTCAGCAACTAACATTTTGCCAGGTTTTTGCCATAAATCGATTTTAGTGACTTTACCATCACGACCGATAGTGAACCAAAAACGACCTAAGTCTTTAACATGTTGAGTGCTATGATGCTCAGTACCTTTAATTACATGTACTGCGTAACCTGTGTTGATATGAGTGATGATTTTCTTAGTATCACCGTCAACAATTGCAACCGTACCTGCATCACGTTCAATAACAATAAAGAAGTTATTCCAGTTAAGGTTATGTTGTGGTTTAGTTGGATAATCTTTAAGGGCAACAAACTGCTTCGTATGAGAACGCATTTGTGTAATTGACATTTCCGGCGGAACAGGTGGAGTCATTTGAATAAACGTTGCCATATTAGCAATTTCTTGTTTGCTAAATATATCATCAAAGTTGTTCATGCCACCTTCAGTACCAAGCGCAATAATTTTTTCTAAACGCTTTTGACCTTTTTTAAGGGTATTTTCAGGCTCTAAATTTTTACCTGTTGCGCCTTTACGTAAAGTACCATGGCAACCAGCACAGCGTTGAAAGTATTGTAATTTTGCTTTATTAAAATCAGCTTCAGCTAACGTAGGCTCTGCTGCTGATACTGACATGCTTATGCCGCCAACTGCCATGCTTATAGCTAAACCAAGCGCTGAAAGACTGTGTTTAATGTTTTTCATCGGTTATTCTCCAGATATTATTGTGTTTGCTTATGTATTTACTTATGTGTTTTCTAAATACAGGCACTAAATGTTTCTAAATGTAACTATCTGCTTATTTAGGCTACAATTATGTGATTCAGATCAACTTTTTAAAAATATTGGAACTAATGCAAGAACAAGTTGATCAAGGTCAATAAACCAACAATGATTTACTTCCATTTCATGGTATATTTTCATCAAAATGAATTGATTGATAATTAATCGCATTCACTTAACCCTATTATTTTTAAGGGTTTTAAAGAAATATTTTTTCAGCTGATTATCTAGGGGTATGTAATGAACAAACGTAACAAATCTTTTATTTACGCAATGGCAATAGGTCTAATGATTGTCGTTATATTTCTCGGTTTTCTATCCAGTTTTACCAACCCTGTGTCGTGGTTACTTATAACCGGATTGCTGTTAATTCCTTTTTTTTACAAAAAAAGCGAACAATCCAATATTATCAAGTGGAAGGACGAATATAGCGTGGGCATCACGCATATAGACCAAGATCATAAGAAGCTAATTAATTTATTAAATCAATTTACTACCGCTTATGATCACGCGATGAGTGAGGACTTTGAGAAGAAAGCATTAGAGGAGCTAGTCGATTACACGGTTTATCATTTCAAGCGTGAAGAAAAACTAATGCAAGAGAATGATTATCCTGATTTTGTAGTTCACCAAGCCAAGCATCAAGAAATGATTACTCAAGTTAGTATGTTTGTCGATTTATATAATGAAAAGGGTCACGATGCGTTAAAAGATATTAGTGAATATTTATCAGTTTGGCTCATTAACCATATAAATGGTACGGATAAAGAGTACAGCCAATATTTAAATGATCGTGGTGTGAATTAATTTTATCTGCTTTACAACAAAAAACCCGCAAATTTACGGGCTTCTTTTGTGTACTCATTCAAATAACTACCAAGCATACTTTAATTGCAATGAAGCATTCATTCCCGGTGCTGCCATCGTTGCTAATAAAGGATCACTTTGGGCTAAACCATTAACATCTGACCACAGCCAATATTGCTTATCTGTTAAGTTGTTAACTGCTGCTGCAACCATAAGTTGATCATTGATCTGATAATTAGCGATTAGATCAAATGTTGCATAACCTGCTGTACTGGCTAACCTCTGATCTGGATCATCTGCATTAGGATCATCAATATCTGATTTTCCTGTGACTAAATTTGCATGAAGCGCGACAGAAATAGACTCATCACTGTTTAACCATTCAACACCTAATAAAGCATGATTAGGCTCTATTTCATTGATAGGTTGATCGGTATCTCTATTTTCACCTTCACTCCAAAATGCTGAAACATAAGCGCTATAACTATCATTTGAACTAAACAAACTTTGATTATTATATTTATAATTAAACTCTGCTCCATAAATTTTAGCGTTGGCAATGTTTTGAGATTGGAAAATAATACGTCCAATGACGGGGTCAAAACCTAGGTTTACTTTGGTTTGAATAAAGTCATCATAATCATTATAGAAACCAATAAGATCAAATTTATGATTTTCATTGGCAAGATTGTAACCTACTTCATAACCGTCTGTTGTTTCTGACTTTAAATCAGGATTTGGAATAGCCCGCATTTTAAATAAAGGAATATCTAAACCAATATTGGCATCTTCAAAAGGTGGCGCTCTAAAACCTTTAACATATTGTAGATAGAACTTTGAGTTATCATTTACTTGGTAAACTACACCCAGTTTAGGCGAAAAACTATCTTCACTGATTTCCACAACATTTTGATCAGGATTATCTGCCAAATATATACTGTCAACTTTGGGTGTTAACTCATATTTGTCATAACGAATAGCTGGGATAATAGTAAAGTTTGTACCATCAATCGCTATTTCATCATTAAGGTAAATACCCAGCTCTTTTACTTCTGTTATAGGAAAGTCTCGAACGGGAAATTCTTCAGTTAAAATAACATTGGTTGCATCACCTGTATCAACATTGGTTTGCAAACCATTTCTCAATTCTTCAGTACTAGTTTTGTTGTATTCTAAGCCATAACCAATATGGTGAGTTGTTGATGATAAATTGGCATTAGTGTAAAAATTTAATCGCAGTCCTTGAATATCTTGCTGATAGTAAAAGTCACGATCATAACGATAATTTTTTCCACGTGACGTGCGATATTCATCAGTTAATTGTGCCGTTTCAGTGCTCTGGTCATAAAGGCGCATAACGCCACCTTCAAGCCATGCAGAGTCGAGCACAAAATCATAATTAATGACAAAATTTTCACGACTGCTTTCATCATCACCAAAAAGTGCTGTGGTTGATCTAAAACGTCCTAATCCTAATATAGATTGAATGTCAGTTTGCGCTTCTCGTTTAAAATAGTCATAAGTAAAACTTAGCTCTTGGGTGTCAGATATTACATAATAATATTTTGCCAATAGTGACCGAGCTTCATTGTCTTGCACATCACTTTTAATATCAGAGTCTGAATTACTATCAAACTCATTTCCCTGACGAAGTGAGGCAGAAATTAAGGCACTAGAAGATTCATTACCAAATGCGGTGTTTAATGAAATGAGTTTACTGTTATCAATGGAATAGTAGCCTGTTTTAAGGCCAACATAGATATCGTTCTCTGTTTGACTCAGCAAATCATTGGGTTTTTTAGTAACAAAACTAACAACACCACCAATGGCATCACTACCATAGGTGCTAGAAGCGGGTCCTCGTAGTATTTCCACTTGCTTGATTAGTTCTGGGTCAACATAATTTCGCCCAGAATTAGAATAACTGCCAATATTAAATTGTTCCGCAATGGGTACACCATCAATTTCTGTCGCAATTCTATTACCTGAAATACCACGAATAGCAATACTAGAGTTACCAAAGCGACTCCCAGAATTAACCATACTAATACCCGCTTCGTAACGTAGTAAATCCGCAACATCATGTACTAATTGCCTATCTATTCGTTCGCTATCAATCACTGAGACTGCACCGACAACATCTTGTACCTTACGTGGTGTTTTACCGATAACAACCAGAGTTTCTATTTCTTCATTTATGCCTTGATGCACAACATCATCATCAGCAAAAACAAATGCTGAGGGAGATAAAGCGCAGGCTAAGGCCATACTTACCATAGTTTTTTTAAACATAACTGTATCCATAACTATATAAAATGCACGCTCTTTGCCATCCTGGCAGCGCGAGATCCCGTTCATCCTGAACATAAAAAATTAATTACGGTTAGTTATAAAGCATTAAAAATTTGTGACTGTGATCTGTGTCAAATAATTATTTAGCGAGGATTAAAAGCGAATGTTATTTTTGATAAACTAGATTTAAATCAAAAAATAGGGTTACAGCAATATGACTATCAAGCTTATTTATACAATTTTCATTAAGTTTGTGATCTTATAATAATTACACATTTTAGCTATTTTATGATTTGAAGTTTACTGAGTTTATCTCGAATATCTTGATAACGTTGCTGCTCACAAGCGCCAAAACCCGGTAACTGTCTTACTTTGTTACGGCCAAATATTGGCACTGTCATACCTGCAAAAAACCGACAGTAACTTTCAAACGATAAAGACTGAGGCACTTTTTTAGCTAAATGCTGTTGGAGCCCTTGGGCATTATTTGTCAACATCTCATCTGTTGGCCATTCAGCTTGCATAGAGTACTCAAGTTTAACAATCTTACCACTACAAACACTACAATGACCGCATTGTTTAGGAGTGCCTTGGTCGTCAAAATAGTGCCCTAAATTAAAGCTCAAACAAGACTCTAATTGAAAAAATTGCACTAATGAAGCGATACGCTTTATTTCTTTTTCTTCTTTGTCTATAAAATAATCAGCAAGCACTTTAGCTAAGCGAGGATCATCAAGCTCATTGATATTAACTTTAAATACTTCTGTCATACGGGAAGTTTCTAAAACTATCAATTGCTGCTCTTGCAAATACTCTAACGCGGCAATAACTCTATTTCTCTCGATAGATTGGTCTTGCAACAAGGTATCAAAACTTAAACTGCCCCATACTTTTTTGAATACTGTCGCCTTAAAAATAGTAGCTAAGAAGGTTTGGCGCTGTTCATTAAAGCTAGCGAGTATATGATCAACGGGTTGTAATAGTTTTATTTTAAAATCAGCAAAGTAAGTGTACATAGGCTCAATAACGCCCGCTAACTCTAGTTGTACTAATAGAGTTTTCAGTGGCAATTGTTTGATATTACTCGCGTTAGACAATTGCAATAATTGTAACTCCCACTTGCATTCATAATGGCTTGTTTGAGCTTCAGCTTTAATATTTTCAATAACATACTCAATACCGCTAAGCTCAGGCGTATCTCCATAAACAAAGTTTTCCACCGTATTAAGACCGTCTAAATTTGCCAACGTTATACAATGTGAAAGTTTGCCATCTCGCCCTGCTCTGCCAATTTCTTGAGAGTAGTTTTCAATAGATTTTGGTAAGTCATAATGAAAAACAAAGCGAATATTACTTTTATCTATGCCCATACCAAAGGCAATAGTGGCAACAATAACTTGAATTTTATCTGCCATAAAGTCTGCTTGAATTTGGCTGCGAAGATCACTGTCAAATCCTGCATGATAGGCACTAGCGTTAATGCCAGCCTTTTGTAAGTACGCTGCCACTTGCTCGGCACTATGTTGCAAAGTGACATAAACAATGCCGGAATTTGTGCTTAAGTGTGAATTCGTCTTAATTTCCTCTGCCAAATAAGTATTTTTACTCGCACTTGCTACTGGAACAACCGCTAAATCTAAATTGCTACGATAAAACCCCGTTTGGACAATATGATGTTCGTTAATGGCAAATTTTTGTGCCATATCTAACTTTACTTTTTTTGTTGCTGTGGCGGTTAATAATAGAGTTAAAGGAATATTGAGTGCTTGTTTGTAACTAGGCAATTTCAAATAATCTGGTCTAAAATTATGCCCCCACTCTGAAATACAATGAGCCTCATCCACGACCAACATTGAAACAGACACTGATTGAATAAACTGGCGGAAACGTTCGTTTTTAAAGCGCTCTACTGACACCATTAATATTTTAATTTCACCACTTCTCACGCCGGTCATTATTTCTTGTGCTTGATTGCCTTTTAAAGTGGAATCAATACTCGCAGCAGCGATGCCTTTACTAGCAAGAAACTCTAATTGATCTTTCATTAGCGCTAACAAAGGTGAAACCACTAAAGTTAAGTTCGGTAAATGTAAAGCGGCTAATTGATAACACAATGATTTACCAGAGCCAGTAGGAAATATAGATAAGGATGAATGACCATTAAGCAATTGCGTAATGGTTTGCTCTTGCCCTTGCCTAAACTGCTCAAAACCAAAAGTAGTTTTCAGTGATTGATGTAAAGAATTCACAGTATTTTCATCCATATTTATTAATTATAATAAGCTTGTTCAATACGCTGACAAAATTGAACTAAATTGAGATAACTTCTCGCTTTTTCATTAAATTCATTGTTACAGTCTACAGATATAAACTGGCATAAAATAGAATAAACAGTCGCATCAAAAGAACTAGGCTTGTTACCAAAAAAATAGTCCTTACTTCCCAACAAGGTTGATAATGAAGCAAAACTTTTATCAGTAATCGCTAGAATTTCGTCCTTAGTATGTCTTCCTATACCTTGACCATATAGGTTTTTACGCACCTTTTTCTGGATGATGCTAGGAACAATAACTTTAATTGGCCACGGTAAACCACCAAAGAAAGCCTCTTTAACCAGCGGCCAAGTATCATCCAGAACCCAACGAGAATAGACTAAGCACCAGTATAAATTCTCATCTAGAGATTTGGTGAATAAATAAGCCTGCGCTTGCTGCTCAGGCGATAAATGCTCATCTAATGAAACTTGGTATTTTTGAATTAAATATTCTGCAATAGCTTGCGAATCAGCGATAGTATTTTCACCATCAGCAGTATGATCAATAATAAAAGGAAGTTTCCCTTTCGGTGCTATTTTCAAATTATCTGCGCTTGAAATCACCTCATAAGGCAACTGTGCCATTTTCATGAAAGCATCAACTTTCACCACAAATGGGCTGGGATCCATAACACCAAAGCTAGCACCGAAACTGTATAATTTAATCACTTTATTTCCCTTTATAATACAAACAAAAACACTGAGTATTTAAACAGTATTATATAAAGTGTTTTTATGCAAAAAATATTTTATATTATGACAATAGCTAATGAGCTTACGACACTGATTGTGATAATATTTTGGGGTTTCAAAGTAAAACTGAACACCGTGGTTAACTTCACTTTCACACACTATAGAACCATTAAGCTTTTGATTTACAAGATTGTACTGGCTGTACATCCCTATTTTTTTTGCTGATATAACATTCATCGAGCAAAGAACAATAGCAAATACTTACGTTCAAGTGACGCCTTTCTTTATTAAGTTTTTGCCATAGCTTATGACTCGCTTCACCATCATAAAGTTTATAAAATTTGGTTTCCTTTTGCGCTGGCAAAATTCTATTAACTACAGTACTGGTTATGTAGCCTCCTCGAGATAAATCGCTGCCGCAACCACTGAAATTTCAACGAGCAAAGCCTCACGAGCCATTTTAGCGGCAACACAAGCGCGTGCTGGAGCGTGCCCTCCTGGCACCCAAGCATCCCATACAGCGTTCATGTCGCTAAAGTAACTCATATCCTTGACATATATAGTCGCTGATAAAATGTGCTTTCTATCGCTACCTGCTTGTAGTAACAAGGCATCTACTTTATCCAACATGGTTTTAGTTTGCTCAGTAATGTCTTTTGTCGCATCCGCAGCCACTTGTCCACATAAATAAATAGTACCGTTATGTTTTACTATACGACTCATTCTTTGTTTTGTTTCTAGTCTTTCTATCATGACTTCTTCGCCTTCCTATTTATAATTTTATCTGCATTGCTTCGCTTACTAAGCGTATATTTAATTCCATCACTCATAGTCATAAGCTCAAAAATTAAAAACTCAAACACTTTGCTAAAGGAGCCCAACTAGTGTGGCTCCTTTAGGTAATTATTAAAAGAAAACCCCAAGATCATAAGATCTTAGGGCTTCTGCGAACTGAATTTAATTTTTAGGCGATGGAAAATCGTTCAAATTCTAGGAAATCGCACGGAGCTGACGGAAGTCAGTGAGTACGATTGACAACGAAGTTGTTCGATTTAACAAGTTTAAAATTAAATTACTCCCACTCGATAGTAGCGGGCGGCTTCCCTGAAATATCGTAAACTACGCGTGAAATACCATCAATCTCATTAATAATGCGATTAGACACTAATCCTAAGAAGTCATATGGTAAATGTGACCAACGTGCAGTCATAAAGTCGATAGTTTCAACACAACGTAATGACACAACCCAGTCGTACTTACGAGCATCACCCATTACACCAACAGAGCGTACAGGCAAAAATACAGTAAAGGCTTGGCTTACTTTTTGGTATAAGTCATGGTTGTGTAATTCTTCAATGAAAATAGCATCGGCGCGACGTAATAAGTCAGCATACTCTTTTTTCACTTCACCTAAAATACGTACACCTAAACCTGGTCCAGGGAACGGGTGGCGATAAAGCATGTCGTAAGGTAAACCTAACTCTAAACCAATTTTACGCACTTCATCTTTAAATAATTCGCGTAATGGTTCAACTAAACCAAGTTCCATATCGTCTGGTAAACCGCCAACATTATGGTGTGATTTAATCACATGCGCTTTACCAGTGGCAGAAGCAGCCGACTCGATAACGTCAGGGTAAATAGTCCCTTGCGCTAGCCATTTAGCATTTTTAAGTTTCTTTGACTCTTCATCGAAAACATCAATAAAAACACCACCAATTATCTTACGTTTTTTCTCTGGATCACTTTCATCAGCTAATTTATCTAAAAATCTGTCTTCGGCTTTAACATGAATAATATTTAAGCCAAAGTGATCGCCAAACATATCCATCACTTGCTGACCTTCGTTTAAACGAAGTAAACCATTATCAACAAATACACAGGTAAGTTTATCGCCAATAGCGCGTTGTAATAACATTGCCACAACCGATGAATCAACGCCACCTGACAAACCTAAAATCACTTCATCATCACCGATTTGTGCTTTCATTTTTTCAATGGCATCTTCAATAATAGTCGCTGATGTCCATAGTTTTTCACACTGACAAATATCGACAACAAAATGTTCTAGAATACGTAAGCCTTGTTTGGTGTGTGTAACTTCAGGATGAAACTGCACGCCGTAAAACTGCTTGTCTTCATTAGCCATAGCCGCAAAAGCACAGCTAGCCGTTTTCGCAACACTAACAAAGCCGTCAGGAATTGCTGATACTTTATCACCGTGACTCATCCACACATCAAGTAGTGCATTGCCGTTATCAGCAACACTATCTTCAATCGCATTAAATAATGCCGACTTAGTGATAACTTCCACAGCAGCATAACCAAATTCTTTATGCTCACTACTTGTTACGCTGCCACCAAGCTGCTCAGCCATTGTTTGCATGCCGTAACAAATCCCTAAAACAGGAACATTCGCGGTATAAACATATTCTGGCGCGCGCGGTGAATTGTCTGCAGTCACCGACTCAGGGCCTCCTGCAAGAATAATCCCTGTAGGGTTAAATTCTTTAATTTGCGCTTCCGTCACATCCCATGACCAAAGTTCACAGTAAACGCCAATTTCACGAACACGACGAGCAATCAGCTGGGTGTATTGTGAGCCAAAATCTAAAATTAGTATGCGGTGATCATGAATGTCTTTACTCATAATGCTTTTCTCTTGTAAAAAGTTAAAAATAGTTACTTAAAAAAATAAACAGGCTGACTAATGTCAACCTGATAAAATTTGTTTTGACGGACACTTTGTCGTGCCTCGCTTCGCTCAACTGCGACCTACAATGGTTAATCACTGTTGAGCAACACCAAATTGAGAATAAGAATGTTTTTGTTCGAAGCTAGTTAGCGTTAGAGCAAAGAAGAAGCGCGGAGCCTAGCTTACTAGGTGAGCACTGCTGATGCCGCTATTACGTTAAATAGCACAGAAATTGAACATTCGGCTTAGCCCATTCTGTAGTTAGGCGCTTCTTTGGTGATGGTTACGTCATGTACATGAGACTCGCCCATACCTGCTGAAGTGATTTTCATAAATTCAGGCTTAGTGCGCATGGTTTCAATATCTTTAGAGCCCGTTAAGCCCATGGAAGAACGTAAACCGCCCATTTGTTGATGGATAATTGCCGCAACAGGACCTTTATAAGCAACACGACCTTCAATACCTTCTGGTACTAATTTATCAGCTTCACCATCAGATTTTTGGAAATAACGATCACTTGAACCTTCCTTCTGACTCATGGCGCCTAAAGAGCCCATACCACGATATGATTTATAGTAACGACCTTGATAAAGTTCAACTTCACCCGGCGCTTCTTCAGTACCAGCAAACATACTACCAACCATGACACAATGAGCACCAGCGACAAGCGCTTTGGCTATATCACCAGAAAAACGAATACCACCATCGGCAATGACTGGAATACCAGTACCTTGCAATGCTTCAACCGCATTTGAAATAGCCGTTAATTGCGGTACACCAACACCGGTAACAATGCGGGTAGTACAAATAGAGCCTGGGCCAATTCCCACTTTAACAGCATCAACACCTGCGTCGGCCATCGCTTTTGCGCCTGAACCAGTCGCCACATTACCAGCAATAATTTGCAAGTCAGGGTATTTGTCTCGAGTTTCTTTTACTCGGTCTAATACACCTTGAGAATGGCCATGAGAGGTATCAATTAATAATACATCAACACCAGCGGCAACTAAGGCATCAATACGCTCATCAGTACCAGCACCAACACCAACGGCAGCACCTACACGTAAACGACCTAATTCATCTTTACAAGCATCTGGTTTGTTTTCTGCTTTTTGATAATCTTTTGCAGTGATTAGACCAACAAGTTTGAATGCATCATCAACAACCAATATTTTTTCAATACGGTGCTCATGCATCAACCCTAAAATTTCTTCACGGGCGGCACCTTCTTTTACTGTTACCAAATTATCTTTAGTGGTCATTAAAACAGATGCTGGTTTAGATAAGTCAGTTTCGAAACGTAAATCACGTCCGGTAATAATACCTACTAAGTTATTTGCAGAATCTACAACAGGGAAGCCTGAAAAGCCTAAATCATCGGCTTTACACATAATTTGCTCAATTGAATCTGAAGCACTTACCGTTTTAGGGTCAGAAACAATGCCGCTTTCATATTTTTTAACTTGGGAGACATTGTTAGCTTGTTCGCTAATGGTCATGTTTTTATGAATGAAGCCTAGTCCACCTTCTTGCGCTAATGTAATAGCCAAGCGTGCTTCAGTTACTGTGTCCATAGACGCAGAAATCATAGGTACATTTAAATTGATTTTTCGAGTTAAACGGGTTTTCAGATCAGCTGTATGAGGTAGTACCGTTGAATGAGCAGGTACAAGTAGAACATCATCAAAAGTTAACGCTTCTTGGGCAATTCGTAACATCGCAATATCACCAGAGTTAAGTGTGGAGTGGATACCAAAACAAGTTAAAGTTGGTATCGAATATTGCGGCAGAATTTTAACCGTTTTCTTTGTTTAGGTAAACATAAATTTGCTTTCAAAAGCTATTATTTTAATAAATGAATGCAAAATAAATGCCCTAAATAATTTTCACAGCGATATAATATAAATTCCAGCAAACTTTACACGTTCAAACAACAATAATTATGGCAGCACAACACATTTTACAAGTGAGTGAACTCACTAGAAAAGTTCGCTTCATCTTGGAAAGCGAATTAAATACAGTGTGGTTAACCGGAGAAATATCAAATTTCGTCGCTGCTAGTTCAGGTCATTGGTATTTATCGCTAAAAGACAGTAAATCACAAGTGCGTTGCGCTATGTTCAAGGGCAATAACCGCCGAGTAAGATTTGCAAATAAGAGTGCTCCACGTAATGGTCAGCAGGTATTAGTGCGCGCCAAAGTTTCTTTGTACGAACCACGTGGTGATTTTCAACTTATTATTGAGCAAATGGAAGATGCTGGCGAGGGCTTGTTACGTCAACAATACGAGCAATTAAAAAATAAGCTTAATGCGCTAGGTGTATTTTCTCAAGCCCACAAACAAGTAATACCTACACATATCCAAACGGTGGGTATTGTCACTTCACCTACTGGCGCGGCCGTAAAAGATATACTTACCGTACTTAAGCGACGAAGTCCTAATATCAAGGCGATCATTTACCCTGCTTTAGTACAAGGTGAATATGCCAGTAACGACATTTGCCATGCCATTAATCAAGCTAATATACGCCAAGAGTGCGATGTGATTATTGTTGGTCGAGGTGGCGGCTCGCTTGAAGATCTTTGGTCGTTTAATGAAGAAAGCGTGGTACAGGCGATTTATGACTCTGCTATTCCTGTTATTAGCGCAGTGGGTCATGAGATTGACACTACATTAAGTGATTATGTCGCTGATTTACGCGCTGCGACCCCTTCTGCAGCGGCTGAGTTGGTTTCAAATGATAGCGGCGATTTGCTAGCAAGAATAGCGACACTTAAACAACGTTTAGTTACTTCTATAACTCGTAAAAGTACTTTGTTGATTCAAAAACACAGTCATCTTCAGCACAGATTATTGCAAGTTCATCCTGAACAGCAGTTGCTTGTGCATCAACAAAAATCAGATGAATTAAACCTACGTTTAACACAAGTAATCAAACGATTAATGGTGCAAGCACAGCATAAACCTAAACAACTGCAACAACGATTAAATCAATTGTTGCCCGACAAGAAAATCATTGAAAACAAAATTAAAATTTCACAGCTGGAACAAAGGTTAACTTATGCCATGCAAAATAATTTGCAACATAAAAGCGAATCATTCGTTCATTTAATAGAGCAATTACAACTTGTTAGTCCATTAGCTACTATTGCGAGAGGATACAGCGTTACGCGTAACACTAAGCAGAGTGTCATTAGTTCAATTAACCAAGTAGATGTTGATGAGGTGATTAGTGTTCAAGTTAATGACGGATCAATCAAAGCGAAGGTGATTGATACTCAAACTAATTAATACCCAAGGTGATTAACTTCCAGTTTATCAATCTTGAGATATGATGGTATCAAACAATAACTGACTAACCTGAGCATTGCTTTTAGCATCAAACATAACACCAAAAGATAGACCATCAGTTTGTTTCTTTAAATTGCATACAGAGCCAATCAATTTTATATTATTCCCTCCTTGTTTATCTTCAACCACAATTTCAATCATTTTCTTTTCTGATAAGACTAACTTTTCGCCATTAAGGATACTCAATTGACAACCATTAATTGAAAGGTTGGCTATAGTTGTTTTCCAATAATTTTCATCTATTTTCACTCTGGCATTGATGTCGGTTTCGATACGGATAGCTGAGCGCAGGTTTTGTAAACCAACAGTGCGAGGGAATTCCAATACCATGATACGAGACGGCATTTGTATGGTTTGCTTAATAGTTGTAACAAAGGCAACCACAGCGCCTTCATGACCTTCAATTAAACCACGCACCGTAATAGATGTGCCTTGCTTAATGTGTTGAGAAAACTGCCCCAACTTATTAGCTTCAGGAAACTGTATTAAAATATATTGCTTAGGAAGATAACCAATGAACGTTGTTCTAAACTTTCCTTTTTGACCCGCAGGAGTAACTACATCGATAGTGACTAATGAGCCCGCATGAAGTAAAGCCAAGTGACGTTCAAGTCGAGCTGAAGTATCAATGTTTGTAGGTTGTTCCGCCATAGGTGTTTTATTATTAATAAGTGTAATTTATAAATCAACAGTAGCCAATGGCAACGTTAAAAGCAACAGATATAAACGACTAGCGACGAGTTAATAATGTCGAGTTTAAAGATATAAGAGACCAGTAACGAGTCGCTAAGAAAGTAGCTGTCTTCGAAACTCCTTATTTATAACTAGCTACTTATTATCTTTATTGTAACCCTGTGTTGCTCTGGCAATTTTTTTCTGCTCTGTATAAGTGAGCTTCTTCTTACCTGCAAATGGATTAGACGTTTCTCTAAATTCAATGCGAATTGGTGTACCCATTATTTTTAAAGACTTGCGATAATAATTCATCAAATAGCGTTTATACGAACTCGGTAATTTTTTAGCCGAGTTACCATGTATAACAATGATTGGCGGATTATAACCACCGGCATGCGCGTATTTAAGTTTAATACGTCGCCCCTGAAACATTGGAGGTTGATGATCAAACACTGCCATATCGAGTATTTTAGTCACCATAGCCGTTGAAATACGCTTAGTAGCACTGACAAAAGCTTCTTCTACAGACTCGTATAAGTGACCAACACCGGTACCATGAAGCGCAGAAATAAAGTGAATTTTGGCAAAATCAATAAAGCCTAAGCGTCTATCTAGCTCGGTTTTTATTCTGTCTTTAACGTGATTTTCTAATCCATCCCACTTATTAACAGCTAGTACTAACGAGCGGCCAGATTCTAAAATAAACCCTAATAAACTTAAATCTTGATCGGTGATACCTTCACGAGCATCAATAATAAGTAAACAAACATTAGAATCTTCAATAGCACGTAATGTTTTAATCACTGAGAATTTTTCAACAACATCCGTAACATTTTTACGACGACGAATACCCGCAGTATCAATTAACGTGTAACTACGACCGTCGTGCTCCATTGGAATATAAACACTATCGCGTGTTGTGCCTGGCGCATCAAAAACAACCACACGCTCTTCACCTAGTATACGGTTAGTAAGCGTTGACTTACCAACATTAGGTTTGCCAATAATTGCTAATTTTATCGTGTCATTCTCGTTAGGTGCTTGTTCAATTTGCTGTGCTAACTCTGCTTCTGAGAGCTCATGCTCTTCATGCGAAAACTCATCAAATTCATCATTCTCGCCCTCTTTTTTAGGCTGACCAAGTTCTTCAATGTGTGGCGTAAGTGCAAGCGTAAGTAATTGAGTTACACCTCGACCATGAGCCGCCGCAATTTGATGAACGTCTTCACCTAAGCTTAAAGCATAAAACTCTGCCACGGCAGAATCTGCATCAATACCGTCGACTTTGTTAGCAACTAAAAATACTTTTTTATCCTGCTTACGTAAATAATCAGCAATACCGTAATCAGCAGAAGTTAAGCCGTCACGTGCATCCACTAAAAACAATACGGCATCGGCTTCTTCAATAGCCATTAAAGACTGTTCAGCCATTAAAACATCGATACCTTCTTCATCGCCATTAATACCACCCGTATCAATAACAATGAAAGGGTGCTCTTCAACTTCTGCTTTACCATATTGGCGATCTCGGGTTAAACCGGGGTAATCAGCAACTAAGGCATTTCTAGAGCGTGTTAAGCGATTAAATAATGTTGATTTACCAACATTTGGGCGGCCAACAAGGGCAACAACAGGAAGCATGATAACCTCAAAAAACTTCATTTTAAAACAAGTAACGGCTCCACATGCACATTGCACAGGAGCCGTATGTATTGTAGGTTGAGGATTGCCTCAACAAAGTGTCGCAACTAGCTGCGACCTACATTCTAATAAACACTACATTTTAGGTGTTTCAATCACCTGTAAATCACCATCACGTGATTGGCTATACAACACATTATCAACCACAGTTGGTGTTGAATGTATGCCACTGCTATCCACTTCATGGCGAGCAACAATTTCACCAGTTTCTTGATTGAGCCAATGCAAATAACCTTCAAAGTCACCTACAACAACAGAATCATTGACAATAACTGGACCAGTAACGCCTCGGTTTGCAAGAGCTAAATTGCTCCAACGCTCAATACCATTCACACGGTCTAATGCATAAACGTGGCCACGTACACTTGTTAAAAATATAGTGTTACGATAAATAGCAATTTGACGATAAGATGAGTATTGGCGCTTCCAAATAACCCGACCACTTTTCAACTCAATGGCAGCTAAATTACCACGCGATGATATCGCATAAATTTTGTCACCAAAAACGACTGGCGCTGAATCAACATCAACAACACGTTCAAGCTCTGTTGAACCGGTAGGCTCACCGATTTCAGTTGACCAGCCTTGTTGTCCTTTGTCTAACAAATAAACATTAACGCCGCCTTTACCTGTGCCAACTAAAACACCACCAGAAGCTATGACAGGTGCACTAATTCCGCGAAGAGTTAGTGCAGGAACATCTTGCTCAACTTTCCATAACTCTTCACCATTCTCAGCATTAAATGCTTTCATAATGCCTGAAGCCGAATTTACCACGACAATACCTGATTCAATGGCTGGCGCATTAATAATTTCGCCTTTAATGTTTTCTTGCCATATAAGCTCACCTGTTTGAGCATCTAAAGCATAAATTTTACCATTTTCACTGCCGATAAATATTTTATTCAAACCTGCAACGGGGCCGCCAGAAAGTAAAGCTGAAAGTCGGCTATCCCAAAAACTGCGTTCATTCTTGGTATCGCTTAAATCAATTTTCCATACTACTTTGCCTGTTTTCTTATCAAAAGCGATAACATCACCGGCTCGACTTGCGCTATAAACTTTATCGTAAGCAACAATAGGCTTTAATCGAGAGAAAAAATCATCACTGCCATCACCAACACTTTCTTCCCATAATACTTTGGGCTCAAATTTTTGGTCTATTTCAGTTAGTTCAACAGGTAGATCACTGGTATCTTCTTCATCGTCGGTTGATGAGCATGAAAATAAAAGACTTGAAAACAAAAGCACGGCAAGCATTCGTGTCTGTTTACTTAACAAGCCACTGTTTGTTTGTTTTATAGAAAAAAGCATTAAATAACCTTATTTACTTTTCAACAGGAACAGTAGTCATTAAATTAACTGCTATCGCTAAATCATCTAACTTCATTTGCAAGCTTGGGCTGTTAGTTAGGCCATCTGCTGCAATAGCGGCTTGATAGGCATTACGAGCTAACTCTTTTTTTCCTTGCAATAAATATGTGTCACCCTTAATTTCTTCAATTGCTGCAATAAAAGATGCTGGCAAAGGCTTGGCCAAGGTAGCTAACGCTTGCTCGTATTGTTCTAACTGAATTTGTACACGCGCTAAACGTAAACTGGCAATACCTTTAATACCGTCACTTGGCGCACTTTTAAGCGCAGCCATTAACTGGGTTTGTGCACCTTGCCAATCTTTTTTCTCTGCCGCTTCTTTTGCTAAAGCTAGCGTGGTTAATGATGCATAACTCGTGTCAGCATTTTCACTGATAAACTTTTGAGCGTTATCACTAAAAGCTGCTTTATCTTTAAGAGCATTATCTATTAATGTTTGATAACTATCAGAAACCGCTAATTCATTAGCAAGGTTATTATCTTTATATAGGTTGAAGCCAATAAAACCGGCAAAACCTAAAACGATACCAGCAATAATAGTATTGCCATTTTCTTGCCAATAACTTTTAATCGCTTCTACTTGTTGTTCTTCTGTTTGATAAACTTCCACTTCTTCACCTTCGACTAAAAGTCTTAAATTAGTTCATTTAATAAACTTGGTATTTGCTCAAATGCCAGGTTCTGCTGTTCTTTTTGTCCACGTAAATATTTAACCATAACGCTTTGTTCTACAATTTCGTTATCGCCCAATATTAACGCGATTTGTGCGCCCGATTTGTCAGCACGCTTTAACTGTTTTTTCATATTGCCGCCACCACAGTGACATTGCAAACGGATATTAGGTACTTGATCACGCCAAAGCTCAGCAAGCTCATTTGCTTTAATTTGTGCATCATCACCTAAAATCACCACATAAGCATCTACTTGCGGGCGTATATTAGTTACTTGTTCTAACTCGGTTAGCATTAACACAAGGCGTTCAATACCTAAAGCAAAACCAAAACCAGGTGTTGCTTTACCGCCCAGTTGCTCTACTAAACCGTCATAACGGCCGCCAGCACAAATAGTACCTTGTGCGCCTAAACTCGTTGTAACCCATTCAAATACCGTACGATTATAGTAATCTAAACCGCGCACTAAACGTTCATTCAACACGTATTTAATACCCGCAGCATCTAAGCGTTCACACAAGCTATCGAAATGTTGCTGGGTTTCTTCACCGAAGTAATTTGATAACTTTGGTGCACCTGTTAATGCTTCTTGCACTTGCGGGTTTTTACTGTCTAAAACACGCAATGGATTAGTGTGCATACGACGTTTAGAATCTTCATCTAAAAGTTCTTCACGTTGCATTAAAAATTCAACTAGAGCATCACGATATTTTGCACGTTCTTCGTTCGAGCCTAACGAGTTCAACTCTAGTGTGACAAATTCATTGATGCCAAGTTCCCGCCATAAGCGAGAAGTTAGTAAAATAACTTCAGCATCAATGTCAGGTGTTGCAATTCCAAAGGCTTCCAGACCAAATTGATGAAATTGACGATAACGACCTTTTTGTGGTCTTTCATGGCGAAACATCGGTCCCATGTACCAAAGACGTTGTTCTTGGTTGTACAAAAGCCCATGTTGATTGCCGGCACGAATACAACTTGCGGTGCCTTCAGGGCGCAAAGTTAGACTATCGCCATTACGGTCATCAAAGGTGTACATTTCTTTTTCGACAATATCGGTTACTTCGCCAATAGAGCGTTTAAAAAGTGCGGTTGATTCAAGAATCGGCATACGAATTTCAGCAAAACCGTAATTGCTAGCCACACGGCGCAAAACTGCTTCTACCATTTGCCAGATATTCGTTTCGCTTGGCAAGCAATCATTCATTCCGCGAACTGCTTGTAGCGCCTTATTTTTAGCCACTTATCTGTATCTCTCTTGTCTTAATACTGTCTAAAATATTATATTAAAGGTTGTCTTAATATGCTTTAATTTTACGCAGCGCGCATTATACCGAATAACGCCCCATACTTAAATGGAAGAATAATGATGGCGCATAGCAATTATACCCAAGCCACTTCAAGATGCTAGTTTCAGGACGACTGAGCGAGTCATGTTCAAGGCACATCTTTTTATTAATGGTTATTCCCTTAAAAACAGATGCAACGATGAACATGTTTTACTCAGACGTCCCCGTAGGGCTGGTTTAGAAACGTTTTATGCCGCGTTATTGATTTAACAAGGGAGTAGCCATTCTCTTCAATCAATGCCTTGCCTAAAGACGTTTCTAATTCCAGCTGAATCCTGCATCTTGAAGTGGTTTGGGTATATATTAATCTACAGATTTAAAGTCTATTTTATTATTTTCATCGAGACGCTCGTTCATCGCATGTGCCTTAGCACGAATGCGCTGCTCTAATTGATCAACTAAGTCGGTATTATCAAAACGTTCTTTTTGACGAATGCCATCAAGGTAATAACCACTTTTTTTACTGCTACCGGTTAAGCCTAAATCTGAGACCATCGCTTCACCTGGGCCATTAACAATACAGCCAATAATTGAAACATCCATAGGCGTCATAATATCTTCAATACGCTGTTCTAAGGCGTTTACTGTCGCAACAACATCAAACTCTTGGCGAGAACAACTTGGACAAGCGATTAAATTGATGCCGCGGCTGCGAAGTTTAAGGGATTTTAAAATATCAAAACCGACTTTTATTTCTTCAATAGGATCTGCCGCTAATGAAATACGTAAAGTATCTCCAATACCCTGTGACAATAACAACCCTAACCCGACAGATGATTTAACTGAGCCAGAACGTAGACCACCTGCTTCAGTAATGCCTAAATGCAGTGGATTATCAATTTGTTTTGCTAGTAATTTGTATGATTCGACGGCAAGAAATACGTCAGACGCTTTAACACTTACTTTAAATTGATCGAAGTTCAATCTATCAAGAATATCTACATGGCGCATGGCTGATTCAAACAAGGCTTCAGGTGTTGGCTCGGTATATTTTTCTTGAATATCTTTCTCTAATGAACCACCGTTTACACCAATACGAATGGGAATATTATTATCACGTGCGCATTCAACTACACTACGAATTCTATTTTCATTACCAATATTACCGGGATTAATTCGTAAGCAATCAACACCATATTCAGCTACTTTTAAGGCTATTCGATAATCAAAATGAATATCGGCAACCAAGGGCACATTGACTTGTTTTTTTATTTCGCGAAAAGCCTCTGCGGCATCCATAGTAGGTACACTCACGCGAACAATGTCAGCACCAACACCTTCCAAAGCTTTAATTTGTGCAACGGTAGCGGCAACATCTGTGGTTGAAGTGTTAGTCATTGACTGCACAGTAATAGGTGCATCACCGCCAACAGGTACATTACCCACCATAATTTGGCGAGATTTTCGACGAATAATAGGAGATTCTTTAAACATAATTTTCTTTCAAACTTCTCTTAGAAATGCTTTTTATAAACGTGCTCTATAAACTTAAAGGCAAGGTGAATTTCGCAATATTGCCAACATTAAACGGTGACATATCAACAGACTGTCCGTTAAAAACTATGGAGGCCAATTCAGGTCTTCCTAAAGTAATTGTTAAAGGCGCTTTACCTTCAATTGACATTACGTAGCCTGATTTTTTAACGCCCCAAGCAATACGCTCACCTGTTGCGTCATGAATATTAACCCAACAATCACCTGAAAAGGTAAATACAGCCATACTTATTTCGGCAACAAGCGTTTGTGTCACTACAGGAACACCATCTGAGCCGACCTCTTCTGTAACGATAACCTTAGATTCGATAGTTATTGGCTCATTCACAATTGGCAGATCAACACCTTGCTCTGCTGGCTCAATACTTACCAACGGCTTTATTGAACTTGCCTCTGGTTTGATACTTTCTGTTTGAGATTTTTCTGATTGGGAGCTTGCTAATGGCGTACTTGCTTTTTGCTGTACCGCTAGCTTTTCATCAATAACTTGTGTTGGTTCTTGCAACCACCATAACACCATTAAGCCAAATAATATGGCGACTATTAGGTAACTAAACCACATCAATCGACTATGCTCAGCTTGCTTTTCTGTTAAATTAGAGAAGCTATGCATTTCACTTCGCTGTACTTCAGCTACACCCAGCATGTCATAGGCACTAAGTACTTCTTCTGAATTTACATTAACTAGTTTTGCATAACTACGTAAGTAACCACGGTTATAGGTTGCTGGCAATTTTTGATCGAAAATATCTTGCTCAATATTTTCGACTAAACCACGTCGAAATTTTAGCTTTTGAGCGATGTCTTCTATACTCAATGATAGCTTTTGTCGCGCATCACTTAACATCAAGCCAGGGCCGACAACTTCCATATCTTCTGAAAGTTCGTTCACTTGATTGCTCATTTAATTATTCACCGATTGGGGTTCTTCTAAAAATATTGTCTCTTTAATCTGAATTCTTTTATTTTTAGAAAGTTTATTCCAGCGGCGCAGTGCCTTCATTTTTATATTATATTTTACAGAAATGCTATATAGAGTATCGCCTGATTCAACCACATGATATTCGGTAAAGCTATTAGTGCTTTTCTTGCTCGTTGTGGTCGATTCTTTTTTTACCGCTTTAACTTCTTCTTGAATAGGCTTTGGCTCTTCTTTTACTACAGCTTTCGCTACGACGAGAATTTTAACGGCTTCTTCAACGACATCTTCAATGATTGGAGCTGGCTTTTTTGCTATATGAAAAACTTCAGTATCTTCTATCGGAATTACCTCATTAACTACTTCGCTATTTTCTTTGCTATTTTCTTTGCTATTCTCTTTGCTATTCTCTTTGGTAACGCTTGCAGCATCACTCGCTTCAGGTTTAGCGGCTACAACTAAGCTTTTATCGTCAGTGGTTTGTGCTGCTTTTGGTGTGCTTAAAACTACAACGGGTTTATCTTGGCTAGCCATTTCAACAGGCGTTATAGCTGTTACTTTCTTACCTTCTTCAGCTTCTACAACAAGAGGGGTTACTTGTTGGGAAGTATTCGTAGCCGTTTCAACTACTACTGTAGTCAATGCTGCATTTATAGAAGCTGAGCTGGCAGTTGGTATAGCGATTGGCGTTAGCACCGTTGAACTGGCTTTATTTATTTCTGGTTTAACAACTGCCGGTGTTAGTGTTTCTAGCTTAGTTGCTGTTTTAACCGTGTTCGGCTTTTTGGGTGATAATTTAACTACACGCTTCTTTGATTTAGCAGGAGTGTTTTTAGCTTGTGTTAGCTGGTATCTTTTTGCTAAGTTATCAGCATCAATAAGTTCAAGCTCATTTAATAAATATTGTTGAGCTTCCCATGATTGCGGATACATTTTCACTAACATAGTAGCGTAATTTTTTGCTGTGCGATTTTGTCTCAGCTTACTATAAACTTTAAAAGCTAATGCTAATGATTGTGAAGTAAAACGGCGGGTAACTTTTTCAAAGCGCTGCTCAAAGTTTTTCGCTTGCTTATAATCACCCATAGCATATTGTAAACGCACCATTTGGAATAAAGTAGACGCGCTACTTGGGTTGTGCATAACGGCTTTGTTTAAATACATTTCAGCTTTAACAAAATTATCTTTTTGCAAGAAACAAGCTGATAAATTTTCATAGCTTTTAGCCACTAAAATATAACTAGGTACTGCAATGGCTTTTAAAAATTGTATTTCTGCTTCTTTAATTTGGTCTTGTCGACATAAATAGACACCATAGTTATTTAGTGTGTCTGCATCATCACTTTTAAGTAATAACGCTCTCTCATAGGATTCAACTGTTAGTTCCTGCTCGCCAACCGTTTCGTAATAATGAGCAAAAGCAGTGTAAACTTGCACCATCTCTGGCGCAAATTTTTTGGCTTTTTCCAAGTTTTGCTTAGCTTGAGGCATATCCCCCATTCTTAAATAACCTAAGCCTAAGGAAATACGCGTTGCCGCCATATCATCTCTGTTGGCTTGATTTTGAACTACCGGTGTTTCGCCATTTTCAAATTGTTGCGTAACACAACCGGACAACACTACAGATAATAATACTGAGCTGACCAATATTTTCGAGGTAATAATCGCTGTTTTTTTCACTAAGAATTTATCCATAATATGCTGAACTTGCTTCATTAATTTTATTTTTATTTAAACAGTTTTTGATAACTTTTTAATAATGAATAATGTGATCAGACTATCTTTACTGATATTTCGTCAGCTTTCACCTGTTTTTTTTCTGTTTGCGCATTTTTTTGAGTTTTAGTGCGCTTAGTTCTATCTAAAACATCACCCGCCAATTGACCGCAAGCCGCATCAATATCTTCACCTCGGGGTCTTCGGGTTATCACGGTTAGGCCATAACTTTGTAATACTTTGTCAAAGCGATCAATACGAGAATTGCTTGGACGTGTATAAGGAGAGCCTGGATAAGGATTAAAAGGAATTAAATTAATCTTACTTGGTAAACCTTTTAACACATGCGCTAATGCATGTGCTTGCTCGGTAGAGTCATTGACATGATCAAGCATTACATATTCGATAGTCGCTTGTTTGTTAGCTTTTGAACCCTCGATATAACGACCCGCGGCAGCTAAAAAGTCCTCTAGAGGATATTTTTTATTAATTGGTACTAATTCATCTCGCAAAGCATTATCTGGTGCATGAATTGAAATAGCCAAAGCACAGTCAATTTTTTCCTTTAGCATATCAAGAGCAGGAACAACACCAGAGGTACTTACCGTAACTCGTCGTTTAGACAAACCGTACCCTAAATCATTTAACATAGTATCAAGAGCTGGAATAAGGTTTTTCATATTGAGCAACGGTTCACCCATTCCCATCATCACAATATTCGTAATTGGGCGTTTGCCAGTAATACGCGTTGCACCGATGTCATTGGCAACCCGCCATACTTGGCCAATAATTTCAGACATGGATAAATTACGATTAAATCCCTGTTGGGCTGTAGCACAAAAGGTACATTCAAGCGCACAACCTACTTGCGAAGAAACACATAAAGTGGCGCGATCATTTTCTGGTATCCAAACGGTTTCAACTTCTTGACCGCCTTCTAAGACCAAGGCATATTTAATAGTGCCGTCTTTTGATACTTGCTTTTGAGAAATTTCAGGTGCTTTAATTTCACAATTTCGCTGAAGTTTTTCCCTAAGCTTTTTATTGATGTTAGTCATTTGCTCAAAGTCTGAATAACCAAAATGATAAATCCATTTCATTATTTGATCAGCGCGAAACGGTTTCTCTCCGATTTCAGCAAAGTATTCTCGCATGCCTTGGTGATCAAAATTTAATAAATTTACTTTGGCACTTTCTTTGGTAATAGCTTTGGTAACAGCTTTGGTGACAACTTTAGCGCTCTCATTGACGACAGGTTCGCTCATACAACTAACTCTCAAAATTCAGACTAATAAAACAAGGAAAACATAGGCACGAATTGTACGCTTTTCAAGCGAAACTCGCAATTTTACTAATAGGGTAAAAACACAAAAGGATTTTACTGACTAATCAGTAAAATCCTTTAGTAACGTAACTATTAATTCATTTTTTAAACAAAGCAAACGATATGAATTCTAGAAGACCGCACGGAGTTGACGTTAGTCAATGAGTACAGTCGACAACAAAGTCATGAGCTTTGTTAAGTTTAAAAATGAATTAACGAGTACGTGAACAAACTTCATCATCAGAGAAGAAGTAAGCAATTTCACGTGCAGCAGATTCTAAAGCATCTGAGCCGTGAGCAGCATTTTCGTCAATGCTTTCAGCAAGATCAGCACGGATAGTACCAGCTAATGCTTCAGCAGGGTTAGTAGCACCCATGATCTCACGGTTTTTAAGAACAGCGTTTTCGCCTTCTAATACTTGAACCATTACTGGGCCAGAAGTCATAAATTCAACTAAAGCGCCAAAGAAAGGACGTTCGCTATGCTCAGCGTAAAAACCTTCAGCTTTTTCTTTGCTTAGGTGCAACATTTTTGAAGCAACAATTTTAAGACCAGCCGTTTCAAAACGGTTGTAGATTTGACCAATAACATTTTTTGCTACTGCATCAGGTTTTACGATAGAGAAAGTACGTTCGATAGCCATGATAAGCCCTCTTTAATAAATATAAGAATAAAACTAAAAATTAGATAAAGAGACCTTAAAAAACATTTAAGGTCTAAATTTTGGGCGGATTATAGACGAATATGAACCAAAAGACTAATGTTATCCGAAAGCGAAACTTCCATACGTATAAACACATAGTAACAATTTGAAAATGTTACTTTTCTTTTTTTAATTTAATGATCAAATCAATATGGGGAATTAACTGCTCAATCTCACGAAGGTGATCCCTTAACGTTTGCCATTGATCTAATTCTAATTTACCTGAATCTAAAATAGCCTGCTTTAATTCTTCAACAAGTGAGTTCTCATCATCTGGCTCAATAAATTCATTAATACGTAATAAACTATCAATGTCATCTTGACTGATTAACTCTTCATCTATGTTTGCTTTGCTCATAATTTACTGTTCCTACGATTAAATAGAATTTACAAACTAATGCGTTTGTATTGACGATATTCCGCTTGCCAGAAGTTCCGTTCAATTTTAGCCTGCAACTCTTCATCAGATAACTTAAGTGCTAAGTTTTGTTCGTAAGCGACTTTCGCAATAGCAAAGGCAATATTCTTACTGAGTTGCGCTATTTCTGTCAAAGGTGGTAATAATTCACCTTTTCCCGTATTCGCCAAAGGAGATGACGCTGCTAATGTTTCACTGGCAACTTGCAGCATTTCATCGGTAATACGATTGATGTTCGCCGAGACAACACCTAAACCAATACCAGGAAAAATATAACTGTTATTACACTGAGCCACAGGGTAAGTTTCTCCTTGAAACTCAACCGACTTAAAAGGACTGCCTGTAGCAAGAATTACATTGCCCTCGGTCCATTCTATAACCTGACTAGGTGTCGCTTCAACTTGTCTTGATGGGTTGCTAAGAGGAAGAATTATTGGTTTCTTACAATGCTGTTTCATTGCCTTGATTACCTCTTCACTAAACAAACCAGCTTGACCTGAAACACCAATTAAAATATCGGGTTTAGCGCCGTGCATTACCTCTAAAAGTGATGCAAACTCACCTTCAATTTGCCACGACTCTAAAGCAAGTTTGTTTTGTACTAGCTTTTGCTGAAAATCTCTTAAACCTTCCATACCTTGGGTCAGTAAACCAAAACGGTCAATCATAAACACTTGGCTGCGAGCCTGTAACGGCGCAAGACCTTCAGAAATCATTTGCGTAATAATTTGTTCTGCAATACCGCAACCTGCAGAGCCCGCCCCGACAAAGGCAACTTTAAGTTGCGATAATTTAACGCCTTTACTTCGACTAGCAGCAAGCAAAGTACCCACAGTAACGGAAGCGGTTCCTTGGATGTCATCATTAAAACAACATATTTTATAGCGATATCGATTTAAAAGTGGCATAGCATTAGGCTGAGCAAAATCTTCAAACTGCAACATCACATGTGGCCAACGACGTTTTATTGCATTAATGAATAAATCTAAAAACTCATCATATTCAGTTTGACCAATACGCTTATGCCGAGCACCCATGTACATTGGATCGTCTAAAAGTTTTTGATTGTTAGTACCAACATCTAACATAACAGGCAAGGTATAAGCGGGGCTAATACCTCCACAAGCGGTATATAAAGAGAGTTTACCAATAGGTATGCCCATGCCACCAATACCTTGGTCGCCTAAACCTAGAATACGTTCACCATCAGTTACTACAATGACTTTAACTTTATTTTTAGTGGCATTACGTAAAATATCATCTATTTGATGTCTGTCTTCGTAAGATATAAATAGACCGCGCGAGCTTCGGTAAATATCGGAAAACTGCTCACAAGCATCACCTACTGTTGGTGTGTAAATAATAGGTAACATTTCTGCCAAGTGACTTTGTACTAATTTAAAATACAAGGTTTCATTATTGTCATGAATAGCACGTAAATAAATATGCTTATTAATATCATTATGAAAACAACTATACTGACGATAAGCTCGCTCAACTTGCTCATCAATGGTTTCAAACCTAGGTGGTAATAAACCGGTTAAATTGAAGTTGCAACGCTCTTCTGGATCAAATGCACTACCTTTGTTAAGTAAAGGCGTCTCTAATAAGGTTGGACCTGCGTAAGGGATATATAAAGGGCGCTTGCTTTTTGTCATTATTATTTGCTGCTTTTGTTGGTGTTCATTAATACGATGAATATTGAAAATACACTGAGTAAATAGATGCTTAGAGTATAGATGATATTTTCAATTCAGCAAAGGCTATAAAGATAGAATTACGAAGAATGGTGTAATTAAAATAATAACTGATTTTTGCGCAGGTTAATCTGCTTCGTCAATCCACGCTAATTGAATGGCTTCAAGCACACGTTCACCGCAGTGTTTTGGATCATCATCAAAGCGTTCAAGATCAAGCACCCACTGCCTAAGTTCAGTAAAATGCAACGTCAAAGGGTCTACGTCTGGGTGCTCTTCAATAAGGTCAAGTGCTATTTCTAACGAGTCTACCCATTTTAATCCTGAAAAGCTCATAAGCCACCTGCCCGTTGTTTAAAACAATAAATGAAACCAAAAGTAGTCTACAACTAACATTAGTATAAGCCACAACAATAGCAACCTTGCCTTTTTACAAAAAGGGCAATCTGTTTGCCACCACTGTTTTAACTGAGTATACAAAGTAGTTTCATTCATTGTTTTGACGTATTAGCTAAATAGCTTTTTCAATATGGATTTATTTTCCACGGCTTTTACAGACATTGCAAGGCTCTCATTGCAACTTAAAGGTTTAAAACCATCAATACCAACATAAGTAATTTCCTTTTCTTCTGGGCTGCGATGTTTTTCAAAATCACCCGTGGCTGGATTAAAACGGTATTCTTTCGACCACTCTGTAATACTTTTCGTCAAAGCATTTATAGCCTCAACAACAAATTTGGCTTCATTATTTGTTGTGGTTGGATGGAAAGATGCGCGAATCCAACCGGGTTTTTCACAATAATCCCCTGCATCAATTTGCTGAGTAATTTGTTGCGAGGTATCGTGATCAACATTCAGTAAAATATGACCATAAGTTCCTGCACATGAACAACCACCACGAGTTTGAATACCAAACTTATCATTTAGTAAGCGTACTACCAAATTGTAATGCACATTAGTAATATAGAACGACACTATTGCTAAACGCTTTGTGATTGATGGTTCAAGCATATTTACTTGCTCGTTTTTACTCAATTCACCCATGACAAAGTCAGTGAGCTCTTGCTCTCGTGCTGCAATATTAGCTGTGCCCATAGCATCTTTGACTTTGATGGCTAACGCTGTACGAATACATTGTAAAAACCCCGGAGTGCCGCCATCTTCACGTACTTCAATATTATTAAAAAAGCTGTGTTCTCCCCACGGATTTGTCCAAGTAACCGTGCCACCACCGGGATGATCTGGCACTTTATTTTGATATAAAATTTTATTAAAAATAAGTACACCTGAGCTACCGGGACCACCCAAAAATTTATGAGGCGAAAAGAAAATAGCATCTAATGCTTGTGCTTTATTTACCGGATGCATATCAATATCAACATAAGGGGCTGAACAAGCAAAATCGACAAAACATAAACCGTCATGCTGATGCATCACTTCAGCTAATTGATGATAGGGCGTTTTAATACCGGTAACATTAGAGCAAGCAGTAAAAGAGCCAATTTTTACTTTTCGATCTTTATATTGTTCTAATAATGTTACTAAATGCGCGAGTGAGGGCAAACCATGCTCATCGCTTGATACTATTTCCAAAGTGACATCACATTCATACCAAGTAGTTTGATTAGAGTGATGCTCCATGTGAGTGATAAAAACGACCGGTTTATCTTCTTCACTAAAGTTAACTTGCTCTGCCATGCGCTCAGGAATACGGAGGCCTAAAATACGTTGAAACTTGTTAACTACATCGGTCATACCTGCACCCGAGGTAATTAAAATATCATTATCACAAGCATTAACATGGCGTTTAATCACTTTTTGCGCATCATGATACGCATGCGTCATTGTGCTGCCCGTTAAGTTAGTTTCCGTATGGGTATTTGCCACATAAGGACCAAGGGTATGACTGATATAGTCTTCTATTGGCTGATATAAACGACCACTTGCGGTCCAGTCAGCATAGATAACAGCTTGCTGTTTTCCGTTAATTTCATGCTCCAGATCCTGACCAATGATGTGCTGACGAAATTTGGAAAAGTGTTGCTCTAACGACATGGTGTTACCCTTATAATGTTACGTATACAAGGCTTCAACCTCGCTTACATGTTAACTATTAGAAAGAGGTAAAGGCAGTTCAGTAGAACGTTTAATCTCTTCCATGGCAAAACTAGAGGTTACATCAGTCAAGCTAGTCGCTTGAATAAAGCGTTGATAGAAAGCATCGTAACTGGCTATATCTTTAACGACAACGCGCAGTAAATAATCATATTCACCGCTCATGCGATAAAAGTCGACCACCTCAGGGAATGCTGAAACAGTTGTCGAAAATTGTGCTAACCAATCACTGTCATGTTTACTGGTTTTTACTTGCACAAATACAGAGACACTTAAATCTAATAACTTAGCATCGAGTAAAGCAACTTTACCCTTGATAATGCCATTTTTCTCTAGTTTCTGGAGACGACGCCAACACGGGGTTTTGGTTAAACCAACACGTTTGGCTAACTTGTCTACCGCAATACTAGCATCTCGCTGAAGAATAGCAATAAGGTGCATGTCTATGTCATTTAAGTGCATTTTGTTCTAATATCTTTATTTAATTTAAAATAAAATACCCAAACACAGATTAAAAAGCAAGCAATTGGGAAAGTCATCATCAAAAATGAGGACGAAAAGAAATTTAATTTTTTCAAAAAAGTTAAATTAATTGATAATAATTGAAAATAGTGGCTAAAAAGATGAAAGAAAGTGATAACGGGGCGTTATTTTAGATAGAGCAATGCCATGCAGAGCTACTCTATAAACGTTGCTAAATTGTCCATTCGACATTAGCAGATATTTTATTTCATGTTTGATAATGTCAATAAACGATAAGGTTGATCTTCAACAATGATATCTTTTCGCCATATTTCTCGAATAAACAATTTAGCGACGATAATGAGTGACAATATATGAGCCAGTGCGATACCGACAAGCATACCCATTATTGAGGCATACCAGCCACCTATCACTGAAAATAGTAATAACAACACAATTTTATGAGCAAAACCTAAAGTGCTAGCTTTACCCGACTTCTCTATCGCATTTAAACATGACAATGCCAGCATGGTGCATCCTGCGCCGATAAAACTGATAGGGACAAAAATAAGGTATTGCTGAATATATTGTTGCAAGTGTGAACTTTGACTAATTTCAGCGGCAATAGTTTCGGCATTAAAATACAACACCAAAGCAAGCAATACTTGGGTAACAACAATAATAACAACACCCTGAATAATTAAGGCCTTTACTCTGTCAATTTTTCCTGCCCACCAATTTGCAGCTAATATGCTAGGTATTGAAGCGGTAAAAACCATAGGAACAAATAAGCCAAATGCCTCGATACGAAATATTATGTTTAATAGAGCCACTTTATCTTCAGCAATTACCGCAACAAAATAAGTAAGTAAGCCAATTGAAATAGGGAGGTATAACTGTTGCAGACTTGCATTTAAGCCCGTAACCGACATTTGCTTTAAAGTGTTCTGCCACTTCATAGCTAACACTTGGTGCTTTTGAATACCCAAGTCACGAAAAAGAATAATCAGCGAGATAAAAGCAAACAGCGTATCTGCAATCAAATGAGCATAACCCGCTCCCAAAATTCCGGTATCTAGTAGCTGAGAACAACGTCCATCACCAATTAAGTTAAAACTTAATATCGATTTTATTAACATCCAAGTGATTAATAATAAACTGGCTTGCTTGATATAACCGTAACTTCGCAAAATACCATTAATTTGCCAAATGATTACCAGAGGAATCCAACCAAGTAATCTGATCTCAGTGTACTCGGTTACTAACGATGTCATGCCAAGCTCGATAGCAGGTTGAGCCGAAGATTGAGTGCCTAGTAACAAGTAAAGTGACGGGGAAAATAAATATAATAGTGTAGATAAAACAAAAGTAGCACACGCCGCGACAACAAGAGATCGTACTAAATTGCTTTGCAGTTCATCCTTATCTTTGCTACTACTGTTTTGATTAACGCCTGATTTAATCCGACATATCCAGCTATTTGTGGCAATAGAAATAGCAATGGCTACTCCCGTCATTGCCGTCGTTACTGGTGCACTAAAACTTAATGCGGCAAGATGTGTAGAGCAAAGTCTTGCTATTAGCCCTGTTTCAAATAAATCGTACGCACCTAACAGAAAAACTGCCGGCAATATGGGTAAAGAACATGACAAGATAAGCTTGAATATTGGCGTGTTTAGCATCCAATGTTGCTTACAATGTTTCATTTCATGTCCTTTTTAATCGCTATTTTCTGAGGTGAGTGATGGGGATTTTCCACTCACCATCAATAGACCTGAGATCCAAGGCAAAAATTTTCACCTTGGATTTTTTAATTACTCTGTTTTTTTCAATTACTCTGGTTTTTTAAATAATAAAGTGAAGCGATCTGAGTTACCTCGCACTGTTTTTCTGCCCACTTCAAAACGCAATTCATCGTCTGCTTTATAATGTATGTCTGAGTAATCAACTAAAATGAAACCAGCTTGTTGAATTTCTTTAATCGCTAGTACCGGATCAAAACGTCGACCATTTTCATCATTCTTCTTTTGCATATGTCTGCGGGTATGATCAACTACACCATACACACCACCTGGTTTTAATGCCTTAAAAGCAGCGTTATTAACACTGGCACGTTCATTCTCATCAAAATTATGATAATTACGGAAAGTAAGTACCGCATCGAAATCATTCACTTCAAAGTTTAGGTTTTCGAATTCGTATCCTTCACTGCCCACTAATTTAACTTTATCAAAAGGCTTTTTGTTCAGTAGTGATTCTTTAAGTCTTTTTGTGCCAAGGCTTAAATAAAACTGGCCGTTATCTCTAAGCGCAGGCGCTAATAGTTTTGTATACCAAGCACCACCGGGTACCAATTCTAAAACTTTCATATCATCTGTTATGCCGAAAAATTTCAACGTTTCTACTGGTTTTCTGTTTCTATCTCGCTTTTTCTCATTATCAGAGCGACTCTCTGATTTCATCGCTTGTTTGATACTCTCTGAAAAGTCTGCAGCAATAAGAGCTTGTGAGCTTAATGTTGATAACATTAATAGCGGTAATAAGATTTTTCTCATGAAAATGTCCTTTAGTTTTATGTTGAATTTTGGCTTAAATTTAATCGCTGTATTTATACCAAGTGAAGTACTGCGATTTAGTGGAGGGATTTGAACAGGAGCTTGCTAACTAATCTTATAAAAAATCTATAATTTGCCATGATAGAAATTTCAGGAGGTTTTTATAATAATTTTATTCGCTTGAACGTCAGCCATAGCGCATCTTAGGAAGCAAAAGGAAAAGTATAATTATTGGATGATTATTTTTAAATAAACAATCATCAAAAAACACAGTCACACTTTGAAATAATTGGAATTCGTCTTAACGCTGAAAACCTACACTTCACCTTTTAAATGTAACAATTGAGTAACAACTTTAGGCCATGATAAGCTAAGATATAAGGCAGATACTGTGATTAATATGTTAACTATGATCAATAATGCGTTATAAAATTAAAGAGTTCGAATTTGATAGTACCAGCTTAGTTTTGATGAAAAATGGTGAAACTATCTCAATTCGCCATAATGAAGCGAAAGTATTAGTACTATTACTTGAAAGCGCAGATAAAGTGCTAAGCAAGGAAGATATTTTGTCTCATGTTTGGCAAGGAAAAATGGTTTCTGAGCAAGCTGTTTTTCAAAACATTAGCCATTTAAGAATCCTATTTGGCAGTGATGCGATTAAAACCTTTTCAAAGCGTGGTTATCAATGGCAATTGAGAGCAGAAAAAAAAGTTGAGGTTTTATCATCAACTGAAATATTGGCTGATGAAGTAAAAATAACTGATGGCCAATTAAAAGAAAACTCTTTTCCCGTTAAAGCTACACCCATTAGCTATTGGCCCTATGCGTTAATGGTTACCTTTTTAGTGACTATGGTTAGCTTTGTTCAATGGCAGAAAAGCACCCCGGAAGAAAATGTCGCTTCAACAATCAACTTAGCTTATATAGCCATTATTGACCCGAAGTTAAAAAACAGTCTGACTTTACTAGACAATGATACCTTTGATTTTACCGAGTTAACTCATATAAGTTCAGCAACCTTTATCACCTCTGCCGAGCTTGAATACCCAAGTTTGGCTAAACAACATCCTTTTATATTAACGGGAAAAATACGCAATTATCAGCAAAAGGTGTATTTAGATTTTCTGTTAAAAGGCCCTTATGCTGATTGGCAAGGGCAACTATCTGCCAATTCTAATGAAGGTATTGCTCAGCAGTTATTAGAGCATTTAAGCCAGCCATTTATTTACCCATTATTGAATAGCCCTCAATCACCCGAGTTTAAAAAGTCGCGTCTGTCTATTGCTCATCAACAGTACCCACAAGACAGTATTATTCTTTGCCAACTTATTAATATTTATATAGAAACGAATGAGTTTGACAAGGCAATGGCCTTGTCTGAAAAATTGGCAACGAATGCCAGAACACAAGATAATTGGCTTCAGTTAGGTAATGCCCTTCTTTATCAAAGCACCATTTTAACCCGCAAGGATCTATTTCAACTCAGTACTGAAAAGTTAACTTTAGCGATTAAATCGTTTGAAATGATCAATGACTTATCAAGGCTGGCTGATGCTTGGTATGCACAGTCGTGGTTAGATCATCATATTAATGACTACGCTGCTGTTAAAAAAAGTTTATTAAGATCCGCTCAATTGGCGATTGAGGCAACCGATAAATCACGAGAAATAGACGCGCTGACTTATCTTTCAATCTTGGCGTACAAGCATAAACAAACAGATGATAAATACTCATATCTCCGCCAAGCAGAAAATAAAATGAACGCTTATCAGTTGCCTATTTATCATTTTGCTAAAGTACCATTCCACTACGCGATATTTGCCAAAACGCCTCAAGATAAAGAGCCACATTTAAAACAAGTTTTAGAATTCACAAAGTTAACACCCAATCATTGGGTTGCTCAATCAAGTCGCAAGCAATTAGTATTGCACTATATTAAACAAGAACGATTGCAAGAGGCACAAGCATTAGTTGATAGTGTCAGCACTGATAATGCACAAAACTCTTACCTTAAAACGCTATTAGCAAAAGAAACTCAGCAAGTTGAAGAATTTATTGTTCATGCTCAGCGTACTTTTGAACAAGCGCAGTTAGCGGGCAGGCAAACACTCAGTTTAGATGTAGCTCTGCTATTGTGCAGTACACCCAATATTGATGTTAATTATGATTTTTACTCCTTGTACATTGATGAAAATGCCTCTGAGCATTGGCGACAATCCAATAGAGTAAAATTGTTAGCGCTTAATCAATAAGAAGAGTGATGTGGCTGTCGAAGTCAATTGGCATCATCCCATTAAAAGATACTATAAATAGCTAGCTGCTTGGCCTATATTCATAAAGGTTATTTTCAGAGCCATACAGTTCAATGATACCATTTTGAGTAAAACCTAACCGTGTTAGCAAGCAATTCGATGTTTGGTTATTAGCAAGAGTAACTCCCAAGACAACATTTTTCTTATGTATGTTAATCGCATTATTTAGAATGGCTTTACTCGCTTCTGTAGCATAGCCCTTACCCCAATACTTTGGTAAAAGTGCATAGCCGAGATCTGGATACTCAAGCTCAGTTCTTTTTAGTAAACCACACATACCTATCGGAGCACCACTGTGTTTCAACAACACTATATTTAGACCGAAACCAAACTTGTCATAGCTAGCCATTGGACCATCTTTTAAGTATTTTTCTGCGTCAATAATACTTCGCACTTGCTTATCGGCAATGAATTGAATAAAAGACGCTTCATTGAGCTGCGCTAATACATAAGCGGCATCCCTTAGTTCAAAGTGCCTAATAACAAGGCGCGTGGTTTCGCAAACGATCATAAATTGGCTCGGTAGACACTTAAAAGATTAAAGTTTTGCTAAGCGCAACATCAATCCATCCGATGAAGAGCACAAACCTTGTTATTTGAAGGGTCACGTAAATAAGCTAAATATAATTTACCAATAGTTCCTTCTCGCACTCCTGGAGGCTCTTCACAAGCAGTACCGCCACTCGCGAGACCAGCTGCATACCAAGCATCGGCTATATCAGAGGTCTTTGCTGAGAAACCAATAGTAGAACCATTTCCATGACAAGCAGACTCACCATCTATAGGTTTACTGAGGGCAAAAACACCCGTTTTAGTAAAATAAAAGCAGCGTCCTTTTTCGTCAGTTACACCCGGTTCGTAACCCATGGCGCCTAAAATTGCGTCATAGAAAACTTTCGACTTTTCTACATCATTCGCACCAATCATAATATGACTGAACATGTATTTCTCCTAGTTATAAAACAAGTCGACCTCAGTCGATTAAATCTACAAAGCCCCCAGTTAATGGGTGGCTAATTAGTTGGCTTAAATAAGCAACAAGGAGCAAAAGCCAACAGTTACCTGTCCTTGTTTATTTTCGTGTGATGTTTTTTGTGCCACACCAAGCATAATAATAAAGCAAATAAGCCGCTTAGATAGGTTGCCAGCAAAGGAATGATTGTAAGTTGATATGCATGTTCATAATCTTCTGGATAATATGAATCACCGGCTAAAACCCAAGCTGAAACAGCTCCTATAATTAGCCAAATAGCTGAAGCGGCTTGTTTATGGCTGGGTGCTGTAACATAACCCGCAATAACAACACAAAAAGCAGCGACAGCACCAATGATTGGTTTTTTCCAAACATCAGCCAAACCGGCAAGTATTCCCGCAGCTACTGCTGAAGCCACAAATATAATAATGACTATTATAATTGAAAAAACAAAACCTCTAATTTGATTCATACTCAAACCTATTGAAAACATCTAACGCCTAAATGGTAAGTAAAATATTGTTGGCTAAAAGAGTCGCTTTCCGGTTAATGCTATATATGCGGCAAGAAAACCAATCAGTGAATAAACCCATTCGAAATAATCGATTTTTTGGTAATCGCCATTTATTGCCATCGTAGCAACCATGTACGCAAGAAACAGTGAAGGTATCGCGAAAACACCTAATAATACCCGAACATTAAACGGTAACTTGGTACTTTTGTTATTAATACTCATACTTCATATATTCCTTTAAAATTATCTAGGAGCAGATACATGAACATGCTCTGTAATACTAACGTCTTAAACCTATAGCACCACAATAAATGACTATAATCGTTGGCTAAAGCTGCGAGGAACGAGCGGAACCAACGGTTTGTGTCAGACAGAATTGCCTTGTTATATTGCTTAAACTACAGTGTACAACAATACCGTACATGAATAGTGAGTTAATTATGGATAGCATAAGCGTAAATCAGTTTAGAGACAACTTAAAAACATATGTTGAACAAACTGTTAGTGAACACGAACCAATTAAAAGATAACGTCCTGAGTGCAACCACTCAGACACTTTGATTCCAGCTACAGCTTTAATGCCACTATCATTTAAGTTGACCAATTCATAATCTGCAAATTTCGACATTTTTTTCACCCTACTGATAAAGTCAGTTAAAGTTAAATACTGTCGTAATTCAGAGATAAGATTAAAGCAGTTAGATATTTATTTTTCGGTTTTAGCTAAACTAACTATCATCTCTAACCTACTGTTTTATTAAAGTTAGCATAATATTTAAATTCAATAATATTTCCGCATGGATCTTTGACTATAAATTTGCCAGATTCATCTTCTTTTTCTATGTTTTTTATAGTGGGCGATAGAATAATTTCTATATTATTATGTTCACATTTTTGTATTACATTTAGCCATTCTTTTTTGTTTAAAATAGGTCCAAAATGATTTATTTGAAATGCAGGATTTTTCTCAGAAGCTTGATGAATAGTTAACTGATGACCAAAAAATAATATATCAAACCAAGTTTCATTATCTCGTCCTAATGAACAATCCAAAACTCCAACATAAAATGATCGAGCAACTTCCTTATTTGGTACAACAAAAGATAAATGAAAAGGATTGATCATAAATAATTCTCCTAGGTTAGGGAAATACATATACCTCAATAAGGACGAAAAATAAAAGCAATATCGCCTCACGTTTCAGTTGAGAAATGCGACGATGGAGCAAAAGTAAAAGTTAAGTATTTTTGTCTTTATTGATTTTATTGATAGCACGACGAACACCAAAATAAACACTGTCGCTGAGCACAAAAGTATGTGCCCAACTACAGTGTTTAAATAAACCTAGTCGCTACTTGTAACAGGAAAACCTCTATCGCGCATCAACGCTTTTACATCAGCATTACGACCTCTAAAGGCACGGTATGCATCAGCTGGGTCAACCGCATTACGAACACTAAATAAGTGCTCAACTAATTTAGCCGCAACGTCTTTGTCGTAGAAACCGCCTGACGATTGAGCAAAAGCTTCAGCCGCATCAGCCGTTAATACTTCAGCCCACATGTAACCATAATAACTTGAAGAGTAACCTTCGCCGCTAAATACATGACCAAACTGTGTTGAGCGATGACGCATCACTATTTGATCAGGCATATTCAAAGCAGCTAACGTATCATGCTCAAATTTTTGGGTGTCAATTCCGGTAGGGTCAACAGTGTGAAACTTCATATCTACAAGGGCTGAGGCTAAATACTCTGTGGTTTTGAAACCTTGATTAAACGTCGCCGCTTGTTTAATTTTGGCAATTAAATCAGCAGGCATAGGTTTGCCTGTTTTGTAATGTACCAAGTAGTTATTGATAACATCATCTGTAGATAACCAGTGCTCTAATAACTGCGATTGAAATTCAGTATAATCACGCACGCCACCATTCAGCGTAGGGTAAGTCACTTTTGATGATAAGAAATGCAAAGCATGACCAAACTCATGGAAATACGTTTCTGCATCAGACCATGAAATCAATGTTGGTTGACCATCAACACCTTTACTGAAGTTAGAGTTGTTAGATGAAAGAACATTTTTCTTACCGTCAAAGGTAGTGTAACTACGATACGTCGTTGCCCAAGCACCAGAACGTTTTCCTTTACGTGCAAACGGGTCTAAATACCATAAACCAATATGTTCGTTTGAAGTTTTATCAGTAACTTCCCAAACGCGCACATCAGCATTAAATACAGGTACTGAGCCATCCTTAATTTCACTAAATTCAAAGTTGAATAAACGACCTGCAACATAAAACATTGCTTCACGTAGCTTATTTAACTGAAGGTATTCTTTAACTTCATTAGAGTCTAGGTTGTATTTATCTTTACGCACTTTCTCAGCATAAAAACGGTAATCCCATGGCTCAATTTTCTCGATACCATCTTGGGCTTTGCCAATAACAAGCATGTCAGCAACTTCTTCGTCAACACGTGCAATTGCCGCAGGCCATACACCTTCCATTAACTTAATCGCATTTTCTGGAGACTTAGCCATTCGGTCTTCAAGACGCCAAGATGCATAGTTTTTATAACCTAAAAGCTGAACACGTTCATGACGAAGTTGTAAAATTTCAGCAATTAAGGCGTTGTTATCAAATTCATCACCATTGTTACCACGGTTATAATAGCTATTCCACACATGTTGGCGAAGTTTACGCTCGGTAGAATAAGTTAAAAATGGGTCCATTGATGAGCGAGTATTGGTGATGGCATATTCACCTTTATGCTCACGATCTTCTGCGGCAGATGCAGCGGCAGTAACAATAGATTCTGATAAACCACCTAGCTGATCTTTAGTTAAATAAAGCACATAGCTTTCTTCATCAGCTAAAACATTATTACCAAATTTAGTGTGTAATCCAGCTAACTTTTGGTTAATGTCGGCGTAGCGTTTTTTAGCATCTCCTGCTAACGTTGCTCCATTACGCGCAAAACCATTGTAAGTTAAATGTACTAAACGCTGTTGTTCAAGCGTTAAGCCTTTAATTTCATCACTTTTATAAACCGATTGTACGCGAGCAAATAATTTTTCATTTTGATTGATTTTAGAGAAAAAAGCGGAAAGTTTCGGTGCCATTTCAGCTTGAATTTCACGAAACTCTGGTGACGATTGATTTGAGCTCCAAATGCCCCAGTAAGAAAATACTCGTCCTAAGTCATCGCCTGTTCTTTCCATGGCAACAATAGTATTTTCAAAAGTTGGTGCTTCAGTGCTGCTGGCTATAGCTTCAACTTCAGCAAGATTAATTTTCATACCTTCTTCAATAGCTGGAATTAAACCAATAAGTGAAACTTGATCAAACGCAGGTACACCTTGATAAGGCCCTTGCCATTTAGCAAGTAACAATGCTTTGGCTTGTTCAACTTCACTGCTGTTTGCGACAACTTTTGTTTCTGCTTTATCTATTTTTGATGTTGCATTTTCAACAGTCTGACTTTCGACAGCGTTGTTCTCACCCGTACAAGACATTAAAAGGCTTGATAATAAAACTGTGGATACTAATGTTTTTTTCATAATTAATCTCTAACTAACGTGTTAACGGTACAATAGTGGTAATTTTCGCTTAATCAAAAATCATCGCTATTGAGTTAACATTACATTAACAAGGTTCACTCGATAAAGAAATACTTTGAAATGGTATTCATCCTAAATAGCAAGCAGCTAAACTTATTTCAATCGTTTAACTGTTAGTTTTTAGTGGATGAAGATGATAATTTCACCTTCATCTCTCTCACTTTGATATTAACGCCGGCTGAGATTAACAATTGGTAAAAAGCAGCTATATCACAAGACGGAACTTGTTCACAAACAATAACGTATTTAAGAATTGCCGGCTTATAGCTTTGAACCGCAGCTTGTTCAAACCAAAATAATGCTTGAGGTAAGTTTTTTTCAACATGCTGACCGTTTAAATACATTTGCGCTAAATTCACTTGCCCTTTTGCAAAACCTAATTGTGAAGATTGCTGGAACAAATCAAAAGCTTGATTTAAGTTATCTTCTATATAGTTTGATTTTAAAAATGAACTTGCTGATAAGTTTTCTCGCTTACCTGGAATGAATAAATCTGAGTTGTATTCTTCCTTCTCAAGACTAACATAATTACCATACAATCTATCGAGAACGGGCCGTTTCACTAAATAAATGGCACCTGACTGCCACATACTATTGATCTTTTCAAAGTTAAAATCATAACGCTTAGATTCAAAATATTTTCGATATCTTAATTGTCCATATCGAATACTATCTTTAAGAGACTGCTGCCTTAAATAGAAAATATTACCGTACAATAGTGTTACAACATCGCCAGTAATATCAACTACTTTAGCTAGACGATATTTTTCTTTCGGTCTTAGGGCGGTACTTAACAACCTAAAGTCTAAAAAATAAATATCATTGATCTTGGGGTCTTTAATATAGTCCAAGCTTACCATTTCAAGCTGTTCAGCTTGATTAAATTTATCAACAAGCAAATAAGCGGCAATAGCTATAAAGACTAACTTCAGCAGTAGAGAACTATCAAACCTTATGCCTTTAAAATATGATAAGTAAGAGTGGATTAAGTTGTTCTTAATATCCATTTAAACATTTCTTAATTGTGAACAGTCATTAAGAATATACCGCAAGTTTCGTAGATTACCAGCAAAAGCTAAAATTCGGACACAAATTAGACCAGCCTAGCGCTTTTTATTGATCTAAAACGAGCAAATTTAAAAGCATTTCATTACAATAACCTTGTTAAATTTTTCAGGCATTTTACAAGGTACAATCATGATGCAAATAACTGACTTGCAAAAAGAACAAAAAATCACCCCCTTATTACGTTTAGGTTTTCGTCCTTTTTTTCTTAGTGGCGCACTTTTCAGTATTGTTGCGATAACACTTTGGTTATTAATGTATAAGGGCACAATCAGTTTATCGCCTTTAGGTGGCGGTTATTGGTGGCATATTCATGAAATGATCTTTGGTTTTGGCTGCGCGATTATTGCTGGCTTTTTACTTACCGCTGTACAAAACTGGACCGGTGTACGTGGCGCTCAAGGCAGCACATTACTGATATTGTTTTTACTTTGGTTAGCAGGCAGAGTGGCTGTACTCGTGCCTAATCTGTTAGGTGAAGCACTAACAACCGTTGTTGACTTAAGCTTTTTACCGGTTGTTGCTTTTGTTTTGGGCAAGCCTATTGTTGCCATTAAGCAGTATAGAAATTTATTCTTTGTGCCTTTATTACTGCTATTTACCCTCTCCAACTTAGAAATGCACCTTGCTATTTATTATCCACAAACCTTTACCGTAACTTTCGCTGCTTATACCGGTGTTATGTTAGTGATATTTTTAATGTCGGTAATGGCAGGTCGCGTTACCCCAATGTTTACCGCCAATGGCACACAAACACCCAAAGCAGAGCCATTACCTTGGTTAGATAAAGTAACTAATGGTAGTTTAGGCATTGCGATGTTTTCACTATTATTACAACCTGTGATTGATTTTTCTGAAACCTTTTTTGGTGTGTTATTAATTATCGCAGGCATTTTCCAAACAATGCGTTGGTTAAGATGGCGACCGTGGATCACGTTGGGTGTGCCATTATTATGGTCTATTCATGTTTCTATCAAATTTATTGCTTATGGTTTAATTGCTTTAGGCTTAGCTTATTTAGTACCTGAAATACCAAACAATCATATTTGGCATTTATTAACTGTTGGCGGCATGGGCGGTTTAATTTTGGCAATGATATCAAGAGTATCTTTAGGGCACACTGGTCGCCCGTTATCACCACCAAAATCCATGACTCTTGCCTATGTACTGATCACCTTAGCCGCATTAGTTCGCTCACTTGGTCCTTGGGTATTACCTGAAAAAACATTACTATTTATCGATATTAGTGGCACATTTTGGTTACTTGCTTTTGGTATATTCGTGGTAACTTATGCGCCAATGTTGATGAGTGCCAGAAAAGACGGCAGACCAGGATAAGTTAGTTTCGAGTAAATAGTTGCGAGCGATAAGCTGACCAAGTTTCTAAGGCAACTTTCTCTTGCAACTAACAATACCGCTCTTTAAACTATTCTTTTGTTTTTTGAAAAGCCACTATGCACGCCGTATTTTTAGATAACCAGACCTTTAGTTCAAATATATCTTTGGCTACCGTTGCACAGCAAGTTACTAAGTTAACTTGCTACTCAACCACCACAAGTGAGCAAATACTTGAACGCTGCCAAAACGCTGAGATCGTGATCACTAACAAGGTAGCATTTAGTGCTGAAACATTAGCTCAACTTCCTCAAGTAAAACTTATTTGCATTGCCGCCACAGGTTACAACAATGTTGATATTGAATCAGCAGCAAAACTCAATATAGCCGTAACCAATGTCAGTGGCTATGCAGGAAATTCAGTGGCTCAATATGTATTGGCGCAAATACTCGAATATTATCAACAAACCCATCACCACAATGCGAATACTGAGCAAGGACTTTGGCAAAAAAGCGATACTTTTTGTTATCACGGCAATGCCATTACAGAGCTTGGGGGGAAAACCTTAGGCATTGTTGGTTATGGCAGTTTAGGAAAAGCGGTAGCTAAACTAGCAGAAGCTTTTGGTATGAATATTTTGATCAGCGAACGACCTTATTCAGCAATGACCAGAACAGGTAGAATTGCTTTTTCAAAGGTTATAGCAGAAGCCGATGTTCTCAGCTTGCATTGCCCACAAACTATCGACACTACAAACATAATTAATACTGATACGCTCGAAAAAATGAAACCTAATGCCATGCTAATCAATACAGCCCGTGGCGCACTGGTTAAAAGCAAAGATTTGTTGGTGGCACTACAAACAAAGCAAATAGCTTATGCTGTTTTGGATGTTTTAGAGCAAGAGCCACCACCGACTGATCACCCTTTATTAGTCGCGTTACAAGAGCAAAGTTTAGATAACTTAAAAATCACCGCTCATATTGCTTGGGCAAGCAACGAAGCGCAGCAAAGGCTAATCAACTTACTTAGTGATAATATTGCTGCGTTTAAGTGTGGTAAAAAGTTGAATCGACTGGACAGCTAACTTAGCCTCAAAAATAATTATCTTTAATTTTTCCATAGTGAAAATACCCCCACTGACCCACTCTTCTAAGTGGCGCAAAAGGAAATTTAGGCAAGGCTTTATTGTATAAAGGTAAGTTTGGTGTCGGCTTACCTGCTACTTTTTCCGCCAAACGCTTGCCTGCTTGCACAGAAAAAGATACCCCGCTGCCGCAATAACCCATGGCATAAAAAATATGTTCATCAACACGGCCTTTTTCACCTTGATAAATATGCGGTAAATCATCAAGTGCCATACAAATCCATCCTGACCAAGCATAGTTATATTTAAGATTTTGCAAAGCAGGAAAACTAGTTTTCAATACCGATAACAGACGTTGTGCGTAATATGGATCATCGGAATTTTTCCCCGTTATAGCGCCTCGGCCACCAAACAGAATGCGATTATCCGGCAATTTTCGATAATAATATTTAAGCGCCCGCGTATCCATCACCACATTACTGGTTAAAAAATTACACGCGGCTAATTGTTCAGTGGTTAACGGTTCAGTTACGATTATTTGCGAAAGCACAGGTAAAGTGCGATTGGTCACTAAAGGATGAAGACCTTTAGGTGTATAACCATTAGTAGCAATCACCACTTTTTTCGCTTTCACTGTGCCTTTAGGCGTAGTAAGCAATACTCTACTTTTTTCCTGAGTTTCACTAAAGCTCACTGGCGTTGAAGTATGTACTTTCACTCCGGCTTTACGGGCTAGCTTTTGATAACCCCAAGCGAGTTTAAGTGGATTTAAACCAAAGCCATCTTGATAACGGATAGCGCCATAGGCATTTTCATCGGCCATAAAGTTTTGATGCAGCTCTTGCTTTGAAAGTACCTGCACATCATAACCAAACATCTGCTGCTGTAGCTTTGCTTGCGCCTGTAATGACTTAAACATGTTTGGCTTATGAGCAACTTTGATATAACCAGCGGCTTGCTGGTCGCAATCAATTCCTTCATTAATCAAACTATTAACTGTCTCAACACCTGCGCACATCTCGTTATAGATGCCACGCATCACTTCCTCACCCCACTGTTTTTGCATGGTGGAATAGGCTTTTCTTCCCGATGATTTTAAAATAAATCCGGCATTTCTTCCGCTACAACCCCAAGCTGTTTGATTCGCTTCAAATACATGCGCTTTAATACCATGCTCTCGCGCTAAGTGCAGCGCGCAAGAAAGTCCAGTATAACCTGCGCCTATAATGGCAACATCAACATTAATATCTTGTTCAAGCGAGCCATCATCTTCGGGCTTATTTCCTTTATTAGCACCACAAATATCTGCCCAGTAACTGCTGGGATATTCAATGCCACAGCCGGGTGAGTCATCTAACATAGGATCGTACATTTTATTCTCTCAATTACGTCAATTTCTTTGTATGTTTATAGACATTTATTTTGTATCACATTATTCTTACTAAAGAATTTTATCTTATACTATATCTGGTATTACTTTACCTAGGAAACTAAAGCATGAAAAAGCTTCACCTTACACTTGCTTCATTGTTTACACTTCTGCTTTTTGGCTGTAATGGTCATAGTGACGATAGCACTGAAAGCGTATCTCAAGTAGTTGCAAACATTGAATTTTCGATATTAGACAGTGAAGGTAACGCTAAGCAAAGTTTTGCTAAAAACGAAACCATAACTTTACAGGCCAGAGTAACCGATGTTGATAATGCTTTAATCGCCAATAAAAGTATTAATTTCTCTGCATCACTTGGCTCGTTGGTCATAGCATCAAAACTAACCGATAGTGAAGGTATTGCTATTGTTTATGTTACCAATGACTCCCTTTCATTAGGTGCCGGTACTGCTGGTGCAAATTCTGAAGGTATTGACGCGCAAAGTATTGATTATGAATTTATAGAATCAGAATCGTCTGTTTCTCCGCCAAGCTTAACCACAATAATGACGCTAAATGATGAATCTGTTAATCAATTTAAAGCAAACCAAGAAGTACAGATAACTAGTACGTTAATTGATAGCTCTGGTCAAATTATTGCGAACGAAATTATTACGTTTTCCGCCGATATAGGCACGCTTAGCACCACTACAGTTTTGACCAATAGCCAAGGTATCGCCAACGTAACCCTAAGTGGTAGCGACAATATTATTGGCGCGGGTGTTTTAACAAGTAGTTATGCCTTAGATAACACTACGAATATCAGCAGCAGCTTTAATTATCAAATTTTATCTGCCGATGCCATAATCGACAGTGATATTCGTTTAGGATATTTTGACGAGAACAATACTTTTGTTGAAGGGATAATAGAATTATCAATTGAAAACAAAACCATTAGCGCGGGTGGTACTTTAGGACTAAGTGTTGATTTAGTTAATGAAAGTGGCGATTTAATTGTCACGCCTATTCCCGTAACCTTTACTTCTAATTGTGTACAAAATGGTAATGCAAGTATTGATGAATCTGTACTAAGTATTAACGGTACGGCAAGTTCGACTTTTGCTGATATTAATTGTGCCGGTACAACCGGTACAGACGATGTATTAATAGCCAGCATTGCCGTCAATAATATAACCAGTACGGCTAACGAAGTTATTACCATAAGTGGTGAACAATTAGGTTCAATAGAATTTATCTCCGCAGAGCCAAACTCAATAGTACTTAAAGGTACTGGCGGTCAAAATAAGCAAGAAACATCAACATTAACCTTTAAAGTAAAAAGTCAGTTAGGTAATGTGTTAGCTCAACAAGAAGTCAACTTCACCTTAAGCACGACCGTTGGCGGTATCAGCCTAAGCAGAGCGTCTGGAATTACTAACAGCCAAGGGCTAATTACCACACAAGTTTCAGCAGGAACCGTACCTACGGCTGTGAGAGTAACAGCTTCTGCTACTATGGATTTCAACGGTGAGCCTGTAGAAGTACAAAGCCAATCAGATTTATTATCTATAAACACGGGTTTGCCTGAACAACGCTCAATGACACTTTCTGCTAGTATTTTGAATCCTGAAGCGCACAATGTTAATGGTGCTAAATCAATTGTTACCGCATGGTTATCAGATAATTTCCATAACCCTGTTCCTGATGGCACTACGATTAACTTCACCACGGAAGGCGGAACTATAGAAGCTAGCTGCTCTACTATTAATGGCAATTGCTCTGTTGCCTGGACAAGTACAGAGCCAAGAGTTGCTGATCATCGTATAACTATTTTAGCAACAGCCTTAGGTCATGAAACGTTCTTTGATACTAACGGCAATAATATTTTTGATGATGCCGATGGTGATCCTATCCTTGATATTGGCGATAGCAACAATTTCAATGTCGACTCTGGTTTTGATAATTATCCTGCACAAGCAAGTGGCTTTTTAGATATGTCTGAAGCATGGCGAGATGATAACGAAAATAGTATTTATGACAGCGGTGAAACCTTTATTGATTTCAATAATGATGGTGCCTTTAGCAATGCTGACAGTTTATTTAATGGTCCACAGTGTCAAGGCGCTAACTGCGCTGATAAAGCTATGCGTAATACTCATGTTAGAAAGGCAATTAGATTAGTTATGGCTAGCTCTGGTGCAGAATTTATTCTAACAAATGCTGATGGGAGTATTGTTTATCAAAATTCTTTAACTGGTGATAGTGCTAATCTTAATGATGTTGAAAATGGTGATAGCCAAGAATTTAATTTTTACTTCGCTGACACTGCTACGCCGAACCAAACCATGCCGCTTGGCACTGCAGTGGCGGTTTCTCTAAGCGCTGGCAGTTTACTTGGACAAACTAACTTTACTGTTGGTAATAATAACCAAGAAGGCTTTAGCCAAATGAACTTTTTTGTAGTTCAAGACGCTGGCAATGAAGCTCAAACAGCAATACTCACCATAACGATCACTTCGCCTAACGGTTTTATTACCAGTTTAAGTAGAAGTATGGCATTGTTGTAAAACCTATGACTAACGTGACTTATGAAAAACTCACCCAAAAATACTTCAAGCAAGTAATAAAGCTTGCTAATGAAGTGCACGGTGATGGTTATCTTAATGATGAAAGCATTGCTAATTGGACTGCTCGCGGCACTAGTAATAATGTTAACTGTGCTTATGTAGCGCTGTTCAAGGATAGCTCTGATATAGCAGCTGAAGAAAAACTTATTGGCTTTCGCATAACTTTTTCCGCTGAGCATTGGCAAGCAGATCAATGGTGCAGCCCAGACTTGTGGATGGCGCCTAAGGATAAATGCTGTTACTTCAAGTGCAATACGGTTGATGAAAGTTATCGAGGCCTAGGCGTTGGTAAAAAGCTATTACAACTTTCAATTGAGGCCGCAAAGCAGCAAGGTGCGCAAGCAGGTGTTGCTCACTTATGGAAACAAAGCCCAAATAATAGTGCTGTCGCTTATTTTACTCACTGTGGTGGAAAACTAATAAAGTCCCATCCAGATAAATGGAATGAAGAAAGCAAACAAGGCTATGACTGTATTTTATGCGGGCATGATTGCCACTGCGAAGCGGCAGAAATGATTATTTATTTTAATGATTAATTTTTAGTAAAACGTAAGTGAGCTGAAAGCCTTGTTACTTGATTTAATTCTTCTGCGGACAAAACCCCATAAAGCCTAGGGTAACTCCAACCATAACCCCACCTAAAACTAGTTGGCAGATAAGGTGTTCCGCCAACGCGTACTCCTGCTAGCATTAGTGCTGCTATAGTTGGTTCACCGACTTGTGACACACACATTTCCAATCGGTTATCAGATGCCAACCGTTGTTGATATGTTCCACCTTGCCAATAATCAAAATCATGACGCTGGCAGCATTTTAGCCATAAACTTTCCTGCTCAAAAGTTCCATCAGGAAAAGCACTACAACCATCGCTTGTAAAGGGTTTTATCGTGTCTGCCTGTGTAAAACAGGATACTAGTAATAATGTAATTAGCATGAGTATACGAAAAATCATATTAATGAAAGCTCGCTATTAATCCAGCCAATTTGTCAATTTTTGCATTGGACAACTGGCGATAATCAAAATAAGGACAAACAATAACTTGTTGTTCTTGGTTAATGGCAAATTCATGATCAAGCCAATTAAGTTCAACTGTTAATATTTTATTATTAATTAGGGACTTGGCATAAATTTTACCCATAATAATATGAATTACTCCTTTATTTGAACGTTGTTTTTTAGCGCTTAAAATTGGCGCGCTAAACAACAGAGCTGTATTGGAATAAGGTTGTAATAAAAAGCTATCTCGATATTGTTGCCATGTTGGCGCCAATTTAGCAAAGTTAAATTGCTGCTTATCTAATGCATACAATAATTTTGCATATACATTAAAAACCTTTCGCCAACCATTACCACAATGCTGACCGATATGAGCAATTTCGCCTGAGGTTAGCGCGGTTAATTGAGCTAACTGTTGATACTCATAAATTGGCGGTCGGTTAGCAATATAGACAGCGATTTGATAATCATCCGCACCAAAACCAAGATCTTGATCACTCATGGTTATTTAAGCGCCAGTTTATCGCTGGCTTATCATGATTAACTAACCAAGCATTCGCTTTTGAAAAAGGTTTGCTACCATAAAACCCTCGATAGACAGACAAAGGAGAAGGGTGTGGACCGCTTAGTATTAGGTGTTTTATATTATCTATGTTGCGACCTTTCTTTTGTGCATGTGCGCCCCATAAAATAAAAACACAGCCATCATTATGTTGATTGATTTGCCCTATTATATTATCGGTAAACGTTTCCCAACCTAATTTAGCGTGGGAATGTGCTTGCCCTTGTTGCACGGTTAACACGGTATTTAATAATAAAACCCCCTGCTCTGCCCACGCAGTTAAATTACCATGACTTGGCGAGACAAAACCGTCAATATCGTTAGTTAATTCTTTGTATATATTAACTAATGACGGTGGAATTTTTATGCCTTTTTGAACAGAAAAAGCTAAACCATGGGCTTGCGGAATATTATCATTACCAAGGCCGTGATAAGGATCTTGCCCTAAAACCACCACTTTAACATCTTCGAGTTCAACGCTGTTAAAAGCATTAAAAACATCATTTTCTGGTGGTAAAATAGTTATACCATCTACACGTTGTTGATTAATTTCACCTATTAATGACTGAAAGTATGGTTTGCTTTGCTCATCATTAATGAGTGTTTGCCAAGAGGATTTTATCAAAATGAACTCTTTGAATAAGTGGTGCTATATTATGTCTGTCAGTTTAGCGTTAAATAACTCACTTGAATAGAGAGTAGAAGGAATAGTCTTTTATCTGCGATCATCTGCGTAAATCTGTGGGCAAAAGAAGATCTCTCACCCGCGAATTTTCGCAGATATACACAGATTAAGGATAAAGAAAACTGTTACCTCAACGCCTCTTTATCCTCTATGGTGAAATATCTATTAAGCTAATAAATAAGCACGCAGTGCGCTAAAGTCAGCAGCCAAGTCTGTCGATAAAATTGGCTCACCTGCACAATCCGCTAACTCTTTAGGTAAACCTAACGGCTGACCTAAAATGCTTTCAACAATATCTTTAAATTTAGCAGGATGCGCAGTACCTAAGAAAACACCAAACTCACCTTCTGCTGCGCTGTATTGTAATGCTTTATAGGCAACTGCTGCATGTGGTTCACTGATATATCCCAACTTACTTAAACCAATAACAGTAGATTGTGTTTGCTCTTCATCAATAGAAACAGAGCTAACACAACCATTTTCAACAATACCTGATTTAAGCATATGTTCAACTCGAGGCCAGTTATTAGGATTACTCACATCCATCGCATTTGAAATAGTCGCAACCGTTTTATTTGGCGTCCACTCGCCTGTTTCTAGATAGCGCGGCACAGTATCATTTAAGTTAGTGGCCGCAATAAAGCGCTTAATAGGTAAACCCATCGCTTTAGCAAACAAACCTGCGGTTAAGTTACCAAAATTACCCGATGGGATAGAAAAAACAATGTCACCTAAATCTGTTTTAGCGCGAGATAATTGTGCTACTGCTTCAAAGTAATAACAGATTTGTGCCAATAAGCGGCTAATATTAATTGAATTGGCTGAGTTCAAACCAATAGTTGTAGCAAGTTCTTTATCATCAAATGATTTTTTAACTAACGTTTGGCAATCATCAAAATCCCCCTCAACCATAAGAGTTTCAATATTTCCGCCTAAAGTAGTAAACATTTTCTCTTGTAATAACGATATTTTACCTTTGGGATACATGATAACTACGCGAATATTGTCTATACCATGAAAGGCATGAGCAACCGCAGCACCAGTGTCACCAGAAGTTGCGGTTAAAATAGTTAATGGCTTCTTCTGGCCGCTAGCCTTGGCATCTTTAGCAACAAATGCTTGTAAACATTTAGCCATAAAACGCGCACCAAAATCTTTAAACGCTAACGTTGGTCCATGAAATAATTCTAAAATAGCACGATCGTTGCTAATAGGCTGTAATACGGCAGGGAAGTTAAAAGCGTCTGTTACGATTTCAGTTAATTCTAGCTCGTTCAGATCTTCTTCAACAAAAGGATGTAATATTTTTACACTACGTTCAACTAAAGGCAGCGCTAAAAGTTCATCAATATTGTCAAACTTAGGCATAGTTTCAGGAAAAAACAAACCTTGGTTTTTACCTAAACCTTGTTTAACTGCTTGCGCAAAACTTACCTGCTCGTCATTCTCTTTTAAATTATAAAATTTCACTTTCTTTTCCTAATAATTTTGTTTGCCTAGAGGACAATCTACAAAAAATGCTTGTTCACTTGTAGATCGTACTTTAATGGGACATTGTCAGACTAAAGCCCAACTTACATTTTTATCTCTACTGCGCCAGCGTCATCAACTTGGCAAACATGAACAAAACCAAGTGCTGTTTGTAAATAATTCTCTTTTAGCCATAGGGCAAAACCTTGTGCTTGCTGTTCGTTATCACATATACAAAATAAGGTCGGACCCGAACCAGAAATACCTGCAGCAAGTGCGCCTTGTGCCATTAAATAATCATGGGCTTGTTGGTATTTTGGTAATAAATTAGTTCTGTAGGGCTCTGCTACAACATCGGTTAACACAGAAAAAGCTTGTGACTTATCTTGTCTGTGACAAGCATCAACAAAGGTTGCTAAATTTTGACCATAGTTTATCACATCAGCTCGGCTATAACTTGTTGGTAGTACATCACGTGCTGCTTTGGTTGATACTTCAATGCCTGGATATGCCATTACGTAATAACAGTCATTAAAACCGGGTAATAACCGACTAATCACTTCGCTATCCGGTACCATCAACTGTAGACCGCCTAAATAACAAGGAGCTACATTGTCGTAATGTAAACTACCGCTTATTTGGGCTTCCATTTGACCCGTCATTTTCAGTAAGGTTTTTTCATCAAAACTAAAGCTCTTGTATTTAGCATAATACGCATTCAAACCCACAAGCGCTGCAACAACTGAACAAGCACTAGAGCCTAAACCACTGCCCACAGGCATTTTTTTGTCTAGAATCATTTGCACTGGTACGACTGTTTTGTTTAGTGCAATTAAGGCTTGGTTAAACAATTGCAAACATGACCAAACAATATTATCTTCTTTCGCTTTTGGCAGTTTGTCAGCAAAAGCACCGACAACAACCAAGCTGTCTTGCTCTGCATTTTCGAGTGCTGCTTTCACAGTGACGACATCACCTAATAAAGTGCCATCTATGGGTTTAACCGCAAGGCCTAAAACATCAAAACCAACACTCAAATTGCCAATAGAGGCGGGAGCAAATACAGAGACCTTCTCTGAAGAAGAGGTTGAAACAGACATTAGTGCTGTTGCTCCCATGCTAAAGTTCTCAAAATATCACCAAACACGCCCGCAGCTGTTACGGCTGCACCTGCACCATAACCACGTAATACAAATGGCAATGGTTGGTAATAACGGCTATGAATGGCTAAGGCATTCTCGCCATCTTTTATGCTATAAAGTGGATGCTCTTGACCAACAGCTTCAATAGCTACCTTACACTTACCGTCAACAATGTTACCAATGTAACGTAAAACTTTGCCTTCGGCTTTTGCATCACTTACGCGTTGAGCAAATTCAGCATCTATTTTTGGTAAGTTAGCCATAAAGGTTGCTACATCACCTGACGAATCGAAATCTGAAGGTAAAACAGGTTCAATCTCAATATCTGACATTTCTAATTGCATGCCAGCTTCACGCGCCATAATTAATAATTTTCGGGCTACATCCATGCCACTTAAATCATCACGAGGATCTGGCTCGGTAAAACCATTATCTTTGGCAATACCAGTTGCTTGTGATACGGACATCCCTTCATCTAACTTACCAAACATATAAGATAATGAGCCTGAAAGAATACCTTCAAAGCGTACTAATTCATCACCTGCTTTAATCAGGTTTTGCAAGGTATCAATTACAGGTAGACCTGCACCAACGGTTGTTTCGTATAAAAATCGGCGATTAGTTTTTTGAGCTGTGATGCGTAATTCTTGATAATACTGCCATGAATCAGTATTGGCTTTTTTGTTTGGCGTAACAACGTGAAAACCTTCTGCTAGGTAATCTACATAGCTCATTGCCAGGGCTTCATTTGAAGTAGAGTCAACCAATACTGGGTTAATTAAATGGTTGTCACTAACAAATGCTTTAATATTTTCAGCACTAACTTCTACTGCTTGCTTATTATCAGCACCTTGAGCCATCACTGCTTGCCAGTTATCTAAATCAATACCTTCGTTGTCGAAAATCATGCCTTTAGAGTTAGCAATACCATAAACCTTTAGAGCAATATTTTGCTCCTTTAAGCTAGCTTGTTGACGAGAAACTTGAGCTATTAACTCGCTACCGACAACGCCACAACCGACTAAAAACACATCTATTGTCGGTTTATGTGAGAAAAAGTTTTGATGGCTAACTTTCATCGCTGCGGTACATTTTCTTTGCTCAATAACAACTGAAATACTACGTTCTGATGAATCTTGTGCAATAGCAATTACATTCACCCGTGCTTGCTCTAATGAACTAAAAAATTTTGCTGCCACGCCACGTTGATGATGCATGCCATCACCTACTAGCGAAACAATTGATAATTTACCTTTGAGTTCTACGGGTTCAAGTAATCCGTTAAGTAACTCTAACTCAAATTCTTCTTTTAAGCTTTCTTCTGCTTGTTGTGCATCAGCAGAATAGATACAAAAACTAATACAATATTCACTTGAAGACTGGCTAATTAAAACTAACGAAATACTTTCACGACTCATGGTTGCAAATACACGGCTTGCCATACCAACCATGCCTTTCATACCTGGACCTGAAACATTAACCATGGTTAAGTCATCAAGATTTGATATCGCTTTTACACACTTTTTCTGATCATTTTCATTCGAAATTAACGTACCCGGAGCAACAGGGTTACTGGTGTTTTTGATCAAACAAGGAATATGATACTGAGCAATTGGACCAATAGTTTTAGGATGTAATACGCTGGCGCCAAAATAAGATAATTCCATTGCCTCTTGGTAAGATAAATAATCAAGTAACTTGGCTTCTTTAATCATGCGAGGATCAGCATTGTAAACGCCATCCACATCAGTCCAAATTTCACAGCAATCGGCCTGCATACAAACAGCTAAAACGGCGGCTGAATAATCAGAGCCATTACGACCTAAAGTTGTTATTTTTCCCTCGCCTCCATCTTTAGCCACACTCATACCAATAAAACCTGGCATCAGTGAAACTTGATTGAGCTTTTCATACTCGGTAGAAAACTTATCCTTAGATAAAACCAAGTCTGCAACCGCATTTAATGATGAGTCATTGGTGAAAAGAAACTTCTCTGGTGATAATAATGAAACTTGTAAACCAGAAGATTGTAAAACTGAATCAAGGATGGCAACACTTAACCGTTCACCGGTACTAATAACACGAGCACGAATATGGTCAGGGCAATAAGTTAACATCATTGCGCCTTGCATATAACGCTGAAGTTGGTGCTCATAGTTGGTTAATGCTTGTTCACAGTGTTGGGAGTTAAACTCTGTTAGGCTTGCTGACAAGTCGTCAATAATGGTGCTGATTGCGCGTTTAAAGTGTCCGAGATCGGTACTAAGCTTTGCTTCATCACTAATATTTTCAGCCATAGCGACTAAATGGTTAGTAACACCTTGAGGCGCAGAAACAACCACTGCAACTTTTGAAGATTGGCTTTTATCTTTGATGATGTCAGCAACTTGACGAAAACGTTCAGCTGAAGCTAATGATGAACCACCAAATTTAAGTACACGCATTGTTTTTTCCTTTCTTGAAAACAGTTTTTTTGCAAAAAAAAAGCCCGTAACCTTTTCAGGTCACGGGCTTCGATAAAATTGTTATTTTTTACACGTTAGCCTGCGACCGCCATCCCAATTCGGGTGGTGGTTGTAATAATGGTATTATGGCTAGTAGTAAAATTCATGTCAGATAAAATGCCTGATTTGTGCTTTAGTGTCAACCTTTATTGGCACTCTCAAAACAGAATAAAAAGTTATAGGTTATGCCTATTGCCCTTAAATAATGAATATAAATTCCTTTTAAGATAAATGGAGAATATTTACCTTAAATGAATTAGAACGGCAATTAACTACCTAATACTAAATAGACACTGGCAAAAGAAAGCAGTGTGGAAACAATATAAATAAATGTCATTTTCAAGCTGTACATACTTAATCTCATAACTATCCCCTAAAATCATTTGGGTGATTGGCACATAAGCGCGTCAAACAATTGAATTTTTTCAATATTAAAGCTAATTTCATGCCATTAATTTAACTTGAGATTATATTAACGAAAACGGGGATGCCGAGTTGCAATGATTAGTTAACAAATTGTAGCGGTTTGTAACTAATCAGGTATTAGAGATTGGACACAAAAACTGTTTCCGCGAATTTACGCAGATTTTCACAGATTAAACACACTAAAGGGAAAATAGTGAAATGCTCTAATTGGCGCTAATCTGCGTAAATTTGCGGACAAAAGATCCTTCAATTTTGTTTTTATAAAACCAAGCTGAGCTAAATAATTATTATTGTTCTGGTGCACGCCAATGCAGTGCTGATTGATTGCTCTTTATCCATTGTTTGGCTTCGATAAAATCGGGAAAGTGTTGAGCAACAAGTTGCCAAAAGTGTTTAGAATGATTTAAATGACGTAGATGACACAACTCGTGAACAATAACATAATCAATAACATTCATTGGTAGCATCATTAATAGATAATTAAAGCTTAGTTCGCCTCTGTTATTGCAACTACCCCACCGAGCACGATATTGCCTAATTTTGATTGCCGTTGGCATTAATTGAGTTAACTGAGCGTAATGTTCAACTCTCGGCTGAATAATATGCTGAGCTTGCTCTTTTAAATAGCTTTCAATACGCTTTTTAACTGCAATTATCAATTTTGATTTATCGGCTAGCTTCTGCAGAGAGCTGGTTGGAAAATCAACAACGAGTTTTTGCTTATCCTCAATCAATGGTGATAAGTAAACAGTTGTTTTTTTCACTGAGCTAGTAAAAACAATATTGAGTGAAACAAGTCGTCCAAATAAAAAGAGCTTAGAGCCTTGAGTAAAGTCACAGCAAAGATTGGTTGTTTGATTTTGCTCTATTATTTTAGCTTGTAACCAAGCCTCCTTTTTTTTAATAAAGGAGTTAATAAACTGTTCATCCAAATACAAAGGGGCACGAACAAAAACTTGCCCAAATCTCACTTGTAAAGAAAGGGTTTTACGACGACTGCGTAAAACTTGGTAATCAATCATTATGCTCTATTTACTTAATGCAAAAAACTTAGCTGGCTGCACTTAACTTAGCTGGCCTTGGCTCAGCTTCTTTTAGAGTTGCTTTTTTAACTGCTTTTTTTGCCGGTGTTTTATTTGGTGCTTTTTTCGCAAGTAAGGCAATTAAGACTTCATCACGATGCTGAGCTAAATAAATACTTAATTCTTCACTTGCACTATCACTGAGTTCAATTGGTGATTTTGCAAATACATCAATCAAGTTATCAGCCATATCCAACATTTTGTCATATTCATCTGCTGATTTCTTATCCATAAATGTCTTTGCCTCCACCCCGTGTCTAATGACGACGAATCGACTTTCAACTGCCATTATTTTTCCTTAGTCATGTTAAAAGAAAGCTAAAATTAAAATTAAAATTTACCTTTATTAGTAAACAATATCATAATAACTTACAAAACTGTATATAAAAACAGTTATTTTATTGCTCCACATCAAAAAAACTTTACTCCATTGACTATTTCATCTTACGGTAAAATACATCTACACTCTTTTTCGTATGTCTAACGATGTACAAATGTAAAAGTTCAGTAACATTTGCTTGTCTATATTTTCAACAACGAATAAATAATCAATAACTTAGTTAAAACTCGATATGCATTTCACTCTTTTTTGGTTACATCCAAGTGGTAAACGTTAACAACTTTTTACCAGAAATAGCGCACTATTAATATGAGCGAGGCAAAACAGCTTTCGCAACTTAACCATTTTGGAGAATACCATGACAACATTTAAAACTACACTTATCGCTTTAGCTACTGCTGTTCCTGCACTTGCATTTAGCTTACCTAGCCAAGCGACAATGAGCCCTTATATGAAAACAGCATTAGTTGATGTATGTAAAGCAGCGATGAGTGATAAAGTTCATAAGTTAAATAACGCCACTAAATCGTATAACTTAAAAAATAAGACTGTTGCTTTAAAAGTAATGTGTAATGGTGATGATATTATTAGCTTTGCCGAAAATCATGGTGCAAGTAGAACGGCAGCAAAATTACAAAAAAGCATAGGTAATGTTAGTATTATTGATACTGCAGCTACAGCAAAATTAAGTGTAACTTTCACCGAATAACATCGAGTAAAGTCACCACTTAAAGGTAGTTAGTATGACTTATTAAACAAGAGCACTTTATTTCGTAGTAAAAAGTGCTCGGTTTAACTCTTTTATATTTCACTCTAATTAATCACCAAACAATTTTTCAAACCAAAAACGTTCATCCGCTTTCTCTTTCAAACAACTTTTTTGTACAACTATTCCTGAAGAAATTGCAGGGTAACTGATAACATTATCACATTGTGAAGTGACTGCATGCCCTGACTTTTGTTCAAATAAAGTCATCGCAATAGCTGTTGGTTTAATCCGCTTTTTGTTGACAACATCCTGCTTCTTAATAAAATCTGAAAACAGTAACAAAGCGCCACTACTACCAGTTAATCCTGCTGGTGTGTTGTTATCTTTTCCTAACCATGTGGTAATTAGGTGCTTGTTATCATAACCAACAAACCAACTATCACGTAAATCATTGCTAGTGCCTGTTTTCCCTGCTACTTCTTTATCTTTTAGACGCCAAGAAAGTGATTTAGCCGTACCCGTTTTAGTAACTTCTGTTAATGCATAATCCATCAAATAAGCAGCATTAGTTGAAACCACTTGCACTTTAGTCGCTTCAAATTGCCACAGAGTTTCACCTTTATTGGTTGATATTAGGTTGATGCCGTGTGCCTGTGCAGCATAACCTTGATTTGCGAATGGTAAATACATTTGGTTAATTTGCCAAGGCGACATATTAATTGCGCCAAGCAACAATGATGGACGTATAACAATGTCTTTTTCATAACCAAGTAAATAAATGGCATTGGCAACATTTTCTAATCCCAACGTCATACCTAAATTAACGGTGGGAATATTGAGTGATTTAACTAAACCATCAATGAGGGGAACTTGCTGTCGATACTTACCATCATAATTTTTAGGCTGCCATGTTTTGCCATATTTACTGTCATTTCCGTCGCTTGACAACTTAATGGGTTTATCTGCAAGTTGTGTCGCAAAATTAAACTGTTCGAAACGTTCTATTGCGGCCAAATATATAGCTGGCTTGATTAAAGACCCTACTGGACGTTTAGCATTTAGTGCCCTATTAAAACCCGCGTAACCGCTTTGTCTATCGCCAATCAACGCCCTAACTTCTGCACTTTCTATATCAGTAACTACCATGGCTACTTGTAAGTTTTTCTGTTGATTTTTTTGCTCTAATTGGGGTAACTGACTAGCAACCGTTTGTTCAAGAAACTGCTGAGAAAGGTGTGAAAACCCAGTAAACACCCGTATGCCCATTTTCTGTTGAGCGGCGGTTAAATGACGATTTAATTCTTGCTTTACTAATTGCAAATAAGCCGGATACTGTTGTACTTTAAAGCGCCTGTGGTTTCGGATTGATAATGATGAGTTTACTGCTTGTTGAAACTCTTCCACTGATAAAAGGTTTTGCTCAAACATTAATCGTATAACTAAATCACGACGCTCTTTGGCTCTAACTGGATGTCGCCAAGGGTCATAATAACTAGGCCCTTTAATTTGTGCTACCAACAGAGCAACTTGTGCATTGCTTAGCTCGGTTACTCTTTTACCAAAATAAAACTTAGATGCTAGACCGAAACCATAGACACCATTGGCATAATGCTGCCCTAAATAGACTTCATTAATGTATGCTTCAAGCAGTTGGTCTTTGCTATAACGCACTTCAATAATGAGCGCCATGATAGCTTCTTTAATTTTGCGAGTAAGGGTGCGATCTCTAGTTAAAAACATATTCTTAACTAATTGCTGAGTAAGCGTGCTACCACCTTGTACAGTGCGACCTGCCAGTATGTTGCTGTATAAAGCGCGCAATATGCCTAAAGGAGAAATGCCTCGATGATGATAAAAATTTCGATCTTCAATTAATAACAAGGTGTTTAGCAACGCCGCTGGCACATTTTCTAATGCTATTAAGACTCTGTCTTCCTTATTATCAGGTACTAATCGAGCGAGTAGTATTGGCTCTAATTGCAGCTCTTCCACCGGAATATCATCGCTAAAAAGTTGACTAACTTTTCCTGCTAAAACGTTTATAGTCAACAGAGTTGCACTAGTTGAATTAGCAACTTTTGATTGTGGAAAATCAAATGAACGACGATAAATAATCATACTACCAGTTGTTTGAGCATATTCCCCTGGAGCATGCACTGTTGCTACTTTTTGATAACCATTTAATTCAAGCGATTGTTCTAACCGTTTAAGTTCAAGTGTTCCTCCTACTTTTAAGCTTTCTATTTGACCATAAATTTGTGCCGGAACTTGCCAACGTTGCCCTTCAAATGTTTTTTGAACTTTAGCATCAAGGTAAATTGTAAAAAGGAATAATGTAAAAATAAGCGCGACAAAAACCTTAGCACTGGTGATAGCGATTCTGCGAGGCCATGTTTTTAATTGCTTTTGATCTGTCTGCTCTGCTTTTTTTTGAGTAGGCATTTTTTGAGCAGACTTCACTTCTTTATTATTTACTTTTTTCTGGGACATTAATTTATACAATCCTAACTTTGATTTTTCAAGTGGCGCTTGGTTTTATTAGTTGGCTCAGCATTTTCAGGATCATCAGGCCAAAAATGTCTCGGATAGTTTGATTTCATATCCTTTTGTACCGCTTTATAACTGCCCTGCCAAAACTGCGCTAAATCTTGCGTTACTTGAATAGGTCTTCGCGCTGGCGATAATAACTCTAATAATAATGGAATGCCTTGCTGAACTTCATTTACGCCTGAAATACAGCCAACACTTGGGGTTTGTGTTGACCCATACAATTCTTGCATTGGCATTGACACTTTCGGTGATTTTTCTGTTGAATAAGTAATCGGGCAATGACGACCAGTTGGACCAATATAAACACTTGGTGCAGCTTGCTTTAATATTTGCTGTTGTTGGTAATCGAGCTGTGACAATAACATTGCTGATAAATCTAATTTCGCGAGCTTATTCATCGATTTTATTTCGCCAACAAAAGGAGAAAACCAAACGCTTAAGTTAGCAAGCAAGGCGGCATCACTAATGCCGGTTAACTTATAGTGTGGAAAAAATATTGTTAACCATTGCCAACGAGCTTTTAAGGCAAGATCTCTGTCTTGCCAATTAAGAAAGCTTAGCCCTTTTCGTGTGATTAAATCACACCACATTTTCGAAATATTTTCTGTCGACAAGGTGTTTTTATTAATTGTTTCTTGTAAAACTAATGCCGCTAACTTGGTTTGTGAACGCGCAATAATTTTACCATTGGCTTCATTATATACGGCGACTTCATGTTCTGTAATTTGCTCTGCAAAGACTTGTTCTATTTGTAATAAACCAATACTTGCCGCTAACCTAACCTTAAGTACACCGCTAGATTGCATTAAATCAGCTATCACCAAAAAGCGTTCACCCGCTAATGCATCTTGCTCATCAAGTGACACTCCTTTGCCATTAGCACAAATAAAGTCTCCTGATGAGCCACGCGCTTTGGCCACTCGCTCAGGGTAAGCATAGGCGAGTAATAAGCCAATACATTCCAGAGGTAAAGCTCTTGCGGCTATGGAATCAAGACGAGTTAACTTTAACCTTTGAGCTAAACTTTTAACTTGTTTTACTATATTAGCCAACACGCCATGCGGCCTACGCCATTGTGAAATTAATCTGCTTACTCTATAAGTGATATCACAATCAAATCGACTTTGTGCTGCAGGTAAAATATCACGTTCCTCCAATAGTGCCGCTAAAACACAGGCTAAAAAGGTCAGCTTATCTCCCTGCATTTCTATCGAAATAGTCTGTGCTGAGATGATCATATGAGCAAATCTTGGGTGACAAGAAAACTGAGCGACCTGTTGCCCATGTTTGGTGAGCTTATTTTGTTTATCAACAATGGCTAAGCTTTGTAATTCTTGCCAAGCTTGCTGCTCTTTAATATTTGAAGGTAGCTCTAACATAGGTAAATCGGCTAAAGTATTCACCCCCCAACGTGCTGCTTCTATTAAAGTGGGTAGCAAGTCAGCCTGAGCAATATCATTTGTGCTTTGTTCTGGGCGGCGTTCAAATTCATCTTTTGTATATAAACGAATACATTTACCTGCCATCAAGCGTCCAGCTCTTCCTGCCCTTTGCACTGCCGAAGCTTTAGCAATTTGCTTTTGTTCTAGCTTATTCATCAAACTGGCGCTATCGTAAATGGCAATCTTCTCTAAACCGCAATCAATAACTAAGTTAACCCCTTCAATGGTTAATGAGGTTTCGGCAATATTGGTTGCTAAGACTAGTTTTCTCAGACCTTGCTGACAAGGCGCTATGGCTTGCTGTTGCTGCTTTAAAGTTAAATCACCAAATAATGGACAAAGTAGTAAATCTTTTGGCGTTGCATCAGTTAACGCTTGAGCAATAAATCGAATATCTGCGACACCGGGCAAAAAAACTAAAATAGATCCCTGATGCTCACTCACTTGATGCCTAATCACGTTAAGCGCATGATCACGCCATCGTTTATTATTAACTGGTTGGTTGTAAATAAGTTCCACCTCAAAACAACGCCCTTCGCTAGCAAGCGCTTTAGCATCAGGTAGCGCGCTGGTGACATTATTAATGTCTAACGTTGCTGACATTAATAATATTTTTAAATCGTCACGCAAAGCTTGTTGAACATCGCGCGTTAGTGCAAAGGCCAAGTCACCATGCAAACTACGCTCGTGAAACTCATCAAAAACAACCAAAGCGCAGCCACTAAGCTCTGCATCATGCTGAATGATTTGCGTTAAAATACCTTCGGTGATTACTTCTAAACGCGTATTTTTCGACACTTTAGCTTCGTTACGAAGACGATAACCTACCGTTTCACCTACGGCTTCATTGAGCTGACTAGCCAAATAAGTCGCAATGTTTTTGACGGCTAACCGACGTGGTTGCAGTAAGTATATTTTCTGCCCTGAAAGCGATTCAAGATTAAGTAACCACAAAGGTAAACATGTTGATTTACCTGCTCCAGGCGGTGCCGATAAAACAACAGTACTGTGTTGAGATAGTGTTTGACAAAATTGTGTTTTAATCGCCTCAATGGGCAAGGAAACTAATGCAGACATAAAAATAACGTAATGAGGAATAGCTCCCATGATAACAATTTTATTCTCACAAGCCTAAGAATTACCATATAAATACAAATATTAGCTAAGCTATTGATCTTGTCTATAATAATATCAATAGAATAAAAAGTAGGGCTATAAATATGAGTAAGCGTGATAACAACTCTGTTGAGTTTTGTTTTCTGGCAGAGCCAACCGATGTAAATTTCGGCGGAAAAGTACACGGTGGCATGGTAATGAAATGGATAGATCAAGCATCCTATGCCTGTGCTGCTAAATGGAGCAAGCGGTACAGTGTCACCGTTTCAGCTAATGGCATTCGTTTTATTAGGCCTATTCTTGTTGGTCAAATGGTTACGGTTAACGCTTCAATTGTCCATACAGGTCGAAGCAGTATGCACATATATGTTGTCGTTCGAGCGCGCGATCCAAAAGAAGATGGCGCGGTTATTACTAATCGATGCTTCATTACCTTTATGGCAACTGATGAAAGTGGCTATCCCGTTAAGGTGCCTGAATTTGAGCCCATCAGTGAAGAAGATAAAAAATTAGAGCTAGTTGCAATGCATGCTAAAGACTTTGCTAAGCAGTTAGATCAAGATTTTGAAGAAAAGTTGGGGTGGAAGTAATTCCCTAAACAAAGTGTAATGCACCGACCAGTAGTAACTATCTGAAAAATAAGTTTTATAAAAACTTGCAAAGAAATTTAAATATGCTTACTTGGCAAGCTATTTAAAAGTTGCTATCAATAGTACCCAATATAATTACTAAAGGTAAAGTTACTCATGCAATATGCAGCACACGGAAGTTATATTATTGAGCAGCAAAACAACATTTTATTAATTGATGCTCAAGGTCCGTTTAATGATATTGTAACCGAGCAGTACCATCAAGATATTAAACTTATCACTCAAAAAATGAGTCACAGTCCATGGGCTTCACTAATTTCTTTCAAAGGTAATGGAGTTTTTACGCCCGATGCAGAGCAAAAACTAATTGAAACAACACAATATCGAGTAGATAATGGCATGGTTGCTATAGCTGCGGTGATACTTAATAGCCCGTTTGCCGACATATTACAAATGCAACTGCAACGGATCTACCAAAGTTGTAGTATCCAATTCAACTTTTTTAGCGATGCAAAAAATGCTCAAAAATGGTTAGATAGTTTTATTAACTAAGCTTTGTTATTGCAACATTGTGCCTTAAGATTAACTTTTTTAAATTCTATAAAATTAATCTTCATAAGCCTTTCTTTAAAACCTGCAACGTTGATCAAACGATACAAGCGTATTCTTGCTTATGTCGTATTAGAAGATGAGACTCAGACAACAAGATAGGGCATCATGTTAAAGCAACTAAAGTATCGAAAAAACGATCACTTGATTTCATCTATTCCAATTTTAGTTATGCTTTTTGTTAGCCTAACATCTGGTTGTATCCCTACTCATAGAACGTATTCAACTCAAGAGGCAATACGAGAAAAACAAGTTCTTGAAGATAATAAATTAGGAGTAGATGGTCTGGGCGGTGCAAGAGTCGCTGAATTGACACCTGATGGCAGCAAAATACTTATTGCCAGTGGGGATGATAATTCGTTGGCAATTTTTGATGTCGATTCAGATTTTAAGCTTTCCTTTAGTCAGGTATTTAAAAACAATTCAATAATTGATGGGTTAGATGGTGCAGTATCTCTAGCCGTATCTTCAGATGGCCGACGTATTTATGTCGTGAGCTATTATGATAGTGCGGTGGCAATATTCGAACAAGACGAACAAGATAATTATCAATTTATAAAAGCGATAAGAGATGGTCTGCCCTATGAGGACGTTTTTAGTGATAAAAAATCGGTGAAGGAAAAAGATAAACTTGGGCTTCTAGGTGCTTACGATATAGCTATTACCGCTGATAATAGTCAATTATTTGTAGCTAGTGTTGCGAGCAATGCAGTTTCCATTTTCGATATAAATAAAAACGGTAATGTCGTTTTTAATCATGCAATCAGAGATAGAGACAACACTGAGTATGGATTAGGAGGCGCAGTTAACGTCATTTTTAGTCCGAATAAATCTCAAGTAATAGTTGCAGGGTTCAATGAAAATGCCATAACCATTTTTAATCGAGATGCAAATGGTGTTCTTGGGCATAGCCAGACATTAAGAAATGAAAAAGATGGGATTAAAAATATGATTGCGCCTCAAGGACTAGCAATATCACCGAATGGTAACTATTTATACGCAGCATGCGGAGGAGGTAACGCTATTGTTGTATTTACTAGAAACGAACAAGGCAGATATTCATATATTCAATCGATAAGTAACTCTGATGATGATGTTAGTGGCTTTGGAGGTGCAGGATATGTAACAACGTCTCCAGATGGAAAACGCGTCTTTGTAGCCTCTGAATCAGATAATGCTGTAGTAACCTTGGCAAAGCTCAATGATGGTACATTGAAAGTGTTTTCAGTTTTGAAAAGCGAAGGAATAAAAAAGGCTGATGAACTTAATGGTGCGGCTTCAATCTATGTTACACCCGATGGAAAGCATCTACTCGTAACCACGGGTAAGGGAGATACTTTAATAGTGTACAGTCTTCATTAATATGAGGTTTGCACTACCTGACATCCGTCTATAAGGTAAAATAAGCCTATATTCATCACGTATGATCTATCGTGAGTGAAACCCTATTTTGTATTCTAAATTGTCTTTATGGACTTAAGTAATTTATAATTCAGACAAAATTTCTGTAATATTATTAGAAACTAGCAATTGAATATTTCATAACGTAGACTCAATAATATTTATCACTCATGCCATTTAATGAAACTTAATTTAAAAAGAGCCACTTTAATTAGACGTTACAAACGCTTCCTAGCTGATGTAATCCTTGATGATGATTCAGAGGTTACCATGCACGTGGCAAATACAGGTGCAATGCATGGTTGTGCTGAACCTGATGATACCATTTGGTATAGCACATCAGATAACCCTAAACGTAAATACCCATACAGTTGGGAGTTAACTCAAACGAAACAAAATCATATGATTTGCGTGAATACAATCCGCGCGAATCAATTAGTCGAAGAAGCGATTAACAACCATATTATTGATGAATTAAGTGGTTATAAAACGCTTAAGCGTGAAGTAAAGTACGGCAGTGAAAATAGCAAAATTGATATTTTGCTAACCGATGATGACAAGGTAAATTGCTACGTTGAAGTAAAAAGCTGTACTTTATTGCAAAATGATCATGGCTACTTTCCTGATGCAGTTACCACACGCGGTCAAAAACATTTACGTGAATTAATTGAAGTTGCTCAGTCGGCTCAACGAGCAGTGCTTTTATTCGCTGTTTTACATACCGGTATATCCGTGGTTAGTCCGGCTAAACATATTGATCCAAAATACGCTGAACTTTTAACTGAGGCAGCGCATTTTGGAGTTGAGATATTAGCTTATAGTGCAGTCATTAGTGAAGATGGCATAAAACTTACCTCCAAAATTCCAGTAGAATTATAGGGGCTTTCCTAACGGACTGTGGGCAAAGAAATAAAAGGATTTTTCGAGATCCATAAAACCGATACGAATGATGCCTTGGCTATAGCGAGCACATCATTGCAAGTTGAGCTAAAATTCAGTAAAACGAAGAACGCCCCAAAACTCATCCGCCCTAATAAAATCTACTTTTCTTGATTAATCCAGCTTACTGTACAATAATTAACCAGTCAAAAAAGGAATTATGTCTTGGGTAGTCTGTTTTCCTTGTTTTCTTTTTAATTTAAATTTAAGGAAATAAAATGAAAAATATCTTTTTAACAATAGTTATTATACTGATTACTTTTGCCGTTCAAGCTGGCGAGAAACCCTATACTCTAGGTACTGTCTGGGAGGTATCATATATAAAAGTAAATGACGGTAAACTTGAAGATTACTTAAAAAACCTTAACAGCGGTTATTATCCAATTTATGAAGAATTTAAGAAAAAGGGTTGGATAACATCATATAAGGCAATAAGCTTCAATAGGAATAGTCCTGATGATTGGAACTTAATGTTACTGACGGAATACCCTAATTGGGCAACCTTCGATAGAAAAGAAGAAGAATGGGACGCGGTTGTAGATAAAGTATTTAGAAACAAGAAATCCCAAGAAAGTAGTGACGAAGAAAGAGAAAACATTAGGGTTTTATGGGGCTCTAAAGTTGGTCGAGAAATGATTCCTGTAATCTAAATACTGCAGGGAAAGTATGTTGTAGCGTCAGTCTTATAACATGAGTTGACGCTTCATTTGTAAGTATCAAGTTATAGATACTGGTATTGAGGTTTTAGTTTATAAAAAAGAGATAGGGTTTTATATCTTCCGTATTTAATCCAATACTTTCAATTTCTTGCTCTAAAGCTATAAAATTTGTCAGAATAAAATCAATGCGCCCTTTAAATAACATCTTCCACATTTGTTCATAGCGTAGAGATAAATATAAATTTATCTCTTTATCAAAGCCTGTTTTTTTTAAATATTCTTCTGAATGGTAGCCTCGTATAGTGCCAACTATGTGATTTTTAGTATCATCAATAGTGATTAAACTGACTTCAGATCGATCTTTTAAACCGACTAAAAAGGCTGTGGCTTTATACGTTTGCCCAATCCATTGAAAGTGTTCTGCACGTTCAGGAGTCTTCAATAAAGAAAACATAAAAACATTAGTTTGATTAATCGTTGTTCTATAACTTCTAGCAAAATGCATGATTTGAATGTCAGCAACGTCAAACAATGCTTCTATTGTTTCAACTAAAAAACCAATTGGTTTATTGTTATCATCTAAATAATGATATGGCGGCAAATTTTCAGCAACAAATAATAAAGTATTTGCGAAACTAACTTTGTCACACTAAGTAAAATAAAAAATGCAGCTTTATATTTGGTTTTCATGCTACCAAGACCAATTAACCACTAAACTTTAAGTACAGTACATCATACTTAATTTTAGCATTAGTTAATAATCCTGTAAGAGTGAGCTAAATCAAATTAACATCAATTAAAATTAACCAATAAAAAAGCCCCTAACAAATAAATGTTAAGGGCTTTTACGTAACTTACTTTAAAACTAAATTATAAGATAATAATTAAGCTTTAGTGATTACGTCAACTAATTTCCAGTTCTTAGACTTAGAAATTGGTGCGCATTCTGTAATTGTTACTACATCACCTTCATTACATACGTTAGTTTCATCATGTGCTTTCAACTTAGTTGAACGCGTGATGTACTTACCATACATAGGGTGCTTAACGCGACGTTCGATCATTACAACGATAGACTTATCCATTTTGTTACTGATGACAACGCCTTGTACTGTGCGGATTTTGGCTTCGCTCATTACTTACCTGCCTTTTCAGTTATGATAGTCTTAACACGTGCAATATTGCGACGTACGATTCTTAGCAAATGAGTTTGTGCTAATTGACCAGTGCTTGCTTGCATGCGGTAGTTAAACTGCTCGCGTAAAAGCTCTAGTAATTCAGCGTTAAGCTCTTCAATGCTTTTTGCTTTAAGTTCGCTAACATTCATTACATTACCGTCCTAGTTACGAAGGCAGTTTTGAACGGAAGTTTAGCGGCAGCTAAAGCAAATGCTTCGCGTGCTAATTCTTCTGAAACACCTTCCATTTCATAAAGAACACGACCAGGAAGAATTTGGCAAACCCAATATTCTACTGACCCTTTACCTTTACCCATACGAACCTCAAGAGGTTTTTTAGTAATTGGCTTATCAGGGAAAACGCGTATCCATATTTTACCTTGACGCTTAACATGACGAGTCATGGCACGACGAGCGGCTTCAATTTGGCGAGCAGTCATACGACCACGTTCAATCGATTTTAAACCGTAAGTACCGAAGCTAACTGAACTACCAACCTGGGCTAGGCCACGGTTACGTAATTTAAATTGCTTACGGAATTTAGTACGTTTTGGTTGTAACATTACTGATTCCTCTTACTTCGATTTACGGTTGTTTTTTCTTTTAGGCTTAGCAGCTGGTTGCTCTGCTACCAATGGCATTTTGCCAATGATTTCGCCTTTAAAGATCCAAACTTTAATACCAATAACACCATAAGTTGTGTCACCACGCGCAATGGCGTAGTCAATATCAGCACGTAATGTATGTAAAGGTACACGACCTTCACGATACCATTCTGCACGTGCGATATCAGCGCCGCCTAAACGACCACTAACTTGAACTTTGATACCCTTAGCACCTAAACGCATAGCATTTTGAACGGCACGCTTCATAGCGCGACGGAACATAACACGACGTTCTAATTGACTAGCAATACTGTCAGCAACAAGCTGCGCATCCATTTCTGGCTTACGTACTTCAGCGATGTTGATTTGAGCAGGAACACCAGCAATTTTAGATACTGCTAAACGTAATTTCTCAACGTCTTCGCCTTTCTTACCGATAACAACACCCGGACGAGCCGTATGAATTGTTACGCGGATAGATTTAGCTGGACGCTCAATAACTACTTTCGATAATGATGCACGCTTAAGCTTTTCTTTCAAATATTCGCGAACCTTATGGTCCCCGTCTAAATTACTAGCAAAATCTTTGGTGTTTGCAAACCATGTAGACGCGAAAGGCTTAGTGATCCCTAAACGAATACCGGTAGGATGTACTTTTTGTCCCATTCTACTCTCTCCTAGTGATCAGCCACAATCACAGTAATGTGACTGGTGCGCTTAATGATGCGATCGGCACGGCCTTTCGCACGAGGTCTAATACGTTTCATTGTTGGACCATCATCAACCAAAATGGTTTTAATGAATAATTCATCAATGTCTGCACCTTCGTTGTGCTCTGCATTTGCAATCGCTGAGTTAAGTACTTTTTTAACTAATTCAGCAGCTTTCTTGTTGCTGTAAGTTAAAATTTCAAGCGCTTTCTCGACGTGTTCTCCACGGATTTGATCCGCAACTAAACGTGCTTTTTGTGCAGAACCGCGGGCAAATTTATGTATAGCTATTGCTTCCATCTAACTTCCCCTTACTTCTTAACTTTCTTATCAGCGACATGACCGCGATAAGTACGAGTTGGTGCAAATTCTCCTAATTTGTGACCGATCATTTCTTCGGTTACAAATACAGGAACGTGTTGACGGCCATTATGGACAGCTATGGTCAATCCGATCATCGTAGGGATGATCATTGAACGACGGGACCAAGTCTTAATTGGCTTTTTATTCCCGCTTTCCACCGCTTTCTCTACCTTCGTCAACAAGTGTAGGTCAATAAAAGGACCTTTCTTGAGGGAACGTGGCATGGTGATTCCTTAATTATCAGTACTCTAATTACCGAACTTAAGATCGGTAATTAAGAGTATTTAGTTTAATGCACTAATTACTTAGTACGACGACGTACGATAAATTTATCAGTACGCTTATTCGAACGAGTCTTGTAACCCTTAGTTGGTACACCCCAAGGTGATACCGGGTGACGACCGCCAGATGTTTTACCTTCACCACCACCGTGTGGATGGTCAACTGGGTTCATGGCAACACCACGAACAGTTGGGCGAACACCGCGCCAGCGTGAAGCACCAGCTTTGCCCAGAGAGCGAAGCATGTGTTCAGCATTGCCGATTTCACCTAAAGTAGCACGACAATCCGCTTCAACTTTGCGCATTTCACCAGAGCGAAGACGTAAAGTGACATAAGCACCGTCTTTAGCAACTAATTGTGCGTAAGTACCAGCAGCACGAGCAATTTGCGCGCCCTTACCTGGTTTAAGTTCGATTGCGTGAACAACACTACCTAATGGAGCGTTACGTAATGGCATTGCATTACCCGCTTTAATAGGAGCATCAACACCAGATTGGATTGTATCGCCAGCACTTAAACCTTTAGGGGCTAAGATGTAACGACGCTCACCATCTGCGTATAATACCAATGCAATATTAGCACTGCGGTTTGGATCGTATTCTAAACGTTCTATTTTGGCTGGAATGCCATCTTTAGTACGTTTAAAGTCAACGATACGATAATGTTGCTTATGACCACCACCAATGTGACGAACCGTAATGCGACCATTATTGTTACGACCACCAGACTTAGACTTTGTGTCTAATAGTGGAGCGTAAGGCTTACCTTTATGAAGCTCTTTGTTTACCACTTTAACTAGGTGACGACGACCCGGAGAAGTAGGTTTACATTTTACTATAGCCATTTTATCTCTCCTATTGCTCTGCGCCAACGAAGTCGATGTCACTACCTTCTGCAAGAGTTACGTAGGCTTTTTTCCAATCGCTACGGCGACCGATTTTTTGACCAGTACGTTTTACTTTACCCTTTACATTAAGTGTATTAACACCTACAACAGAAACGTCGAAAAGCTTCTCAACTGCCGCTTTAACTTCAGCTTTAGTTGCATCAGTAGCTACTTTGAAAACAACAGTGTTGTTTGCTTCAGCAGTTACAGTTGCTTTTTCAGAAATATTTGGTGCTAAAAGCACTTTCAACAAACGTTCTTCGTTTATCATGCTAGTATCCCCTCAATTTCTTTAATTGCATCAGCAGTAATTAAAACTTTTTCGAAACCAACTAAACTTACAGGGTCGATTGCTGCAACGTCACGAACGTCAACTTTGTACAAGTTGCGTGCTGATAAGAACAAGTTCTCGTCAACTTCTTTCGTTACAATCAATACATCTTTAAGCTCTAAACCTTTTAACTTAGCAACTAAGTCTTTAGTTTTAGGTGTTTCTACCGAAAAATCATTCACTACAATTAGACGTTCTTGACGAACTAATTCAGATAGGATGCTAGCGATAGCACCACGATACATTTTACGGTTAACTTTTTGGCTGTGGTCTTGAGGTTTAGCAGCGAATGTTACGCCACCAGAACGCCAAATTGGACCACGACTAGTACCAGCACGTGCACGGCCAGTACCTTTTTGACGCCATGGTTTTGCACCACCGCCGCTAACTTCTGAGCGAGTTTTCTGAGCACGAGTACCTTGACGAGCACCAGCTGCATAGGCAACTACTACTTGGTGTACTAACGCTTCATTAAACTCACGTCCAAAAGTTGCTTCAGATACTTCAAGAGCACCTGATGCGTCTTTTAATGATAATTCCATCACAAAATCTCCTGGACTAAGCTTTAACAGCTGGTTTGATGATTACGTTGCCATTGATAGCACCCGGAACTGCGCCTTTAACAAGCAACAAGTTACGTTCTGCGTCAACGCGAACCAATTCAAGGTTTTGTGTAGTAACGCGCACAGAACCCATGTGACCAGACATCTTTTTGCCTTTGAAAACGCGACCTGGTGTTTGACACTGACCTAACGAACCGTTTGATCTGTGTGATAACGAAACACCATGCGTTGCATGTTGCATAGTAAAGTTCCAGCGTTTAATACCACCTTGGAAACCTTTACCTTTCGATGTACCAGTAACGTCTACTAATTTAATTTCATTGAAGATCTCAACAGTGATTTCACTGCCAGCTTCAATGCCTGCGCCTTCATTATCACCTAAGCGGAATTCCCACAGGCCACGACCTGCTTCAACGCCTGCTTTTGCGAAATGACCAGCTGCTGGTTTTGTTACACGGCTTGCTTTACGCTTGCCCGTAGTAACTTGAAGCGCTGAATAACCATCGTTGTCTACAGTTTTAACCTGAGCAACACGGTTTGCTTCAACTTCTAGAACAGTAACAGGAGTAGAAACGCCATCTTCTGTGAAGACACGAGTCATACCCACTTTACGTCCAACTAGACCTATAGTCATTGTTAAAACTCCTCTTAGCCCAAGCTGATTTGAACATCAACACCAGCTGCAAGATCTAAACGCATTAATGCGTCTACAGTCTTTTCAGTTGGCTCAACGATATCAATCATGCGTTTATGAGTACGAATTTCGTACTGATCTCGCGCATCTTTGTTAACGTGTGGAGAAGTCAAGATAGTGAAACGTTCTTTGCGAGTAGGAAGTGGAATAGGACCACGAACCTGTGCGCCAGTACGTTTTGCAGTATCAACGATTTCTGCTGTAGATTGATCAATCAAACGATGATCGAACGCTTTCAAACGAATGCGAATTCTTTGATTTGACATGTATCAAATCCCCTTTTTAAAGAACAAAAAAATACAGCCCTCTGCTTCCTTATGTACCGGAAGGGGGTGTATTACTTAAAAACATTCAACGCAAAATTAGCGTTGCTGTATTAAGGAAATAATTAAACACTTACTTCCTTAATTTGCTTTGCGTTTAAACCTTATATTAAAAATAAGTATCAAAACGTATAAAACAAAACCACACTCAGTTCAACTGAATGTGGTCGCGTATTATACATAAGTTTTAGACAAAAACAATAGTTATCTATGCTTGTAACTTACCTTAAACTAGATGGCGTAACTCCTGTCCATTTCTTAAACGCTGCTCTGAAGTTTGAAACATCATCAAAGCCAATAGTGTTGCCAATATCTTCAATGGTTAACTTTGTTGCAAGTATTAATTTTTTTGCAGCTTCACAACGTAATTCTTTAACGATACAGCTAAAGCTTGTGCCCTGATCGCAGAGTCGTCTTCTTAGTGTTCTGGGCGTTACGCATAAATATTTAGAAAGTTCTTCTGAACAAAGATTTTTATGCATATTCGCAGCCACCCACTGGTTTATAGTAATTAACAATTCATTCTTAGCCGCTATGGAATTGAGAACCAAATCACATTGGTCGAGTAATAAAGGCATTGCAAAAGGGTTACTTCTTGGCGTGCTTAATAATAATTTATCATTTCTAAGGATAAATTCACTATGAGTATTTCCATAGCTTACAGGACATTGAAAGTGTTCTTCATAAAGCAAGTAATGCTTAGGTCTATTGAAACTGAATCTTAGCTCATCAAATGCAAAGTTTTTATTATCTAAGCACTCTCTAACCAATGACAACACAATGACACATTGAAGCTCTATATTGAATTCAATTAAATCATCGACAAATAACAAATCTTCAAAACGAAAATACGAGTATCCTGATTCTTCATTTACATACAATGACATATTAACTGTTTTAGTCACTAAGCTGTGGTAGCGAATAGAATACTCTAATGCGGCTCGTAACCCCTTGCAGCAAAGTAACGTACAGCCATATAAGCCATAATCATTTACTTTTATTGCTGCCCCTAACAAAATACTAATGCCAGGGATTTTTAGCGCTAGTACATTATGATAGAACTGAATTATTTGATCTTTGTTTATTTTATAATCACGATCATTTAATTCATCAAGGCTTATGCCTGTATCTTTCAATAATAAGGCTATATCTACACCATTTTTAGCTAATATGGCTCCGATAAAACTGAGCTTGTGCGCAAATACCTGCCCGATGAAGTGAGTAGGTAAGTTATCTGTAGATATCATATAAATATTTCATTTTGTCCTAATTAGGTACAGTAAAACATCAAATAGACCGTTTTACACCCACTTTTGACCTAATTTCACCTTATTTCCAAAATAATACCTGCCTATATTATAGGTTGAAAATAAAAAACAAAATATAACAACAAAGCTCAATAGGGAAAATCATGAAAAAATCAATAAAGTTATTCTCTTTAAGTATCATTGCTTCATCATTGTCAATGGCACTTCATGCTGAAGAAGTAGCATCAGAAAATAATAGAAACGCTGGTTTAGAAATTATAGAGGTTACAGCACAGAAACGCTCAGAAGACGCACAGAAAACACCAATATCATTAAACGTTCTTAGCGCTGATGATTTAAAAGAAAGAGGCATTGAAAAAATTGATGACTTGCAATATTCAGTGCCAAATTTACATATGACAGAAACCGGCATTTCAACACAAATATATATTCGTGGCATAGGCACGGGTAATAACCAAGGTTTTGAACAGTCCGTTGGACAATATATTGATGGCATTTACTATGGTCGTCAGCAATTATTACGTATGCCTTTTTTAGATTTAGAGCGAGTAGAAGTATTAAAAGGGCCACAATCAATTCTATTTGGTAAAAACTCAGTCGCTGGTGCACTTAATTTAAGTTCAGCAAAACCAACTCAAGATCTAGAAGCAAGTTTTGATGTTTCTTATCAACCTGATTTTGGTGCAACTGAAATTAACGGCATGATATCAGGTGGCTTAACCGACACTTTTTCAGCCCGCTTGGCGGTAAGAGATTACCAAGAAGATGGCTATATTGAAAATACCGCTAAAAATAGAGATGAAACTATTCGAGATGAGCAAGCAGTTCGCTTAAGCTTATTGTGGGAACCTCGTGATGACATGAACTTTCTACTGAAAGTAGAGCATGATGAATTTAATGGCGAAGGTCGTCAAATTGAAATTATTCAAGATGATCCTAACCTCGCAACAGGTTTAGTATTCGCACAATACTTAGGTATATTTGGTTATCCTAATGGTATAGCAGACAGTGAAGTGGATTTTGTCCGCCAAGCTGATGATGCAGAGTTTAGCCATAACGAGTTAGATAATGTCACTTTAACCGCTAACATTATGTTCGGTGATTATACTTTTACCTCAGTTACCGGTCTTGTCAGTTATGAGTTTACTGAAGAGTGTGATTGTGATTACGTTGCAGCACCCGTTTTTAACGTTGATATTAATGAAGAATACAGCCAGTTTAGTCAAGAGTTACGGGTTATTTCGCCGTTAAGTGACACTTTCGATTGGATCGGTGGTTTTTATTATCAAAGCAGCGAAACTGATTTAGATGATCGCATCAAGGTTCCAACCAATAGTATATTGCCTTTAGCCAACCCTGCTTTAGCACCAATTGCAGGTACCAGTGCTGGTCGTAACTATACTTTAGATAGTGAAATGTGGTCGGTGTTTTTCCAAGGTAATATCCATGTTACAGATGATTTAACGGTAACTTTGGGCGCAAGATATACTGATGAAACCAAAGATGGTCATCGAGAAATTAATATCAGAGAGCTTGCCAACAGCACGGTTGGTTCAGGAGACCTAGCAGCTAACCCGATGGCAGCAATTTTATATGATGTTGGTTTTGCTATTCAAAATGAGCAAAGTCCTTTATCACCTAATGGTCACAACTTAACTGACTCTCGTAGCGAAACAGCATTTACCCCATTGGTAAACGTACAATATAAAATTAATGCCGACATAATGACTTATGTCTCTGCAACAACGGGCTTTAAAGCAGGCGGTTTTGATACTCGAGGTAATAATACCGAATCTTGGGAGTTTGAAGAAGAAGAAACAACCTCTTACGAAGCAGGTATTAAATCATCTTTATTAGATAATACCTTAGAAGTAAATTTTGCCCTATATCGCACAGAATATGACAATCTACAAATCAGTCAATTTGATGGCACCCTTGGTTTTAACGTTGGTAATGCTAAAGAAACACTGGTGCAAGGATTTGAACTAGATGGTCGTTGGTTAATAATGGATGCCGATGCTGGCACCTTAACCATGAATTACGCTTTCGCTTATTTAGATCACGAGTTTAAAGATTTTAAAAATGGTAACTGTTACAACCGCCAAGTACCTGATGGTGACATTGGTCCAGGTGGTGTGCAACTATGTGATTTCACTGGTAAGTCAGGTCAATATACGCCTAAATTTACTGGCACCTTAGGCTTTGACTATTTTAGATCTATCTCTTTCTTAGGTTTCGAATATTTTCGTATGAACCTAGGGCTTTACCATGCGGGTGAGCAAAACATTCACCCTAATTTAGATCCTCTTTATGATGTTGATGGTTATACTAAAATTGATGCGCGTATTGCCTTAGAAGCTGAAAACTGGAGTATCGCACTATTTGGTAGAAACCTTACCGATGAAAAGATTATTACTTACGCAGGTAATGTTCCTTTATCAGGCAGTAGTTTTGGAACGAATACTTTTTATGGCTTTGCTGATAGACCTGCAACTGTTGGTGTTCAATTTCAATATAATTTTACTGAGTAGCATCTAATGCTGAAAGGGGTGAACCGTTTTCATTAGGTTCGTCCTTTACTTTACTCTATACTCAAACTACTTTATTGATTCTACTCTGCTTGTCGATTAAGGAAATCATATGCTCCAGCCTTGGCTTAAAAATTACCCAGACGGTGTTAATCACACAATAGATTTAAACCGTTACACTTCTTTAGTCGATTTATTTAAACAAACAACAACAAAATATCAAAAACAAACTGCTTACACTAATTTTGGTGCTGAACTTTCATTTGAGCAAGTAGATGAGTTATCACGAAATTTTTCCGCCTTTTTACAAAATAAATTAAATATTGTCAAAGGTGACCGTATTGCACTGATGTGTCCTAACACTTTATGTTTTCCTGTCGCTATGTGGGGAATAATTCGAGTTGGCGGCGTGCAAGTCAATGTAAATCCTATGTACACACCTAGAGAATTACAGCATCAACTTAATGATGCCCAAGTTGATACTATTATTATTTTTTCACCATCAACTAGAATGCTCGCCGATATTATCGATAATACTAGCGTCAAAAATATTATTACCGTTGATTTAGATGATTTAGTTAATAAAGGTCTACCTTGCGCGCCTGTTGATGAACGCCTAACTAATACCGTTAGTTTTACCGATGCACTAACACAAGGTCAAAGCCTTGCATTGATTGAGCCCACATTGTGCCAAAATAATCTGTTATTTTTACAATACACAGGAGGTACAACGGGGTTATCTAAAGGTGCAATGCTTAGTCATGGCAATTTAATCGCCAATATTTTGCAATACCAAGAGTTTTCAAAACATCATATTAATTATGGTAAAGACGTTGTTATTACCGCTATCCCGATGTATCACATCTTTGCTTTAATGGCGAACACATTGAGCTATTTCACCTTTGGCGCTAACAATGTTTTAGTGACAAATCCACGCGATATGCCAAGCTTTGTTGAAGTATGGAAAAACACTTCTGCTACCATATTTACTGGCGTGAACACTTTATTTAATGGTTTATTGCATACCCCAGGATTTGATCAAGTAGACTTTTCCTCATTAAAATTGTCTATTGGCGGAGGTGCGGCGGTGCAACAAGCCGTTGCTGATAAATGGCAGCAAGTTACCGATGTGCGTCTGCATGAGGGTTATGGTTTATCGGAAACATCGCCTATTTTAACCCTGAACTTTGGTAACAGCGATCAAAGTGAATATATCGCAGGCATTGGCACACCTTTACCTAATACAGATATCTCTATTAGAGACGAAGCAGGTATTAGCGTAAATCAAGGCGAATCTGGAGAGTTATGTGCTAAAGGCCCACAAGTCATGTCGGGTTATTGGAATAATACTGAAGCTACCAAAGAATGTATGACTACCGACGGTTACTTTAAAACCGGTGATGTCGCCATGCTAGACGCCAAGGGTTTTTTTCATATTGTTGATCGAAAAAAAGATATGATTAACGTTTCTGGATTTAATGTCTATCCAAATGAAATTGAAGCGGAAGTGGCTAAAATGCTAGGGATATTAGAATCGGCTTGTATTGGCATTGAAGATAGCAAAACCGGTGAAGCAGTGAAGCTTTTTGTCGTCAAAGAAGATCTAACGATTACTGAGCAAGATGTAATTGATTTCTGCCGCCAAGGTCTCACCGCTTATAAAGTCCCCAAACAAGTGATATTCATTGATGAAATTCCAAAATCTAGTGTTGGTAAACTTTTAAGAAGAGAGCTACGCTAAAAGGGCATTAATTATGCACGCTGATATTCTAACATCCGTCATACTGCCCCTGTCCTTGTTCTTAATTATGCTTGGTATGGGGATGTCGCTTAAACCTATCGATTTTAAAAGGATCATTGAACAACCTAAAGCCGTGTTAATAGGTTTTACTGGTCAACTGTTACTGTTACCTATTATTGCTGCTGCACTCGCAGTCATACTAGAACTCCCCCCTGAAATCCAAGTAGGCTTAATAATTATAGCGCTTGCACCCGGTGGTGCAACTTCAAATATGTTTTCTTATTTATCCAAAGGTGATGTCGCTTTATCTATTAGTTTAACCGCACTAGTTAGTATTGTTACCCCCTTTACCATTCCACTTATTACAGCTCTTGCAATGAACTATTTTATGGCTGGCGATAAGATATTTGAAATACCAATCATTAAGACCATTGTACAATTGCTAGCGATCACGATTGTACCCGTAATTTTAGGCATGATTTTTCGTGCTAAGCAATCAAGCATGGCGCAAAAAATTGAAGAGAAGCTAAAATGGTTTTCTGTGATCTTCATGTTTATGATTATTGTCCTGATCATCATTAAAAATTCTGCCAACATGCTCGATTTTTTCATTCAAGCAGGTAGTGCAACATTAATACTTAATGTGTTAGTACTATATATAGGTTATCAAATTGCCAAAATTGCTAACTTATCTAAGGCTCAATCTATCACTATAAGTTTTGAAATTGGTATTCAAAATGGTACTTTAGCGCTTGTGGTTGCAGGAACTTTAATAGGCAATGAAACCATGATGATACCCGCAGTTACCTATGGTCTACTAATGTTTGTCACTGGCGCAATATTTAGTTTTTGGCTGAAAAAGTATCAGTAAACATTATTGCTACCATTAAAAATAATACATCTATTGTCACAAGCCACATCAATCTATAAAACTATAAAACTACATTTTTAATATTTATTACTCTATATAAGCAGCGCTATGTTTGTTTTTTAAACGATTTACAATTTATTTATCAATTTTCTACCGATCTTTGTTGAGTAATGGTATACTCGCGCGCAAATTTTCAACAGTTCTGCTTTCTTATACTTATTATTAATCTTCTATATATAAGCATAAGAAAGCAGAATAGACATTAACTAAATAGAGTAAAGTAATGGCAGATTTATCCAAATACAGAAACATTGGTATTTTCGCTCACGTTGATGCGGGTAAAACCACAACAACTGAACGTATCCTTAAATTAACCGGTCAGATCCATAAAACAGGTGAAGTACATGACGGCGAGTCAACGACTGACTTCATGGAACAAGAAGCTGAGCGCGGAATTACCATCCAGTCTGCTGCGGTAAGCTGTTTTTGGAAAGATCACCGTTTCAACGTTATCGATACTCCTGGTCACGTTGATTTCACTGTTGAAGTTTACCGTTCACTTAAAGTTCTTGATGGTGGTGTTGGTGTATTCTGTGGCTCTGGTGGTGTTGAACCACAATCAGAAACTAACTGGCGTTATGCGAATGACTCAGAAGTTGCACGTATTATCTTTGTAAACAAATTAGACCGTTTAGGTGCTGATTTCTATCGTGTTGTTAAACAAACTGAAACAGTACTTGGTGCTAACCCACTTATCATGGTGTTGCCAATTGGTGAAGAAGATGAGTTTGTTGGTGTTGTTGACCTACTTACCCGAAAAGCATGGGTGTGGGATGACTCAGGTCTTCCTGAGAACTTTGAAATCCAAGATGTGCCTGCGGACATGGTTGAGAAAGTAGAAGAATACCGCGAAATGCTTCTTGAAACTGCTCTTGAGCAAGATGATGATCTTTTCGAAGCATACCTAGAAGAAGGCACAGAGCCATCTATGGAAGATATCAAACGTTGTATCCGTAAAGGTACACGTACTATGGACTTCTTCCCTACTTACTGTGGTTCTGCTTTTAAAAACAAGGGTGTTCAAAATATTCTTGATGCTGTTGTTGATTACTTACCGTCACCTACGGATGTTGATCCACAACCACTTACTGATGAAGAAGGTGAGCCTAATGGTGAGTACGCAATCGTTTCTGCAGATGAAACATTCAAAGCGTTAGCATTCAAAATCACTGATGACCGTTTTGGTACATTAACTTTCGTACGTATTTATTCAGGTACATTGAAGAAAGGCGATACAATTCTTAATGCTGCAACAGGTAAAACTGAGCGTGTTGGCCGTATGTGTGAAATGCAAGCCGATGACCGTAACGAGCTTACTTCAGCACAAGCTGGTGATATCATCGCAATTGTTGGTATGAAAAGTAACGTTCAAACAGGTCACACATTATGTGATCCTAAGAACCCAATCATCCTAGAAGCAATGGTATTTCCTAAGCCTGTAATTTCAATTTCTGTAACACCAAAAGATAAAGGTTCAACTGAGAAAATGGGTCTTGCTATCGGTAAAATGGTTGCAGAAGATCCTACTTTTAAAGTTGAAACTGATCAAGATTCAGGTGAAACGATTTTATCTGGTATGGGTGAACTTCACCTAGATATCAAAGTAGATATCCTAAAACGTACCTACGGTGTTGAATTAGAAGTTGGTAAGCCACAAGTTGCCTACCGTGAAACAATCACAACTGAAATTGAAGATTCTTACACACATAAGAAACAATCTGGTGGTTCTGGTCAGTTCGGTAAAATTGATTACCGTATCAAGCCCGGCGAACCTGGTTCTGGTTTCGTATTCACCTCTGTTGTTGTTGGTGGTAATGTTCCTAAAGAATTCTTCCCAGCAATCGAGAAAGGTTTCAAAGGCATGATGGATACTGGTGTTCTTGCTGGTTTCCCTGTACTTGACGTTGAAATTGAATTATATGATGGTGGCTTCCATGCTGTCGATTCATCTGCTGTTGCATTTGAACTTGCTGCTCGTGGTGCTTTCCGTCAATCAATTCCAAAGGCTGGTGCCCAGTTAATCGAACCTATCATGAAAGTTGATGTGTTTACGCCTGATGATCACGTTGGTGATGTTATTGGTGATTTAAACCGTCGTCGTGGTATGATCGGAGGTCAAGAAGCAGGTGTTTCTGGTGTTCGTATTAAAGCTGACGTACCTCTTTCAGAAATGTTCGGTT
>JAPYOP010000160.1 GCA_029938115.1 Colwellia sp. | reverse complement strand
TATACCAAGGTTTGCCCGCTATTGGCGAATTAGAGTGGCTAGTATTCGATAAGAGCTATAACTGCATGAACAAAGCCGTCGAGGCAAGCATCGACCTGCATTCTAAATTAGTATGGCCATATGTAGGTCGTCACGAACGAAGTGAGGTACGACAAAAAATTACCGAGGCCAACAACCGCGTACAATACAGCTAATAATTCGAAGTCTAGCTTTGTGGTCTATATTCAAAAATTAAAACTTTCAAGCCTTTTCCTGCATGAGCTTCTTTAAAAACATCAGGGTTGGCAATGCGTTGCTCAAACACACAATCTGGGCATTCACGTGCCACTTCATCGGTTAGAAACTGTTCATCCAAATCTGGGGAGTTTAAACAAAGCATTAATTTAGCACCCGCGTTCATCCACTGCGGAATTTTACGAATAATTTTAGCGTAATCTCGCTCGATATTGACACTACCTTTTTGAAATGATGGTGGATCGCAAATTAATAAATCATATTTGCCATATTTTTTAATACGGCTATTAGATTTAAAAATATCAACCCCTTCAAAGACAACTTGCTTGCCGTCCTTTTTTGCCAATTTATTTAATTGATGGTTCTCACGTCCTTTACTTAGCGATGCCTTGCTTAAATCTATATTAACAACCTTACTAGCCCCGCCTGCTGTTGCAGCCACCGAAAAAGCGCAGGTATAGGCAAATAAATTAAGTACATTTTTATCTTTGGCTTGTTGAAGAACCCAAGAGCGCCCGTTGGCCATATCTAGAAATAAACCGCTGTTTTGCGCTTTACCAAAGCCAAGATGATAAGAAAGGTCATTTTCACTAACAATTGTGTTGTATATAGCCTCACCGAGCAATACCTGTGTTGGCGAAAACTTTTCATACCGACGTTGAACTTGCACACTTTTACAGTCACTTATTAGTGTCTGTAGCGCTTGTGCTTGCGTTAACAACCAAGCTTCATCTACTGCTTGATATAAAGTAATTAATACAACAGGTGATAACCAATCGACATTAACATGGGATAAATTTTCATAAGCATGGCCTCGACCGTGAAAAAGGCGTTGGCAGTCAGTAAAATCATTAGCAGAAATATGTTCAATCATGGTGAGGTATTTATTGATAAGTATTAAAGGTTGATGTTTTTAAGATTAATGTTTTTAAATAAAAAGCCGAGCAATAATAACATTGCTCGGCATAGGTTTTCAAAGTGTTTGTGGGGTTAATAAATAAAGTTATAACCCAAATAAACTAACTGCGAAGAACTTTTGCGCAACAGTATTAACAAAAATAATTAAGACAATAGCAGGAATAAACGTGCCTAATGAGAAGTTAATGTATTTCTCGACCCATGAGCCAATATAACCGTCATTGCCAATACTTAATTGCTCAGATAAATTCTTCTTCTTCCATCTATAACTTACAAATACACACAAGAGAAAACCATTAAGTGGCAAAATAGTGTCATAAAAAACATCGTATACAACATCAAAAAATGATTTAGTACCACCCGCATACGAAGTAAATTCCGTAAAGAACGTCACCATACCAAAAGATACGGTAGCAAAAATAGTTAAAATTCCTGCCGTCATTAATAAAATAGATAATGCTTTTTTACGGCTATGACACTTTTCAGTAACTAAATAAGATACTGGTACTTCCATAATTGAGACTAAAGAGGTTATTGCGGCAAAAAAGACCAAAATAAAGAAGAAAGCAGCAACAGCACTAGCACCAATATAACCAATGGATACTTGCAGTGCTAAAAATATTTTCGGTAAAAAAGTAAATATTAAAGAGACTGAGCTATCACTTAACTCACTAGGGTTAACATCAGGGTTAAACGAGAATACTGCTGGTAATATCATTAAACCCGCAACAAAAGCGACGCCTGTATCAGTAATTGCTACTAGTTTTGCCGAGTTAGGAATATTGGTTTGATTATTAATATAGGAGCCATACGTTATTAATATCCCCATACCGAGTGACAGCGAGAAAAATGCTTGTGATAACGCACCATTGATAACACTCGGCGTTATTTTACTCATGTCAGGGATTAAGAAAAATTTTACACCTGCCATAGCATTATCGAGAGTTAGCACGAATGCAACCATGATAATTAACATTCCAAATAAAGTCGGCATCAAGGTTTTAGCCGCTTTCTCTATGCCGTCTTTAACGCCTGCAACTAAAATAAAGTTAACAATGGCCGCGACAACCGCCATAGCTAAAAATAAGTAAGGGCTGTTAATGAACTCACCAAAACCTGCGCCACTAGCCAAGTAATCTAAATTACCGGTGACAGTTAAAACAATATAACCAAAAATCCAGACCGTGAGCACCATGTAAAAAACAGCGATCATAAAAGGAGTTAATACGCCAAATAATCCAGCAATTCCCCATAAAGAGCTATTACCACTTAGTGTTTTGTATGCACCTACAGGTTCTTTTGCCGTTTTTCTACCAACAGCCATTTCAGCAATCATTACAGGTAAACAGATTAAAAACACAAACAGTGCATACATCAATAAGAATGCACCTCCACCATTTTTAGCGGCATTAACAGGGAAACCAACTAAGTTACCAATACCTACAGCAGAGCCTGCCGCAGCGAGAATAAAACCAATACGGGAGCTAAAATGCTCTCTAGATGCGCTCATAAACTTCCTTCACTTGATATCAATTAATTAATTAAATTGATATTATTTATTATAATTATAATTTAAAACCGCTTGATGCTAGCAAGCTTTACCGGCCTTGTCTCCTTGCTCTTTCATATAAAAAATCTACGAAGTGTATAGTATTTTGTCCATTTAACTTTTAGCACCTTGAATTTTTATCTTGAAAACAGTTTAGGATTCATCACAGTTAAAATACCTATTGCATCATCTGCTGCAATTTCAGTTACTTGCTCTATATCTTCGTTACTTAATTTCAAACTTTTACATAATGACTTATCAATAATTTCATCATACTCAAATTCATCACCATGGCTATCAAGCAGTGCCAATCTTGACGCTAAATTGAGCACTTTAACATCTTGGTTTATTTGATTGCTTTGTGCTTGATTAAAATGACGAATAGGAATAATAATCTTTTCAGGCAATTGCCATATTTTAAGTAATTCTGCAGAAATATCGGTGTAAGTAAAACCTAATGCCGATTCTTGCAACGACCAAGGCAGGTTATCGCGATTATAAAGTTCACATTTTTTGGCTACTTCTGGGGAGATTTTGGCTACTAACAACTCTCCAAAATTTTGTAATAAACCGGCAACAAAAAGTCGTTCGATATCTTTTATCCCAGCTAAAATGGCTAAGTTTTTCGTTACTAAACCGCAATAAATACTCATGCGCCAAAAACGTTTAAGATCAATTGCCTGATTAGCAAAGTGTTTAAAAGCTGACGCGGCAACATCCACCAACATCATGTTATAAATAGCTTGTGTGCCGATAACAGTAATGGCGCGCGAAATAGTACTTATTTCACCCGGGAAGCGATAAATGGCACTATTCGCTATTTGCAATAATCGCGAGGTCATAGATGGGTCAACGCTAATAACATCAGCAAAATCACTGATTGCTGAATTTTCATCTTCCATCAAGGCTTTCACTTTAAAACAAGCATCAGGCAAGGCAAAAGAACCATTGGCTTGCAAAGCATATTCACGTGCATTCATATTTTTTCCTTTACTGAGCTTTTTATCATTATAGCTAAACTATAGCGGCACACCGACATCTTCTTTAATGTTCTCTGTGACCATATAAGTATGGGTTTGCGATATAGCAGGTAAACCGGCGACTTTTTCTAAAATTAAGCGATAACCTTCAATATGAGCAAAACGTATTTTAAGTAAATAGTCGTAACCGCCAGCGACTAAGTGACATTCAACTATCTCATTTATTTTCACTACTTCAGCTTTGAAGAGCTTAAAAACATCCGCAGTTGTTCTATCTAACGTAACTTGGATAAAAGCGGTCATACCGTAATCAAGTTTACTTGCATCTAAAAAAGCGCCATAGCGTTTAATATAACCCTCAGATTCTAACCGTTTAACTCTGTCTAAACATGGGCTAGCACTTAAGTTAACTTTTTGAGCTAATTCAACATTGGTGATTCGACCATCAGCTTGTAGCGTTTTTAAAATGGTCATATCGATGCGATCTAAGGGTTTTATTTTGTTCATAGAGATTATTGCACTAGATTATTCTGACTTTTAGCAATAGTTACATATAAAGCGCTTAAAAAACAGCTAA
>JAPYOP010000159.1 GCA_029938115.1 Colwellia sp. | reverse complement strand
AGCCAATTGCGGACATTGAGCTTTTGTAAAATAATAAGCATATCAGGGGCAGTTTCAACCAAAAATAAATACATGTTTGAGGGGCTGCAGTAAGCTCATAGCCGTCTGTCATAAATGCTAAAATTTGTATTTCAACAATAAAGTAATGTATTGTAGTTTCACAAACAATTGAAGTAGCCCACGGGGCTGTTTTGGGAACAGCAACCGCTAAAATATTAACAAATTTGGCTCACTTACTGCGTAAAGCTGAAATGAGTAGTAGCGAATAAGATATGTCAACTTTCCATCATACAGCCGACCTAGACTTCATTCCCTAAAATTAAGCTACTATCGATTTGTCAAAGTTTCCTTTCATATGCGGGTAAATGCTTTATAGCAAGTGGCAATCCTAATTTTGCAGCTTTCCTAATCCAGTCAATACCTTTTTCTTTGTTTTTATCAATACCACGACCATTAAAAAGCGAATTACCAAGATTAAACATCGCAGAAAGGTGTCCTCGTTGTGCAGCCTCCTCATACCAATTAGCAGCTTCAACATGATCAACGGACACGCCCCACCCGTTTGAATATGCTAACGCAAGATTAAACATAGCCCTCATGTCACCGAGTTTTGAGGCGTTTTTATTCCAACGAAATGCTTCAGGGAGATCTATTTCAATACCCAATCCTCTGTGAAGATTCATAGCCAAATTTGTCATACCATAACCGTCCCCAAGGTGAGCAGCTTTAATAAACAATTTGACAGCTTGATAATCATCTTTTTCAACACCGTTTCCTGTGCTATACATAGCACCTAAAAAACTTATTGCTAATGAATCCCCAGCGTTTATCGCTTGAGTGAGCCAATAAAGAGTTTCTTTATAATTCTTTGCAATGCCATTACCATGATAATACTTCCAACCTAAGTTTCTCATCGCTACAGCATTTCCTGCTACAGCCGCTTGCTTTAATAATGAAACACCTTTCACAGGATCCTTTTTTACACCCATACCATTTATGTATGCAATCCCTAAATTATTTATCGCTAATAAAGAACCTTCATTTGCGGACTTCTTAAACCAAGCGACGCTTTCATTATCATTTTTTAGAACACCAAAACTATAAGCTAAGGCGTAAGCAAGTAGGGTATCCCCTTTCTCTGCTTCTACTTTTAATGCTTTAATGATTTTTTTTAAATTGGCTACCCCAAGATCTAACGCCTCCACACCACCAGCAATAGGAATACCACGTTGCTGCATTTTCGCTTTTAAGAACTTTGCATATAAGTCGCCCGATTTAAATGGCGCTGCTAAAGTTTGCCATGCTTTATCATAATCTACGCCTCCACCGTCGGCACCTGAGTAGTACATGCTAGCCAATATGGCCGTTGAGCGCTGGTGACCAGCCTCTGCCGCACGAGTAAAAGATCTACTAGCTAATGCCATGTCATAATGACCGTTCCTACCTAATAAAGCACTAATGCCTTGCTGATAATGACGCTGTGCTTTTTCTACTGATTGATGAACTTGTAAGGTAACTGTTGCTTCTGTATTTGTATTTGTATTTTCAATACTGTTTAAAAGGCCTTTATTACTTGTTATTGGCTGTACTCTAGGAGAAGCAAATACAATATCGCCTTCGTTAAAACGTGGATCCATCATTTTACCGCCACGAGGGTGCTGCAGCCCGTTAGTATCACCAATAACAAAACGCTTCAAATAATTGTCGATTTCTGATGCCAAAATATAGCCATCACCATCGATATCTGCAGCACCTTGTAATGCTCTGACAAAATAGCGTCGAAAAACACTAACATCAGGTACAGCCTCATTTGCATCCCCTGCAGTTTGAAACTGCCTCACTGGGTGAGCGATCATATCGGTTATATGACCAGGCGTACTCGCTGCTCGTGAACGAAATATAGTCCCTGCAAAGCATGAGTCAAAAACGAAATAGGCATGTTTACTACGGATTCTTTTTGCTAAAGATTTGATCTCTTCCATGTCAATAGCACTATCTAAAAATCCATCTAGATCTGAACTTGGTAATGGCGCATCAATAGGTACAATATAGCCTGATTCACCTAAAATAGGGTCAATTAAAGAATGTCCATGACCTGCATAATATATCACCAGCCTAGCATTCTCTTTTTTGCCATAAGCTTTACGGAAGCGGTCGAAAGCCAATAGGAGCTCATCTCTAGTTGGATCCATAACTACTGTAGTACTAAAGCTATGTTTTTCTAAAACTTTTTTTATTTCTTCAATATCAGTAGAAACACCAGGCAATGGATCCCACCCATTTTTATAATTACTACTACCTATGATGAGGGCATGACTATCGCCATAAAGTGAAATTTCTTCACCACTTTGTAAAGTCACTTTTTAAAGTTTAAGTCCTCTACTCTCTGTTGCTCGTACAGAGCAGCTTACTAGTAGATATAGACATACAAGTAAAGATAGATAAAATATACGAAACATATTAATTCCTATTCAGAAAATCAAATCCAATCGAACAACATTTTTATAAGATGATAATGGTATGTTTTCATACTGATTACCTAAAATCAGTCAGATTATGCCACTAACAGAGATACTACTTTATTAACTTTAAATAACAAATAGAAGTTAAAGGAAGTATTAACTTTTATTGATATTCTATGTTTTTTTATTATTTAGCAATAACGATGTATTTTATAGGACTTTATCGTGCCTTTGTAAAAATGACATATACATAAGCGAATCACGCTTATGACACTCAACTTTCTTACAGCGTATGCAATGAATGCAAAAATTAACGTCTATCTTAAAAACTAATCCTGTAACCTTCGAACGACGGCTTAGGTGGCATTTTTGCCAGTCATGCAATCCGATTAATTGGCAATATTTATAGTCAAACAATGCATGTTTATATCTGTGTGGAACTTCCGCTTTCGTATCCTAAGTGAACATAAAGCAGGATGATTTCAATCGATTATTTAGATCAGCAAAGTGGTATGAGGGAAGGTCAAGGCTCTCGCATTCAATACGTACAATTAGCACATAACGGACGGTGGCGTTCACCTAACTTACGAGGTATCCTACCTTGCAAGCTTTAGAAAATAAGCGTTAGCTGTACAGGCGAGATACATGGATATTCGAAGATTTCGCAAAAAGTGATATTAATATAAAAATGGGACAGACTTATTTTGACTAAATTTATAGACATCCTTGTATGAAGAGTGACAAAAATAACAAGTTCACCAGCGGCCAGCCGCCATCAGCAACGGTACAAGAATATGCCGGTGTTCAAGCGACCCCCGCAGAGATTGCCCAAGAAGTATTAGCGTTATTAAAAGCCAGCTTCCAGCCTAACCATCGATTTATCAGGGCTGACCACAGCTTTTTTGAAGGTATCGACCCAGAGTTTTATATCCAGCGGCAGGTTCGCTTTGAGGAACTGGGGTTCGCGTGGTTGTGTGACTTGGAAAACAAGACCATCAGCGATCAGGGCAAGATCGTCACCTTTAGCAGGACCATGCGAAACCGAACCAGCAACGCATTAGTGGCTTTTTACTATATTCCGCTACTTGAAACGGGTTTCTTTGAATTTGAAAGTTTGTTGTCCGATGGCCGCTTTGTTGTTTCGACAACAGTGCCAGAGTCCAACAAGATTGCTGATTGGCCCTCTATCGTCAGCCATCATTACCCGATAAATATTGGCGAAGACACTTTGTACCAGAGCCATCTGCGCGATGTTCTTCACGCCTGTGATGAAGGGGGGAGTATTCTTGAAATCAATTCGTTTGAAGCTGTTGTCGAATCACAAAATGCGAGCAACCGCAACAAGTATGAATACCTACAAAGCATCGGCTGGGTGACCAAGGAATACCTGTTAAACCAATGTTTTGGTGACCAGCAGTTGGCCGATAGGGTTTACGCCATCATTCAGCAGATGAAGATGTAACAGTAGGTCAATCCTTAAAGAACAGGGTTGAAAACCGGAACAAATCTATTTTTATTTAAAGAATCGTATAACAAGGTGCTCAACTTTCAGCCCAGCTGCGCTGGTATTGGACTGTCGCTACTGCGTGACGCCAGCCCGTTAGCAATATCTGTTCAATGGTGTGAACTTCGCCATCAATTAAATGATTTGGAATGGCTGCCTTCGTATCATGGTTAACGTCGAACCAGTGAGCATTAAGGCATTTTTCAGTACCATAGATTAAAGATGCTTTAGTTCGCCTCATTGTATGAGTACCATATAATGTGATATCTAAACCTATACTTGAAATCCATTTTTTAA
>JAPYOP010000158.1 GCA_029938115.1 Colwellia sp. | reverse complement strand
TAAGAAAAATATTGGCATCGCGCCGGTTAACTATAGGAAGGCTAAGCTTTAGAGGGGATATAATTGCATTAATAAGTAAGGTAACCGATAAACGCTATCTTTACTTTTGAGCCATACATAAAATTGACTTACTCATCTAGTGGGAGATTACAGCCCATCCGCCACACAAAATAAGATCCTCTGCACACTCCCTCAAATATAAGCATTTATCATTAGATCGTAATGCCTATATCCCTGCTAATCTTTACAAAATATTTACTCGATACATTATCAATTTATGAATATTAAAATCTTCACCATATTTACGTTTATTTGCTTGCTTCAAGGGTGTTTTGACGCTTCAGATGAAAAACTAACTTTAGGAAATAAACTCAATAACTCCCCCCCAAGCTTTCAAGGTAGTGTTAACTACCTCATTAAAGTCAATGAAGTAATCGATACTCAGTTGAACGCATCGGACCCTGATGGTGACACTCTCACTTATACTACGTTCAACTTTCCCACCTGGTTAACACTTGATTCAAATACTGGGAAAATCACAGGAACACCCACTGATCATGACATTGGCACATATTCAGATATTAGAATTAGCATTAGTGATGGTAACAATACAGTTACAGCTGGCCCCTATACAATTCGAGTCACTGATGAACTCTTTAGCATAGAGATAAATTGGATGGAAGTTACTCAGGATGTAAACGGCAATGATATAGACAATATAGCAGGTTATAAGATTTACATTAAGGATACCTTAACCAATTATGACCAAGAAGCTATGGTAGAGGGATCGTCTAAAACATCACATGATATTAATAGACTTGCGCCTGGTACATATAATGTGACTGTTTCGTCACTGCTAGCCTCTGGATTGGAAAGTGAACAGTCAGATGACATACAAATAATACTTCAATAAATATAACTATAAACGCAGTTAACCTCTAGATAACCACGATTATAAGAATATAGGTTGAAACCACTAATCCAATGCTGGCACCTTTACCCCGCTATTATGTTAGCGCTGGTAAAGTTTTGTAGCATGTGAATTGTGCATCATTCCTCTAAAGAAATGTTAACTACGCTGGGTTAACAACCTTGGAGGTTCTGAATGAAGAAATTTATACCAATACTTTTTTACTCATGTCTTTCTGGATGCATAACCGTAACAAATACAGAAAACACGACTCCTGAAGTTAACAATGAAAATGTAGAGCAAAACGAAAGCCCGGACATGAACGAAAATTCAGCACCTATAATTTCCGGTACACCTACGCGAAAAATTGAAGTTGGCTCATATTATAGTTTTTTACCTGTCGCTTCTGATGAAAATGGGGACTCACTCAGCTTTAGTATTACAAACAAGCCAAGCTGGGCTTCTTTTAATACGCAAACAGGAGAGCTTTTTGGGACAACAAATTCACCGACTGATCATGTAAATATAAATATATCTGTATCAGATGGGTCATATATATCTAAACTAGACACTTTTGCTATTGAAGTAACTCTGCAACAAAAGTTTAATGTACAGATAAGCTGGGAGAAACCCCTATTAAATACCAACGGATCATCATTAAATAATATTTCGTCTTATAGAATCATGTATGGTTCATCGGCTGAAAATAAAGATAACACCGTATATTTTGATGGCAGTGCCGTAGTCGGAACAATTGAAGATCTATCTCCAGGAGATTACTTTTTAAGTATGACTACTATTACCCAAAACGCTCTTGAAAGTGATGAGTCAGATACTTTCTATTTTAACGTATCAAATTAAAGGAATGATAAAATGTATTTAAAAAAGATAACTGTATTTCTTTTAATGCTATCCGCTATTCAACAAGCAATGGCGGCTGAACTATTTGTTCGTCCAGACGGCGGCACGTGGCTGCAATGTAATGGCACCGTAAATACAGCCTACTCTAACGATGTTATAGGTAATAATTGTGCTGTTAGTCATATATTTGAATTACTAGACCCTCAAAGAGATGACATTAGAATGAGCGGCGGTGACACCGTTAACATTATGAATAATGCAGATGGAACTGAAGCTGAGTATACGATGGGGCGCCATGGAAGCTATATAAGTGGTAACTGTGCATCGTCTTGGGCATATGAGTGCGCCATGCCATCGATTCCTGCCGGAACTGCGGGTAATCCCACTAAAATCAGAGGCGGCAATACAGATAACTGTGGAGTAAAACCCGTACTATGGGGGACTGCCAGGGCCAGCCACATCATAAATATTGACAACACAGAACATGTACAAGTCAGTTGCTTAACGATTACCGATAAAAACAGCTGCATTGGTGCATCAGGGTACCCTGATAAATCACTAATATGTGATCGCTCAGCCCCATATGACAAGACCTTTGCTGACACTGGTATTCGAATGAGAGACTCGAAAGAGATCCTATTAAAAAACCTAAATGTACAAGGATTAAGTAAAGGCATTCATGCTGGGCGCTTAGAGAATATCACCCTAGATAATGTAAATATACATGCTAACTATAGCGTTGGCTGGGATGGTGATATTGGTGGGTCAGGTAGCGCAAATACTGGCACCATTAAATTTATAGATTCATCAATTACCTTTAATGGCTGCGGGTTAATATACAGTCCAGGCAGTAACAATCATGAAGAACCACACGCTTGTGCAAAACAAGACCTTGGCGGCTATGGTGACGGCCTAGGAACAGCTGTGACAGGTGGGGACTGGGTGTTTGAAAATGTAAAAGTTTTACATAACAATTCAGACGGTATCGATCTTCTTTACCATGAACTAGGCGGAAAAATCACAATCAAGAATAGCCATATAGAAGGTAATGCCGGCAATCAATTAAAAGTGGCTGGTAGCTCAGAAATAACGAACAACATTATTATTGGTAACTGCGGTTGGAACTCTCGCCAGGATGCTGAGCTTGGTGAAAATGGTGAGAACTGTCGAGCACTAGGCAATACTCTTTCCCTTTCGTACACGCATACTGATACTAAAATTGATGTGATAAACAATACAGTCCTCTCTGAAGGTGATTGTATAATTAGCGGAGGTAATAGAACCGGGATAGCTGACGGCACTCAAACGCTTAATATAATCAATAATGTATTTTATGCCCTTATTGACTGGCATCAAAGCAGCAGTGAAAACTCATGCATGTACTACACTGAAGACCCATTTCCTATAAATCGCATTCACAACAACCTAATACATAAAACAAAGGGATATGGTGACCCTTGTAATAATTTTCAAGCTAATATACCAAGTGATGGAATGGGAAGTTTATGCACAACAAGTAGCGGGCCGTACTTTAATCATGACGACCACAATGTGCCTAGCAACCCAATGCTGACTAGCATTGACTTAGGAATCAAATATTCAAGTTATGATATTAAGACACTAACAGAAGAAATGAATATTCCATTACCAGTATCAGAATCATCACCCTTAGTTGATGCTGGCTTCAGTGGAAATATTGCAGGCGTTTCGATCCCTAGCACTGATTATTTTGGTGATACTAGGATAGGTGAAAATGACATCGGAGCTGTTGAATACAAGGTAAAACCAAAATCACCCGTCATTATAAATGTTATCAAAATTGACAATTGATTTTATAAATTAATTGAGAATAGAGGGGTTCAACAGAAACCTCTATTCTCAACACTTAATTTAGAACACAATAAAGATACTTAATCACTATAGAACATCAACTGATCTTAATTAAACTTCACGTTCATTTTTATTATCTGCATTCCCGCCCAATAATTTAAAACGCTGCGAAACTAGTGAGTAAATCCTCGACCAGGCAGGCATTGGATCGTTAAGGGAAAAGACTGCGTATTTAGGTCTGGAAAATACTATTTTCACAATATTACAAATAACTGCTATAAAAGATTCACCGTCCTTTATTCGGGCTATTGTGTCAGTGAGCATATCATAAAAATACAAGTTTTCACTAATATTAGATGCATCACAGATTTCACTTCCTTTTCCTTGCAATATTAAATACCAATTTTCAACAGATTTAATTCCAGCAGCACTATCAAATCCATTGCTCATTCCCAACCTAGGATTTAACTCAATATACTTAAATCCACCATCCCTGGGGTCTTTTTTAAAATCAAAAGCTACTGGACCAGAATAACCTAAACTGTCACATATTATCCTACAAGCTTGAATCAAAGATTCATTTTGAGTCGCTATGGCTAGTGAGGTCACACCGTAATGAGGCGGAGTTGTGCCTAATACATTAAAGCTAAACTCTTGACCTGATAGTGCCCCGCCGCACAACCCATTCACTACCCACTGACAACTATCTTCACCAGGTATAACTTCTTGAGCAATAAAACAATCTAAACGATCAGAATATTT
>JAPYOP010000019.1:56100-82078 GCA_029938115.1 Colwellia sp. | reverse complement strand
CATTGATTGAAGAGAATGGTTATTCCCTTGTCAAAATCAATAACGCAGCATGTAAGCCTTTGCCTTTTATTAGGTACTCGCCCTTTGGGAACTCAGTAGCAAACTGATAACTTCACAGAATGAATGAAATATACGACTGCATGGATTCAGAAGGTAGAGTGACTCAGGAGATAAAACCGAGAGTAACTATGTTTAACTCATTTTGTTTGTTCTAAGCTCGCTACTGTAGTTCTAAGTTGAACGATTCATTCTTTCAATTGGTATTATTCATTTCATTGATTAAAAACGCAGAAATTTCACCTGCTACTTTTAAGGTTTTATCACGACTAATTTCACCTTGGCCTGAACTATCAGTAAAAGGAGCAATTTCCATCATATCTGCACCTGTTATCGGATATTTCGCAGCAATAGCACGTAATATTTGCATCGCCTCTTCTGGCATCAAACCATCAGGCTCAGGTGTGCCAGTGGCTGATGCATAGCTGTCGTCAATAGCATCAATATCAAAGCTGACGTAAAGTTCATCAATATTCTGACTTGATAACTGTGCAAGAATGTTATCAATAACTTTTTCAACGCCTAGCTCTTTAACTTCATGCGCCCAATGTTGTTTAACACCAAAAGTACTTTCCCAGTGGCTTTTAGGCTTGCCGCTTGAACGAATACCTACTTGAATTAAGTGCTCTGGTGCAGGTAAATCATCCAAAATGTGAGTACACCAAGAGCCAAAGCATAAATCGATACCTAAGCGCTCCACAAGTAAATCGGTGTGGGCGTCGAAATGAATGATACCGGTGCGCTTACCTTGCTGCTTCTTCGCTTGTAAATAAGCTTTAGTAAGCGGGTAACTAACACTATGGTCGCCACCTAAACCAAAAATACCTTTATCAGGAAACGCAGCGTAAAAATCATGCAGTACATCTTCAGTGATGCTTAAAGGACTCACACATAATTTACTTTGGCTATCTTGATAGAGCGCTTTTCTACAATTTGCTAAGGTAGCTTCGTTTAAATATTTATCTGATAACAAATGAGGAATTACTCTAATATCCCCAAGATCAAAGGCAGTTAATTCAGGATAACTTTCGAGTAAAGTACTACGAATAAATAATGGTCCCCAATTAGCGCCTCGTAAAATTCCACCACCACAATCTGATGCTATACCTAAAATTACCGCGCTAGGTGCCTCTGATAGCTTATCTAAAGAACTTTTCCACAAATCATCAATACCAGTAGCCTGACCATAAATTGTTTGATGTAATAGCTCTTTACGCTCTTTAGCTGTATTGACGGTAAATACACCATTGCCAGGGGGGCATAAACATTGTGTTAATTTTTCTTTTAATTGTGCTGTTAATTGCGGCATTTTTTATCCCTGTGGATAGTTTTAATAATTGAATGTTATTAACTAAATTATATTTTTTAGTATTTAACCCTTATTTTTTTTTACAAAGTCGATTATGATTGCGCAGAAATAGAGTTAATTATTTAAGTAAGCTTTACAGATATGAGTACATGAGCATTATAGTCAAAAACAACAAGCAGTAATAGATGTGTTAGTTAGCTCAAAAAATAAATGCTTGTCAATTTGCATATTTATAGATATATCTATAAATAGGTATGCATTCATATTTTTTAAATGAAACAAATTTTAGCGTTATTTGAGTGAGATTTAAGAGCAAGAACGTAAATTTCAGCTCAAATAGTGAATGAATAAAAAGACAAAAATAAATTTATCTCTTTATGTGGATAAACAGTCGAATAAGTAGGATTAGAAACTTTTATGGCAAAATCACTGGTTATTGTCGAGTCGCCAGCCAAAGCGAAAACAATTAATAAATATTTAGGAAAAGACTTTATTGTAAAGTCGAGCGTGGGTCATGTACGTGATTTACCGCATAGTAGCACAGGTAAAAAAGTAGCAACTAAATCTCCTGCTGAAGTACGGAAAATGGCTCCGGAAGCAAAAGCAAAGTACAAAGCTAAGCGAGACAAGCAAACGCTTGTTAATCGTATGGGCATAGATCCAGATAAAAACTGGGCAGCCAACTACCAAATTCTTCCTGGCAAAGAAAAAGTGGTTGCCGAGTTGAAAAAACTCGCAGATAAAGCTGACATCATCTATCTCGCAACCGATTTGGATCGCGAGGGAGAAGCGATTGCCTGGCATTTAAAAGAAATTATAGGTGGCGATGATGACAAGTTTCGCCGTGTGGTTTTTAATGAAATAACTGAAAGTTCAATTCAGCAAGCTTTCTCTACACCGGGCGAATTAAGTATGCCAGGTGTTAATGCTCAGCAAGCGCGTCGTTTTCTCGATCGCGTGGTTGGCTTTATGGTTAGCCCATTATTATGGAAAAAAGTAGCTAGAGGTTTATCTGCGGGGCGAGTTCAGTCGGTTGCGGTTAAGTTAGTCGTCGAGAAAGAGCGTGAAATCAAAGCCTTTGATCCAAAAGAATTTTGGGATATTAGCGCTGATACACACGCTAGTTCAGGCGAGGCACTTACTTTAGATGTAACCCATCAAAATGGCAAAGCATTTAAACCAACCAATAAAGTCGATGCAGATAAAGCATTAGCTATACTAAATCCAGCTAATTATGCCGTGAGTAAACGTGAGGATAGACCTTCAAAAAGTACGCCTTCAGCGCCATTTATCACCTCGACATTGCAACAAGCTGCCAGCACTAAATTAGGTTATGGTGTTAAGCGTACTATGGGCTTGGCTCAGCGTTTATATGAAGCGGGCCATATTACTTATATGCGTACCGATTCAACTAATTTAAGTAAAGATGCGGTTGAAATGTGTCGTACTTTTATTAGTAAAAGTTTTGGCGAAAATTATTTACCAGAAAAACCTAAAGTTTATGGTTCTAAAGCCGGAGCTCAAGAGGCGCATGAAGCTATTCGTCCATCAAATGTGAAAATTGAATCTGCTTTTATGGAAGGCATAGAAGCAGATGCTAAAAAGCTTTATGATTTAATTTGGCGTCAATTTGTTGCTTGTCAAATGACTGCGGCACGTTATACCGTTAGCACCTTGACTATTAGCGCTGCTGAATTTGATTTAAAAGCTAAAGGCCGCGTAATGCAATTTGACGGTTGGACTCGTGTTCATCCTCAACTTAGTAAGGGTGATGATAGACACTTACCTGATTTAGCCGTAGGTGAGGTATTAACGTTAGATAACTTAGATGCAAGTCAACATTTTACTAAGCCACCAGCTCGTTTTGGTGAAGCGTCTTTAGTTAAAGAATTAGAGAAGCGCTCTATTGGTCGTCCATCTACTTATGCGTCAATTATTTCTACTATTCAAGACCGAGGTTATGTACGTTTAGATACAAAACGTTTTTATGCTGAAAAAATGGGTGAAATTGTCACTGACAGTTTAGCCATGAGTTTTGAAACGCTGATGAGTTATGATTTTACTGCCAATATGGAGCAAGATCTTGATGCCATTGCTGGTGGTGATCTCGACTGGAAAGGTGTTTTAGATAACTTTTATAAAAATTTCAGTAAAAAATTAGCCTTAGCTAATAAAGACGTTGACGATGGTGGTATGCGTAATAACGCACCCGTATTAACTGATATTGACTGTCCTACCTGTAATCGAAAAATGGGTATTAGAACTGCTTCAACAGGCGTTTTTATGGGCTGTTCAGGTTATGCACTACCGCCAAAAGAGCGTTGTACAACGACCATGAATTTAACCCCAGGTGAAGAAGCGGTAAGTGTCTTAGCTGAAGATCAAGAAACCGAAGCATTGCGTGCGATGCATCGTTGTCAAAAGTGTAATACGGCAATGGATAGTTACTTGATTGATGAAACGCGTAAATTGCATGTTTGTGGTAATAATCCTGTTTGTGATGGTATTGAAGTTGAGCAGGGTACGTTTAAAATTAAAGGTTATGATGGCCCTGTTTTAGAGTGCGATCGCTGTGAAGCTGATATGGAGTTGAAGTCAGGTCGCTTTGGTAAGTATTTTGATTGTACTAACGATGACTGTAAAAACACCCGTAAGCTATTAGCGAGTGGTGAAGCTGCGCCGCCAAAAGAAGACCCCGTGCAATTACCTGAGCTTGAATGTGAAAAATCAGATGCCCATTTTGTCTTACGTGATGGCGCTGCAGGAATATTTTTAGCGGCAAGCACTTTCCCTCGCTCTCGCGAAACTAGAGCGCCGAAAGTGTCGGAATTACTGCGCTTTAGAGATAGAATATCATCTAAGTTCTATTATTTAGCTGATGCTCCAGAGCAAGATAATAAAGGGAATTTAGCTGTTATTCGTTACAGTCGTAAAACTAAAGAACAGTATGTGATGACTGAGATTGAAGGCAAAGCTACAGGCTGGACAGCAAAATATATTGAAGGTAAGTGGGTCGAAGAAATACCTAAACCGAAGAAAAAGGCGGCTAAAAAGAAAGTAGCAGCTAAGAAGAAATCAGCTGAAAAAGAGGAATAGTTACGAGTTATAAGTTTAAAGTTACGAAGACAAACTATCAATCAGTTGTCTTCGTAACTATTCACTCGTAACTCTCTATTTATCTAGTCTAACCCTTCTAATTCATCTATTATTTGTCTTGCCTGTGCAATAGTACAATCAGTTCTACCAATTAAAGCACTTAACGTAACCTCTTCTAGTGTTGCTGCCACCTTTAGCAGTTCAGCATGGCTTAAGTGTTGATATTGACTTCTTAATAACTTTGTTAGCCACAACCAACTTGCTTCCCCTGATAAATCAATAAAGGTGATAATAGCTTGTAATTGCGTAAAATTTGCTTTGAGCTGCCAATTGCGAGAACGACCAATGCGATTAAGTTCACAGCCTTGCTGCCGTATATAAGCTTTTAAAGCATAGGCTTTCATTACTCTACGAAGAAAAGAAGGCAGAGTAATGGAGTTTATTTTTTCCACGTTAATACCATTTCCATTAAGATTAGTTCTCACTCAGAGCTTGTCAGCGGTTTGAGAACAAATAGAATTTGTTTGTATATAGTTATTCTATATTAAATAAATTGTGTGCGGTTATCTAATCGCTGAAAAGCTCCCAAAGGGCGAGTACCTAATAAAAGGCAAAGGCTTACAGCCTGCGTTATTGATTTCGACAAGGGAACCACATGGATGTGGTGAATTAGGGTAATGCAGGAGCAATTACCGAGAACAACCATTCTCTTTAATCAATGCCTTGACTACATGGATGTAGGTACTTAGGTTCAGTCTGGAACTATGAACCTGTGCCTCTAAGCCTTTTAACTCTCGCTGAGTGGGAAGAAGCTTAGTGGAATTGGTATAATATCTCAATGAGTAAAACGAATAAGAAAAAGCCAGCAAAAGCTGGCTTAGTTTTTATGGTTATTAAGGTCGTTAAATTAATCTTACCATTTCTTTTTCGGCTGAAATAAGACATCCAGTTCGTCTTGTTCATTTTCAGCTTTTTTGGCTGCATCTGATGCATTCGTTACTTTTAATGAATCTGTTATTTCAGATAATTGCGTTGTGATTTCTGCATGCTTAGCGACGACATATTCTGTTTTTTTAGCGTGGTTAGCTAAAGTTTGCAACGCTTTTTCAAAATACTGACGTGCAGAGCCTAACATTTCTTTACTTTGGGCTTGTCCTCCGCGCTTGAGTAGGCTTTCAATATTGATCTTTAATTGCATTGAGTCTAAACGTTGATCTTCTAGCGTAAATGTTTGTGCATCTAAGGTGCCTTTGTTTTGTTCTGATTTTAATGTCGCACGTAACTTTTTAATAGATTGCAAAATTGCTAATATTTGCTGCTCATTATCGGGTAGCATAAAATTGTCATCGTTAGCTTGGGTATCGGCTAAATCTTCTGCAGCTTCTAAGCGAGATTTAAGTTCTCTAATTCTATTTTTAATCCCCTTAACTTGAGGCATTAAATCTTGCATTGCTTTAGCGGCATTTAAACTTCTTCGGTTTAAAATTTTCACTAGATTGGGGCTAGAAGGTAAATTACTTAAACTAAGAAGTAATTCTTCGCTTTCATCAATGATAGCTTTTTGCTTAGCGACCCTAACTCTTTTTTCTGCTTCTATTTTTTCTTTATGCTGTTGAATCGCACTTACAATAACAACAAAGATAATTAAGGCAATGAGTAAACCTACGATAATAGCGACCATGTTATAACTCTTATTTTTTAATAATGTGAACAACTTTAAGCAGTCTACAAAAAATGTCATGCTTAGCAAAGAGTAACTTACATTTAATTATGAAATTTAGAAAAGTAAATTGATTTAGATATTAAATTATATGCTAGTTAAAAATAATATTTAGCCATTTTTGCATAATTGTTGAATTTAATTTACAAAAAATGAAATTTGATATGGAATAAATGTTCAATTAAGTATATTATTTTGGTCTAAGCAAGTCGCTAATCTAAGCCGTTTAAGTATACATATGAAATTACAACAATTACGTTACATAGTTGAAGTGTTAAATAATAACCTTAATGTCTCTGCAACAGCAGAAGCTCTTTTTACTTCTCAGCCGGGTATCTCTAAGCAAGTTCGAATGCTTGAAGATGAATTAGGCATTCAAATATTTGGCCGCAGTGGTAAACACTTGACCCATGTAACTTCTGCGGGGCAAGAAGTTATTAACATTGCCCAACAGATCCTATCTAAAGTTGAAGGCATTAAAGCGGTTGCTCGTGAACATACCCAACCAGATGAAGGAAAGTTACGTATAGCGACTACTCATACACAAGCACGTTACGCTCTACCTAATGTTATACAAGGGTTTATTAAAAAATACGCTAAAGTATCACTGCATATGTCTCAAGGGACACCGGCTCAAATTAGTGATGCTGCAGCGAAAGGCGAGGCAGATTTTGCTATTGCAACAGAATCGCTACACTTATATAACGACTTAGTAATGCTACCTTGCTACCATTGGAATCGAAGTATTATCGTTCGTAAAGATCACCCTTTGGCGAGAAAACAAACGCTAACCATTCAAGATGTTGCTAAGTATTCATTAGTTACTTATGTATTTGGTTTTACGGGCCGCTCTGAGTTAGATGCTGCTTTTGAAAAGGCAGGTGTTGAGCCGAAGATTGCTTTTACAGCGACCGATGCTGATGTTATTAAAACTTATGTACGCTTAGGTGTTGGTATTGGCGTTATTGCTTCGATGGCTATTGATCCTAAAATTGATGGCGACCTTGTTACCATAGATGCTAGTCATTTATTTAAAGCAAGTACCACTAAAATAGGCTTTAGACGCGGTAGTTTCTTACGTGGCTATATGTTTGATTTTATCGAACGCTTTGCGCCACATTTAAATAAGCATGTTGTGACTCAAGCTATGTTGTTAAAAAACAATGTAGAAGTAGATGAAATGTTTGCGGATACTAAACTTCCAGTTAGATAGCCTCTAAAGTTACGAGCAAGAAAAGTATTGTGGACAAGTTGTGAGCAATAACTGTAGTGAGTTACGAAGAATCAACATTTTAGCTCTTCGTAACTATTAACTCGTAACTGTTCTTAACATTCAATTATATTTACTGCTAAACCACCACGAGATGTTTCTTTATATTTTGTTTTCATATCATTACCTGTTTCCCACATGGTTTTGATTACTTTATCTAAAGAAACTTTCGATGTTCCAGTGCCACGCAATGCCAGTCTAGATGCATTAATTGCTTTCACTGAGCCCATTGCATTACGTTCAATACAGGGAACTTGTACTAAACCGCCAACAGGATCACAGGTTAAACCTAAATTGTGTTCCATACCTATTTCAGCAGCATTTTCTACTTGTATGGGGGTACCGCCCATAATTTCTGTTAAGGCTCCCGCAGCCATTGAGCAGGCAACGCCTACCTCTCCTTGACAGCCAACCTCTGCACCAGATATAGAAGCATTGGTTTTATATAAAATGCCGATAGCTGCAGCGGTAAGTAAATAACGTACACAATCATCATCAGATACCGGTTTCACAAACTTGTTGTAATAACATAATACCGCAGGAATAATGCCTGCCGCACCGTTTGTTGGTGCTGTTACAACGCGGCTTCCTGCAGCATTTTCTTCATTTACCGCTAAAGCAAACAGATTAACCCAGTCCATTGCGGTAAGAGGGTCATTTGATCTCTCTACCATCAGAGCTCTATGCAATGCGGGTGCCCGACGTGTAACTTTCAATCCGCCAGGTAGAATGCCTTCGGTAGCAATACCACGGTCGACACTGCTGCACATTGCTTGCCAAATACCCACTAATTTTGCACGAATACTTGCTTCATCAGCTAAACATTTCTCATTATTCATCATAATGGTGCTAATGCTGAAACCTGTATTTTGAGCTTCATTTAACAGCTCTGTCGCGTTAGTAAATTCATGAGGCTTTTTAATATTGCTATGGAAAGAAAGTGCCTTGTCTTTTTCTTTTTCAAAATCACAATCTTCAACAATAAAACCACCACCAATAGAGTAATAAGTTTTCTCTAAAATAATATCATCGCCTTGATATGCAAAGAGAGTCATAGCATTCGCATGAGCAGGTAGTGTTTTTCTATGATGGTAAATAATAGCGTCATTTTTAGGGAAGCTAACATTATAAGTGCCATTAATATTAATTTTTTGAGAGGCAACGACATCGGCCAAAATTGAATCAATTGAACTAACCTGAATAGTTTCCGGCTTTTCACCGGATAAACCTAAAATAATAGCTTTACCTGTACCATGCCCTATGCCAGTTTGGCCTAAAGAGCCGAATAGTTCACACTTTACACGGTCAGTTATTGGTAACTTTGACTGTTTAACAAGTTCATCAACAAATAGTTTAGCGGCTTTCATCGGGCCAACGGTATGTGAACTAGAAGGGCCTATGCCTATTGAAAACATATCAAATACACTAATCATGAATAATTCCGAATAAAATTTTGAATTTCTTTGTTTGAGCTGATGTTAATATGGTAATGATAGCTGAAAACTATCAGGTTTGACAACATAAGTTAGCGATAAATTATATCTAAGAAGTTAAAAGAGCTGTGATCTATTTTATATGCTCAATTAAGTCTTTTAACATAGCCGCCGTTGCACCCCATATATTGTAGTGCTTGTAGGGGTAAAAATGAATGTTGTGATGACGGCCTCGACGAAATGAAGTAATGCATCGATGGCTGTCACCTTGTAAGAAATGCTGCAAGGGTACTTGAAATATTTCAGCAACCTCATTGTCATCTTGTTGATAGTTTGGCTGTCGATCAATTATTGCGACAATCGGTGTAACTTGGTAACCGCTAATAATTTCATATGTGGGCAGTTGACCAATAACGGTTACAAAATTAGGATCTAATCCTATTTCTTCTTGAGCTTCTCTTAAGGCTGTAGCGATCAAGTTATCATCTTCTTGCTCTGCTTTACCACCAGGAAAACTCACTTGAGAAGGGTGATGTTTTAAATGACTGGAGCGTTTTGTTAATAATACTTGCAGGCCTGAGTCATGTTCAGGGTTGTCTATTAAACCAATAAGTACCGCCGCTTTCTTTAAAGGGAGGTGATGTTGATAATTATGGCTTGATTCAACTAACTGTTGTAAATGAAACCGAGTCAGAAACTCTTCTTTATTCATACATTACTCACTTATGTTTTGAGTAAGTTCATTTAGTACCGGCAAAATACGATTTACTTTATCAAAGGTTTCTTGATATTCACTTGCTGCAATAGAATCGGCAACTAATCCACCGCCAGCCCAACAATATATTGTCTTGTTGACATCGTTTTCATTAGCAAGCGTCGCAATTAATGTGCGTATGGTGATGTTGCTATCCATAGTACCACAACGAGATATATACCCGATGCTGCCACAATAAACGCTTCGTCTATGGGGCTCAAGTTGCTCGATAATCTCCATCGCTCTTATTTTTGGAGCACCGGTGATTGACCCCCCTGGAAATGCACCACGCAACAAGTCGTAAGGACTATATTGTGCATCAAGCACCCCTTCAACTGTACTAACAAGATGGTGTACGGCTGGAAAACTTTCAATATCAAATAATTTGGGAACAACGACTGAGTTTGGTTTGCATACTTTTGAGATATCATTTCTAAGTAAATCTACAATCATCAAATTTTCAGCACGATCTTTTATTGAGTTAGCAAGTATTTGTGAGTTTTTCTCATCTTGTACTTTATTTTTACTTCTAGGCATAGTGCCCTTTATTGGTTTGCTCTGTACCTTATTCTGCTTGCACTGTAAAAAACGTTCAGGGGAAACACTTAAAATAACAGCATTTTCTAATCGCATAAAAGCTGAAAATGGTGCTTTATTTTCTGTTCTAAGTGCACAATAAGCTGGAAATTCATCACCTTGGTATTGCGCGCTAAATCGTTGTGCTAAGTTTATTTGGTAGCAATCACCGGATAATAAATACTGTTGAACTTGTTCAAACTTTTCAATATAGCTCGCTTTATCCATATTACTTTGCCAGCTAGATGTTAAAGAAAAGCTTGATGATGATAATTTCTTATTTCGGTTTAATGATATCAAGTTATTTAAAAAACCTTCTATCGCTGAACGTTTGCTCTCAGAACAAACCAAAGAGAACTGCTGACTTTTATGATCAAAAATCACTGCTTGGCTATAAATACCAACAGCCATTTCTGGCAAATTAATATCTTGCTTTGCTTGTCTCGGCAGTTTTTCAAATAGACGGCCTAAATCATAGGCAAAATAACCTAATGCACCACCTAAAAAAGGTAGACTTTGTGGTGACGATGTTAATTTAGACAACTCTGGTTTTGTTAATACTTGTTGCTGTATTTTTTCCAGTAAAGATAATGGGTCTTCTTCGCTTTGATGTGTTTCGTTGCTTTTAACGTAATGAATGCTAGTTGTTTTACCATAGGTATGTAAAGTTACTTCGGGTTGCCACACTAAAATATCAAAACAGGCATCAACATGCTTGCCTTCTCCTGAATCTAACCACATCGCCCAAGGGCTGCTTGCTAATGGAGTAAATAAATCTAATGGGGTTACACCATTAGGCAAAGTTAACTTCTCAACAGATAAGAGCAATGGTTTAAATGAAGGTAAGACGTTGGAAGTCAAGGTGATAGTTACTCTGATAAGTTGCTAGTTTATTCGTTAGATAAATGTTCACATTCTACTATTGGCTACTAGCCGCAGTTTCAATAGCAGGTTATTATATTAGGAAGAGATTATACACACTTTTAACGAAAGCTGAGAGCCACATGTCCGATAAAATAATCAAACAACAAGACTTAATCGATAGTATTGAAGATGCACTGCAATATATTTCTTATTATCATCCGTTAGACTTTATTCAGGCGTTAGAAAAAGCCTACCATAAGGAGCAAAGCTCGGCAGCAAAAGATGCTATTGCGCAAATTCTTATTAATTCACGGATGTCAGCCACAGGCAAACGACCAATATGTCAAGATACCGGTATTGTGACTTGTTTTGTCAAAGTGGGTATGGCTGTTAAGTGGGATAAAACTGACATGACAGTGCAACAGATGGTTGATGAAGGAACTCGTCGTGCTTACTTGAATCCAGACAACCCTTTGCGTGCCTCTATCGTTTCAGACCCTGCTGGTGCACGTAAAAATACTAAAGATAATACCCCGTCAGTTGTTCATATTGATCTTGTTGCTGGTGATGAAATTGAAGTAATGATTGCTGCTAAAGGCGGCGGTAGTGAAAATAAAACCAAAATGGCAATGTTAAATCCGTCAGATTCGATTGCTGACTGGGTTGTGAAAACGCTACCTTCTATGGGCGCGGGTTGGTGCCCTCCTGGAATGTTAGGCATAGGTATCGGTGGTACGGCTGAAAAAGCAGGCGTATTAGCTAAAGAAAGTTTAATGGATCCGGTTAATATTCAAGACTTAATGGATAGAGGTCCACAAAATGCTGAAGAAGAATTACGTTTAGAGATTTTTGAACGTGTTAATAAATTGGGTATTGGTGCGCAAGGCCTAGGCGGTTTGACTACAGTAGTTGATGTTAAAATTAATTCAGTACCAACCCATGCTGCTTCTAAGCCAGTGGTGATGATCCCAAACTGTGCTGCGACTCGTCATATACATTTTCACCTTGATGGCTCAGGTCCGGCAGACTTAACGCCGCCAAAATTGGAAGAATGGCCAGATATTACTTGGGAAGTGGGTGAAGATGTTCGTCGCGTTAATGTTGACGGTTTAACCAAAGCTGATATTGGCGAATGGAAAACGGGCGAGACAGTATTACTTAGCGGTACTATTTTAACGGGTCGCGATGCGGCTCATAAACGTATTGCTGATATGTTAGCTAAAGGTGAAGACCTTCCTGTTGATTTCACCGATAAATTTATTTATTACGTTGGACCTGTTGATGCTGTAGGTGATGAAGCCGTAGGTCCTGCTGGCCCAACAACCGCTACACGAATGGATAAGTTCTCGGAATTAATGCTTTCTCAAACAGGCTTGTTAGGCTCTATTGGTAAGTCTGAACGTGGCGCAGCAACAGTAGAAAACATTAAGAAGCACAAATCAGTGTATTTAATGGCCGTGGGCGGCGCAGCTTATTTAGTTTCTAAAGCGATTAAGAAAGCACGTGTTGTTGCTTTTGAAGAACTAGGAATGGAAGCTATTTATGAATTTGAAGTAGAAGATATGCCAGTAACTGTTGCGGTTGACAGTTCAGGTGAGTCTGCTCATGTAACAGGCCCTGCTATTTGGAAAGTAAAAATAGAAGAAATGGATAAAAAGTCAGAAGAGTAATCTTTTAATTTTTCAAAAAGAAAGGCTGTAAAGAATTAACTTTACAGCCTTTTTATTTTGCAGTTTTTTATTCTAGTCCGCTAAACGTAATAATTCGTTAATGCCCGTTTTAGCGCGTGTTTTAGCATCTACTTTTTTCACGATGATCGCAGCATATAAACTGTACTTACCACATTTTGACGGTAAGTTACCAGGAACAACCACTGAGCCTGCAGGTACACGGCCATAATGCACTTCGCCTGTTTCTCTGTCATAAATACGGGTACTCTGACCAATATAAACACCCATTGAAATAACTGCGCCTTCTTCAACAACCACACCTTCTACAATTTCAGAGCGAGCGCCAATAAAGCAATTATCTTCAATAATTGTTGGTCCTGCTTGCAAGGGCTCTAATACACCACCAATACCAACGCCACCAGATAAATGCACGTTCTTACCTATTTGTGCGCAAGAGCCAACGGTTGCCCAACCGTCAACCATACAGCCTTCATCGACATAAGCGCCAATATTGACAAAGCTTGGCATAACCACAACATTTTTGCCGATAAAGCTACCGGTACGAACAGAAGCGCCAGGTACAATGCGTACCCCATCTGCTTCAAACATCGCTTGAGTATAACCATCATATTTCATCGGTACTTTATCGAAAAAGGTACTTTCAGCGCCATCAATAACCTTGTTATCCCAAATACGAAAGGAAAGTAATACTGCTTTTTTTAGCCATTGATGTACATGCCATTTGCCATCAATTTTTGTCGCGACGCGCGCTGAGCCATTGTTTAGAGCGGCTAGAGAATCTAATACTGCCGCTTTTACTTCGCTAGAAACGGTGGCTGGGCTTATATTGGCTCTATCATCAAAAGCTTGCTCTATTATGTTTGATAATGCTGTTAAATTACTCATTTATAAAATCCTGTTATGTTGTGTGCACTAGCCAATAAGAATTAATCTATTTCTTTGATTAATTTATCCGCTAATTGTTGTTTTTCTTCCTCGGTTAACGCGGTGTTCTCAGATGTTGATATTGTAAAAATATCATCCGCTTTTTCGCCAAAGGTAGTGATTTTTGCTGAATGGATGCTAACTTGTAATTGCTGAAACACTTGGGCAATGTTACCAAGTAATCCTGGTCTATCAAGTGCAATAATTTCTATCATGGTTTTACTTTTAGCATTAATCTTAATAAAACTGACCCTTAATGGAAATTTAAACTGCTTTACTTCTCTGCGAGCAGGTTGCAGAGGAACATCACAATAATCATCTTGCTTTAATTTATCACTTAATGATTGGGTGATTTCTTGAGTTTGATAGCTTTCTTTTAACGCTTTACCGCGCGAGTCTAGAACAATAAAAGTATTTACCGTGTAACCGGTTTTAGTGGTAATGATTTTAGCGTCATGAATCGATAGTTTTTTCACGCTTAATAGCTCAACAGTACTTACAAAAGTGTTTGCTTTTTCTTTCGCAAAAACAAAAACCTCTGTACCACCACGATAAGGTTTAGGGCTAATAATAACGATAGGCTCTGCTCGGTCATGACCGATGATGCGTTGGCAGTGTCTGGCAATTTGTTCAGGAGAATAGCGTAAAAAGTAATCTACTCTAAATTCTTGCCATAAAGACTTTAGCTGGTCTTCATTAATGCCGGTATCAGCTAAAATATCTAATGCTTGTAGCTGGTTTTCACGAATTTTAGAGCGAGTTTCTACTGGTTTTGATAAACCACGACGAAAAGCTCTAAGTGTATTGAAATACAAGTCATGCAATAAGTTTGCTTTCCAACTATTCCACAAGCTTTCATTGGTGGCGCGCATATCAGCAACAGTTAAACAATATAGGTAATCAAGATGGGCCTCATCACGCACAATTTCACCAAACGTGCGAATAACATTTTCATCGTTGATATCGCGGCGTTGTGCTGTAACTGACATCAACAAATGATTTTCAACAAGCCAAGAAACCATTTTACTGTCGTGATTAGTCACTTGATGAGACTGACAAAATATCAAGGCATCTACCGCACCTAATTTTGCATGATCACCGCCTCTACCTTTAGCTATGTCATGGAAAATTCCAGCTAAGTATAAAACTTCAGGCTTACGAATTTTCTGCATTATTTTGCTACACAGTGGATATTTATGGCTATGCTCTTTTTGGCTAAATTGGTAAAGATTTTTTACTACACGGAAACTGTGCTCGTCTACAGAATATGCATGAAATAAATCAAACTGCATTTGACCAACAATATTACGCCATGAGGGTAAGTATGAGCCGATAATGCCGTGGCGATGCATTAAATTAAAGGCTAAACCCAAACCTCTAGGGTGTCTTATTATAGCCATAAAAATTTTACGACACTGGGCATAGTCAAGTAGACCTGAAATTAAGCGCCGCCTTGCATTTCTCATTAACCTTAACGTGTGGGAATGAATACCTTTTATGCTTGGCTCTTGAGCAATGATCAAAAACATTTCGAGCATTTTTGCAGAGCGCATAAAAATTCTATCGTTAGTGGTATTAATAAGCTTATCAACTAATTCGAAATCCTGATTGATAGTTTTAACTTCCACCTGATCTGAATCTTGAATTATTTCTTGTTTGAAACGCTGTAGTAAAATAGTGTTTAGTTCACCAACTCGAGCAATAATACGAAAAAAGCGTTTCATCATTCGCTCAACAGGTGCTTTACCTTCATCCCCAAAGCCCATCATTTTGGCTACATCGGCTTGATAGTCAAACAACAATCTATTTTCACTACGTTTAGCAACAAAATGTAAAGCGAAACGCATACGCCACAAATAATCTTGTGCTTCTATAAGCTCAGCTAGTTCATTAGGGTAAAGGTATTGGTGCTGAACTAATTCTTCTAATGAATCTGCTTGAAAATGACGCTTTGCCACCCAAGCAATTGTTTGAATGTCACGTAGACCACCAGGACTTGCTTTTAAATTTGGCTCTAAGGTGTATGCTGCGCCATGGTATTGTTGGTGACGTTTTTCTTGCTCTGTGCGCTTGGCAATAAAAAACTTTTCTGAAGTCCAAAATACATCTTCATTTAATAAGGGTAATAATTGTTGTGTTAATGCTTCATTACCTGCTACTTGTCGCATTTCCATTAAATTTGTTGCAACAGTTACATCGTTAATCGCTTGTTTTAAACATTCTTTGATAGAGCGAACGCTATGGCCTATATCTAATTTTATATCCCAAAGTTGAGTGATAAAACTTGATATTCTCTCCTCTAAATCTAGATCTATATCTGTTTGAGTTAATAATAAAATATCAACATCAGAGCAAGGGTGTAGTTCACCGCGGCCATAACCGCCAACAGCTACTAAACTTATTTGAAATTCATCAAGGTGATGTTGGCACCACAGTTTAGCTAGCATTGCGTCTACAAATACAGCGCGAGCAATTAATAGCTCTTTAACGTCATTATCAGCGAAAGCTTCTTTTAGCCATTCATTGAAACTGAGTGTCAATTGGCAAATAGCTTTGCTAGACAAAATGTCAGCGGAGATTGCTAAACTGTCAGTAAAGTGATTTGGAACTATATCGTTTGATAATGGATAATTAGTCAATTGCTTACCTATTAAAATATGGGCTTTCAAATATGGAATGTTAGTTGTGCAGAATACGGCCTAATTTTTCTTCATTACGCAAGGTTAATATTTCACAACCAGTTTTAGTTACTACAAGTGTATGCTCCCATTGCGCTGACTTTTTACCGTCACTAGTATAAACAGTCCAATTGTCTTCTTTATCTAAAATTGTGTTTGCTTTGCCTAGATTGATCATCGGTTCAATAGTAAAACACATACCTTCACGCATTTTTTCGCCGGCTTTGTTCTTATAGTGAACGATTTGGGGCTCTTCATGAAACTCTACCCCGATACCGTGACCACAATAGTCTTTCACAATCGAGTAGCGACCTTTACTTTTAATGAATTTTTGAATAGCTGACCCTATTTCACCAAAGTCAGCACCAGGCTTTACTTTTTTAAGTCCTATATACAAAGACTCCTGTGCTAAGCGGCATAATCGGCTGTCTTCAGGTGAACCTTCGCCAATTAAGAACATCTTGCTAGTATCACCATGATAACCGTCTTTTATAACTGTAATGTCGATGTTGATAATATCACCATCTTTTAAAGCGGTGTTGTCAGGGATACCATGACAAACTACATGATTGACGGAAGTACAAATAGACTTTGGAAAATGGTGATAATTTAATGGCGCAGAAATAGCTTCTTGAACTTTTTCAGTATAATCAGCACATAAAGTATTTAATTCATCTGTCGTGATTCCCGCTAGTACATGAGGGGCGATCATTTCTAATACATCACAGGCTAATTGTCCCGCTATGCGCATTTTGGCAATTTCTTCTTGGCTTTTTATCTGTATGGCCATGTTTGTCTCTTTATTGGTTTTTAGAGTCTAGTTGATGTTTGTTTAATTCTAATTGGACAGCTTCAACAATTTCTTCAGGCTGAATTAAATAATAATTGTGATTTAATAGTATTAATTGGTCGTCAATAGCCAGCAGCAAAGCAGGAATCGCCTCGGTATTAATAATCTCTTGCAGGGCAAAAATTTCTTCAAGCTGAATTGAAGCATCTTTACTCAGTTTATCACTTTTAAAAACTTTAGCTGGTGGAGATAATTTTAGTTCATCAATTATTTTATCAAAACTTGCTTTTGTGGTTAATTGATTACCTTGTTCAAAATGAGCATTTTGAATGCTATTTAATAAAGGCAATGCTAAATTTGGTGCTTTATTTTGTGCCCAAGTCATTAAGTTAGCGGATAAAGTTGAATCGACATTTTGCTTAATAATATCTTGATAACTTTTTGTAAAATTAATTTCAGCTAACCTTTCTACTTCTTTTAACTCATTCGTTTTAATATTAGAGCTGCCATCAAAGAAGGCGCTATGCCATAAATGCAAAGTGATTTGAGGAAATGCCTTGTGTATCTCGTTAACAAGCCGAGTTGTTACAAAACTCCAAGGGCAGTGAGTGTCATATAGAAAAAATAATTCTGCGGATGATTCATTAGATGATAGATGTTCGGTCATTCTTTACCTAAAATTGTTGGGCGATACTTTGTATACCCGCGATTTTACCGCGATATTGCGCAATAGCCCAGTGAATTATTTTCTGGTTAAATTTAGCGTTTTATGGTATAAAGTGCCGCGCTAAAATCTTAGTAGTTGTTTATCTATTGAATAACACTTACTTTAGCGCCAATTAAACTGATCAATGTTTGTTTAACGCTTAATTAGAAAACAAGCTTGATTATATTATAAACTCACATACATCTGTTAAAGATATACCGGGGTGCTCGGCTGAATTAAGTCTTGTTATTTACTTTGTTAAGTAACGCAAGATTACAGCAAAAAGAGTCGTGTATATTGGGTGTATGAACGCTTAACCCCATAAAGGAAAAATTATGTCAAACGTTTCAATGCGCGATATGCTTAAAGCAGGTGTTCATTTCGGTCACAAAACTCGTTACTGGAATCCAAAAATGAAGCCTTTCATTTTCGGTTCACGCGATAAAGTTCATATCATCAACCTTGAACAAACAGTTCCTATGTTTAATGAAGCACTTGCTTTCATTAACAATGTTTCTTCTAAGAAAGGTAAAGTTTTATTTGTTGGTACTAAACGTGCTGCAAGTGATGCAATCCGTGATGCAGCAATCAAATCTGATCAATTCTTCGTTAATCACCGTTGGTTAGGTGGTATGTTGACTAACTGGAAAACAGTTCGTCAATCAATCAAACGTTTAAAAGACCTTGAGTCTCAAACCACAGATGGTACTTTTGAAGCTTTAACTAAAAAAGAAGCGTTAATGCGTACTCGTGAAATGGAAAAGCTTGATAAAAGCTTAGGTGGTATTAAGAACATGGGTGGTTTACCTGATGCTATCTTTATCATCGATGCCGATCACGAACACATTGCTATTAAAGAAGCAAACAACCTTGGTATCCCAGTAGTTTCTGTTGTTGATACTAACTCAAACCCAGATAACATTGATTACATTGTTCCGGGTAACGACGATGCGATTCGTGCAGTATCTTTATACTGTAACGCTGTTGCTGACGCTGTAATTAGCGGACGCGAAAAAAACATCGTTGTACAAGCTGAAAAAGACGGTTTTGTTGAAGCTGAGTAATTTCTTATAATTAAAGAGATTAGCTAAGTAAAACATTTCGTTTATTCATAAAAGCATTGCCAGTAATTTTAAGCTTTGCTTTTATGATACCTAATTTAATATTTATTCCCGTTATTTTATTGTTCACTTAAAGTGACAGTTGGGGATAACTGAAAACAGAGGAATTACCTATGACAGTTACAGCTGCAATGGTTAAAGAACTTCGTCAACGCACAGCTGCGGGCATGATGGATTGTAAAAAAGCGTTACAAGAAGCTGACGGTGATATGGAACTTGCGATTGAAAATATGCGTAAGAACGGTCAAGCAAAAGCGGCTAAAAAAGCAGGCAACATCGCTGCTGAAGGCGCAATTATCATTAAAGTTTCAGGAAACACAGCTGCATTAGTTGAAGTTAACTGTCAAACAGATTTCGTAGCAATGGATGAAAACTTTTTAGGTTTTGCTAATGCCGTTGCTGATGTTGCACTTGAGTCAAAAGCATCAATTGCTGATTTACAAACACAGTTTGAAGAAAAACGTATTTCATTAGTGACTAAAATTGGTGAAAACATCAATGTACGTCGTGTTGAATATGTTGAAGGCGCTAACTTAGCTTCTTATTCTCACGGTTCTAAAATTGGTGTTGTTGTAGCTGGTGAAGGCGATGTTGAATCGTTGAAGCACATTGCTATGCACGTTGCAGCAAGCAAGCCAGAATTCATCAACCCTGAAGATGTACCAAGTGATGTTGTTGAAAATGAGAAACGTATTCAACTTGATATCCTAAAAGCTGAAAACGATGCGCTTGACGAAAAGAAGAAAAAGCCAGTTGAATTACTTGAAAAAATAATCATTGGTCGTATGAAGAAGTTTACGGGTGAAATTTCTTTAACCGGTCAACCTTTCATCATGGAACCTAAAAAATCTGTTGGCGTAGTACTTAAAGAAAAGGGTATTACTATATCTTCTTTCGTTCGCTTAGAAGTTGGCGAAGGCATTGAGAAGAAAGAAGAAGATTTTGCTGCTGAAGTAGAAGCTCAACTTGCTGCAGCCAAAGCATAATTCGTCCTATTTGAACGACTAACTTCGTTGCTCTCGCTTTTTTACTTAGTTACATATAGTTATATGCGCCCAAGATAAAAAAGCTCAAGCGCCTTGTTATTCACTCAACTAGTTAGAATCTAATTCGTTCTATTTGATGTTTTAATTTTATTGTTATATCCGTTAACTATTTTGAATTAGGAAAAAACGTCTACCTTGCTTTGTCAGGTAGGCGTTTTTTTATGCGTTTTTTTCAAGTTTTGTCTGGAAATGAAATAATAATAGTGCTTTTTTCAGTTAAGGCTTTCGTGGATGCGTTAAACGTACTAAAATAACCGCGGCTAATTTTAGCCCGAAAACACTATCATCCAATAGGAACCTACTTCATATGAGCATTAATCCAAAACCAACTTATCGTCGTATTCTTCTTAAATTAAGTGGTGAAGCACTGATGGGTGAGGAAGGCTTTGGTATTGACCCTAAAATTCTTGATCGCATGGCGCAAGAAATTAAAGAGTTAGTCGAGATGGATATTCAGGTTGGTCTTGTTATTGGTGGTGGTAATTTATTTCGGGGTGCAGGTCTTGCAGAAGCTGGCATGAATCGAGTTGTCGGCGACCAAATGGGTATGCTAGCTACTGTGATGAATGGTTTAGCTATGCGTGATGCCTTACATCGTGCGTTTGTGAATACCCGCTTGATGTCTGCAATTGATTTAGCGGGTGTGTGTGAGCGTTATAACTGGGCAAATGCGATAAGTTTATTAAAGTCAGGTCGTGTTGTGATTTTCTCTGCAGGAACAGGTAATCCATTTTTTACTACCGACTCAGCCGCTTGTTTACGCGGTATTGAAATTGAAGCGGATGTTGTATTAAAGGCGACTAAAGTAGATGGTATTTATTCAGAAGATCCAGTTAAAAATCCTGATGCGGAACTTTATAGCGAATTAACTTATGATGAAGTGTTAGATAAAGAATTAAAAATAATGGACTTGGCTGCATTTACTTTAGCTCGCGACCATAAAATGCCAATTCGTGTCTTTAATATGAATAAGGCAGGTGCACTTAAGGCAGTTATTATGGGCGAAGCTGAAGGCACGGTTATTAGAAAAGCAAACTCTTAAGCAGAGTAATATCATAAAATTAAACATTATTTAAATTATTAGGAAGAAATACTGTGATAGACGAAATTACTCTAGATGCGCAAGAACGCATGGCAAAAAGCATTGACTCTTTAAAAAGCAGCCTTAACAAAATTAGAACGGGTCGTGCCCATGCGTCATTATTAGATAACATTAGTGTTGACTATTACGGCATGGCAACACCGCTAAATCAAGTTGGTAATATTTCTGTACCAGATGCTCGCAATCTTTCTATTACTGTTTTTGATAAAGGTATGATCGCAGCGGTAGAAAAAGCCATTATGAAATCTGATCTTGGCTTAAACCCGCAATCGAACGGAACATTGATTCGCATTCCATTACCGCCATTAACAGAAGAACGTCGTAAAGACTTAGTTAAAGTAGTTCGCGGTGAAGCCGAAGGCGGCAAAATAGCGATTCGTAATATTCGTCGTGATGCAAACTCTGACTTTAAAAGCTTATTAAAAGATAAAGATATTAGTGAAGATGAGCACCATCAAGCAGAAGATGGTATTCAAAAAGTGACAGATACATTTGTTAAGCAAGTTGATGAAATGCTAGCAAAGAAAGAAGCTGAGTTAATGGAAATTTAGCCAGTATATTTAAAACAGCGCCAGTTTGGGTTTCTGCTATCCACTGGCGTTTTTGTCTTTTAATAGAATAATAATGAAAGGATAATTAGTGGCTACTAGCTCACTAGATCAAAATAAAAAAATCCCACAACACATTGCTATTATAATGGACGGCAATGGTCGTTGGGCTCAAGCGCAAGGCAAGGGGCGTGTTGCGGGTCATAAAGCGGGTGTTGATTCAGTTCGGGCTGTTGTTAGAGGCGCGCGTAAAGCTGGCGTAAAGGCATTAACTTTGTTTGCTTTTAGTAGTGAAAACTGGCAACGACCAGAAAAAGAAGTTAGTGTGTTGATGGATTTATTTATGTATGTGCTAACGAAAGAAGTTAAGCGCTTACATAAAAATGATATTCGTTTTCAAGTTGTGGGTGATTTGAGCCGTTTTTCGGATAAACTACAAAAAAGTATTAAGAAGTCAGAGCAATTAACAGCCAACAATACGGGCTTAGTTTTATCTATAGCGGCAAATTATGGTGGTCGTTGGGATATCGCTAATGCGGCTAAACAACTTGCTAGTCAAGTTCAAAACAATGAGATATCACTTGATGATATCAATGAAGACTTATTGCATGACCAAACTTGTTTAGCTGAGCTATCAGCGCTTGATTTATTGATTCGCACTGGTGGCGATTACCGTATTAGTAATTTTTTGTTATGGCAAGCGGCTTATGCCGAGTTTTATTTTACTGATGTTTTATGGCCTGACTTTAATGAAGAACAGTTTGAACAAGCAATAGATGTGTTTGATCAAAGAGAACGTCGCTTTGGTAAAACGGGCGAACAAATAAATAAATAATAGCGAGTGCAAGAAGTCGCGAGTTGCGAAAATACCATACTACCCGTGTAGTAGCTTCGTAACTTGTTACTCGAAACTTATAATTAAAATTAAAAAGGATACAACTTGCTTAAACAACGAATTATTACCGCTTTAATTTTGGCACCTGCTGCAATCTCAGCCATTTTCTATTTACCGTTGATGTATTTTTCTGCCTTATTGGTCGTCATTATGGCAATTGGTGCTTGGGAATGGGGACCATTAATGGGCTTTGACACTAAAACTCGACGCATTGGTTTTGTTGCAACAACGGTTGTTTTAATTGCAGCAATTTGGAGCCTTCTTGCCCCTGAAGATCTATGGTTGAACTCCAAAGAACTACATGAATATGCCGTGGCATTATTATGGCTAGCAGTTGCTTGGTGGGTACTTTCTGCTTTCTTAATGCTTTCATATCCCAACTCGAGTAACTTTTGGGGTAAACACCGCTCAGTTCGAGGTGTATTTGGTTGGTTAACTCTCGTCCCAACTTGGCTTGCCTTTATGGTTATTCGGACAAATGATTATCAAGTTGATACCTATCATGGTGCGCAGTTATTGATGTTTTTATTCTTAATGGTATGGAGCGCGGATGTTGGTGCTTATTTTGTTGGCAAAGCTTTTGGTAAAAATAAATTAATGCCTAACGTTAGCCCAGGTAAAACCTTTGAAGGTTTTCTTGGCGGCGTTGTATTTGCTTGTATTTTAATTGCCGTTGCAGCGTATCAACTTAATTGGAATAGTGAACAAACGACCACTGTTTTATTGGTCACAGTATTGATCACTACCGTATCTGTATTAGGCGATCTTAATGAAAGCATGTTTAAGCGCCAAGCAGGCGTTAAAGACAGTGGTTCTATTTTGCCTGGTCATGGCGGTATTCTCGATAGAATAGATAGCCTCACAGCGACAGCGCCAGTTTTCGCACTTTGTTATTTATCGTTTGGTTGGTAGTTTGTGTCTATAAAAAATAAAGAACAACCATTCATTCGCCAATTGTGTATTTTAGGCTCAACGGGCTCTATTGGAATAAGCACTTTAGACGTTGTCCGCCTGCACCCTGAAAAATTTAATATTGTCAGTTTATCTGCTCATGCTAGCGTCGATAAACTTGTTGAACAATGTATTGAGTTTAAACCCCAAACTGTTGTTATGGTTTCTTTAGAACATGCTGAGCAGTTAACTCGACGTTTAGCTGAAAAAAATCTTAATAGCATTGATGTTAAATCTGGTAGCGATGCATTGGTTGAAGTTGCAAGCTCTGCTACTACTGACACTGTTATGGCCGCCATTGTTGGCGCAGCCGGTTTAATGCCGACATTAGCCGCAGTTCGAGCGGGTAAAAGAGTCTTATTAGCTAATAAAGAAGCGTTAGTCACCTCGGGTGCTATTTTTATTGAAGCTGTTAAACACTCAGGCGCGCAATTATTGCCAATTGATAGTGAACACAACGCTATTTTCCAAAGCTTGCCTTGGCAAGAACAAGATCGTCTTGGTCATTGCCAGCTAAATCAAAATGGTATCAGTAGAATATTACTAACAGGCTCCGGTGGCCCTTTTAGAACTTGGTCTATTGATGAACTTGAAAACGTAACGCCAGCTCAAGCTTGTGCTCATCCTAATTGGGATATGGGGCGAAAAATATCTGTTGATTCTGCCACCATGATGAATAAAGGCTTAGAATTTATTGAAGCTAAATGGCTCTTTAATATTGACCCTGATGATATTCAAGTGGTGTTGCATCCCCAAAGTACGATTCATTCAATGGTACAATATCAAGATGGCTCAGTGATCGCGCAGATGGGAAATCCAGATATGCGTACACCTATTGCTCATGCATTAGCGTATCCTGATCGAATTAACTCTGGTGTTGCGCCATTAGATTTTTTTAATACCGCTGCTTTTGAATTCCAAGAAGTTGATTTTAAAAAGTATCCTAATTTGAAGTTGGCTATAGAAGTCTGTAAAAGTGGGCAAGCAGCTTGTACAGCGCTAAATGCTGCTAACGAAATTGCAGTCGCTGCTTTTTTAGACGAACAAATTAAATTTAATGAAATTTACAAAATAAATGAAACTTCTGTGAAAAAATTTGTCTCAGAACAGGTAAGTAATATTAATGAGGTTATTTCCTTAGATACACGCGCTAGAGAGTTTGCTCAGCAGTTGTTAGCAAATTATTGTAAATAAAGTATTAGTGAATTTTTTAGCTGGAAAGTTTAAGGATCAAAAAGAACAATGTTTGAATTTATTTGGAATCTAGCCTCTTTTGTTATCGCATTAGGCATTTTAGTTACAGTTCATGAATACGGTCACTTTTGGGTGGCGCGTAAAAATGGCGTCAAAGTAGAGCGATTTTCAGTAGGGTTTGGTAAAGCCATTTGGCGTAAAAAAGGTGCTGATGGAACTGAATATGTTGTCGCTATGATCCCTCTGGGCGGTTATGTAAAAATGCTTGATGAACGAGTTGATGACGTTTCAGAGCAAGATAAAGATAAAACATTTAATTCTAAGTCCGTTTATCAACGAATCGCCATTATTGCAGCAGGCCCTTTTGCTAACTTTGCCTTTGCAATATTTGCATTTTATTTAATGTTTTTAATTGGTGTACCCAGTATTAAGCCCATTATTGGTGACATTAATCCGGGTTCAATCGCTGAGTTAGCTCAAGTACCGAATAATGTAGAAATTATTGAAGTTGCGGGTAAAGCAACCCGTGATTGGCAAGATGTAAATTTAGCATTAGTTGGCGAAATTGGCTCTGACTCAATCGTAATAATGACTAAAGGTGGCGATAGCCAAAATGTCAGTAGTTACAAATTAATCACCGGTGACTGGCAATTTTCACCAGAAAAAATATCAGCTTTAACAAGCCTAGGAATAACGCCATATCGACCAAGTGTGTATAATGAACTGGCTCGTGTAGGTAAAGACAGCCCAGCAGAGAAAAGTGGCTTGAAAGTAGGCGATAAGCTTATCGCGCTTAACAGTGAAGTATTAGTAAAAGGTTGGCTTGATTTTTCTAGAAAAATTAAACTTTACCCAAATGAAGTTGTAGACCTTACGATTGAACGTGCAGGAAGTGAGCTGGTAATTAAGGTTACACCTAAGGGTGTTGAGCAAAATGGCAAATTGATTGGCTATTTAGGTGTTTCACCTAAAGCGGACAACTGGCCTGAAGAATATCAGATAGAAATTAGTTACGGTTTGTTTTCCGCTATCGGCGAAAGTGTTAAACGTACTTGGAATTTAGTCACTTTAAGTTTTAATATGATCGGTAAATTAATTACTGGTGATGTATCAGTGAAAAATTTGAGTGGTCCGATTGCTATTGCTCAAGGTGCAGGTGATAGTGCAGGTTATGGTTTTGTTTATTTTTTAGGCTTTTTAGCCTTAATTAGTATAAATTTAGGAATAATTAACCTTTTACCACTACCAGTACT
>JAPYOP010000019.1:26440-56000 GCA_029938115.1 Colwellia sp. | reverse complement strand
TGATGGCGGGCACTTACTCTATTATCTTATAGAGCTTTTGACAGGAAAGCCGGTATCTGAGAAAATTCAAGAGACAGGATTTAAGTTTGGAGCGTTAGCATTATTAGCGCTAATGAGTATCGCTTTGTTTAATTATTTTAGTCGGGTGTTAGGGTAATAACTTGAAAAGGTAGAGTAATTAACCTTTTACGTTTTACCCAAGCTAATCAGTACTTGATGGCGGGCACTTACTCTATTATCTTATAGAGCTTTTGACAGGAAAGCCGGTACCTGAAAAAATCCAAGAGACAGGATTTAAGTTTGGAGCGTTAGCATTATTAGCACTAATGAGTATCGCTTTGTTTAATGATTTTAGTCGGGTGTTAGGGTAAAACTAACAGTAAAGTTGACTAGTAAAGTCAAAATTAAAGAATTACAGCATTTAAAAAGAAGTAACAAAGTAAGTATTTATGATAATTAAAAAATTAGCCTTTGCCGTTTTATTAGGCGCTTTAGGTACATCAGCACAAGCAGCCGAAGAATTTCAGGTTGAAGATATCGAAGTAAAAGGTTTACAACGAGTTGCTTTAGGTGCTGCATTGACACATATTCCTTTTAATGTTGGTGACAATTTAAATAAATTTAGAATTTCCCAATCAATTAAGTCTTTGTATAAATCTGGTCACTTTAATGACATTCGCGTATACCGTGACGGTAATCGAGTTATCTATCGTGTTAGAGAGCGTGAAACTATCAGTGAAATCACATTTGATGGTAATAGCGATTTAAAAGATGAGCAATTAACTGAAAGCTTAGATGGTAGTGACATAAGAGTTGGTGAAACATTAGACCGTACTGTTATTTCAGGCATTGAGGTCGGGCTGGAAGATTTCTATCATAGTGTCGGTAAATATAATGCTGAGGTTTCGACCACAATTACTCACTTGCCACGAAATCGAGTTAATTTAGAATTTAAATTTACCGAAGGTGACGCTGCGTCTATTAAGCAAATTAACCTGATCGGTAATGAAGTTTTTACCGATGCTCAAGTGCTCGATAGAATAGAGCTTACTTTTGGTTCGCCATGGTGGGATTTCATGGCTCAAGACAGATATCAAAAGCAGACCTTACAGGGTGATATGGAAACGATTAATAGTTATTACCTTGACCGAGGTTATCTTCGTTTTAAAGTTGACTCTACTCAAGTATCAATGACACCAGATAAACAATCTGTGTACATTGCTATGAACGTAACCGAAGGGGAAACATATACTATCAGCGAAGTTGATTTTATAGGCGATATGGCCGGTTTTGATAAAACAATTAGAGCAATAAATCCACTGCAAGTTGATGAACTATATAATGGCGCAGAAGTTACTTATACCGAAGAAGTTATTAGTAAGTTCTTGGGACGCTTTGGTTACGCTTATCCAAAAGTAACAACAATCCCTGAGATTGATGATGAAAATCATACCGTTAAATTGTCTATATCAATTGACCCAGGCAAACGAATTTACGTAAATAAAGTCAACTTTAGTGGTAACCATGTAACTGCTGATAGGGTGTTACGACGTGAATTAAGACAAATGGAAGGTGCTTGGTTATCAAATAATATGGTAGAGCATTCTAAATCTCGTCTATCTCGTTTACCTTATATGGAAACCGTTGAGTTTGAAACGAATCAAATTGCCGGTGAAGATGATTTAGTCAATGTAGACTTTACCGTGAAAGAGCAAGCATCAGGATCATTTACTGCCGGTTTAGGCTATGGCGATTCAACTAAGTTAAGTTTAAACGCGGGTATACAGCAAAATAACTTTTTGGGTACAGGTAATCGTGTCGGTTTTAATATTAACACTAACACTTACTCAAAAAGTGCAAGTATTTCATATACAGACCCTTACTTTACCGTTGATGCGGTATCACTAGGTGGGCAAATATTTTATCAAGCTTTTGATGCCGGTAGTGCCAATTTAGAAGATTATAATAATAAAACTTATGGGGTAGGTCTTAATTGGGGTTTTCCTGTTAATGAATATATTCGAGTAGGTTTTGGTATTGGCTTTAAAAATAATGAAATCACTTCATTAGAAACTTATGAACAGATTCAAACCTTTTATGATTTACATTCTGATCCAGATGATCCTGATGCACCTTTAGCATTTAAAAACTATGATATAAATGCCAATATTTCTCGTTCAACACTGAACCGAGGAACTTTCCCATCAGCAGGCTCTCAGCAACAGTTATCATTTAAAATGACAACGCCTAATACATCAGATGTTCAATTCTTTAAAATTAATTTAAATACCAAGTTTTACTTTCCATTGACGCGCAATCAACGCTGGACAGTCTTGGCTCGTTTACAATTAGGTTATGGTAATGGTTACGGTGAAGTAAATGGTAATGATCAGTTATTACCATTTTGGGAAAACTTTAGAGCAGGTGGTTCTGATACTTTACGTGGTTTTGAAAACAATACGGTGGGTCCACGCGCTGTGTATCGTTACCCAACTCCTGTAAGTGGAACTCCAAACCCAACGGGCGGTAATGCATGTTGTTTAGGGCCGGATCATGATTATATTCAAGTGTCACCACGAAGCGTTGGTGGTAATGCTATTGCTGTCGGTGGTCTCGAATTAATAGTACCTACACCATTTTTAGATGAAAGTTATTCAAACAGTGTTAGAACGAGCTTTTTTATTGATATAGGTAATGTTTGGGATACCGAGTTTGACATCGCCGATTACCAAGATTTAGCACCGGTTGAGTTCGATAAACTTAGCGATTATTCTGATGTAGGACGTTACCGTTCATCAGGCGGGCTATCAATTCAGTGGCTTTCACCTATGGGGCCAATGATTTTTAACTTTGCCAAAACAATTAAAGAAGTGGAAGATGATGATACTGCATTCTTTAGCTTTAATATTGGTAAAACATTTTAATTTATCTAGTAAACAGTGGTACTTAACTGTTAAATTAAGTTAAGTCAAAAATATGAAAATAGAAGAGGAAAAAAAATTGAATAAATTTATTAAATCTATGGCTATCACAGCTACGGCATCAACATTATTATTAGCAAGTAGCGCAATGGCTTTTGAGCAAAAGATTGCGGTAGTGAATGTACAAGAAGCAATTAGTCAAATCCCTCAAGCGGCAACGTTAATGCAAACGTTAGAAGCTGAGTTTAAAGATGAAAAAGCCGTCATTGAACAACTGCAAAAAGATTTAACTTTTGAAGATGAAAATTTAAAGCGTAATGGCTCTATAATGAGCGAAGAAGATAAGAAAAAACTGCAAACTAAAATGGCTGGTTTATATCAGCAATATCAAGTGAAAGTGAAAGAGTTTCAACAAAAAGTTGCTCAACGTAAAAATCAAGAAACCAATAAGTTATTAGCTTTAGTTACTCAAGCTGTAGATAATATTGCAGCGAAAGATGATTTCGATTTAGTGATTTCAAAGCAAGCAGTAGTCTTTTCAAAGCCTGCTACAGACATTACCAGTAAAGTAGTAGAGCAAGTAAGTAAACTTAAATAATCTATGACTTATACCCTTGCTGAAATAGCAAAACAACTGGATGCTAAGCTAGTCATTGCTGATAAACCCTTGTGTTTTGAGGACAGTGACATAAACAGTTTAGCAACACTTTCTGGTGCTAAATTAGGGCAAGTAGCTTTTCTTGCAAATAAAAAATACCTATCACAACTAAGTGCAACACAAGCAAGTGCTGTCATTATCTCTCCTGACATGCTATCGCAGTGCTCTGTAAATGCATTAGTGATGGATAACCCTTATATGGGTTATGCATTATTAGCTAACTTGCTTGATACTACGCCAAAAGTCGCTGACGGTATTCATGCGAGCGCTGTTATTAGCGACAATGTGAAGTTAGGTGATAATGTTAGTGTTGGTGCCAATAGTGTTGTGGAGTCAGGTGTTAAGCTTGATGATAATGTTAGTATTGGTGCGGGTTGTTTTATTGGTAAGAATGTATCGATAGGTAAAGGTACTAGTCTTTGGTCAAATATTAGCATTTACCATGATGTGATTATTGGTGAAGCTTGTTTGATTCAAGCAAATACTGTGATTGGTTCTGATGGCTTTGGCTACGCACCGGTTAATGAACAATATAAATGGCATAAAATCCCTCAGTTAGGTAGTGTTGTTATTGGTAATCGTGTTGAAATTGGTGCGAGTACTACCATTGACCGAGGTGCACTTGAAGATACCATTATCAAAGATGGTGTTATTTTAGATAATCAAATTCAAATTGCTCATAATGTTGTCGTTGGTGAAAATACAGCAATGGCTGCTTGTAGTGTTATTGCCGGTAGTACAGTGATGGGAAAAAACTGCACAATTGCCGGTCTTGTTGGTATTAATGGGCATATTAATATCGCGGATGATTGTGTTTTTACTGGTATGGCAATGGTTACCAAAGATGTCACCACCTCAGGAGTGTACTCGTCAGGTATGCCTGCTGCGCCGAACAAAGAATGGAACAAAACCAATGCTCGTGTTAAACGATTAGAAAGTTTAACTAAACGAGTAAAAGAGTTAGAGCAACAGCTCGCGAATAAATAAACATACTAATTATCTCAAGTTAGTTAAAAATATAAAAACAATAAAAGCTAAGTAAATTACTTGAGTTCAAGAACGCAAACTTTTTGTGTTGATCTTATTTTTATTAAATCAGCATGATCAATGAAAGGAATAATCAGTTGGACACTATTGATTTAAACAGAACAGCTAAGCCAATCTTATTGAATGAAATTAAAGAGCTTATCCCTCATCGATACCCTATGTTACTTATAGACAAAGTTGTCGATCATGAACCTCGTAAAAGTTTGCATGCAATAAAAAATGTTACTATTAATGAGCCTGTTTTTACCGGCCATTTTCCGGAAAATGCAATCTTTCCTGGCGTTTTAATTTTAGAAGCCTTAGCACAAGCAACAGGTATTCTTGGCTTTAAAAGCACCGATGGACGCGAAGAAAACGAAATGTACCTTTTTGCATCTATTGATAAAGCACGCTTTAAACGACCTGTTTTACCAGGTGATACTATGCATCTTCACGTTGAGTTTATTAAAGAACGTCGCGGTATGTGGAAGTTTTATGGTGAAGCCAAAGTTGATGGGAACGTAGTCTGTTCAGCCGATTTAATGTGTGCACGACGAAAACTTTAACTTAATACTGTTTCTAAAGGATAGCTATGATCCACCCACAAGCGATTATTGAGCCCGGTGCCGTCATTGGAAAAAACGTTACTATTGGACCATGGACCTATATAGCGAGCAATGTAGTTATTGGTGATGATTGTCATATTAGTTCTCATGTGGTCATCAATGGCCCAACTAAAATAGGCAATGGAAATCGTATTTTTCAATTTGCCAGCATCGGTGAAGATTGCCAAGATTTAAAATATGCAGGTGAGCCAACAGAGTTGATTATTGGTGACAATAATATTTTTAGGGAATGTTGTACTATTCATCGTGGTACTCTGCAAGATAACAGCTTAACCCAAATTGGCAGAAATAATTTGTTTATGGCCTATACCCATGTAGCACACGACTGCATAGTTGGGAATCATTGCATAATGGCAAATAATGCATCAATAGCTGGGCATGTGCATGTAGGCGATTATGTTATTATTGGTGGCATGTCAGGTGTTCATCAGTTTTGTCATATTGGCGCTCACAGCTTTGTTGCTGCGAATGCGCTTGTTTTAAAAGATATTCCTGCTTATGTTATGGCTTCTGGTCATCCGGCTAAGCCTTTTGGTTTAAATAGTGAAGGTTTGAAGCGCCGAGGTTTTTCTAGCGAAATCATCTTATCGATTAAACGAGCATATAAAGAAGTTTATCGTAAAAAACAATCTGTTGATGAAGCGCTTTTTGCTATATCAGCACAAGGTAATTCATCGTCTGAACTCGAACTTTTTACTCATTCGATTGAACAATCAACTCGCGGTATTATACGTTAACAAAGAATTCGAGAGTATTAAATCACTAGGTGTTAACACCTAGGCTCTAACACCTAGGATCTAAACAGTGACATTTCCTGCTAAACCTACACATAGCAAACCTTCCTCTACACCATCAGTACCAGTATTTGCCATCGTTGTTGGCGAACACTCTGGTGACACTCTTGGTGCAGGCTTAATGCAAGCATTAAAAATACATTATCCTGATGCTAAGTTCATTGGTATTGGCGGCGCTAAAATGGAAAAGCTAGGCTTTGAAAGCTTGTATGCTATGGAAGAATTAGCCGTTATGGGTATTGTCGAAGTACTTGGCCGGCTTCGTCGACTATTGTATGTAAAAAAATCATTAGTAGCGTACTTTACTAGTAACAAGCCTGACATTTTTATTGGTATTGATGCACCAGATTTTAATATTGGTTTAGAGTTGCGTTTAAAAAAACAAAATATAAAAACAGTACATTATGTTAGCCCATCAGTTTGGGCATGGCGGGAAAAGCGAATCTTTAAAATAGCGAAAGCGACCGATATGGTACTTTCTCTTTTGCCTTTTGAAAAAGCTTTCTATGACAAACATCAGGTCCCTTGTACTTTTGTTGGTCATCCACTTGCTGATGATATTCCGATGGTAAGTGATAAACTCCAAGCAAGAGCAGAGCTTAATTTACCTGACACACAAAAAATTTTAGCGTTAATGCCGGGCAGTCGAGGTGGTGAACTATCACGGTTACTCGAACCTTTTTTTAAAAGTGCAGAGTTATTGCATAATGAAGATAAAGACTTACTTTTCATTGCTCCTATGGTGAGTGAAAAGCGAGCGGCACAATTTGAAAGCCTCAAAAATGAACATGCACCAGATTTAAATATACAAATCATTATAGATAAAACTCAAGTGGTCATGGCAGCAAGTGATTGCTTGTTAACAGCATCAGGTACTGTGACTTTAGAAGCGGCTTTAATTAAAAGGCCAATGGTTATTTGTTATAAATTTAATACTATCACTTATTTGCTCGCTAAATGGTTAGTAAAGCTTAAGTGGTTTTCTTTACCAAATTTATTAGTTAACAAAACGCTAGTACCAGAGTTGTTACAAGATGAAGTTTGTCCAGAGCAAATTATCCCTTTAGTAAAAGAGCGTTTGTATCAAGATCAAAACCAGTTAAATGAAAGTTTTATCAGCATTCATAAACAGTTAAAATGTGATGCTAGTAAACAAGCGGCAAAAGCAGTGGTTGATTTGCTCAATGCATAACCGCCAGATATTAAGTCAACTATATAAGAGTTTCCATGGCTAAAACTATGCCTAAAAAGAACGTTTTTCCTGAATTTGAATACCCCGTTGCTTATTGCATTGCAGGGGTCGATGAAGTGGGTCGAGGGCCACTTGTTGGTGATGTGGTCACGGCTGCGGTTATTTTAGATCCCGACAATCCTATTGAAGGCTTGAAGGATTCAAAAAAATTATCAGAAAAAAAACGTACTTTATTGAGTGAAGAGATTAAAGAAAAGGCAACATCTTGGTCAATAGGTCGAGCTAGCCCTGAAGAAATTGACACCTTAAATATTCTCCATGCCACTATGCTTGCCATGCAGCGTGCGGTACAAGGCTTAGATGTTACCCCTGATTATGTTTTAGTTGATGGTAATCGCACACCAACGTTTGCCTCCGCGCAAGGGGCTATTGATAGCCAAGCAGTAGTCAAAGGCGATGATCGTGTTGTTGAGATAAGTGCGGCATCAATTTTAGCAAAAGTTGTTCGTGATAATGAAATGATTGCGCTTGATAAACTGCACCCCGAATATGGTTTTGCTAAGCACAAAGGTTATCCGACCAGGGTGCACTTAGAAAAAATCATTGAGCATGGTGTGCTAGATTGTTATCGTCAAAGTTTTAAACCTGTCGCTAGAGTATTAGGGCTAATCCATGAGTGAAGAAGTGACATCTGAAATTGAGTCAACTGAGCTTGTTGATTCTTTAGAGCAAGCCCAAGAGCCACGTTTTATCCATTTGCGTGTACACAGTGATTATTCAATGTGTGATGGCTTGAAAAAAGTTAAGCCTATTATTGCTAAAGCAGCCGAGCTTAACATGCCAGCGTTAGCGTTGACTGATCAAACCAACCTTTGTGGTTTAGTCAAATATTACCATGCTGCTCATGCTGCAGGCATTAAACCAATTATTGGCTGTGATTTTTGGGTCAAAAGTGATGAGCTTGAAGATGAGCTTTCGCGCATTGTGGTACTGACTACAAATAATGTTGGTTATAAAAATCTAACTGAATTGATTTCAAAAGCGTATATGCGCGGTCACGTGCAAAATAAGGCGGTTATTGATAAGCAATGGTTAGTTGAGTATAAGGAAGGGCTATTATTGCTTTCAGGTGGTCGAGAAGGCGATATTGGTAAAGCTTTATTAAAAGGCAATGCCGAGCTTGTTAATGACATGGTGGCTTTTTATCAACAACATTTTAATGATCGTTTTTACATTGAACTAATTCGCACCGGTAGAACCGATGAAGAAAGCTATTTACACCTAGCCGTCGATTTAGCAACTCAATTTCAACTTCCTGTTGTTGCTACCAATGAGGTAATGTTCCTCTCTCCTGATAATTTTGATGCCCACGAAATTCGTGTGGCTATTCATGATGGCTACACCTTAGATGATAAAAGGCGTCCAAAACGTTATAGCGCCCAGCAGTATCTACGTTCAGCAGACGAAATGTGTGAATTATTTAGTGATATTCCTGAAGCGTTAGCCAATACCGTCGAGATAGCCAAACGTTGTAATGTTACGGTAACATTAGGTGAATATGTACTACCAGACTTTCCAACAGAAGGTTTAGAAATTAATGACTTCTTTATAAAAGTCTCAGAAGAGGGCTTAGAAAAACGCCTTGATCAATTATTTGATCGCAGCGCTGACAACTTTGAGGAAATTCGTCAGCCTTATGATGAACGCTTAAAAATTGAATTGGAAGTTGTTAATAACATGGGATTTCCCGGTTATTTCTTAATCGTTATGGAGTTTATCCAATGGAGTAAAGATAACAACATTCCTGTTGGTCCTGGTCGTGGTTCAGGTGCTGGTTCATTAGTTGCTTATGCGTTAGATATTACCGATCTTGACCCATTAGAATATGACTTACTTTTTGAGCGCTTCTTAAATCCTGAACGTGTCTCTATGCCCGATTTCGATATCGATTTCTGCATGGATAGACGTGATGAAGTTATTGATCACGTTGCTGAGCTTTATGGCCGCGATGCGGTTTCACAAATTATTACCTTTGGTACTATGGCGGCAAAAGCCGTAATCCGTGATGTTGGCCGCGTGCTAGGTCACCCTTATGGTTTTGTTGATAGAATTTCAAAGCTTATTCCGCCAACGCCGGGTATGACCCTAGCCAAAGCCTTTGAAGAAGAGCCGAAATTACCTGAGATTTATGCACAAGACCGTGACGTAAAAGATCTTATTGATATGTGCCGTATTCTTGAAGGCACAACACGAAATGCCGGTAAACATGCCGGTGGCGTCGTTATTTCCCCTACTACAATTACCGATTTTGCCCCACTCTATTGTGATGATGAAGGCAAAAATCCTGTAACGCAATTTGATAAGAATGATGTTGAAGATGCCGGTTTAGTTAAATTTGATTTCTTAGGTTTAAGAACGCTGACAATTTTACAATGGGCCATTGAAATGGCTGACGTAAAACTGCTTAAAGCAGGCAAAGAGCCAATAGACATTACTACGATTGATCTTGAAGACAGAGCGAGTTTTAAATTATTACTTGCTTCGCAAACCACTGCGGTATTTCAATTAGAATCAAGCGGTATGAAATCGCTGATCGAAAAGCTCAAGCCCGATTGCTTTGAAGATATTATCGCCTTAGTGGCACTGTTTCGTCCTGGTCCCTTACAATCAGGCATGGTTGACAACTTTATCGAACGTAAACATGGTCGAGAAGAAGTTAGTTATCCAGATGAAAAGTGGCAACATATTGATTTAAAACCAGTATTAGAGCCTACTTACGGTATTATTTTATATCAAGAGCAGGTGATGCAAATTGCCCAAGTGTTAGCTGGTTATAGCTTAGGTGGCGCTGATATGCTTCGTCGTGCTATGGGTAAGAAAAAGCCAGAAGAAATGGCCAAACAGCGAGCGGGTTTTGAGCAAGGCGCAAAAGATCGCGGTGTTGATGGCGAACTGGCAATGAAGATTTTCGATTTAGTGGAAAAATTCGCGGGTTATGGTTTCAATAAATCACATTCGGCTGCTTACGCGTTAGTTTCTTACCAAACACTGTGGATGAAGACCCATTTTCCAGCACCATTTATGGCGGCAGTTATGTCAGCCGACATGGATAACACTGAAAAAATTGTTACCTTGGTAGATGAATGCGGGAATATGAAAATTGACTTATTACCGCCTGATGTTAACGCAGGGCAATATAAATTCACCGTTAATGATAACAATCAAATTGTTTACGGTATTGGCGCAGTAAAAGGCGTTGGTGAAGGGCCTATTGAAGCTATTATTAATGCTCGTCAATCGGGTGGACCATTTACCGATTTATTTGATTTTTGTGCACGCTTAGATTTGAAGAAAACCAATAAACGCGTGCTAGAAAAATTAATAAAATCAGGCGCCATGGACGCATTAGGGCCAACTTATAAACTAACAGAAGAGGGTAAAGATTTACCTCATCGAGCCGCGCTATTTGAAACGTTACCTGAAGCAATAAAAGCGGCTGAACAGCATGCTAAAGCCGAGTCGCTAGGGCAAAATGATTTATTTGGCTTGATCAATGATGAACAAACAGATTCTCGTCAAAGCTTTAAGGAAGTTAAAAAGTGGCCAGAAGAAATATGGCTTGATGGCGAAAAAGAAACCTTAGGTTTATATCTTACGGGTCATCCCATAAATCGCTATTTAACTGAAATTAAAAAATATGCTACTAGCCGTTTAGTGGGCATGCAGCCAACAGGGCGCGATAGGCAAGCAGTAGCTGTAGGGTTAGTGATTGGTGTTCGTGTTATGGTTAATAAGCGCGGTCGTCGTTGGGCACTAGTAACATTAGATGATAAAAGTGCTCGTATGGATATACGCTTATTCCCCGATGATTACGATAATTTCGCTGAATTGCTCGAAACTGATGCAATTTTAGTCTGTAGCGGACAGGTCAGCTTTGATGATTACTCCGGAGGTAATACAATGACCGCCCGAGATATCATGACAATAGCCGATGCTCGGGAGAATTATGTTACCTCGCTAGATGTTCAGGTGAATAGAGCTGAGATTAATGAAGGTTTTATAGAGCAGTTTACCCAAGTTTTAACGCCTCATAAAGAAGGTACGTGCCCTGTCAGGGTATATTACCAGCGAGAAGAAGCTCGCGGCATGTTAGAACTTGGCGTACAATGGCGGGTATCGCCAGCTGATGTTTTATTATATGATTTAAAAGAATTATTAGGTGAAGAAAGTGTCACCTTACAGTTTAAGTAACTGAATAGCCTTTTTCATAAAAAATCATCATAGACAATGGGCATAAACGAATTAAGAGTTATCGATATTGATATCGGTAATAGCAACAAATTAACAACAAATTTAAAGTGCATTTTTTAAATTTACTTTAATTAGGTACAGAGCAACATATGTCATTAAATTTTTTAGATTTTGAACAACCTATTGCCGAGCTTGATGCAAAAATTGAAGAGCTTGAGTTGGTTAACAACGGTCAAGAGTTAAATCTTGATTTAGAAGAACAAATTACTCAGTTGCGTGAGAAAAATAAAGAGCAAACTCAGAAGATATTTGCCAACTTAGATCCTTGGCAGACCGCGCGTGTAGCTCGTCATCCGCAGCGCCCTTATACATTGGATTATATTCCACGTATTTTTACTGAGTTTGATGAGTTAGCAGGTGATCGAGCTTATGCTAACGATAGCGCCATTGTTGGTGGTACAGCGCGTTTAGACGGTAAAGCTGTGATGATTATAGGTCATCAAAAAGGTCGTTCAACATCAGAAAAAGTTAAACGTAATTTTGGCATGCCACGTCCTGAAGGATATCGTAAAGCATTACGCTTAATGGAAATGGCAGAACGTTTTAACATGCCAATTATCACTTTTATTGACACCCCGGGTGCTTACCCTGGTGTTGGCGCGGAAGAACGTGGCCAAAGTGAAGCAATTGCTAGAAACTTAAAAGTAATGGCACGTTTGTCTGTGCCAATTATTTGTACTGTTATTGGTGAAGGTGGCTCTGGTGGCGCATTAGCTATTGGTGTTGGCGATAAAGTAAATATGTTGCAATATTCTACCTACTCAGTAATTTCACCAGAAGGGTGTGCATCTATTTTGTGGAAAACAGCAGAAAAAGCACCCACGGCAGCTGAAGCTATGGGTATTACAGCACAGCGTATTAAAGAGTTAGAGCTTATTGATAATATTGTTGAAGAGCCATTAGGTGGCGCTCACCGTGATGTAGATCAAATGGCAGCTCAGTTAAAACAAGCGCTTAAAACTTGTTTAGCAGAACTAGAGGCTTTAGATAAAGAGCAGTTAATAGAGACGCGCTACGATAAATTAATGTCGTTTGGCTATTGTTAATTTGTAGGTCGGGCTTTAGGGCAATATATTCCATGCATTGTCTAAAAACACCATTCGCGTAGTGTGGCCCGACAAATACTATTTATTGATCATATTGATTTACATTTATCATGAACCCTATTGAGTCAGCACTTGCAAGTGTCCTTAGTAAACACCCAAAAGTGCCACTGGTTATTGCCTACAGTGGCGGTGTTGACTCACAAGTACTGCTTCATGCGTTTTCTTCATTAAAGAAAAAACATTCACCTATCACAAATGTTATAACGGTCTGTCATGTCAATCATGGCTTAAGTACTAATGCGAGTGCTTGGCAGGCATTTGCAAAGCAAGAATGTCAAAAACTTAATCTAGCCCTAATAGTTCGTCAAGTTAACGTGCAAGCACAAGCACAGAAATCATTAGAAGCATTAGCACGTGATGCTAGATATCAAGCCTTGCACTCTATTTACAATGAACCTTCACTGATCATTACGGGTCATCATAGTGACGATCAAGCCGAAACGTTTTTATTAGCTCTTAAGCGTGGCTCAGGCTTAAAGGGCCTTTCTTCGATGGCCATTGAAACAAGGCAAGCTAAAGACTTATTAGTTCGGCCACTGCTCAATATTTCTCGAGCACAAATTATCGATTATGCCCAAGAGCATGATTTGATTTGGGTTGAAGATGAGTCGAATAGTGATACCCGTTTTGAGAGAAACTTTATCCGCAATGACATAATGCCACTATTAACTAAGCGCTGGCCTAGTATTGTGAATACCATTAACCGCAGTAGTGAGCATTGCCAAGAAGGGCAGTTATTGCTTAATGAATTAGCAGAAGACGATCTGAACCTTTGTCGGCAACAGGCTGATTGCTTACTTGTTGAGAGGTTAAATAATTTATCCAAAGCGCGATTTAATAACCTTATTCGTTACTTTCTAGGAATAAACAGTTGTTTGATGCCAAGTGCTGAACAGTTGACTCAGCTTCGTCAGCAGTTAAGTGCAGCGGATGATAAAAATCCGATGGTTAAACTAGGTGAACATTACTTTCGTCGTTATAAAAATGCTTTGTATTTAACAGACGACTTTGATGATGTTAGTCAATGGCAAACAGATGTTGATTTTCTGGACAACAAAAAAAGCATTGAATTGCCAAATAATTTAGGTCAACTCGAATTGATTGTAGGTCGACAAGAACGAAGTGATGCTCGACAATCTATTGTTAATATAAAACATTTAATACTAGCTCCATCAAAAGAGCAAAAAGTAACGCTTCGTTTTAATCATGACAATCCTAAATGCTTGCCCGATTATCGCAACCACACTCGCGGCTTAAAAAAGGTATTACAAGAGTTAGATATTCCACCATGGCAGCGTAAACGTATTCCATTTTTATATTACGATAATGTACTCGTTGCCGCGGTTGGTTTTTTTGTTTGCCAAGCGTTTTTACCTCAGGCAGGAGAGTTGAACTTAAAAATAACTCAGACAATATAAGTTATGAGTAAAAAAAGTAGCGAGTTACTAAATCACCACTCGTTCAGTATGTTGTTTTCGTAACTAATAACTCGCGACTCAAAACTTATTTAGTTAAATGATGCGAAGCCGCGGCAGAAAATACTACATCAGTAGAGCTATTAAGTGCAGTTTCAGCTGAATCTTGAATAACACCAATAATAAAACCAATCGCCACAACTTGCATAGCAATGTCATTGTTAATGCCAAATAAACCACAAGCGAGTGGAATTAGTAATAATGAACCACCAGCTACACCAGAAGCGCCACAAGCTGAAATAGACGCAACAATTGAAAGTAATATCGCTGTACCAAAATCAACCTCAATGTTTAAACTGTTCGCTGCAGCGAGTGTTAAAACAGTAATGGTAATAGCAGCCCCCGCCATATTGATGGTAGCCCCTAAAGGAATAGAAACAGAATAGGTATCTTCATGTAAGTCTAATTTCTTACATAGCGCCATATTAACTGGAATATTTGCAGCCGAGCTACGGGTGAAAAATGCCGTAATACCTGATTCACGAAGACAAGTTATAACTAAAGGGTAAGGATTCTTCTTGGTGATTAAAAATACAATTATAGGGTTAACAATAAGTGCAATAATTAGCATGGCACTAAGTAAAACAAAAACGAGGTGACTATATTCAGCGAGGGCCGTAAAACCTGTTGTGGCAATGGTATTAGCAACAAGACCGAAAATGCCGATAGGAGCAAAGCGAATTACCATGCGAACCATACTTGAAACCGCTTCACTAAAATCATGCAAGGTCGTTTTTGTGTGACTATTAGCATGTTTTAGCGAAAAACCTAAACCTAGTCCCCACGCCAATACGGCAATAAAGTTACCATTAGCAATTGCGCTGATTGGATTTTCTACAACTTTAAAGGCCAGTGTTGATAATACTTCTCCCAAGCCTTGTGGCGGGTTTGCACTCGCACCAACTAAATCTAATGTTAAGGAGGTCGGAAACATAAAGCTCAATGCAACGGCAACAAAAGCCGCGCTGAGCGTACCAATTAAATACAAAGCAATAATCGGTTTTAATTCGGCATCACTATTTACTTTTTGATTGGCGATACTTGAGGCGACTAACACAAAAACTAAAATTGGTGCGACCGCTTTTAATGCACTAACAAATAAACTACCCAACATTGAAAATGATTTAGCTATTTCTGGACTTGCAACAGCGAGTAAAGTTCCTAGAACTATCGCGATGATAATTTGTGATACTAAGCCTAACGATTTTAGTTTGTCTAAAAGTGAATTTTTCGTGCTTGATGTCGTGCTTGTCATACTTTCGCCTTATTATATTTCTTATAGTCAGCGTTTTTATCATTGAAGCGCTAATTTGTCTATAGCTATGAGTATATACGGTCAGAGTAATTTGTTTTACTTACAGAATTATTAGTAAAATACTGTATAATCTCGACAATTTTAAATTGTATTACTTTATTGATATTAGGAATAACCATGCCTAGCGAACAAGCTTTAAAACAACGCAGTAATAATAGCTGTGAACTTTGTACATCAACTGACAATATTGCTGTTTATCCCGTCCCACCAACAAGTGATTTAAGTGCGCAGCAATGTGTCTATATTTGCCAAACTTGTCAAAGCCAAATAGACGGTGAAAATGAATTAGACATCAATCATTGGCGTTGTCTAAGTGACAGTATGTGGAACCAAGAGCCTGCGGTACAAGTGATGTCTTATCGTATGTTGCACAAACTATCTGCGGAAAGTTGGGCACAAGATGCACTTGAAATGATTTATCTAGAAGATGAAGTAAGAACTTGGGCTGAGCAAGGTATTGCAGCCGCACAAACTAATGGGCCAACACGTGATAGTAATGGAGCCGAACTGCAAGATGGTGATAATGTTACTTTAATAAAAGATTTAAAAGTAAAAGGCGCAAATTTTACGGCTAAACAAGGCACAATGGTACGCGGAATTACCTTAACAGATAATCCTGAGCATATTGAAGGTAAAGTAAACGGCACCCGTATTGTGCTTGTTGCGGCTTATTTGAAGAAGGCTTAGTTCAGAAGAAGAGTTACTAGTTATGAAGTGAGTTGCGCAAAAGGCTTGCTTGAATATCTTAAAACCAGCGTCTTACTTTTTGGCAATAGGCCTGATAATCATTAGAAAACAACTTATCTAGCATTCTTTCTTCAGGAATAATTTGAAATCGAGTTATATACCAAATGAACAAAGGAATAATAATAAAGCTGCTGTAGTTTTGTAAGTAAATCCCTAGCGCTATTAAAACAAGTAACAAAGAAATATACATTGGGTTTCTAGAATAGGCAAAAACGCCTGAATCAACTATTGTACTGGTCTTTTCGGGGGTATGTGGGTGAAAGGTGGTTTTGTGTTTACGAAAATCATAAAGCGCTAAAGTGCCAATCAAACTCGCGACCAATATTAATAGAACAATAAGCGGTAAGCTTATTGATAAGTTAAAGTGATAATGAGGAAGGTATTTAGTCAGGCTGAACATTAAGCCTGCAGAAATGATAAGTTGTACAGGAGGAATAACTTTTAATTCTAAGCTCATGTTATTCCGCTCCTGTCACTTTAATATAGTGTTTAAGTTTAAAAGTTTGACGTTCGGTACTCTTCACAGGCAACTTTGTCTTCACACTCACCATAAAGGTATAAACTATGGTTTGTTAAAGTGATTTTATGAGATGTGGCAATATCTGATTGTCTTTGTTCAATCACATCATCTTCAAACTCCACTACTTTGCCACATTTTAAACAAACTAAATGATCATGATGTTTTTTATGAGCAAGTTCAAATACTGACTTACCACCTTCAAAATGATGGCGAGTGACTATGCCAGCATCATCAAACTGGTTTAACACACGGTATACTGTTGCTAAGCCAATTTCCTCATGTTGTTCAAGTAAAATTTTGTACACATCTTCAGCACTAATATGCTGGTTTTTTGGCTGTTGAAGAATGGTTAGAATTTTAACGCGCGGCAGGGTGATTTTTAATCCGGCTCTTTTTAGTTCTTCGTTTTGCTCTGCCATGTAATTAAATTCTCTAAAAGGTGATCACGATAAAAATAAAAGTATAGGGTGTTATCCGCTTTGATTAAAGTGTTAGTTTAAGTTAATACTAATTATTTTCTCTAGAAAGTAAAAAAGTCCAATAAATGGACTTTTTTGTATCTTTTTAATGTTTAATAACCTTATTTCCCATGAGGTTTAAGCAAGTTCAGCTAAACACATTTCATCATTAAGTTGATTAACCCATTTGCTAACTCGTTCGTCGGTTAGTTCAGGTTGTCTGTCTTCATCAATACATAAGCCAATAAATGTATCTTCATCAATCAAACCTTTAGACGCTTCAAACTCATAACCTTCGGTTGGCCAGTTACCAACAACAATGCCACCTTTGCTTTCAACAATGTCACGTAAAGGCTCCATTGCATCACAGAAATACTCAGCGTAGTCTTCCTGATCACCTAAGCCAAAAATAGCGACGACCTTGTCGGCAAAATCTATTTCTTCAAGATCAGGTAAGAAATCATCCCAGTCACACTGGTTTTCACCGTAATACCAAGTTGGAATACCTAATATAATCAAGTCAAATTCAGCTATTTCTTCTTTAGTACTTTTGGCTATGTCTTTAACATCAACCATTTTTTTACCCAGTTTTTTCTGGATCATTTTACTTACCGCTTCTGTATTGCCAGTATCACTACCAAAGAATAAACCTACGATTGCCATGGGAATTTACCTTATTCACTTCAATTTAATATTATTTAGTTAATTTAATTCACTAATGACTTAATCAGTTAATGATTCTATCAAAAGGGCTTCTATTAATTCACTGCGGCTAATATTCTTAGTTTTAGCCAATTCTTCTAATTGTTCAAATAAACTATGATGAATTTTAAACTCAACACGCTTCAAACCATTGTTTTTATCTCTTTTAACCTGATTACGCTTATTTATTTTGATTTGAACACTGCGTGAGTGAGGACTTGTTTTTGGTCGCCCAGGACGCTTCTCATCATTAAATAAATCAATAGTGGTTAAATCAGTTAACTCTTTTGCCATTAACCAACTCCCTGACTTTCCCAGACAAATTGAATAATGCCTTTGGCAATAAAACCAAAACAGCCTAGAAACAGTACAAAATAAACCACTAATTTTCCCATTTTAGGCACATCATTTTTGTTCATAACATCATGAATGGATAAACCAATAAAACCAAAAATGAAAAGAAAAAATAAATTAAGACCGATAGCTTCGATCAGTTCTAAATGTTCAGCTAGCATGTAAATTAATGTATAAGGCTAAAAATTGGCGGCACTATAGCACAGTGCGAGCACAAACTCATTTACTTTCATAATGGTTCTACTGAAAGTTTAGCCTGTTTTTCAGTTGAAATTGTTGATCTCTGTCAAAACGATTTGGTTAGTCAATTTAGTTTATTAAAAAGTTGAGGACTATTTTATTAAATGCAACGGTTTTCTCTGCATGTAACCAATGCCCTGACCCTTGAATTATTTTTGCTTTAGCATTTGGAAATAGCCTTGCTATCGCTTTTTGGTGCTTGGCTAAAATGTAGTTTGAGTTACCGCCTTTAATAAAGAGTGTTGAACCGCTAAATTGTTGGTCATCTTGAGCAATATTACTTTGCATTATTTGCGGGTAACCTTGTTCAATATTATTTAAATTGCACTTAAATTGAAATTGCCTTTGCTCATTCATTGCCACATTACGTAATAAAAATTGCCTTACCCCAACATCATCAACATATTTTTCTAATTGATTATCAGCATCTTTACGTTTGTTCACTTTAGCTAAATCGATAGCTTGTAAACCTTCAATAATTGTTAAATGATGAGCAGGGTATTCAACAGGGGCAATGTCAGCAACTATTAACTTCTTTATTCTTTGAGGAAATAAAATCGCTATTTGCATTGCAATCTTTCCGCCCATTGAATGCCCTAATAGATGACAAAAATCAATAGACAAAACTTCGAGTAAATTAATGACATCTTGCGCTAAGTCTATGTAACTCATGCCTTCTTGATGAAAAGAACCTCCATGGTTTCTTACATCTACACTGGTGACACAATAATGCTGGCTTAAGTCTTTAGCGACCATATTTAAATTTTCTAAGCTACCAAACAAGCCGTGAATTAAAACAATATGCTCACCTTGACCAAGCTGTTGGTAATTTAGTAATTTAGCTGAATGCTTGTTTGTCATTTGTTTACTTATTAAAAAAATTTAACTTATGGCAATTTTATCATGAAATAAACCGTAGTTTGGGTATAATCTCGCGGCAATTAAAAATTAAAGAAGTTAGTGATAAATGAAAAGCATTGAAATAGACGATGAACTATATCTTCATATTGTTTCCAATACCCAATCTATTGGCGAAAGTGCATCAAGTATTTTACGTCGTTTACTTAAACTTGATGATTTAAAGTCTCAAGACATTTCGTTAAGTGGCAGTGATGTTAAAGTGGCTAAGCAAGAGCCTTTGCCTGAAGAACTGGTAGACGCTACTGATAAGAGTGATGTAGAGCTTAAAAAAGAAATAGAAGTGAGTACCGAAAGTGTTTTTAACTTTATTAATAAAGAAGATTTGGCCATGCAGCGTGGCGCTGTAGGACGTTTTTTATTAATTCTTGCTGCTTTATATCGTGCTCATCCTATGCAATTTAAAGTTGTCACTGAAATTTGTGGTCGAGATCGCTTGTATTTTGCTCACTCAGAAGCTGAGTTAGCGGCTAGTGGCAGTAGTACTAAGCCAAAGAAAATTCCAGGTAGCCCATTCTGGGTGATGACCAACTCAAACACTACTCGTAAAAAAATGATGTTAACTAAGGCGGCTACATCGCTTGGTTATACACAGCCTAATGTAGAAAAAATAAGAGAATTACTTTAATAAAGTAAAGACTTATAAGGTGAATATTACACCACTGTAACAGAAAGTTGGCAGAAGCCCATCGAGTTAAATCGATGGGCTTTTTGTTTTTTTAGCGTTAACGCTATTAATGTTGTGTGCTTTTAAGTAAATTAAAGTTATTCAAAAATAACTATAAAAATTACATAAGCTCAATAAATATAAAAGAGCAGTAATAAAATTAAGAAGAGAAGTGTCAATGAGTACAGCAAGAGGCGGCTTTAGTTCGCGTATGGGGTTTATTTTGGCTGCAGCGGGATCGGCAGTTGGCTTAGGTAATATTTGGGGATTTCCAACGCAAACGGCTAGCAATGGTGGTGCAGCGTTTGTTTTAGTGTATTTAGTACTCGCTTTTTGTTTAGCTTATCCTGCTTTTATGGCTGAGTTATTAATTGGTCGTTATGGCCAGGCTAATGCGGTAACTTCAATGGAGAAAATATCACGCAGTTTATGGCAAAAGCGTTTTGCTTTTGTTGTGGGCTTTGGCGGTATTGTTTGTGTTGTACTTATTCTTAGCTTTTATGGCATTCTCGCCGGTAAAATGATGTCGTATGCCATTGAACCGGTCACATCTCTGTTAGGTTTGAATGACGCATCAAGTTGGCTTATTTCACAATCTGTTGTTCGTAATTTGATTTTTACTGCGCTGTTTATGGTGCTAACTATTGCTATTATTCGCCGCGGTGTTGAAGACGGTATTGAAAAATGGTCAAAGCGCTTAATGCCTATGTTAATAGGTTTGCTTATTCTGTTAATTATTTATGTCTTTACTTTAGAAGGGGCAAAAGAAGGTTTCGCCGCTTATTTAAATCCTGATATTTCTCGTGTATTTGAGCCTGACTTACTAATTAGTGCGCTTGGCCAAGCATTCTTTTCACTGTCGTTAGGCACCAGTGTTATGGTGATTTACGGCTCGTATATTTCAAAAAGTGAAAATCTAGTAACCCTTGGCGCGCAAGTGACCTTAATTGATGTCTCTATTGCCTTTTTGGCGGGTTTGTTAATTATTCCATCTATGTATGTTGCTCAAGCGCAAGGTGTGGCTATTTTTAGTGATGATGGCAGTTTAATTTCAGGTCCTAATTTGGTTTTTGATGTACTACCTACTTTGTTTACTGGCATGGGCGCTATAGGTTTGTTTGTAGCGTTTGGTTTTTTTGTTCTAATGTCTATTGCGGCATTAACATCAAGTATTTCAATGTTAGAAGGGCCTGTTTCTTTTGTGGTTGAGCGTCATAATGTTGAACGAAAAAAAGCCACCACCTTTATAGGTTTTGGTATCTTTATATTAAGTGCGTTAATTATACTTAATTTTGATGTACTGTTTGGCTTAGTTATATCGCTTTCTACTGTTTACGGTCAGCCGTTAATTGCCATGTTATGTTGTGTTTTTGTTGGTTGGATTTGGCAGCGTAGCGGAGTACTTGAAGAAATTAAGCAAGGTAACGATTCTGCGGAACACAGCTTGTTTTGGAAAGTTTGGCCGTGGTATACCAAGTTTGTCTGTCCAAGTGCCATTGCGATTGTATTTTTTCATTCATTATAAATAACCGTAGTAACATCAAATAGTGGCATTCATTTTATAATCGTCTATTCTTTGATTAACAAAGCATTAATTCTTTATTTATCAAACGGCTTAAGTTAAGTGAAATTAACTTAAGCCGTTATAATGCTAAGTGATTAAATTAAATTTAGATTGGGATGCCATTTTACTTATGTCTCGAAAAACAAACGTCATACCTACCTCGAAAGAATAAAAACTCCAACCGAATGATTTGATTGTTACTAAAACAGATCTTAAAGGTCGAATAACCTACGCCAATGAGAAGTTTCTAAATATTTGTGTTTTTCAAGAAGAAGATATCTTAGATGAACCTCATAATATTATTCGCCATCCGGATATGCCAAAAGCCGTTTTTAGGTTGTTATGGGATACACTAAAGCGTGGCGAAGAGTTTTTTGGTGTCATTAAAAATATGTGTAGTGATGGCAGTTTTTATTGGGTGTTTGCCAATATTACGCCTAGCTTTGATGAAAATAACATGGTCATTGGCTACTTTTCAGTGCGTAGATTTGCCAATAAAGAACTTATCAATATTATGAGTCACTTATATCAAAAAATGATGCAAGAAGAAAAACGTCATAATAATGATAAAAGCGCTATTGAAGCTTCAATCAAAATTTTAACGGACGTTATTAACGAGCAAGGAGTTTCATATAATGAATATCTTATCTCTCTTGCCTAACGTTGTTTCTAGTTTGTAACCTGCAAAAGTAGCGCAATGGCTACACTTTATTTTACTCACCGTAATTACAGTTAACTTTGTTTATTTTCAAAATGCCAGTCCCTATTATATTTTAATCGTGTTTATTTCCGCTCTTTTTTTATATGCCTCAGAAGTTAGGTTAGGTATTGAAACCAATACCTTAGTGAAAGTAAAAAAAGTTATTGAGAATATTGATAAAGGTAATTTAGAAGGTCGGGTTATTGGTGTTCCTTTAGACGATGTTAATTATATGCTTGCTAGGGCGCTGAATAATGCACTTGATCAATTAGAAGTATCGATGCGTGAAAATAAATTTTCTCATATTTCTGCGGAAAATGGATGCTTTTATCGTAAACCTCTAACTCAAGGTCTCAGTAAAGGATTTTATCCAGAACTGCATAATACCGCTGCAGCAGTCGACTCCATTGCAGATTCTTTTTTTTCTGACAAAAGAAATAGCTTATTGGGTAAATTAACCGCAGGAAAATCGGAAAGTTTATTAAGCGGTCTTGCGGGCACGCAAAAAGATCTAGGTTTTATTACCAGTGAAATGAAAACTATTGAAAATTTTTCTAAATCATCAATGAATAGTGCTATTTCTAATCAAGCTCATGTGAAAACTTTGCATGAACGTTTAAATATGATTGTTGAGCGCTCGACAACAATGCGCGGAAATTCGCAAGAGCTGGCGGCTAGTAGTGAAGAAATCAAGAATATGGTTTCTATGATAGTAGGCGTTGCGGACCAAACCAATTTACTTGCCCTTAATGCAGCAATTGAAGCGGCACGAGCCGGTGAACATGGTAGAGGTTTTGCGGTAGTTGCCGATGAGGTCAAAAATTTGGCTGCAATCACCAAAAATGCGGCGGTGCAAATATCTAGGATTATTGAGCGCTTTGCCAGTGCTTCGCATATAATGACCGAGGACACTGAGCATATGGCAACCATTTCTGAAGGCTCGAAAGAGTTAATCGATGAGTTTAAAGTTAGTTTTGACGAAGTAGCGCAAGACTCACAGCAAACTTATCAAATGGTGTCTAACGTGCAAATTGTATGTGACACCGCATTAATTAAAGTAGATCACTTAATTTACATGCAGCGTGCTTACTACGCAGTTGAGCATAATGAGCCTAAAGGCGAAGAAGCGGGCATGGTGGCAGTAAATCATCATAATTGCCGCTTTGGTAAATGGTATGACAGCCCTGATGGCGTTGATGCTTATGGGCATCTACCAACTTACTCATCTATTGATGAGCCTCATAGTCGCGTACATAGTAATGTTCATAAAGCCATAGCTGTTATTCAAAAGGATTGGACTCTTTCAATTGAGATGCAAGATGAATTATTGCAGATATTCGGTGAAGCAGAGTCAGCAAGCAGGGAACTCATTTCTTTAGTTGATAGTTTAGCTGAAGAGAAACGGCATTTTGAATCAACCGATGCTGCAAGCTCTGGTGAGGTTGAATTATTTTAGTGGATAATTTTGTAAAACGTTGTAGGCCATTTTTTGGTGAATTTCAAATATCAAAGCCTTGGCCAGTTTAACTGCCAAGGTTTTTTTAATGTTGTTAATTTATCTGTGACGGCTGATGTTAAATAAAATCCCCCTTCACTTGGCGGTAAAACAAACTCATATTGCTTGTTTAAAAGCTCAAATCGTAGTGCGTAAGCATGCAAGTAACCTCTGTCAGCCATTACTCCTGAATTAACACCTATATTTGAAGAATATGCTGGGTCGCCAATGATAGGAGAACCAATGCTGCTAAGTGCCACGCGTAACTGATGAGTTTTACCTGAATGAGGTTTTAATAAGTACAATCGCTGTTTGTTACCAACACTGTAGGAGAAAAACTGTGTAATAGCAGGGTTGTTCATGGTGCGCATTAGTTTGAACGTGCCGCGACGGCTTTTTGCCATGTCACCTTTTATCAAACCCTGTTTTTTTATTGGTTTTTTATCACTAAGTGCAAGATAGTATTTTTCTATTTTATGGGCACGAAATAGCTCACCAAATATTTTTGCACTGGCGCTGTTTTTTGCAAAAAGTAACAAGCCTGACGTTATTTTGTCTAATCGGTGCACAGGGTAAAGTTCAGTAATGTTAAACTCTTCAAGCAAGTGTTTTTTTACTTGTGAAAAAAGCCCTGCGCCATGCTCTCCTTCATCATGAAAATTAACCGCTGCACTTTTTGAGACAACAACAAAATCATCAGTTTGTGTAATAATTTTAAACATTTAACTTCACCTGTTTTCATTCAACTTTGCTATGATAATTCAATCAATCACTTTTTACTCTGATTACAGGATGTTATTTTGAAAATTACCGCTTATTTTATTCCTAAGCTTGGCGCAATTGCTTTAACTAGTTCATTGCTATTTGCTTGTACCAGCCAAGAAAGTTCGCCTAATGTTGCTGAAACACCCAGCTTGCCAGCAGGTGTTCGCCTAGTTGAGAATGTTGTTGCGACAGAAGGTCGTTTAGCCATTCCTTTTAAAAAGTATATGTTAGCGAATGGTTTGACGGTGATTTTACATCAAGATAACTCTGATCCCCTAGTGCATGTTGATGTTACTTATCATGTTGGCTCGGCGCGTGAACAATTAGGCAAGTCTGGTTTTGCCCACTTTTTCGAACACATGATGTTTCAGGGATCGAAAAATGTTGCCGATGAACAGCACTTTAAAATTGTCACGCAAAGTGGTGGTGATTTAAATGGCACAACCAATACAGATAGAACAAACTATTATGAGACAGTGCCGAGAAATCAATTAGAAAAAATGCTTTGGCTTGAATCAGACCGAATGGGCTTTTTACTTGAAACCATTACAGAAAAGAAGTTTGAAATTCAACGCTCAACAGTAAAAAATGAGCGCGGTCAAAATGTTGATAATCGCCCTTACGGTCGTTTGAATGAAACACTAAATCAGATGATGTATCCAAGAGAACATCCCTATTCATGGCCTGTTATTGGCTATATGACAGACCTTGATCGTGGCACAGTAACCGATTTGAAAGAATTTTTCAGTCGTTGGTATGGCCCAAACAATGCTGTGATAACTATTGGTGGTGATATTGATGAAGCACAGACTATTGCTTGGGTTAATCAATATTTCGGCAGCTTAAAAGAAGGTCCACAAGTGGACAATATTGAAAAGCAACTGACGAGCTTAACCGATAACCGCTATTACTCTTTTAGTGACAATGTATCACTGCCGCTACTTTATATAAGTTTTCCTACTGTGTACGGTATGCATGAAGACGAAGCACCACTTGATGTTTTTTCAAATATTATTGGTAATGGGCCAACCTCATTACTTTATAAAAACTTAGTTAAATCCGGTGTTGCCGTGCAAGCGGGGGCTAGTCATCCTTGTAGTGAATTAGCATGTAAAATGAGTTTTTTTGCTTTACCAAATCCGCAACAAGGTATGGAGCTAGCTAAAATAGAGCAGGTAATTAACGATACATTACTTGAGTTTGAAGAACGCGGTGTCAATGATGATGATTTATTGAAAACTAAGGTAAGTATAGAAACAGGTACTATATATGGCTTACAAAGTGTGTCTGGCAAAGTATCAACCTTAGCACATTATCAAACCATTCTAGGTAATGCTGATTATACGCAGGCGCAAGTAGCACGTTATAACAAAGTGACCAAAGCTGACGTTATGCGAGTTTACCAAAAATATATTAAAGGGCAGGGCGCGGCAATATTGTCAATTTATCCTAATGGTCAAAAGCAAGTTATTGCTAAAGCAGATAACTTTACCTTACCTGATGTTAACAACCCGCCTGAAATTGCAGAGCTTAATGCAGAAATCATGAAAAACACCAGTGACTTTGATCGCAGTGTTATGCCTACCTCGGGTGCTAACCCTCAAGTTGAGGTGCCAAAACTGTGGCGTGCTAGCTTTAAAAATGGCTTACAAATCATTGCCACTCAAAACAGCGAAACGCCAACGGTAAGTTTACTGTTAAGCATTGAAGGAGGCCCTTTACTTGATCCTATTGAAAAAGCAGGACTTTCTTCACTTACTGCTAGTTTAATGAATGAAGGTACAACGAACTACATTAAAGAAGAGCTATCAAATGAATTAGCAAAGCTGGGGAGTAATATTTCTGTTAGTGCATCAGGGCGTAATACCACAGTACGAGTTAGCTCATTGGTTAAAAACTTGGATGCAACCTTATTGTTAATGTTAGATATGATGTTAAACCCAGCGTTTGAAGAGAGTGATTTTAAACGTATTAAAAATCAATTGATTCAAGGCCTAGAACAGGGCAGTAAAGATGCTTCCACTTTAGCTAATAGAGCATTTAAGCAAGTAACTTATGGAGAGAATAATCGTGTTGGTTTGGCAAATAGCGGTACCATAAAAACCGTTTCAGCTATTACCCTTGACGATATAAAAACTTTCTACAAGCAATATTTCTCACCTAAATATGCCAACTTAGTTATTGTTGGTGATGTTAGTAAAAATGAAATTATACCAAAGCTTAGTTATTTAAAATCATGGCAAGGTGGTGATTATACTATTCCTAGCTATGAGGACTTTCCGAAAGTAACGCCAAATAAAATTTATTTTGTTGATTTACCTAATGCTAGTCAGTCAGTTATTAAGTATAGCCGCCGAGCGATGACTTATGATGCGACAGGAGCGCATTTTAGAGCAACACTAATGAACTACCCACTAGGTAGTGCTTTTAACAGTCGTATAAATTTGAATTTACGTGAAGATAAAGGTTATACCTATGGAGCTTCAAGTTATTTTTCAGCTGGAAAAACCTTGGGACAATTTTCTGCTGGTGCAAGTGTTAAAAAAGAGCATACCCATGATGCTATGGTTGAAATAGAGCAAGAGCTTGCTAATTACCAAAAGAATGGTTTAAGCAATGATGAGGTCGACTTCATGCGCCAAGCTATTTCACAAAATGAAGCGCTTAGTTATGAAACGCCGGCTCAAAAAAGTGGCTTTTTAAGACAATTGTTACAATTTAATTTAGCTGAAAACTATGGCGAAAAGCAAAGTGAAATAATTAAAAACATTACTATTGAACAGTTAAATGAAATAGCAGCGAAAGAATTAAACCAACCCATGCAATGGATAGTTGTTGGTGACGGTCAAGTTGTTAGGCCGCAGTTAGCAAAAATGAAATTAGACATTGTAGAGCTGCAGTTAGCTAAATAACATTAGCTAAATAACATTAGCTAAGAAACATTAGTAAAATAATACAGACAATTTTATTTTAGCTATTGAAAATTAACAAAAGCCCCTTATTAATGAAACATGAAGAGGGGCTTTGCCTATCACTGTTAGGAATTACTTTGACACTATCATTGAACGATTATATTGACGCTTTCAACCAAGATGAAAGCCTAAACGCCTTAGCCGGTATAGGCCGTGGCATTGAGCGTGAGGCATTGAGAGTTTTACCAGAAGGAAAACTTTCACAGCATGGGCATTATAGCCAACTTGGCTCTGCTTTAACTCATGGTGAAATTACTACGGATTACTCCGAAACTTTATTGGAGTTCATTACTCCGGTTAGTCACACTCCTGAGACGGCTATTGCCCAGTTGCAAGACATTCAAAAATATACCTTTGCTAATGTTGATGGTGAGTTGTTATGGCCTATGAGCATGCCTTGTTTCGTGGATGACGCTGAAAAAGTCCCATTAGCTCAATATGGTGATTCTAATATTGGCAAAATGAAAACCGTTTATCGCCAAGGTTTGAAAAACCGTTACGGCTCTATGATGCAAGTTATCGCCGGTATTCATTTTAACTTCTCATTCTCTGAAGGCTTTTGGCAAGTACTTCAAAACTTGCAACCACAAAATAATGATCAAAAGCTAGATGATTTTATTTCAGAACGTTACTTTTCTATTTTAAGAAATTACAAGCGCTTTTGTTGGTTAATTCCTTATTTATACGGTAGTTCACCTGCACTTTGCGGCTCATTCTTGCAAGGACAAACACCAGCGTTGCCTTTTAAAAAATCATCTAGTGGCGCTTTGTACTTAGAATATGCAACATCGCTTAGAATGAGTGACCTGGGTTACACCAGTAGTGAACAATCAAGCTTAAAGATTTGTTATAACAATCTTCATGATTATGTTGATGGTGTTCAAAATGCTATTGGTTTGAAGTCTGAGAAGTTTACCGAAATTGGCGTAAAAGTTAATGGGGTATATCAACAGCTTAATAATAATATTTTGCAAATTGAAAATGAGCTTTATGCACCAATTCGTCCTAAGCAAGTAATAAAGTCAGGAGAAAAACCTTCGCAAGCATTGCGTGAACGTGGTGTGGAATATATTGAAATCAGAGCGCTTGATGTTAACCCATTTGTCGATACCGGTATAAGTATTGAACAAATTCACTTTTTAGATATATTCATTACCTATTGCGCTTTTATCGACAATAAAGAGTTCGATTGTGATTCTCAGCAGCATCATGAGAATAATATGAATGAGGTGGTCTTACGCGGACGAGATCCAGCATTGTTGCTGTCTGATGCCAATTGCCAAGGCGAGGTTTCTCGTAAATCAGTTGCTACATGGGGTAATGAGTTATTTGATAATATGGCAAAAGTTGCCTCACTATTAGATAAGGCGTACAAAACGACTAATTATAGTGATTCTATTGACCGAGAACGCGCTAAAATAAATGATGCTAGCTTGACTCCTTCGGCAGAAATATTATCTATTATGGTTGAGCAGGGGCAAAGTATTTCTAAATATTCTTTAGAGCAAGCTGCAAAATACCGCGAAGAATCATTAGCTCGAGATTATCAATTTTATTCACAAGATTACTTTATTACTGGCGCAGAAGAGTCACATAAAGAGCAGCGCAATATTGAAGCAAATGATAGCCTGAGCTTTGATGAGTTTTTAGCTGATTATTTTAATAGCAATTGAAATACAGGTTCAGTAAATTTTACGTAAAAAAAAGCGCGCTAGGGTAGCGCGCTGTTAGTAAAGTCATTCTACTTCACCATTAAAAAATTCTTCAAATAACTCTACCAAATAAAACAATATGAAAGCAGTCCAGGGAGTGTTGCTTTCATTAGTTAAGACGCGAATAAACTCAAATAGTTCAAGTTTTGTTCAAATAAAATTGATTTTTTTTAAATTCATGATCCTATTATGTTTTTTAAATTCACAATGAAAGCTTGATAAATTCAAGACAAAAAATACATCTATACTAAGTCGACGCATAAACATGAAACGTAGCTAAAAGAGCGGGAAATAACATTTCCTTAGTTGTGTAAGGTTAGCC
>JAPYOP010000019.1:0-26340 GCA_029938115.1 Colwellia sp. | reverse complement strand
ATCAATGAAAAGGCAAAAAAAATGCACCTGTTAAAGGTGCATAAAAACATGAAACGTAGCTAAAAGAGCGGGAAATAACATTTCTTAGTTGTGTAAGGTTAGCCATCAATGAAAAGGCAAAAAAAATGCACCTGTTAAAGGTGCATAAAAACATGAAACACTAAGGGAAATAAGCCTCTCACATAGTAAGAACACCTCTATAGTTATAAGTTCAATTTATTTGTAAATAAAATGAAAATTTTTTGATCTGTTGATAAAACAGCTAATAACTTTCTCTGTTATGGACGCTGCTCTAAATGAAAAGACAAAAAAAGACAAAAAAAATGCACCTATAAATATAGGTGCATAAAAACATGAAACACTAAGGGAATAACACTACTATTAAGTAAGAGTGCGCCTTTACAGTTAAGTTCAATTATTTTTAATAAAATTTAATAATTTATAAATATTGAAAAAAAACTTGCTAATAATGCAAATGGAACACAAATTCTGGCATTATTGTTTTATTCTTTCTAAATTTATTTATCAGCCTATTTTTATGCTTACAGTTAAACCTATTTGTATGACCTTGATAAGTGTTTTGTTGTTATCAAGCTGTGCAACACCACCGCCAAAAAATCCTGAAAACATTTGCGAAATTTTTCGTGAACATCGAGATTGGTATTTTGCTGCCAAAGATGCTCGAGAACGTTGGGGTGTGCCGATTCATGTACCTATGAGTATGATGTATCAAGAAAGCTCGTTTAAGCATGATGCCTCTCCCCCTAGAGATTATTTATTAGGATTCATACCTTGGGGGCGAGTTAGTAGTGCCTATGGCTATTCACAAGCTAAAACGATGACTTGGGGGGATTATATTAGAGAGACAGATAATTCAGGAGCTGATCGAGATGATTTTGAAGATGCGATTGATTTCATGGGCTGGTTTATTTTTAAAACGCAAAAAATTAACGGTGTTTCAAAGTGGGATGCTTATAGTCAATACTTGAACTATCACGAAGGTTGGGGTGGGTATAAGCGTAAGAGCTACAAAAAGAAAGCATGGTTGGTGAAAGTTGCGAAAAAGGTAGATAACCGAGCTCGCCGGTACTCATCTCAATTGAAAGGCTGTGAAGCTGATTTGAATCATGGTTGGTTATGGAGACTGTTTTTTGGTTAATAACTTATAGATAAACCAACTACAGTTCTAAATTGCAGACCGTACAACACTACGGCTTTAGTATGGTAAAACAGACGAAAAGCCTGACTGATTTCATCTTTGGAAATATAGTCAAAAACCTTGCCACTTTGTTATTTTTATTAGCAAAAAACCGCTAAACCATAGTTTGTATAGCCTATAGGTTTAGCAATGTTTTTAGTGAAAAAAAAGATGATATTTTTGTTAAAAAACGGTTGAAATAGTTAAAAGCTGTTACAAATAGGCTTTGACATTGTTATCCACAGAAATTGTGGAAAGCTATTTTTGTTATTTTGCCTGTGGATAACTTTGTGGTTAACTTTGTTTCAAAATAATTCAAACGCTTTATCCTTCTTCTTCCTCATCATTAATATAATACTCTGGCATAACGCGCACTGATTTAATTCTATTACTCGAAACCTCAACAATCTCTATTGGGTAACCGGCAATACGCACACTCAGGTTAGCTTGTGGAATGTCTTCTAAATGTTCGATAATTAAACCGTTAAGTGTTTTAGGCCCATCTGTTGGCAATAGCCATAACATTTCTTTATTCACATCACGAATACTTGCACTGCCGTCAACTAAATAACTACCATCAGGTTGCAAAGTTACTTCATCACTTGGCGTTGGTGTTTGCGTTGAAGTGAAGTCTCCGACAATCTCTTCTAGAATGTCTTCTAAAGTCACTAAACCTTGAATATCGCCATATTCATCAACAACTAAACCTAAACGCTCTTTGGCATGTTGAAACTTGAGTAGCTGAATATTAAGCGGTGTTCCTTCTGGAATAAAATAGAGTTCACGCACGGCACGTAATAATGTTGCTTTAGTAAATTGACTTTTTGAAAGCAGCTTTAAGGCATCACGAGCATGAATATAGCCTACAACATCGTCTATGTTGTCTCGGTATAATAAAACACGGGTGTGATTTGCTTGGGTCAGTTGTTTTTGAATTTTTTTCCAGTCGTCATTAACATCAATTCCAACGAGTTCACTACGTGGGATCATAATGTCATCAACCGTTACTTTTTCTAAATCTAATATGCTCATCAACATACTTTGATCTTGAGCGTGTAACAGCGCGCCAGATTCATTCACCACTGTGCGTAACTCTTCACTGCTTAGACTATGCTGTTCACGTTGCTCTGAGCTGATACCTAAAAGCATTAATATGCCATTAGTGATCCAGTTAACGGCAATAACAAAAGGAAGCATTACTTTAAGGAGTAGGGATAGCAATATTGAGCTAGGAAATGCTACTTGTTCAGGGTACAAGGCCGCAAGTGTTTTAGGGGTGACTTCAGCAAAAATTAGCACAACCAAGGTAAGTGCTATCGTAGCTATAAGTACACTTATATCTTCAGATACCCCCATCTCACCGGCTAATCTTAGTGCGATAATTGTTGCAATAGCAGAGGCGGCAATGTTTACTAAGTTATTACCAATTAAGATCAAACCAATAAGTCTGTCTGGGCGCTTTAATAACTTACTAACTCGTTTTGCGCCTTTGTGCTTTTCTTTTTCAAGATGTCTTAATCGGTAACGATTTAGTGACATCATGCCAGTTTCAGAACCAGAGAAGTATGCTGAAATAAGTATCAGTATGCCAAGAATAATAAATAGCATCTGAGTTGTTATGTTATCCAAAAAAGGGGTCCTTTTGACTATAAACGGTCAATGTAATGAGAAAATTTAATTATAAAATTAAGATAGCAGAAACTCTTGAACGAATCGACTACCAAAATAAGACAAGGTCAGTAATGCACTTGCCGTAATAGTGAGTATTAAAACTCTGTGGCCACGCCAACCTTGCAGATAATGGCCTAATAAAATAACAATATAGAATAATAAAGCTAATAAAGATAAAACTGTTTTGTGTATATTAGCTTTGGCAAAAAAACCATCTAAAAATACTAAGCCAATGAACTCGCTAGTAAATAAACAGACAACCCCTATGGCTAAAATAGTAAACAACTGTTTTTCAACTTGCATTAGTGGCGGTAAATGAACTACAGCTGTTAAGTTTTTATTTTTCAATTTTAGATTGATATAGGATACTTGAAAGGCGTATAAGGTAGCGATAATCAAAATACAATAGGCAATTAAGGCAAGACCAATGTGACTGACTAAAATAACTTTTTCAGCAACTAATGGGATTGATTCAGTGTTAGGAATGAAAATTCTTACTAACTGCCAAATACCAGCGAAACCATAGATTACTGGTAGTAATAAGTTTACTTTAGCTCGGAGTGCCACAATAGATATTGTTATCGTGATTATTAAACTAACTAAAGAAATAACATTAGGCAGGCTAAAGTTAATGCTGCCCTGATTGAAAAACAACTGCGCATCATTAAATAAGTGAATAGCTATAGCGGTTGTTGCTAATATTAACACTCGTTCAATATTGGGGCCGTTGGGGTGAAATAAGCGTGACACAATTACCATAGTGGCGAGCATGTAGGCAATAAATGCCATGCTTGATCCAATAATCAAAAAATCCACTAACTTAAACTCCTAAGAACGATATACGCAATTTTCTATTGATTCTATCAGATAATATTTTGAAAACCATGGTATTGGGTAAAAGCCTTGATTTAGATTAAAGCCTTTATTTAAATAATTAAGCTTCTTAGCGGCTTAATAGCCAAAAAGGTGATTAACATAGCACATGTTAAACCAAACCATTGTGGTAGCATTTCATGTGAGTGTGACATTTGCTCAGTGATATCTATAGCAAAAAAATTCAAACCTAAATCAAGTAAGGTGGCAAAACCAATAGCACATAAAGCCACGCCTAATAAATAGCGTATTAAAACTGCACTGCCCATCTCATTTTTAATAACGCCTAAAGTAGAAACATTAGTTGCTGGCCCTGCCATCATAAACACGAGAGCGGTACCAGGAGATAAGCCCGCCATAATAAAACCTGCGGCAATAGGAGTAGAAGCTGTTGCACAAATATACATTGGAATAGAGATAGCGATCATCAGTAGCATAGCCGGTAGGCCACTGCCGTAACTAAGTAAAAACTCTGGTGGTAAAAAGGTGCGGACAACGGCTGCAAAAATAAGACCGATGGCTAGCCAAATAATAATGTCGTCTATTAACTTTGTTGCAGCGTAATAAATACCTGTTCGAGTTTTTTCAATCAAGTTATTTAATAAATTAGGGGGGAGTGTTGTAGCTTCTGCAACGGTAACTGCTGCATTAGTAGAGCAACAAGAACTCAATTCAGGCTCGGGTTCTATTTTATCAACGGTACTGCAACACGAGCTTGTAGTGGGTTTAGGTACTTCTTTTTTAACGGAAGAACTAGCGCAACAAGCACTTGCACTTTGTTCAGGTTCAACAATGGGCGATTTGATCTTTTCACTTTTTACTGTCGAGACTAATAAACCAGTAACAATTGCAGACATAATTGCAGCAAAAGGTCGATAAACGGCAAAAACAGGGCCAAGCAGTGCATAGGATACAGATACTGAATCAATACCCGTCTCGGGTGTCGCCACTAAAAAGGAAGCGGTAGCTGGCGCTGAAGCACCACTGCGTCTTAACTCAGTTGCTACAGGAATAACGCCACAAGAACATAATGGTAAGGGAGCGCCAATTAATGCCGCTTTTACTACAGCTGACTTTCCTTCACCTAAATGTTTACTTAAAATTTCACTAGGCACCCAAGCTTTCATTAAACCTGCAATAAGTAAACCGAGTAAAAGCCAAGGGCTTGCCTCCGCACTTAGTTCGATAAAGTTATTAATAAAAGATGTAAGCTGTTCCATATTTACGACCATGAAAATTAAGACAAAATTACCAACAGCTATTATACCATGATTTTTATTTACAAGGGCATTTGTGCCGCAAATATTAGCAGTATGGTAATTCATGTTTTCTATATAAGAGTACAAATGTACTGTAGGTCGATGCTTGTCTCGACAATGACCTCATCACAGGTATAATAGCGGCATTAATTTTTGCAAATCTTCGCTACTTTTCGTTATGTAAAGAGCGCTATAAGAGTTATTTATGTTTGAAAATCTTTCCGATCGACTAGGTAAAACCCTTAAAAATATTAGCGGCCGTGGTCGTTTAACTGAAGACAACATTAAAGAAACTTTGCGCGAAGTGCGTATGGCATTACTTGAAGCTGATGTAGCTTTGCCGGTAATACGTGAATTTGTTGCTAAAGTTAAAGAGCAAGCTGTCGGTACTGATGTCTCTAAAAGCTTAACGCCAGGGCAAGTGTTCGTAAAGATTGTTCAAAAAGAACTTGAACTTGCCATGGGTGGTATTAACGAAACACTTGATTTAAAAGCGACCCCTCCAGCGATAGTGTTAATGGCTGGTTTACAAGGTGCAGGTAAAACCACCTCTGTTGCTAAGCTAGCAAAATTCTTAACAGATCGTGAGAAGAAAAAAGTGCTTGTGGTTAGTGCAGATGTTTATCGGCCAGCTGCAATCAAACAGCTTGAAACTTTGGCAACTGAAATAAATGTTGGCTTTTTCCCAAGTGATATTAAACAAAAGCCTATTGATATTGCTACCGCAGCAATTGATCATGCGAAGAAACACTTCTTTGATGTTGTAATCGTCGATACTGCAGGTCGCTTGCATGTTGATGAAAGTATGATGGATGAAATCAAAGATTTACATGCGGCTATTAACCCTGTTGAAACACTATTCACTGTTGATGCAATGACAGGCCAAGATGCGGCTAATACAGCTAAAGCGTTTAATGATGCGTTGCCATTAACGGGTATTATCTTAACTAAAACCGATGGTGATGCGCGCGGTGGTGCAGCCTTATCCATTCGTCATATCACTGGTAAGCCTATTAAATTTATGGGTGTTGGTGAAAAAATTGAAGCTTTAGAGCCATTTCATCCTGACAGAATAGCTTCTCGCATATTAGGTATGGGGGATGTTTTATCGCTTGTTGAAGAGATAGAACAAAAGATCGATCGTAAACAGGCTGAAAAATTAGCGAAAAAAGTTAAAAGTGGCAAAGGTTTTAGCTTAGAAGATTTCCGTGACCAACTTGTGCAAATGAAAAACATGGGCGGTATGATGGGAATGATGGACAAGTTACCAGGTATGGGTAACATGGCTAATAAAGTTAAAGATCAAATGGATGACAAATTGACAGGTCGTATGGAAGCTATTATCAATTCAATGACGCCAGGTGAACGCGATCGTCCTGACATTATTAAAGGTTCGCGCAAGCGTCGTATCGCTGCGGGTTCAGGCACGCAAATTCAAGATGTAAATAAATTACTTAAGCAGTTTGCCCAAATGCAAAAAATGATGAAAAAAATGTCAGGTAAAGGCGGCATGAAAAAAATGATGCGTGGCATGCAAGGCATGATGCCACCAGGTGGTATGGGCGGCGGTGGTATGTTTGGTCGATAAAGTTACCCGATGAGAGCTTTTAGTTTCGAAAACACCTTTGCTGATAGTATAGTGTTTTCGAAACCCTTAATTTTTTCTTCTCGAAACTCATCACTTTTTTAACTCGTCACTAATTAATCTCCTATATTTTATTCTTTGCTCATCTAATCCTTATCTCTTTCCAATACCTTTAAACTTTCTCTTGCTTTTTATCCTTAAAAGCGTAGAATACGCGAGCTTTTCTGTCCCTTGTGGCAGGAAGTGTCTGGAAAATTCGTTTTAACACTTAAATAAAAAGAGGACGATATGGTTACCATTCGTTTAGCTCGTGGTGGCGCTAAAAAGCGTCCATTCTATCAGGTTGTTGTTGCAGATAGCCGTAACTCTCGCGATGGTCGTTTCATCGAGAAAGTTGGTTTTTTCAACCCAACAGCACAAGGTCAAGCTGAGAAATTACGCTTAGACCTAGACCGTATTACCCATTGGGTAGGTCAAGGTGCGACAGTATCTGATCGTGTGGCTAAGTTAGTTAAAGACGCTCAAGTAGCGGCTTAATAACAAGCTTAGTAGGCAGTAGTAGTAATTAGTGAGTTGTTATGGATATAGAAAATCAAATTATCTTAGGTAAAGTAGGCGCTGTTTACGGTATCAAAGGTTGGTTGAGAATTCATTCATTCACCGGTGAAACTGATGCCATACTTGACTATTTTCCTTGGTCATTAAAATTAGGAAACAAAACGCGAACAGTAGATATTACTGATTGGCGCAAGCACAACAAAGGCTTAATCGTTAAAGTTGGTGGTATTGATGACAGGGAGCATGCGCAAGCATTGGTCGGTTCTGAAATATTAACTAGTGAAAGTACATTGCCAGAATTATCACAAGGTGATTTTTATTGGCGTGACTTAATCGGTATGGCTGTGGTTACCACTAAAGGTTACGACCTAGGTGTGGTTTCTGATATGTTGGAAACTGGCGCTAACGATGTACTGGTTGTAAAAGCAAACCTAAACGATGGCTTTAGTAAAAAGGAGCGGTTAATCCCGTATCTTTTAGAACAAGTTGTTGAATCGGTAAGCATTGAAAATAAACAAATTTGTGTTGACTGGGACCCAGGTTTCTAGCTTGTGACTAGTGTTGATTCTTCTTTGAAGAAAAGCAAAATGTGGATAGGGGTGGTAAGCCTTTTTCCCGAAATGTTTGACGCTATTACCGAGTATGGGGTGACAGGCCGAGCGATCCGCAGTGGGTTAATTGAGTTTCATAAATGGAACCCAAGAGACTTTACTCATGATCGACATCGCACTGTTGATGATCGTCCTTATGGCGGTGGTCCAGGCATGTTGATGATGGTAAAACCACTACAGGATGCCATTAGTGAAGCGCGTAAAGCGGCGGAAGCTGATGGTAGAAAAGCGAAGGTTATTTATTTGTCACCGCAAGGGAGGCAATTGGACCAAGCGGGTGTAAGTGAATTAGCGCAAGATGACTGCCTGATATTTATAGCAGGTCGTTATGAAGGCATCGACGAGCGATTAATCGCGTCAGATATTGACGAAGAATGGTCGGTTGGCGATTACATTTTAAGTGGTGGGGAACTGCCCGCAATGAATGTAATAGATGCTGTAGCACGATTAGTGCCTGGTGTATTGGGACATAAAGAATCGGCAATTCAAGATTCTTTTTCGAGTGGCTTAAATGGCTTATTAGATTGTCCTCACTATACTAGGCCAGAAGTATTGACTACCTCCTCGGGGGATGAAATGTTAGTACCGAAAGTTTTGTTAAGCGGGAATCACGAACACATACGTTTATGGCGCCAAGAGCAATCTTTGCAAAGAACATGGACCAGAAGACCAGAATTATTAACAAACCTAGCTCTGACAGCTGAGCAGGAGAAAATGTTAGTTTCCATTAAGAAACAAACAAACTCCACTTAGACTGTGCATACTAGGAAGAAGGTATTATGAGTAAAATTATTGATATGCTCGAACAAGAGCAATTAAAAAAAGACCTACCAGCATTTGCCCCAGGTGATACTGTTGTAGTTCAAGTAAAAGTTACTGAAGGTGACAAATCACGTCTTCAAGCATTTGAAGGTGTTGTTATTGCTGTTAAGAACCGTGGCTTACATTCTGCATTCACTGTTCGTAAAATATCGAACGGTGTTGGTGTAGAGCGTGTATTCCAGACACATAGCCCAATTGTTGACTCAATTGAAGTGAAACGTCGCGGTGACGTTCGTCAAGCTAAACTTTACTACTTGCGCGAGCTATCTGGCCGTAAAGCACGTATTACTGAAAAATTAGGTAAAAAATAGAAATATTTTAAGCCAATTTTGCTTTAGCAAAACGTATAAAAAAAGCCTGAATAAGCAATTGTTCAGGCTTTTTGTTTTTAGAGCGTCCACCTTTTGTCCTCCTTTCGTCCACTAATTAATTTTAGACAGTAGTTTTAAATGACCAGTTCAGCTACTTTTAATGGTTTTTTCCATGCCTAAAATTAATGTTTATAAAAAATAGTTGAAAATAATTTTAGAACCTGACTATAGTTTAGATTGTTATAATTAAATTATTAAAAGGACTCCCAGATGAATAAGTTTTTGTTAATTATGAATTTTAAAACATTGATAATTTCTATTTTTTCTATTATTTCGACTTACTTTTGCATTCACTATAATATTACCGCCAATTACCCACTAACTTTAATTGCTACGGCAATAATTTTTCCAATTGTTTTTTCAATCAATGGTGCATATAAACGCAGAGAAGCGGCTTTAAATGATTATGGCTCTCTTAAAACCCATGGTCGGGCGATATACTTTGCCACACGTGACTGGTTAGAATCTCCTTCACAGAAAACGTTGGATAAATCAAAAGGTTTACTTTCTGAATTATTCTTTGCGATAAAACATTTATTTTCTAATGACATATCCCAAGCTCAGAAAAATGAAGAGCATGTCTATGTTGCTTTTTCAAAGCTATCTAAGTTTATTAAAGATGATTTAAGGGGGAATGGTTTAGCCTCAGGAGAAGTTTCAAGGTGTAATCAATACTTAAGTAAAATGTTTGTTTCATTTGAAAATGCCAAACATATCTACCAATACCGTACACCGAGAACATTAAAAACCTTTAGTAGTTTTTTTATTACTGTTTTACCTGTTCTATATGGTCCATATTTTGCTTTTGCTGCAGCTCAATACTCTCCCTACGTAACCTATGTAATGCCCGTATTATTTTCATTGGTGCTAGTAAGTTTATCAAATATTCAAGATCAGCTAGAAAATCCATTTGATGGTGTTGGGGAAGATGATATAGAGATTAATGTTGAGTTATTTATTAGTCGATTATACGAGTAATAAAAAGTATAAATATAATATTATTTATTTGGAGTTACAAAAGGTAGGTAGTAAATTTAGTACACAGAACAGAGGTTCTATGTACTATTTATTATAATGTTTTTACTTAACTTCTTCACCAGCTGCCTGTCTATCGGCATGATATGAAGAACGTACTAATGGTCCACAGGCAGCATGTTCAAAGCCCATTTTCGTTGCTTCGTCTTGGAACATTGCAAAGTCATCAGGATGAACGTAACGCTCAACGGGTAAATGGTCTTTACTCGGTTGTAGATATTGACCAATAGTGAGCATAGTTACTCCATGGCTGCGTAGGTCACGCATTACTGCTAATATTTCGTCATTAGTTTCACCTAAACCAACCATTAAACCTGATTTAGTGGTTACGCTAGGATTTGCTTCGCCAAAATTCTTTAATAGATCTAATGACCATTGATAGTTAGCGCCAGGGCGTGCCTTGGTGTATAAACGTGGTGCAGTTTCTAGGTTATGATTAAAAACATGTGGTGGGCTTTGGTTCAGTATTTCTAATGCTCTGTCCATACGACCACGAAAATCGGGCACTAATATTTCAATTTTGGTATTAGGCGCTTGTTCATTAATTTCTTTTACACAATCAGCAAATTGTTGTGCACCGCCGTCACGTAAATCATCTCGGTCAACAGAGGTGATTACCACATATTTCAGCGCCATATCCTTTAAGCTTAATGCTAATTTTTTTGGTTCATCAGTATCTACAGCTAACGGTCGGCCATGACCCACATCACAAAATGGACAACGGCGAGTACAAATATCACCTAAAATCATAAAGGTGGCAGTGCCGTTATTAAAACATTCAGACAGGTTAGGGCATGAGGCTTCTTCACAAACAGAATGAAGGTTATGCTTGCGTAAATTCGCTTTGATGTTATCAATACGCTCACTTGAACGTGGTAGTTTTATACGTAACCAACTTGGCTTACGTAACATGCTTTCTTTAGTTGAGCTAACAACTTTAATAGGAATATGGGCCATTTTATCGGCATCACGTAATTTTGTTCCAGGAACCATCTTCACTGATTTTTTTATTACTGAATCGGTTTGGCTTTCATCTTTAGGCATTTGTTTGCTCATAACTGCTTGGTAATCCTGTTTGGTATTCAACATCGCTCGCTTGTAGCAAGTTGATGGCATGTTTTACTAGCGCATCACTGGCGCTGATTATATCTTTTGGACCTTTTAAATCACAAGTTTGTATCATTTCAAGGCCGGCATAACCACAAGGGTTTATACGTAAAAAAGGGGATAAGTCCATATTTACATTAAGTGCTAATCCATGAAAAGAGCAACCTTTGCGCACTCTTAAACCTAGAGATGCTACTTTTTTTTCAGCAACATAAACACCGGGGGCGTCGGGTTTTGGATAGGCGGTAACGTTAAAGTCTTTTAACGCGGCAACAATGGTATTTTCGATTAATGTTACTAGTTCTCTGACACCAATTTTTTTGCGCCGAAGGTTGATCATAAAATAAATAACTTGTTGACCAGGGCCGTGATAAGTTACTTGACCGCCTCTGTCAACTTTAACAACGTCAATATTGCCAGGCATTAATAGATGTTCATCTTTACCTGCTTGCCCTTGGGTAAATACAGCCGGATGTTCAACTAGCCACAGTTCATCAAGCGTTTGCTCATCACGGTTATCAGTAAAGTTTTGCATTGCATGCCAAACTTTACTGTAATCCATGTTAGATAGCTGCCGAACTATTAATAAACTTTTCAATTAAAAACCTTATTAAATTTTGTTTTAGTAATTATACCTGAATTTTTTCAATGAACAATTATAAAACGTAACGTACTTGTTCTATTGCATTAAGGGTTTTATAAATTTTTTCAATGTGGTCTTTGCTTGTGACTGTTACAGCAATAGACACTGAGAGATAGTTACCTTTAGAGCTTGGTTTTATCTTAGGTACATAATCATCCGGTGTATGCTTTTGTAGTTCAGCAATGATCAAGTCTGGTAGTTCATCACAGGCAACGCCCATCACTTTAAAGTTTAGTACAGTGGGAAAATCTAGTAATTCGTCGAAATGGGTTTTCATGTTTTTCTCTTACAAAAGCTTAAATAAGCAAGTATTTAATATACGGCTCAATAATAATTGGGCTATTTTATCACTAATTTATGTGAAAGTGCTATTAGCGTTTAAGCTTTATTGATTACTAACTTGCCTTAATGCGAAAGCCAATTTTTATAGTGACTTGAAAATGAGCCACTTTGTTATCAATAATATGGCCTCGAGTTTCTATTACCTCAAACCAATCTAAATTATTAACACTGTTAGCTGTTTCAGTTATAGCATTTTGGATTGCTTCTTCAATACTGTTAGGTGATGTACCAACAATTTCCAATTTTTTGTAGGTGCGGTGGTTCGACATAAGAATACCTTTAATTTTGTTTTATTAGCTTAATTAAAGATAGTCGATATGATTTTTTTTTGCGAGTAAATAAAAAGGATCACAATAAATGTGACCCTTTGGAATTAATAGCTACTCGTTAAGTTTTCTCAATAACCATAGCGATACCTTGGCCTACACCAATACACATTGCGCATAAAGCGTAGCGTTTATCGCTGCGTTCAAGTTGTTTCATTGCTGAAAGAACAATACGCGTGCCACTCATGCCTAATGGGTGACCTAAGGCAATGGCACCGCCTTGTGGATTTAATCGTTCATCGTTATCAGCTAAGCCTAATTCACGAGCACTGGCGAGCGCTTGAGCTGAAAATGCTTCGTTAAATTCGATAATGTCCATGTCGTCTATGGTTAAACCTAACCGCTTTAATAATTTAGCGCTAGCAGGTGCTGGCCCTATGCCCATAATGCGAGGTTCAATGCCAATAACTGCTGAGCCAACAATACGCGCTTTAGGTGTTAAACCATTTGCCTTTGCTGCTGCTTTGCTGGCAAGAATAACGGCTGCTGCACCATCGTTTATTCCTGAAGCATTACCAGCGGTAACTGAACCACCTGTACGGAATGGCGCTTTTAATGAAGCTAGTTTATCTAATGGCGTTAGTCGTAAATGTTCATCTTTTGAAAAAACTAAGTCATCACCTTTACGTTGCGGAATGATAACGGGCACAATTTCTTGTGCTAAACGGCCATCTTCTTGAGCGGCCTTGGCTTTACTTTGGCTCCAGTGAGCAAACTTGTCTTGGTCTTCTCGGCTGATGTTAAACTGCTCTGCAACGTTTTCAGCTGTTTCTGGCATAGTTTCTGTGCCATAGATTTTATCTAACTTTTTATTGATGAAGCGCCAGCCCATCGTAGTGTCGTACATAGTTTGGCTACGATCAAAGCTGTTCTCGGCTTTGCCCATAACAAACGGTGCGCGAGACATGCTTTCAACACCGCCGGCAATTAATATTTCACTTTCGCCCGCCTTGATAGCATTTGCCGCTATAGCAATGGCGTTCATACCTGAGCCACATAAACGGTTAACGGTAATGCCAGCGACATTTTGTGGGTAGTCAGCTAATAATAAACTCATGCGGGCAATATTGCGGTTGTCTTCGCCGGCTTGGTTAGCACAGCCTAAAATAACATCATCTACTTGGCTCAGATCTAAGTCAGGGTTTCTTTCTTTTAAAGCTTTTAGGGGGATAGCCGCTAAGTCATCAGCACGAACTTTAGCTAAACCACCGCCATATCTACCAATAGGGGTTCTTACACCATCACATAAATAAACTTCAGTCATTATCTTCTATCCTTTAATTGGCATTTTCGGCAACAACATTTCAAAACCACTTTTTAGTGTCGCCACTAAATGATCAATTTCTTTTTTGCCCATTTTTGTTGAAAGCGTTGCTGAACATGTGTTGATCATCATCACGCCGTTATCAAACATGTGCTCTAATAATTCACTGATAAGCATACTTTCTGCTTTATCGGCATATGCTTCACGATAGTTTTTTGGTGGTTGGGCTTTTAAATGCACTCTAAACATAGTGCCGGCACCTGTTACGCAGGCACTAATGCCAACGTTACTAATGGCTTTGGTGATTTCTTCTCGCGCATAGGTAGCTAAAGCATTTAGCTTTTCAACGGCTGCTTGATCAAAGTCGCGCATGGCAATATAACCTGCAGTCATGGTGACTGGGTTAGCTGAAAATGTTCCTGAGTGTGGCAGTAAAACTTTAGGCTCAGTGGGATCTAGCACTTTCATTACTTTATCACAGCCTGCTAATGCGCCAATTGGAAAGCCGCCACCTATTACTTTACCCATAGCGGTTAAATCAGGATTAACACTGTAGTTTTGCTGCGCACCACTATAATTAGTTCTAAAAGTAATGACTTCATCAAACACTAATAATGAAGTGTTATCATCAGCCCATTTGCGTAGCGCATAAATAAATTCATCACTGGCTGGAATTAGGCCAACACGATGAGGCAATAAATCTACTAAGGTACAGGCGATTTCATCTTTATGTTGATCAAGAATATTAATGGCGCGTTCAACATCATTAAAGGGAATAATCACCACATCTTCAAGGGCTTTTATTGGAGTACCAACAGCTACAGGAATGCTACTTGGCTTATCAACATCGCCCCAGTTACTTGGATTGGCTGTTTGACTAACTTCTGCGTAGTCATAAGCGCCGTGATACGCACCTTCAACTTTAGCTATTTTGGCTCTGCCAGTATAAGCTCTAGCCGCTTTTAACATCGCCATGACCGCCTCAGTGCCTGAATTAACAAAGCGGATTTTGTCAAAACTGGGTACGCGATTGCAAAGTAATTCGGCATAGTCTATTTCGGATTCTGTGGCCATGGTAAAACAGCTGCCGTTGGCTAACTGGGCACTAACGGCTTCAACTATGGGAGGGTAGGCATGACCGTGAATTAATGAAGCCATATTATTTGCAAAATCTATACGGGTAACACCTTCAATATCAGTCACATAACAACCTTCACCTTTTTGCGCATAATAAGGATGTGGCTTTCTAAAAATAGTATTACGACTAACGCCGCCGGGTAGATACTTAACTGCTTTTGAAAATAATTGTTCACTTTTATTCATGATAATAATTCGCTATATTGATGTTTTTTTAGACGGACATGTTACTGGCATTAGTGAGGACTACGTCTGTTCTTTCTTGCACGTAATCAAAGCTAACGCTGGGTGCTAATTCAATAAGTTTCAAACCTGAAACAGTTACGTCGATAACACATAAGTCACTGTAAATACGATTAACGACGCCTCTACCTGTCAGTGGAAATGAACACTCAGGTAGAATTTTCGCTGCACCTGTTTTAGTGGTGTGTTGGGTAATAATGTAGATAGTTTTAACACCAGCAACTAAGTCCATAGCACCGCCAACAGCAGGAATTGCATCAGGAGCACCAGTCGACCAGTTTGCTAAATCGCCTTTTTCAGATACTTGCATTGCGCCTAATACACATACGTCAATATGATTACCGCGGATCATGGCAAAGCTATCGCCATGATGAAAATATGAAGCGCCGGGAACTGCGGTGACAGGCTTTTTACCTGCATTTATTAAATCAGGATCAAGCTCTTCATCAGTTGGTGCATTTCCCATACCTAACAAGCCGTTTTCGGTATGATAAATAACTTCTCTGCCTTCGGGCACGTATTGCGCTACCTTTTCTGGAATGCCGATACCTAAGTTGACATAGCTGCCATCTTCAATGTCTTGAGCGCAACGCTGAGCCATCTCTTCGCGCGACCAACCAATTTGTTCGTTCTCATGTGCTACATTGTTCATGGGTAAACCACCCCTTCTTTAACCAGCTTAGATTCTTGCTGAGGGCTTTGTACTTCAACAATGCTGTTGACAAAAATACCCGGCGTAACCACATTTTCTGGCTCTATATCACCTAGTTCAACCATTTCATTGGACTGTACAAGCGTTTTGTTTGCTGCCATTGCCATGATAGGAGCAAAGTTTCGTGCGGTTTTATTAAAGGTGAGATTACCGTATCTGTCTGCCTGTTTAGCTTTTATTAACGCAAAGTCGGCTTTAAGGCCACGCTCCATGACATAATCTTCACCATCAAAGTTACGCTGCTCTTTTCCTTCCGCCAACGGTGTGCCAACAGATGTTTTAGTATAAAACGCAGGAACACCGGCACCACCGGCACGAATTCTTTCGGCTAAAGTTCCCTGTGGAACAAGCTCTAATTCAATTTTTCCGCTGCGATAAAGCTCAGGGAAAACCAGTGAATTTGCTGTGCGAGGATAAGAGCAAATCATTTTAGCAACTTGACCATTCTCAATTAAAGCGGCTAAACCAACGCGGCCACTACCGGTATTGTTATTTACAACGGTTAAGTTTTTAGCGCCATGATCAATTAAAGCATGAATTAATTCAATGGGGCTACCTGCTTCACCAAAACCACCAATCATTACTGTATCACCGTCTTTGATATCGGCAACGGCAGCTGCGCAGCTTGTTACTCTTTTATCTATCATATTTTCGCACTCATTTAATTATCAAATCGAACCTTGTTCGGTATACGAACATTTGTTACTATGTCGAACATTAATTGTTAGTGTAATATTGAGCAATGGTCATGTCAAAAGAAAAAACGCCTAAATTGATGGAAAAAGAGTTGCTGAAAAAAAATAGCGAAACGGTGCAGTCTTTAGTAAAAGGCCTGGCAGTTATTAAAGCGTTTAGCCAACAAAGACCGACAATGACATTATCTGAAGTGGCAAATGTTACTGATTTTACCCGTGCGGCTACTCGGCGTTTTTTGCTTACTTTAGTGAGTGAAGGTTATGCAAAACAGGAAGGGAAGTTATTTACATTAACGGCAAAAATATTAGATTTAGGTTTTGCTTATCTCTCAACTTTAGATATATGGCACAACGCTAAGCCATTAATGAACGCATTGGTTGAACAGTTAAATGAGTCGTGCTCTGCTGCGGTATTAGATGGCTTTGATGTAGTCTATGTTGCACGTGTAGCTACCACTAAGCGTATTATGTCAATTACCTTGACGGTTGGCTCGCGTTTACCTGCTTTTGCTACTTCTATGGGGCGGGTATTACTTGCTGATATGCCACTATCTAAGTTATATAACTTTCTTGAGCACTGCCATATAGAGCAATTCACGCAATATACCATTACTGATAAAACTAAATTAATTGTTGAAATAGAAAAGGTGAAACAACAAGGTTATTCCATGGTTGAGCAAGAACTAGAGACCGGCTTAACCTCTATTTCAGTACCTGTTCACAATGGTGAAGGCGATGTAATTGCTGCACTTAACGTCAGTACTCATATGTCACAAACAGCTAGACAGCAAATATTTGAAGTTATTTTACCTGCACTGCAACAATGTGCGCGTCAGGTTGAGCGTATAGGTTGAGTAAACAGATAAATAACTAGTTCGTAGAGAAAACTTATGGTTAAATAACTGTTGTTATTTACAGTGTTTGAGGTTTTATATGTCTTTATATTTTCAGCAGCCTGAATATTTGCTATTTGTTTTTGTGGCGACCATTGTTGTTCTTCTTTTATCTCTCTTGTTTATCTTTCGACAAAACCTTAAACAAAACCAGCAGCTTGGCCAGTTAAGGGTAATGCTTGAGCAGTCTGTCTCTTCGCAAAACAATGATCTAGTGCAACTATTTGATAAGCAACAACTGCTGTTGTCGAGTGCTTTTGAGCAAAAAATGGCTGATCTTCGACTGAAGTTATTAAGAGAATTGAGCAGCCAAAAAGAGCAACTTAATCAAAGTTTAAGTCAAAACCAAAATCAAACCCTTGATCAATTGATAAGTCATTTAAATAAAACAACACAAGCGAACCGTGAAGAACTCAGTAAGTCGTTAATACAAAGCGGTGAACAAATGGCCAAGCGAATGGATGTCTTAACTAATGCAACAGATAAGCGCTTACAAGAAATTAGTGGTCAGGTGGAAAAGCGTCTTAGTGAAGGTTTTGAAAAAACGACTAAAACATTCAGTGACATATTGCAGCGTTTAGCGCTAATAGACGATGCTCAGAAAAAAATTACCGAGCTGTCTACCAATGTGGTTAGTTTGCAGGAAGTACTCAACGATAAACGCTCACGTGGTGCTTTTGGTGAGGTGCAATTGAGCGGCTTAATTCGTAATGTTTTACCTGAGCAAAGTTTTAAACTACAGCATACTTTATCAAATGGTAAAATTGCTGATTGTGTATTATTTTTACCTGAGCCGACAGGCAATGTAGTAGTGGATGCTAAATTCCCGTTAGAAAACTATCGTAAAATGATGGATTTTGAACAGGCAGAATCAGATAGAAAAGCTGCGCTACGACAATTTAAAACCGATATCAAAAAGCATATTAACGATATTAGTAGTAAATACCTTATTGATAATGAAACAGCTGATGGCGCGATAATGTTTATACCCGCGGAAGCTGTTTTTGCTGAAATTCATGGCCATCAAAGTGACCTTGTTGATTACGCGAATAAAAAACGAGTATGGTTAGCATCACCTACTACCTTGATGGCAATATTAACAACAGCGCGTTCGGTATTAAAAGATGAAGCGACACGTAAGCAAGTTCATATTATACAGACACATTTGTCTGATTTAGCACAAGACTTTAGTCGATTTAAGGGCCGGTTTGCTAATTTGGCTAAGCATATTGATCAAGCTGCTGTTGATGTGAAGCAAATTCACACCTCGGCAGATAAAATATCCAATCGTTTTGAAAAAATAGAGCAAGTAGAATTACAAGATGCTGACAATCAGGCTATAACTCAAGTTAGTTAGCCAATGCGACTCTATTACCACCTTGCTCTTTAGCTTGATAAAGCGCTTTGTCGGCTTTTAGCATTAAGTCTTTTAACCGACTGCAATCATCAATTTTACTGCTGACCCCCATACTTACTTTACAGTTAAAACTATTATGGATAGGTGTTTCTATTAAATTGTTTTCAACAGATACCTGAATACGTTCTGCGATATATTTTGCTTCTTGCAGCGTGGTATCAGCAAGGGCAATAACAAATTCATCTCCTCCTATGCGGGCAAAACAATCTTGAGAACGGCAATGAATCTTAATTTGGTTAGACGTCTCCATTAATGATAAATCACCGATATGATGACCATGCTTATCGTTGATTTTTTTGAAATGATCAAAATCTAACAAGATAACACTGAAGGGGCGTTTAAACTCATTTGCAATGGCAAGATCGCATGTTGCTTGCTCAAAAAAGTGATGTCGATTATAAATACCGGTTAAAGAGTCTGTTGTTGCTTGCTTGGTAAGTTTTAGTTCGTTAATTTCAATTTCATTGGCTAAAAGCGTTAGTACAAAAACAACTTCAAGCATATTGAAGAAAAAAACAGACTGGTAAATCAAATGATTCATTTCATCATTTAATTCAATAAGCGGTGCTAGGTTAAGGGTATTTTCACAATAAAAATATAACACGATAGCGATAAAGCTTAAAAATAATTTTTCAACTTTATCCTTTAATTCGAACAGTAAAAAAGCACCAGTAGGGACTAAAAAAAAATATAAATGAAAGCCAGTTTTATTGGTAACAAAAATATTGGTGCAAATAACTAGGTGTAGCATCAGCACACTGAAAAACCATACTTTACCTGCTTTATGAGCATTATACTTATTAAACATTAATGTTATGCCATAACCTATGGCAAACAATACATTAATAAACGCCACAAGGGGGTCACTTAAAATAAAAATATAATTAAGTGAATACAGAACAGCAATAAAAATTGTAAACAAAGTAACAATGTTGGTCATTTTTACTTTGTGTGCAACGCCGAAAGTTTGGTGCTTTGTTCCTAAATTAGTAAGAGCTTGAAATATCATCACAACTTATTATTCATTTATTGGTTTGCACTAAAAGGCAACATTAATAAAAACTATTATAAGAAGAATAGGACAAATGTAGCGTAAATAAAACCCGAACAGTTTTAATTTTGTATTGTTTGCTAAAATAGCAATATCAGTAAGCTTATTGCCTCGTTGCCAAATCCAGCCGACAACAATAAAATAAAATAATGACATTAGCGGTTGTAAAATAGTGGTAAGAACTTGAATAACCAAGCCAAATAACACATCAAAAAATGCAACCAATGTCATGCTAGCAACTAAAACAACAGCAGAGACTAACCATGTTGCACGTTTGCGACTAATATCTTTATCTTCGACTAAATAAGATACCGGCACCTCGGTTGAAGAAATTGTTGAAGTGAGTGCAGCAATAGACAATAAAGTAAAAAAACTAAAAGAAACGATTAAACCAACAGAGCCCATAGAAGCAAATAAGGATGGCAAAATTTTAAATATTAATTGTCCTTCACCTATTAAGTGACCTTCTATAAATACTTCTTGTCCTGCATGTTGAGCAACAAATAAAGCAGGAATAATCAATAAGCCGGCTAAAAAGGCAATAAAAGTATCAAGGGCTGCAATCGATACAACCAGCTTGCCAATGTCTTGTCCTTTTTTCATGTATGAGCCATAAACCATCATGCCGCCAACACCAATAGAAAGGGAGAAGAAAGCTTGCCCCATAGCCGAAATGATTAATTTAGGATTCGTTATCTGTGAAAAATCAGGAATCAAATATAAAGCAACGCCTTCTTGTGCTCCTTCTTGTTGCAGAATATAAATAACTAAGGCAATTAACATTAGCAATAAAATAGGCATTAAACGTCCAGACCAGCGTTCTATACCTGCATGTACACCTTGATGAATAATACCAGCACCTAATAATATAAAAACGGGCGTAAATATAACATTGCGAAGTGTACTTGATGTTGAAAGCCATGCTGATATATCAATAAAGCCAAATAGCTCAAATAAAGCCGATAGTGCATGGGCCAACATCCAGCCAGCGACGATAGTATAGAAACTCAACATCATCATAGCGCCACATAAACCAATAATGCCAGCATTGCGACCGGTGTTTTTAAAACGTTTTCCGCACGCTTCTGCAAGTGCGCTTACTGGATTTTTTTGTGCTTGATTACCAATGTAAACTTCAGCATATAAGGCAGGTAAGGCGAGCAATAAAGTAACAACAAGGTAGACAAACAAAAATGCACCACCACCATTATTGGCGGCCTGTGTAGGAAACCCCCAAATATTGCCCAACCCAATGGCCGAGCCAGCGGCAGCAAGCACAAAACCGATGCGAGAATGAAATGAATCACGAGGATTAGCTGAAGATGGTGACATAGAATACATTTTTATTATTAATTATGGTTTGAGAGCTTACCGATTTAACTAAGCTGAGTAAAGCGGAGTCGATGAAGTGTATTAAATGTCAACTTGTTACAGTTTAATGCTGAATTTATCAATGCAATTTATGTTACTATCTCGAAAATTTATTGAAAATAATTTACTTCAGAAGAATCTACTATGTTGCAATTTGAAATTATCCCCGTCACTCCTTTTCAACAAAACTGCACTTTATTTTGGTGTGATGAAACCAAGCAAGCCGCAGTAGTTGACCCTGGTGGTGATATTGAAAAAGTGATTGCGGCTATTGATAAGCATCAATTAACTTTGGTGAAAATTTTTTTAACCCATGCGCATATTGATCATGCAGGGGCAACTAACTCTCTAGCTACACATTATAGTGTTGAGATAGAAGGGCCTCATAAAGATGATCAATTTTGGATAGATTTGATTGAAGATCAAAAGCAGCGTTTTGGCTTTGACCATGCAGAAGCCTTTACTCCCAATCGTTTTTTAAACCAAGGAGATACGGTGAGCTTTGGTAATATTACTTTCGAGGTTTATTTTTGTCCTGGTCATACACCGGGGCATGTGGTGTTTTTTCATCGTGAATCTAAGCTTGCGCAAGTAGGAGATGTATTGTTTCAAGGCTCCATAGGTAGAACCGACTTCCCAAGAGGGGATCATGCAACCTTGATAAACTCGATTCGCAATAATATTTTCCTGTTAGGAGATGATGTGCGCTTTATTCCTGGTCATGGGCCTATGAGCACTTTTGGGCAGGAGCGTCGCAGTAATCCCTATGTTAGTGACCAAGCTGTTGGTGCAAATCGATAATTATGGCTAGTTTTGTTTTTCAAGCTCAAAGACGTTTAAAAAAAATTGATTCTAGCAAATTATTTCAAGGGGCAGTTATTGCTGTCATTTTGTTATCGGCATTATTAATTGGCGCCAAAACGCATAATTTGTCAGCTAATACTGTAGCCATGCTTGCGTTATTAGATTTGGGCATTACCATATTTTTTGTTGTCGAAATTGTTATTCGATATCTTGCCTATCCCAATAAAAAACGATTTTTTTATAGCGGTTGGAATATTTTTGATACGATAATTGTTATTGGGAGTTTAATTCCTGCAGGTGGCTCGGGCGTGTTACTCGCTCGTTTATTAAGAGTATTTAGAGTATTACGCTTAGTTTCCATGGTGCCTGAATTACGATTGCTCATTAATGCCCTGTTCAAAGCTATTCCTCGTATGGGATACATTGTTTTATTGATGTTTGTGATCTTCTATATTTATGCAGCAGTGGGAAGTATGTTTTTTCATCAGATCAATGAAGTGCTATGGGGGGATGTGTCTATTTCAATGTTAACTTTATTTCGAGTCGCCACCTTTGAAGATTGGACTGATGTAATGTACGAAACTATGGCCGTTCATCCGCTTAGTTGGATTTATTATCTTAGTTTTATCTTTTTAACAGCCTTTATTTTCTTAAATATGATGGTAGGCACGGTACTTGAAGTGATGAGCCAAGAGCATGACAACTTTCGTGCAGAGCAACATGGCGAGACAGGAGAGGGGGGCGAACCAGCAAGTCGTGCTCAAATTGAAAAGCTTGAGCAGGAACTGGCTGAAATAAAAAGTTTACTATTAAAAAAGTAAAACTGAGCCAGTTTTAGCATTAAAACTACAATTGTTGAGATTTTTGATAGCGCATAATAATAGTGTCTAAGTGGTTGGCAAAAGCTTGGCGATCACTTTGACTTAACGCAGGAGGCCCACCTGTTTGTACGCCACTGGCTCTCATAGTATCCATAAAATCACGAATGTTAAGTCGAGATTTTATGTTTTCTTTAGTAAAAAGCTCTCCTCTTGAGCTTAATGCCTGAGCTGATTTGCTTATCACTTCATCCGCTAAAGGAATATCAGAAGTAATAACCAGGTCATTTTTTTCTACCCGTTTTACAATTTCATCATCAGCTACATCAAAGCCTGAACTTACTTGCAGAAAATGTATGACGCGCGATGGAGGAATACGAATTGAATGATTTGCAACAAACGTTGTTTGAATCCTTGCTCGTTCGGCAGCTTTAAATAAAATTTCCTTTATCACGACAGGACAGGCGTCAGCATCTACCCAAATTTTCATAGTAATCCTTTAAAAAATGATATCATTGGCAATCATAACGCATTATTAAACAACCAATGTGAATAAAAACGTGAATGAATTGATAAAACCTCAATATGCTCAAATATGGCAAACAGTGCAATTGATCCCCATTGGAAAGGTCGCTTGTTATGGTCAGATAGCTGACCTAGCTGGTTTGCCTGGTAGGGCAAGGTTGGTAGGAAAAGCGTTAGGTAAAGTACCGGCATTTGGTTGGCAGAAAAAACCTGTTCCATGGTATCGAGTCATAAATTCCCAAGGTAAAATTTCTTTTCCTCTAGGTAGTGAGTATTTTGAGAAGCAAAAGCAGCTTTTGCAAGATGAGCAGGTAGTGATTATTGGCACCAAAGTTAAATTACGAGATTTTCAGTGGCAGCCTGATTTAGCGGAACTATTATTTTCATTAGAATTTTAAGGTGTAAAAAATTTTACTGCATGCTTTTTAAGGTAAAATACACATTTTTTATGATATTTAATTAATATATTTGTATTTTTAATCATTAAAAAGAACAAATAAATTTGACTTAGTACGAATGAATTAGTAAAACATGTACAGCAAAGTATTTGTGCCTGTTTTTAGGGTCTTTTGCTTAAGTAATAATCAAAAAAGACCATTCATTTAGTTTGAAACATTTTATTTACATAAATATTTCATTTTTTTTGTGTGATATTTTTTATTTATTACTAGAAAAAATAAACAACTTAATAACTCTCATCTTGACAGCTTGTTTGTCATTTGTGATTATTGATAGGTTGTATTCATAAAAAGTTACACATTAGTTATATAATAAGTAAAAACGACAGATTTTTATATTTGCGGTAACAAAAATCTTTGTTATCAAAATTTAAATAGCAATTGGTTGGGAACTATGTCCAAAGTAAGTAAGAAAAGCCTCATCGCTACGGCAATGGTAGGCGCACTAGCATTAACAGGAAGCAATATCGCTGCTGCTGATGCATTATCAGATCTTCAAAAAGCTGAAGCTAAAATTTTTAAAGCATCAGCTAAATCACAAGCCAAAGTCAACACTATCTACGAGCAAACGCAAGATCTTCTTGCTGAGTATCGTAATACTATTGATGAGGGTGATGTTTTACGCGGTTATAACGACCACGTACAACGCATGGTTGATGATCAAAAAGCAAACATCGCATCTTTGCAAAAGCAAATTGATGGTATCGATAAAGTTAAACAAGGTGTTGTACCTCTAATGTACAAAATGATCGACACCTTAGAGCAATTTATTGAATTAGATGTTCCAATGAACATTGAACGTCGTAAAGAGCGTGTAGCTAACTTACGTGACGTTATGTCTAATTCTAACGTAACAACGTCTGAGCAATTTCGTTTAGTACTTGAAGCGTATGAAATTGAAGCGGGTTACGGTACAATTTTTGATGCTTACCAAGCAGAAATAGACTTTAACGGTACTACATTAACTGCTGATTTCGTTCATATGGGACGCATCGCTTTTGTTGCACAATCTCTTGATGGTAAACGTTCTTGGTTATGGAATAACCAAAACCGTGCATGGGAAGAGTTAGGTGATGAGTACTTGAAGCCTATTAAAGATGCTGTCGCTATGGCGCGTAAGCAACTTCCAATGGATTTAACTAAATTACCAGTATTTGCAGCAGGAGCAGAATAATGAAGAAACTTATTAATTTTGTAACACTCGCCGCAATAATGACTGCGGGCTTAGTTGCAACAACACAAGCAAATCAGTTAGATGATTTATTAAAGCAAGTTAAAGCTGACAGAGTTTCAGAAGCTACGCTTGATAAAAAACGTGAAGCTGAATTTAAATCTGCACGTGCTGATAAGCAAGCGCTGTTAAATAAAGCGAAAAAAGAACTTAAAAACCAAGAAGCGCGCAACAAACGTTTGACTCGAGAATATGCTGCTAATGAAATTACGTTAGCACAAAAAGAAGTTGAATTAGACAACGCTACAGGTACTTTAGGTGAAATGTTCGGTGTGTCTCGTGCAGCAGCTGCCGGTGCATACGGTCAAATTGCGACATCAATTGTAAGTGCTGAATATCCTGGCCGTGGTGAAGCGTTAAATCGCATTGCTAACGCGAAAGAAATTCCTGCATTAGAAGATCTTGAAGAGTTATGGTTTGCATTACAAACTGAAATGACTCAATCAGGTAAAATTTCTAAATTTACGGTTGAAGTAACTAACTTAGATGGCGCTAAATCTACTGAAACGATTACTCGTATCGGTACTTTTAACTTAGTATCTGATAATGGTTTCTTAACTTACAACGATGAAGTAGGTCAAGTTCAACCATTACCTAAACAGCCAGCGGGTTATATTACTGAAACAGCATCAGGTTTCTTTAATACAAACTCAGGTTATGCAGGTGTTTATGTGGATCCTTCACGTGGTGGTATTTTATCACTTGAAACACGTAAGAAAACTGTTGAAGAGTTTTTCCACGAAGGTAAAGAAGTTGGTTACGCTATCACTGTTCTTTTAATTATTGGTTGTATGATTGCCCTTGAACGTCTTCTTGTTCTAGGTAGCATGAGCTCTAAAATTAAAGCACAAGAGAAAAACATTGATACACCAAATGAAAATAACCCTCTTGGCCGTTTACTTAAAATTTACCATGAAAACAAAGAAGTCGATGCAGAAGTTTTAGAACTTAAACTTGACGAAGGCATTTTACGTGAAACACCTAAAGTAGACCGCGGTGTTAACTTAATCAAAATGTTCGCCGCCATTGCCCCATTAATGGGCCTGTTAGGTACTGTTATCGGTATGATCATGACTTTCCAAACCATTACCTTATTTGGTACAGGTGACCCGAAAATTATGGCTGGTAACATCTCACTAGCGTTAGTTACAACAGCATTAGGTTTGATTTGTGCATTGCCACTTATTCTTATTCACTCAGTTGTTGCTGGTAAAGCGAAAGGCGTTTTACAAAAACTAGACGAGCAAAGTGCAGGCTTAATTGCAGCGATTGCTGAGAAGGAGTCTAAATAATGTTATTCCTGATAGAGCTTTGGGAATC
>JAPYOP010000157.1 GCA_029938115.1 Colwellia sp. | reverse complement strand
GATACGATAGCGGACGTTAGCATCAATAGATGTTTAAGCTGTTTAGAGTGTTCAATCTATCTTGGTCATGACAGAGAACTAAGCCAACAAAGCCGCCAGTCATGAAGTTAGATTGGGATAACTTAAAAGTGCGCAGAGAAACTAGCAGCTATGTTCACAAACATTCAACTTATCGCTAAAAGAATACATATTGTTTAATATTTTCACCCTTTGGGAAAAAATATTTCTTCAATGCGTTGTCCAAAGGTATCCGCAAAGGCAAAAGCAAGGGTTAAAGAGGGGTCATGCTTGCCCGTTTCTATTGCGTTCACTGCTTGACGCGACACTCCTAATCTTTCCGCAAGGTCGGCTTGAGACCAGCCATTTTCTGCGCGAAGCACCCGTAACCTATTCTTCATGGGCATCGTCTTTTAGCTGAATAACCTGTGCTATACCAGAGATAACCGCGATTGCTGGCAACATAAAGGCTGGGCTAAAGGTTGGCACCTCAACCATTTCCGCGAGCAAACCATAAGCCATTGCCGCACACCCAACAACACCTACAGCCCAAAGCAAACTTTCACCCATCACGCTCTGGATATATTCATCCAATGACCGATAATGATTTATGGCCAACCGCAATAAAAATATAATAGGCACCACAGGTGACATTGCGAGAAACCCTGTGCTGTATATAGACAAATCATTGGTCTCGTTCAACACCACTGACAATCCCAAAACTGCAAGAAACATTGCTATATGTATCATAAATTGGACTATGAATTTCTTTTCTTTTCGTTCTATTTCACTACTCATTTTAATCTCCGGCATTTCGTTTGTTATCGTAATTCAATTTTTTACATTATGTCACCAGTTCATGACACAATGTAAGGTATACATTACACCTTGCATCATTAACTATCAAGCCAGCCTGACATAATGACAGGTATAGATTACACCACTCATAATAATGAAAAATTAGAATCAAGGGAATCTGAATGAAACCGTCTTTTTTGTTGCAAAGCGGAAGCTTTTACGTATATACATTGGATCATTTCAAGATCTTTTTTGCCAGCACAGCGATCATTCTTGTTCAAATTGATAACGCTGCTTTGGTAGAACAGTTGCCATTAGAGCAGAAAAGGCAAACGTCTATATCGTATCTAAAGATACATAGCGTTGATGTTAATTTGCATCCCAAAGTGGTCAGAATAATGTTCCTTTTAGGTTAACTGGACAGCGTTTATTCTTTCTTGTAATGAAGATAATGGGGGCAAAATTGGTCTATTAGTTTTATGTCATCGCGATATACAGGGATTTTTCGCCCACACCACGGAACGAACATACCATACAAATCGATTAAGTTGATTACATCGAAAAAATTGATTAAGTTAGGAGTTGTATATATATATTCTCTAGATTCAGCTTGATATCTCAGTTGGAAATTCATGAAGCCAATAAATATAAAGCTATTGATTATAAATAATTAAATTGGTGTAGTAAAAGGTATCAATGTGAGCAAATCTATTAAAGGAATTACTGTGATTAACGCTAGCTCTTTTTTCATAATATTAGGCCGTCACTTTTTACTTTACTCCGCACTTACACTTTTGATTTTATTGTTTGCTGTTAACGCCAGCGCAGAAAACGAAGTACCAGCCGAAGACATAAAACGTGAACTTAATGTGGTGTTTCTTAAAGATCATCATCCAATTTCTTTTGAATTGCCTGACGGACGACCTGCGGGTTTGTATATCGATGTATGGAATTTGTGGTCAATCACGACTGGTACGCACGTTAACTTTATCGTTGATAGTTATGAAGAAGGTTTACGTCAGGTAAGGTTGAAAAATGCCGTGCACTCAGGTTTGTTCAAAAATGAAGCGAGGCAGAACTGGGCTGACTTTTCTACTCCTATTCACCGTGTAGAATCGAGCATTCTCTATCATAAGAAAGGAAATAAAAAAAGAAACTTAAAACAATTTGATGGAATGAAAGTCGCAGTTGAATCTGGCGCTTATCATGAGCGATACATTTTAGATAATTACCCAAACATTACGATAGTTCCGTATCAAGGTGAATCGAGTATTCATGCTTTAATTAGCAATGATATACAGGCCGTATTTAATGAATCACCCGCTCTAAATTCTTTATTAGCAAAAATGGGGTTGGCAGGTGTCTTAGAATCAAATATCGTTGAAGATATGTCGAACTTAGTACATGCTGTTGTCGCCAAAGGCCAACCCTTGTTGCTTCAAGAGATAAATCGTGGGTTTGAAAACATTCCTATCGAAGCTCTCGTTTCATTAGAAAAAAAGTGGTTACCTAACACTACACCATTTTTTGACAGCAAATCTTCTTTTGGCATGTTGACCCTATCTGAACGCAACTGGCTGCAAGCTCACTCTTTTTTTACTCTAGCTATAGACCCAAATTCTCATCCATTTGAATTTATTGATAAGAATAACAGTCACAGTGGGATTTCTGCTGACTATATCGATTTTATTTCTCAGAAACTGAAAATAAACTTAAACGTTGTCGAGGGTATGACATGGGGTGAATCGTTTGAACAATTAAAGGATGGTGAAATTGATGTTATGTCATCGATGGTACGTACGGCCAAACGTGAGAAGTCAATGTTGTTCACCAAGCCATACTTTAAATTTTCGTCTGTTATGGTCACAAAAAAGGGCGCGTTTTATGCAGAATCAATGAACAGTTTCGATGACAAAAAGGTAGGGATTGTCTCGGGATATGTTTATGCTGAACTACTCAGCAAGGACTATCCAAATATAAAAATAGTGGACGTTTCATCACCAGAAGAGGGCCTCCAGTTGGTTAATGACAGTGAACTAGACGCTTATATGGATTCATTGGCTGTCGCAAATCATTTCATGGACAAGAATAATTATTTTGATTTGATTGTTGCATCATTCACGCCATACAAAGTTGAAATGTCGATGGCAGTGAGATTGGGTCTAGAGCCATTAATTCCTATTTTGAATAAAGCACTGGACAGTATGGATGCGAAGAAAAAATCGACAATTGCAAATAATTGGTTGGCTGTGCATATACAGGAGGGTACTCAGCTCAAAACTATTTTGAAGTGGATCATTCCAATTTTAACATTGTTATTCATAATTATATTTATATTCATTAGAATTAATAAAAAGTTAACGAAAGAAATCGAACAACGAAAGCTATTGGAAGGGAAGCTACTACAATCTAAAAAGATGGAGGCGTTAGGTGAAATGGCGGGCGGTATAGCGCACGATTTTAATAACATCATGGGCATTATAATGGGTAACTCCGAAATACTCAGTATGAAATTCGAGAAAGATGATACTAGACAGAAATTCAATATCAACATATATAATGCTTGTATGCGCGCAACTGAGTTGGTCAGACAAATAATGACATTCAGCAGAATGAGTAAAGTCCCTTTACTCCCAGTGAATTTATCTGACGTGGTCCACGAATGTGTACAATTGATAAAATCTACCTGTCCTAAAAATATCAAAATCTTGTTAGATATAGAATTCGGTTATGATTATTTTGTAAAAGGAGATAAAACTCAAATAAACCAAGTGTTGATTAACCTGTGTACAAACGCTGTAGATGCTATGTCTTCAAATGGCGGTATATTAGAGTTGAAATTATACTGTTCAAATATTCAAGTTCCCAAAGGACATGATGCTAGTAATGAATATTTTTCACTTAATGTCAAAGATTCTGGCTGCGGCATTGATAATACTATTATTAACAATATCTTCGACCCATTCTTTAGCACGAAATCGGTGGGCAAAGGGACCGGACTGGGATTGTCTGTCGTGTATAATATCATCACTGGTCATAACGGAGATATTTCGGTTGTAAACAATAAAGGAAGTGGTGTCGAGTTTACCATTTTACTGCCAAAAACACTTGACGCACCATTGAGTGAAAAGGCTGAACTTTCAAATGAACATGTCGGACAAGGTAATATATTGATTGCTGAGGATGAAGAAGATCTTCGCATTTTATATCGTGAACATTTGGAGTCGGCAGGATATGTTGTGACAACAGCCGAGAATGGCAGTGAAGCTTTAGCACTATTTAAAGGTAATCCCCAAGGCTATGACCTTCTTCTAACGGACCACTCGATGCCAGTAATGACAGGTATTGAATTAATCGAAGCTGTGTCTAAGATCAATGTTAATATTCCCATCATCTTAGCAACGGGTTATGCCGACATGGAAACTATCGATCAAATGGCCTCCAAGCATTCTTATAAATGCCTTGTGAAACCTATCAAGAAAAATGTATTACAAGAAACGGTATATCGTTGTATTGATGAATAAAGTGGGGATTGGAATGGTCAATAAGCTAGATGAGTATTTAAATTAATGTCAGCTTTTGGCTAGCT
>JAPYOP010000018.1 GCA_029938115.1 Colwellia sp. | reverse complement strand
TTCTAAGCTCGCTACTGTAGTTCTAAGTTGAACGATTCATTCTTTCAATTGGTATCATACCAGGATTAATTTTATCAATGGATCCACTGAATAGTAAATCCTCAATTTTTATGTATTGATCAACTTATTTAAAAATTAGCCGGCGTAGTTGCACTAACTATTTTACATTCTTTATCAGAGATATTTCGAAAGCGGTGTGGCTTGTTATTATCAAAATAATAGCTATCACCTTTATCGAGTAAATGAATGTCTTCACCAACAGTTAGCTCAATTTTTCCTTCAAGAATATAACCCGCTTCTTCAGCATCATTTTGCAGCATTTCTGTGCCTGTATCTGCACTTGCCGCATAAGATTCAATCAAAAAAGTCATTTGCCTGCGCGGAAATGACTTCCCCACTAATAGCATTTCTACTGCACCTGAGCCAATATCCATTAATTCCTTTGCGGAATAAACTACCTGCTGAGTTTTTTCAGAATTACTATCATTAGAGAAAAACTCAACAATAGAAATGGGGATACCATTAAGCACTTTTTGTAATGAGCTAATTGACGGGCTAACACTGTTTTTTTCAATCATTGAAATAGTACTATTTGTCACCCCCGCTCTTTTTGCTAACTCACGTTGTGAAATATTTCTGAGCAATCTAATTGATTTTAATCTAGCCCCTACATCCACAGATATCTCCTTGATTTTCATTTCAAATAATTAAGTAAAAACACTGCTTAATATTATATAACAAACTCTTGGCTTAAGGAATTATTTACGCTACTATCGTATATTATATTTTACATTGATTGATATATTTTACATTTTACTTTGAATCATAAGAAGATCAGCTATGACTGCCATACACACAGAACAATATCCGCCATCATATTACCATTCCTCATTAAAATATCAGCAGGAATACCCTACCCTTGCCGAAGCTATTAATGCAGATGTTTGTATTATTGGCGGTGGCTTTAGCGGAATTGCTAGCGCAATAGAGCTTGTTGAGCGTGGTTATAATGTTGTATTACTTGAAAGTCATAAAATTGGTTGGGGTGCATCAGGGCGAAATGGGGGGCAAATGATTCGTGGCATTGGTCATGAGTTAGAAGACTTTAGAAAAAGCATTGGCCAACAAGGTATTGATGCGATTTCAGCCATGGGCATTGAAGCTAACAAAGTAGTGTTAGAGCGCATTAAAAAATATCAAGTAGATTGTGACCTAACCATGGGTTATTGCGATCTAGCCGCTAAACCAAAACAGATGAAATCCCTAGAACAAGACTGTAAAAGATTAAACAACAGTGATTATACTTATGAAGTAAAAATGCTAGATAAATCTGAACTTATCAAACAAGTAGTAGGCTCAGAGAACTTTATTGGCGGTATGACAGATATGGGCAGTGGCCATTTACATCCGTTGAATTTATGCACCGGTGAAGCGCAAGCAGCTCATACCTTAGGCGTAAGAATTTTCACAAACTCTGCAGTAAAGAATATTATTCCTGGGGATATTGTTCAAATTAAAACCTCACATGGGCAAGTCAATGCTAAAAAAGTCATTCTAGCGGGTAATGCTTACATCGGTGATTTAGCACCGAAAAAACTCCCCAATATATCAAAAAAAATATTACCTGCCGGTAGTTATATCATTGCGACTGAGCCTCTGAACGATATCCTGCACAAAAAAATATTACCGGGTAATCATGCCGTATGTGATATGAAAATTGATTTGGATTATTTCCGCCTGTCTGCTGATAAACGTTTATTATTTGGCGGCATGTGCAATTATTCTGGCCGTGATCCTAAAGATATTAAAGCGGCACTTTATCCAAAAATGTTAAAGGTTTTTCCTGAACTTGCAGGCATCAACATTGATCATCAATGGGGCGGCATGATTGGTATAGGTGCGAACCGTTTGCCACAAATAGGCCACTTAACAGACAATATTTATTATGCTCAAGCCTATTCAGGTCATGGTGTTAACGTGACTCATATGGCAGCAAAACTATTAGCAGAAACCATTCACGGTGAATCAGACCGAATAAAATACTTCGAGCAAGTAAAGCACTTTACTTTTCCCGGCGGTAAGCATTTGCGCTCACCTCTATTAGCATTGGGCATGATGTATCACAAAATGTTAGATCGCTTTTAAATGTCTATTTTCTACACACATATAACAACTTAATGGAGACACTCTGATGAAAACTTATATTAAGTTAACGCTAATGCTTTTGTCGATTACCGCCTTGCTAGTGCAGGCTAAATCTGAGCTACCGCTAGCTGCAGACTCAATCTACTTTAATGGTAAAATTTATACCGTTAATGAACAGCAACCTTGGGCTGAAGCTGTCGCCATTAAAGCAGGTAAAATAGTTGCTGTAGGTGATTTAGCTGATGTAAATATCTGGCGTGGCGAATACACCAAACAACAAGATTTGCAGGGGAAAATGCTATTACCCGGCTTTATTGACTCTCACGCCCACCCTGTTATGGGCGGCGCTTATGTGCGTAGTTTATCGCTTGATAGCTTTGCAAAACCAGCACGTTGGTATCAACAAATTAGCGAATACGCCAAGCAAAATCCTGATGCAAAGGTGCTCTTTGGTTATGGTTTTCTTGCCAGCGCTTTTGGTGCAGAAGGGCCAAAGAGTGCCATGTTAGATAAAGTGGTCAACGACCGCCCTGTCTATATTATGGATGAAGGTTTTCATGGCGCTTGGGCAAATACCAAAGCATTAAAGTTGTTGGGCATTGATAAAAACACACCTGACCCAGATCCCGGTTTTAGCTATTACAAACGAGATAAAGAAGGTAAGCCTAGTGGCTATTTACTTGAAGCTACGGCGACAGCTGGTATTGAAAGTCTTGATGTTATTACCGCTGATAGTGTTGCATTAGGCACAGGCGATGTTATTAACATTATGAACAGTTACGGCATTACTGCTGTATTTGATGCGGGCGCCTCTGATGTTGATGCCTTGCAGCTTAACGCCCTTGAAAAAGTGACCAAGCAAGGCAAGATGACAGTTCGTATGGTCGCTTCTCATATGATTGGCCATAGCGATGCAGCAAAAGACGCCATAAAAATAACTAAGCATAAACGCGCGATCAGCAAACACGATATGTATCATATCAATACCTTAAAAATCATGAATGATGGCACTATTGAAGGTAAAACGGCGGGCATGTTTGAAGACTATCAAGGTGAGCCCGGTAACAAGGGCATTAATGTTTTTTCACAATCACAAATGAACACCTTAATTGCACAGGCGAGTAGTGAAAACATCGATGTTCATATTCACGCTTTAGGTGAGCGCGCCATAACTGAAACCTTAAACGCTATTGAGCTTATCAGAAACAACCCTAAGTATAATAGCAGCACTAGTCGTTTTGCTATTTGCCACATACAGGTAATGACAGATAACGACGTGCAACGCTTTGCCAAACTAGATGTTATTGCGCAAAGTACCCCGTTGTGGGCGTCTTATGATGAATTTGGTAAAGAATTTGTCAGCGCTGATCAATTTAGCCGCTATTTTAGGTTTAATAGCTTGAAAAAAGCCGGCGTAAAAATGTCATTTGGCAGTGACTTTCCTGCGACAGGTGCAGGCACTTTAGGAATGTCACCAATATTTAATATGGAGATAGGTGTTACCCGACAAACACCCGCGCAAAAAGACGCGCCTATACAGCCAGGCAAACATGAACGCTTAGACATTGCGACTTTAATAAAAGGTTATACCCTTGATGGTGCATATCAAATTCATATGGAAGAACAAATAGGATCCATTGAAGTGGGTAAAATGGCTGACTTTGTTGTGCTTGATAAAAACTTGTTTGACGTAGATAGATATGAGATTCATAACGTAAAAGTTTTGCAAACGATTCTAAGTGGAAACGTAGTTTATTCTTTAGAAAGTAAAAATAAATAGATGAATTCCCTTAAAAAGGAGGTAAGTCTTGTTTACTTTTCATCCAGTATTCTCTAGCCTTATGTTGTACTAATAAGTCTAATGAGGCATACCGTTGAAATTATTTAATAATAAAAAACTAGCACTCCCATTTATGATTATATTTACCCTTATTAGCAAGAGTGCTTTTGCTAATATAGATAGGGTAACAGGTAAAACTTACGCGACACGATCTGAAGTGATAGCCGCTAATGGCATGGTCGCAACTAGCCAACCTTTAGCTAGCCAGATTGGTTTGGAAATACTTAAAAATGGCGGTAATGCCATTGATGCAGCTATAGCTGCCAATGCAGCATTAGGGCTGATGGAGCCAACAGGCAATGGCATTGGTGGTGATTTATTTGCTATTGTTTGGCATGCAAAATCACAAAAACTTTATGGCTTAAATGCTAGTGGTCGTTCACCCAAGGGCTTAACTTTAACCCAGCTACAGCAAGAACTATCAGAGCTTAATCGCGAGACCATTCCACCTCATGGCATGTTGCCTATTTCAGTGCCAGGCACGGTTGATGGTTGGTTTGAATTGCACAATAAATTTGGCAAAATGCCAATGACAAAAATACTGCAACCCGCCATAGACTACGCCAACAATGGCTTTCCAGTAAGTGAGCTTATTGCCCATTACTGGCAAAAAAGTGTGCCTAGCCTTTCTCTTCAAGTAGGTAGTTTTAAAACAACCTTTACCATTAATGGCAAAGGTCCTAAAAAGGGACAAATATTTAAAAATCCCGAGTTAGCAAGTACCTTAAGCAAAATCGCTGAAGGTGGACGCGAGGCTTTTTATCAAGGGGACATAGCAAAAAAAATTGATACCTTTATGAAGGCCAATGGCGGCTATTTACGTTACAACGACTTAGCCGAGCACAGCTCAACTTGGGTAGAGCCAGTTTCAGTTAACTATCGCGGTTACGACGTTTTCGAGTTACCCCCTAATGGTCAAGGGATCGCGGCTTTGCAAATGCTTAATATTTTGGAACGGCATGACTTGGCTCAGATGGGCTTTTTATCAGAGCAAAGTTTACATGTCATGACCGAAGCAAAAAAACTCGCCTTTGAAGACAGAGCCAAATATTATGCTGACATGGATTATTATCGCGTTCCTTTAAAGGGATTACTTGATAAGGAATATGCTAAAGAACGTAACAAGCTCATTGGTAAGCGTGCGGCAAAACGTGTTGATGCAGGAAACCCTGCAATGTATCAAGGAGACACCATTTATTTAACTACCGCCGATAAAGAAGGCAATATGGTGTCACTTATTCAAAGTAATTATCGTGGCATGGGTTCAGGCGTTGTAGTGCCTGGATTAGGCTTTGTTTTTCAAGATAGAGGGCAGCTCTTCTCAATGGATAAAGATCATGCCAATGCCTATCAACCTAACAAGCGTCCATTTCATACCATCATCCCTGCCTTTGTGATGAAACAAGGTAAGCCCTTTATCAGCTTTGGCTTGATGGGTGGAGCAATGCAGCCACAAGGTCATGTGCAAATTATCACCAACATCATTGATTTTGGCATGAATTTACAAGAGGCAGGTGATGCAACTCGTTGGCAACATTACGGTTCAACAGAGCCAACAGAAGCTTATGGGCAGACATTAACAAGCAGCGGTGTACTGTCATTAGAATCTGATATTGACTATCAAACAATTCGTGCATTAATGGCAAGAGGTCATAAAATTCAGTTTGATCTTGGCGGCTATGGTGGCTACCAAGCGATTATGTATGATGAGAAAGAAAACGTGTATTACGGCGCTTCAGAGTCACGTAAAGATGGGCAGGCTGTGGGGTATTAGCGCTGTTAAAATATAACAATGCGGCAAGTTGCCGCATATAAACTACGAGAAGCACAAGCCAGCAACATTATAATATTCATTTGTTTTCTAGCTGTTGTTTTTTGATAGACTTTAAATTACAAAAGGTATCTTTTTGTGAAGTATATACCACTTCTTTTTGTTGCTATTTTAGTTGGGTGTTCTAGTGATAGTGAAGGTGATAAACGTTTAGCCATTAGTGATATTGATTTTATATCAAAAGAAATTAAAAACTGTATTAACAGTACAGCCTCCGCACAAGACTTAATATATGCTGATGAGTTAATAAAATTTACCTGTAACGCTCACGCTTATAATTCTACTAACTCTAATCGCACAGAAGATCTGTTATTATTTCCAAACATCATGACAGTAAACTGAGTCATTAGATAGTGGTTTTATCGACTCTAACCATTTCACACAAATATCATGTTTCACTTTGTCTTCATCATCAATTGAACAAGTTAACATTGATGAGCTAGTTAACTTGCAAGAATTGTTTTTATCTCAGAATAATAACCTTAAAAATATAAACCTTACCTACAATACCAAATTAAAAAGTATCTACATAAATGACAATCCAATTGAAACATTAAGTGTTAAACATTAACAGAGCTTGAAAAATTGCAACTATTAAATTTGGAAGATGCACAAATACCTCCTACACCAACTAATGTTCAAGGGGTACTAAGATTAACTTGGGGTGATATCACACACATTAATTTTGATAATAATTTAAAGCTTAGAGAGTTGACTGTTATAGGGAATTTATTAACAAGCCTTTCATTAACCAATCACTCCGCACTTACTGTAGTTGAAGTAACCGACTCAAAGTTACAATATGTTGAATTTGACCTTCCTGCCTTAGAAATACTTACCCTAAACAATAATAACTTATCGAATATAGATTTGAGCGATTCAACTAACTTAACAAAATTAAACCTCTGGAAAAACAGTATAGAATCAATAGATTTCTCAAATAATATGAAATTAAACTATGTTAATTTAGTTGAGAACCCTTTAGCTGAAGAAACAATAAGCTACTTAGAGTCAATTGACTGGATTGAAATACTGGAATTCTAGCTGAAAGTAAATATCTGTATTTATGTGCTTGATGAAAACTCAGATTTAAAGTTAGCTTAAGCGAATAATAAAATATTTCTGACAGTCTCCTTTTTGCACACTTGAGTCCACCAATAATTTAACGTCATGTAATCAAAAGCTCACAGACTGTAAAGAGCGATTAAGAGACATAGCATGGTAAGGGAATAATAAGAAATGGACAGCAATGTAATTACTTTATTTGATGGTAAAACAGTTTCTTTTGGAACAACGGATGAAACTCTTGCTATGAAAAACATATCATTCCAAGAAATACGAAATAAATTATTCGTTATCGGCGAAATCCCATCAGGTGCTACTGTAAATGATCTAGCTATAAATAGAATTTGTGGTATATCATGGGACTCTGTGAACGATTTTATAATATTTGAGAATGAACAAGAATACTATAATTGGATTGAAGCTTGCTAATAACATAGCCCAAGGGAACAGCCGTTCCACTAATAGTGATTAAGGTTCCCTTGGTACGCAAACTGGACGAAAATAATCAAGAAAAACTAAATGCTTTTTCTAATATTTAATAAGAAAATATGAGCGGAATAAAAAAGCAGTATTTCCATCAAAAATGAGTAAAGTTCTGCCTTTACTACCTATAATGAAAAAATGACAACTTTTTAACCTATTGATGATGTGTTAGTTAAAAGGTATTGTTGCCTACTTAATAACGCGCTAACTTTCTAAGGATTATATTGTAATGCAAGATAAAATAACAGTAGTGGTTGATTACCTTAACAAAGTTAAGACTCGGTGCACATACAATGCTGCTGCGAAAGCGTTGAGGATTAAACCACAGGAACTAAAGAAACTGTTGGGTGAACGCAGGCCAGAAATCTCTTGGTTTGTTAATACAGGAACTGGCAATCCAGTAGGGTACACTGACGAAGAAAAACATCCAGATCTTCATCGCAGAAAGCTTATTATTAAATCAGCAGAAGTTTTGACGCGAAATCTAGATTTATAGAAAAGTTAATAATATGCTCATGCGTGATGATTTTCAGCGGGGGTTATCCCCAAACGGTTCATTAAAAAGCGTTCTATGTTACCAATAGATCTAGCCCTAAATTAATTCAAGAGTATTCAAATGGCGAAAACTAATTACAACTATGAGAAGCGGCAGAGGGAACTGGCTAAAAAGAAAAAAAAAGAGGAAAAACGCTTAAAAAAATTGGAAAACGGTAGTGAAGATGCACCATCTGATGATCCTCTACTAGGGGATGGTCAAAATACATCCATATAATTATGTTAACGTGCGCCTCTTCTCGCAGTGTGCAGAGTATTAAAGTACTAGAATAGTGTATCAACTCATCTTTTAGAGGTGATATTATCAAAAAATAAGTATCGTAAATTAAATTAGGAGCATCGTATTGCAAACTGTAGTTAAAAAATGGTTTCGAGATAAACAATCTGGATTTTTGGATAACGGAAACGGCCCAGATATATTTGTACGTAAAGCCGATCTTGTCAATTGTGATTTTTTAAAAGTTGGTGTCACTGTCGAGTTTGAATGCTACTCAGAAAAGCATGAATTAATCGCCAAGAAGGTTAAGCTTTCGAATCAGAAGCGATCGCAACAAGGGGGTCGAAGCAATAAACCCTTCCGTCCAGGTGTTATGACTTAAGTGATTAACATGGAGTTGGAGTCGTTAAGCTATTATGTCCCACAGAACAAGGCCCCGTGATACCACTACAAAATCTAATCGAAACATTTTTGGATTTTATTACCTAATTTTCGTTTTGTGGTAATAGTGATCATAGTGTATGCATAAGCAAATGACGGTTAATGGCACACATGAGACCGTGAGCAATATAAAAAGTAATGTAATGTAATCATTTACTCACAGGCCGTTGTGAGCGATAACCAGTCGGTGAGAGTGTCCGTTTAAATAAACTAGCAAACTATTATCAGCCCCTTATTTGGGCTACGTGGAAGTATGGTGAAAAAATTAACATTAGCGGTATGTATAGGACTTGTTGGCTGGGCATTGTTTTTTATTGCTGATATATATGATTGGCCGCCGCAACCAAAAACTAAATATGATGTGAAAATAATTTCAAAAGCAATTGAACTTTTAAATTACAATGACGCTTGGGATAAGCAAGACGACCGTCATTGTACGTCACCATCCGAAAAATTAAGTCTGTATTGCGCTTTGAAAAAAGCATCTCTGGATGTCTCTGGTGATTTTCATCACGAATCCGCTGTAATGGAAGCAGTTAGAGATTCCATTATAAAATTGCAACCAACTCAAAAGTATCAACATTTACTTATGGATTATAATAATTCAAAATTAGTCAGTTTAAAGCAAGTACATCAAGTGTTGGAGCTTGCTAAGGTTGTAGTTCAGCAATAAGTGGTCGCTAACAAGAGACTATGGCTTATGACCGACCGAAAATGGCTCAACGGCCGAATGGAGAATATTTGACCCGACCTGCTGATCTGTCTTATGCTGTCAGGCAGAAAAGAGCGATCTATAGCCGCACAAGCATCTTCTGATTGTAATTACTTTTTCCCTATAGCTGACGTTCGAGCTTGCTTCACTAATGGTAACTATTAGCCAAAGCTGACATTAGCTTTTGTAAAATAATAAACATATTAGTAGCAATTTCAACCAGAAATCACTACAAGTTTGTGGGACTGGGGTAAGACAACTTAGCGGACGTTGGAGTATCATCTCAAAATGCTATTTTTACCGCATTACCGATTAATATATGACTGACCTAAGCTGCTATTTTTAACTTTATTTAAAATGTGCATTGATGATTTTTTCTGCAAGATTTAACAATATTTTTTAAGCTTGGAGTTAACTTCGGCAGAATGTTTTTGATGCGACGATGGATATAGTGAAAAGCCACTAAACTATCTACTTTGAAAACCTTATATTTTGATTTATCTAACTCAAAATGAGTACCTAAGCCATCTACTTCAAATGCTAAAATATAATTTAATCGCTTTATTGATAACATTCGAGCTAACTGATGTGACGTTCCCACTTTATAAACTGATGCTTTGCTGTCTTCTAAATATGCTGTCGAAAAATTTTGACTAATAAGCGCACCGATCAAATGTGATGGTTCATCTACAACTGACTGATCACATGGCAGTTCTATATCACAATATAAAAATAGCCCTGCTGTTGCCAAAATAACCGGAACCCTAATTAAATCTGGATTGCTTTTCTCAATTACTGAAAACCTTATAACCAGTGCGTCAATTGTGCCTTTATTGACTTCGATGATTTCTCTTTCGGAAGGCATTTCTGTAAATTCTACTTTATAGCCAAGGCCTGTATAGGCTTTTAAAACTAATTTTCTATATTCATCTACTTTTCTAAATTCTTCTACACTACTTATGCTGATTGTCTTGTGTGGAGAGTAGTCAGCCTTCAATAATTAAATGGCAGAGAATATCTGGAATACTAACAATAGTAATCTGTTTGGTTGGGATCGTGTTAACGACTATCAGTGTTTCTCTACCTGTTGAAGAATCTACACCATTTTCGCCAAAGCTGTCGATAAAGTTAAATTTATAAATAGCCAAGTATTTAAAATGATATAGAGCAAAAAAAACTGAATGTTCCCATGAATTCATATCCCTTCACCTAAATGCAATTGACAATCATTCTCATTCGTAATACTATTCCTTAAAATTATTAAAATGATATTTTGGGCATGAAGGGTTTGAGAAATATATGAACACAAATGATAAATTGATAACTTCCGTTATCGCAGTAATTTTACAATCTAGCAGCGCATTGGCTGTAGCGGATGATAATAATGATATCGAGATCTTAACGGTAATGGGCGGACATGCTCATTATAAAACTGATGAAGCACATGCTGCGATGCGTTCGAATGTATCATTGATCAATACTCCTCAATCAGTAACCGTTATTCCTGTTGAAGTAATGGATGATCAACTCGTGGTGACTTTAGGCGAGGCACTAAGGAATGATGCCAGTGTATCAATTGGCCGAGTGACAACAGACAGAGAGCGTTTCAGCCTGCGTGGTTTTACCCTAGAAGAAAGTACTAATTTATTAAAAAATGGCCATCAGCACTTTGCCAAATACCGTTTACCTATGGCACTGGTTGATAATATTGAGGTATTAAAAGGCCCATCAAGCCTACTTTACGGGCAATCGACGCCCGGTGGATTAATTAATTTAGTCACGAAAAAACCAACCTTTGATTCATTTGCTGAAATTTCTGTTAAAGGAGATGAAAATGGCTCATTAAGAATGGGCCTTGATGTTGGTGGTAGTATTAATGAAGATAAAACCATACGTTATCGCGCTATTGTAGAAAAAGAAGACAATAAAAACTGGCGAGAATATCAAGATGGTAGCGAGCAAGAAAGTAATTTTTTTGTTGGTAGTTTGATGACGGATATTGATGTAAACGATGATTTGACCTTGTCTTTTCATTTTGACAGCTCAGATGAAATAGCCGGTCAAGACAGTGGTGCTTTGGTTGATGATAACGGTGCTGTAATCGGCGGTGATGAGCTTATTTGGGATATGCCTTGGACAAGAGTTGATGCACAAAGTCAAAACCATGGAGCTGATATTAGTTACCAGCTGAGTGAAAATTGGCAATTAGAGCTAGGATACAACAACCAACATAACGAACGAGAACGTTGGGAAAGTAAGCCACAAACACAAGATGATTTTGATCCCGAAGCAGGTGTTTATGAAAACAAACCTTACGATAAACTAGAAGACTGGCAGCAAGAGGCATTATATATAGATTTTGTTGGCTCAGTTGAGTTTGCTGGTATGTCTCATGATATTTTGGTAGGTGGTAACTATTTAAAGCACGAATATACTTCTTTAAAAGTGAAAGGTGATACACAGGAAGGAAACCTAAATGAAGGTACTATTATTCCTCGCCAAGCCCTTGACTACGCTGATGCTAAAGCGAAAGATGAATCTTATAAGTTTTATGGTCTTTTCACACAAGATTTGATCACGGTAAATGAGCAATGGCAAGTGTTGCTAGGTGTTCGCTTTAATAAACAAGAAAAAGTAGATGCTAATAATTCTTCTGTGCTACCTAAATTAGGCTTGATTTATCATCCTAATGAGAATACTTCAATCTATGCAAATTACAGTGAAAGTTTTGAACCGCAAGGTGATGTAACCGATGATGAAGATGCAAATTTTGGTCTTGAGCTAGATCCAGTTAAAGGCATCATGGTTGAAGTTGGTGCTAAGTGGGAATTATTTTCGGGTAAATTACGCCTTAACGCCGCAGCTTTTGATATCAAACGTGAAAATATCGTGCTTGAAGTTAACTTGGAAAATGATCCTGATTTTGAAATGATCACAACACAAGGCGGTATTCAGCGCCACAAAGGTCTAGAGCTAGGAGCAATTGGTGAGATCAGTGAAAGCTTATCATTGATCACTTCTGCTATGTACCTTGACGCAAAATATGATGCTCATAATGAATATCAGGGTAACCGTCCTGAAGATGTGCCAAAGTTAACTGCTTCTGCTTGGCTTAAATATTCAGTTTCAGAAAATATCGCACTTAATGTAGGTGCTTTTTATGAAGGCGAGCGCTATGCTGATGCTAAAAATAGCTTAGAAAAATCAGGCTACACCCGATTTGATGCTGGGATCAGTTATGCTGTACCTATGGCAGGCAATGACTTATTAATGAGATTAAATGTTGAAAACTTGTTTGATAAGAAATATTTAGCTGGTGGTGAAAATGGTGAAATCAATGTAGGTAAGCCAAGCACAATAAAATTCGGCTTAAGTTATAAATTCTAACATACGGAAAATCATCATTTACATAAAAGCACTTATTGTTCTACTTCACAGTACTCTTTTAACTTTTCTATCTCGTAGGAAGAGCGAGATAGAAATATATCTTTTTATGTCCGCTGTCGTATCTTTGTTACCGTTATGGTCGCAAAGTGCAACGTCTGCTTTCTTGCTAAAGTTAAAAATCAAGACAACTAACTGACTAGCTGAGATTGGCACTTTATAGACGGATGAAGAACAATGGGTTTGCTGTAAAGTAAACCCATTATTCATTGATGTAACTAAAAACTCAGTTACCGCTAATAGAACCCTTTATTTACTTTTACTATTTCGCTCAGCTACTTCGGCCTGCCATTCAAACATATTCATTTCTATCAGCACAAAAGCAACAATCCATAAAAAAGCATCCCAAAACTCAAGAAAATTACCGGTAACCCCCCAATAAACAGCAGCAACAAATAACACACTGTAAACGGTAACTTTGACGAAAACATTGTACTTTTCCCAGAATTTACTAGAGAGATTACCTAATTGAGTGTGAACATCTATTTCTAGCATAACCACTACCGATACCCATGCAGTCGCATTAATAACATCAACCCAAGCTAAACCTTTAACATCATTTAAGGTCTGTGCAGTTGTTATTACTTTAAATTTATCATAAGAGAAAAATTCGGTATTAGCCGCTGATAAACTACGACAAGTTTCTTTGGTAAATTCATTATAAACATTTAATGTTTCCATGAACTTCCATTCTTTGGCTAGACCACATAAATCAGTTATTTGATGTGGTTGAAATTGGCCGATCAAACCAACTTTAGTCATATAACCATAGAGTGAATAAAGGATGAAAATATAACAAAATGCGCGAACACCATGTAAAGACAATTTAGTCCTGCCGGTTAATTTGTCATCATCAATGACATAAGTTTCTAATTCAAATAGTAGCAACAGCACTAGCCAAGCGGCAGTATCTATAGTTGAGGAGAAGGCTTCAATGATATTATCGACGTTAATTCCATTAGCAAAAATCACCTTGCTGGCGAGCCATTCCTCACTAAAAAACAAATACACATTAATTGCTAACAAAGTATAAACAAGGTACTTGAAACCTTGATATCCCCATGAATGGAAATGATTCATAAAGCTTTGCTTAAATGATGCATTAGTTGGAGGTATAGGCGTTTGATTCATTGGTATTTCCGTCATATTTATCTTCTCACTTTATAATCTTTCCTACCTAAATAAAACAAAAAAGCCACTATAAATAGTGGCTTTAATAAATTACAAAAGGTTATAAAACTCAGCTGTTTGCTCAAGGGTTTTTTTTGCTTTCTCAATTAATTCATCAACCTCATCATGACTAATGATTAAAGGAGGCGAAATAATCATGGTATCGCCACAAGGTCGCATAATTAAACCATTCGCCATTGAGTAGTCTCGACAGACACCGCCGGCTTTACAATCAGGCGCAATGCGTTGATTGGTTGCTTTATCTTTTACCAATTCAAGCCCTGCCACCATACCTAAACCGCGTGTTTCACCCACTATAGGATGATCTGCTAGTTCAGCCCAACGCTTTTGCAAGTATGGTGATATATCATTTTTAACACGTTCAACGATACCTTCCGCCTCTAATAGCTCAATATTTTTTAACGCTACTGCGGCAGCAACAGGATGACCTGAATAAGTGAAACCATGGTTAAAGTCACCACCTTTATTGATCAAGGTATCAGCAACTCTGTCACCAACAATAACGCCACCAATAGGTAAATATCCTGAAGATAAACCTTTTGCTATTGGCATAAGATCTGGTTTTAAATCGTAATGGAAACTAGCAAACCATTCACCCGTACGGCCAAAGCCAGAAATCACTTCATCAACAACCAATAAAATATCATATTTAGCCAAGATTCGTTTTATTTCTGGCCAATAGGTACTCGGTGGAATAATAACACCGCCAGCGCCTTGAAAAGGTTCCGCAATAAAAGCGCCTATATTTTCTTCGCCTAATTCAAGAATCTTAGCTTCAAGAGATTGCGCCGCTTGAATGCCAAATTCTTCTGGCGTTAAATCAACACCGGCTTTACTGCTAACTTCTTTAAAGTAATAAGGTTGCTCAATATGCTCAATACCGGCAACGGGCAAATCACCTTGTTCATGCATGTAGCCCATGCCGCCCAAACTTGCGCCAATAACGGTTGAACCATGATAAGCATTTTCACGGCTAATAAAGGTTTTCTTGCTCGGTTTACCTTCTAAATCCCAAAACCGACGTACCATACGAAAAACAGTGTCATTGGCCTCTGAGCCTGAGCCAGTAAAAAACACCTTATTCATGTGCGCTGGTGCAAGCGAAGTGATTTTTTCAGCTAACTTAGCCGCAGGTGCATGCGTTGTTTTAAAGAACAAATTATAATAAGGCAATTCAGTCATTTGCGCAGCTGCCACATCAACTAACTCTTTACGTCCATAGCCTAAATTGACACACCAGAGTCCTGCCATGGCATCAAGCAGCTTATTGCCCTTTTCATCATAAATATACACACCTTCGGCATGGGTGATTACACGTGAGCCATTTTCACTTAACTCTTTATTATCACTAAAAGGGGTAAAGTGATGGTTAATATCTTTTTGTTGTAATTCGCTGTACATGACAGGTCTCCCAATTAATCACTGATTAAATTGTTGTTTGGTACTTTGCAATTTGAGCTCGAAATATCCTACTCGCTACTCGTATATTTTTTTACTAGTTTCTAAACGTTTGTTAATAGGAATCGACGTTCCCACGCAGAAATTTCACTTTTGTAATGATTATAATCAGCTTCTCTAGTGCCAATAAAACCACGGACAAATTCTTCACCTAGGTATTTTTTCATGGATTCGCTTTCTGACATCATGCTAATAGCTAAATCAATATTAAGCGGTAATTTGTCAGATAGTTTGCCATTAGCACGACTGGTCGTTTCTTCACTTGGTGATATTTTCTCCATCATACCGATGTAGCCACAAATTAAGGTCGCGGCAATAGCTAAATAAGGATTAGCATCAGCGCCAGCAATGCGATTCTCGACCCGTTTAGCGGCGCTAGGAGCATCAGGAACACGTAAACCCACAGTGCGATTTTCAATACCCCAAAGTAAGTTCACCGGCACAGACTCCCCTGTTAAGAAGCGACGATACGAATTAACGTTAGGCGCAAACATTGGCATAACCTCAGGGATAAAGGTTTGTAGTCCGCCTAAGTAATAGCTAAATAATTCACTAAAACCTGTCTCTGAATTGTCATCAGCAAAAATATTCTGACCGGTTTCAATATCAACAATACTCTGGTGAATATGCATAGCACTACCCGGTTCACCACCAATAGGTTTAGCCATAAAAGTAGCGGTAATCCCGTGTTTTTCTGCGGCTGCTTTTACTGTGCGTTTAAAGGTAAAAACTTGATCCGCTAGCATCAATGGGTCGCCATGATCAAAGTTAAACTCAAATTGACCTCTGCCCTCTTCATGCACCACAACATCAAGCCCTAAGCCTTGAACTTTCGCCCAAGCATAAATATCTTTCATTAATGGGTCAAACTCACTGATAGCATCAATACTAAAAGATTGTCGACCTGCTTCAGTTCGCCCAGACTTGCCTACAGGTACTTGTAATTCTTGGCTTTCACCTGTACTCGCTTGAGTTAAATACAATTCCATTTCAGGTGCAACAACAGCTTGCCAACCTTGCTCTGTGTACAACTTAATAACTTTTTTCAATAAATTACGTGGCGAAAAAGTAACTTCTTTACCTTCAGGGGTATAACAATCATGAATTATCATCGCTGTTTTTTCATCATTCCAAGGCAGTAAGTAACAAGCGCTAGCATCTGGCTCTAGTATCATGTCAACATCACGAGGATCCGATAATGACCACAAGATATCTCCAGCAGCATAACCACCAACAACCGATTGTAATAAAATAGTTTCACCTAAACGGCAGCCTTGTTCGCTGATGAACTTATCAACAGGCAATACTTTTCCACGCGCGACCCCCGTATGGTCACCTATTAAACATTGCACCTGCTTAACGTCATTTTCATGCAACCACTTGGTGATTTTATTCATTGTTTCACTCTTTAGAGTATTGGATGGTTTATTAGGTATGCTATTCATTAATGTTTCTCGCTTTTCTTTTCGCACATGCTTGACCAAACGCATGAAATAATTGAGTGCTTTGTTGATTTTTTTCTACTTGCCATTCAGGGTGCCACTGTACTGCCATGGCAAACGACTCACTATTAGTCACAGAGAACGCTTCTACTAAACCATCTTCGCTTGTTGCTTCTATGGTTAAATTATCAGCTAAACGGTCAACACCTTGCGTATGCAAAGAATTCACATCAATAACATCGTGTTCGATAATAGAAATTAGCATACCGCTAGTATTTATATTTACTGAGTGGCTAGCGATGTATTGCTGCTCTAGCGTTAACTCTTTATTTTCTCTGTGTTCAAAATAATGACCATTTTCATGAAGTTTTTGATGCAAACTACCGCCAAAAGCAACATTCATTTCTTGGAACCCTCGGCAAATTCCTAATACAGGTATACCTTGAGCAACAGCCTTAACAATCAATGGCAGGCTGGTATTATCTCTGGCAACATCCAGTTTGGTGTCAGCTTCTGCGGATGTTTCTTGATAGTGCAAGGGATCAACCATGGAATAGCCACCTGTGAGTAGAATACCATCAAGCATAGTGAGTAACTGTTCGATAGCTGATTCATCAACCATGGCAGGAATCAACAATGGTAAACAATGGCTATTATTACTCACTGCTTTGATATATTTTTCACCGGCAATATGGAATGGATGAGGACCAATAATGTCCTTATCACAAATAATTCCAACAACGGGTAAATGCGCCTGTTTCATAAAATTACCATTTCTATTAAATAACACCAAGTGTTCGATTTAACAAACAGTAACACACTGAAATATTGAACGTCGAGTTAAATTTTACTATTCAGGCTTATTTAAACGTCAACAACTTGAATTTAAAGATAAAAAATAATAACTACTTAAATTAAATCATCAGTAGAGTTTTCATTAAATAATTTTAAAAATGGGAAGAACATCATATAAAACGAACAGATTCGATTGAAATAGTTTACAGGTGGCATATACCCAAACCAACTGTGAATGCAATATTCAGCTTGAAGTGGTTTGGGGAAATATTTAAATGAACAATGCTACCTCATTTTCAGTTAGGCTACGCCATTCTCCTGGGGCTAAATCCCCCAGTTCAATTGCGCCAATTTGTTCACGGTGTAAGCCAACAACTCGATTCCCCACGGCAGCAAACATGCGCTTCACTTGATGATATTTACCCTCAGTAATCGTAAGCAATACTTCATTAACGGAATCATTTGATTCTTCGGGATTTTCGCTGTTCAACTCTTTATTAGAGGTATCGTTACCTGTGACTAACGCTAAAATAGCAGGACGGGTCAAAGAAGACTCGCCTTGCAGTTGAACTCCTTGTTTGAATTGCTCAATTAACTCAGCTGATTTTTCTATAACAATGGGATTTCTAAGCCATACACGGTAAGTTTTTTTGCATTCTTTTTTTGGGGAGATAACATTATGTGACCAACGACCGTCATCAGTAATTAACACTAATCCCGTTGTATCAGCATCAAGGCGTCCAGCGATATGTAAATCGAAAGCCTTATCAACTTCCAGAAAATTCAACACTGACGGATAGACTTCATCAACATTTGAACAAATAGAGTCAACCACTTTATGCAACATATAATAGCGAGAAGTGCGCGCGGTTAACGTTTGACCATCAATAGTCACGCAATTATTTTCATGCACTTGCATTGCTGCATTTTTAGCTACGTCACCATTAACACGAACTTCACCCATTTTAAGCAGTTTTTTCGCTTCGCTTCGCGTTAGTTCACTACTTTTGCAAATAAACTTATCTAAACGCATCACACTTCCTAACTAAACAACTTTCTATATTGATCATTCTGCTTCAGTCCAGAACCAATACCCCTGATCAAGCAATTTAACCATTAGGGTAATAAAGTGCTGATTATCACACCATGATGATAATTCATCTGGCATAACAATAGTTTGGTTGCAAAGCAGTTTAATTGCCGGAGCAATCTCTGCCGCAAAACTAACCTGCTCACCATTGATGAAACAAATTCCGTCGTTAATACTACCTTCTTCCGCGCCTTCAAAGTAAAAAGCTCTAAGACCGCCTAAGCGTTTAATCGCATGAATACCCAATAATTCGCTAACTTCATCTGCTTCAAAAGGCTCATCACTCGGCATTAAATCTAACTCATGCTTAGCATTGGTTAGGAAATTACCAGCAAAGCTTTTAAATAATTTATCGTCATCCAGTAAGTTTTGTAATTGGCGCTTGATATTAGCGTAATCTTGATTAGTTATTTCACCGCTATTTTTAGTCACTTGCCTGTCAGCGTCTGCTAATAACTGCCCACCTAAATCATTATCAATTAAATGATCAGCAAAGCCACTTAACAAACTAATGGATGAATTAGCACGAAAACCAATTGAAAAGCTCATTGATGGCTCTAAAGCAATACCTTCATGAGGAAACCCCGGTGGAATATATAATACATCTCCGGCTTCCATTTCTACATCAATTAATGCTTCAAATGGCGCTACATGCAACAAAGCTTCATGGGCAATCACTTCCGTGTGTTGACCTTTATTTCCTACACGCCAATGACGTTTGCCTGAGCCTTGGCAAATAAACACATCATAGTTATCAACATGAGGACCAACACTTCCACCTTCGGTAGCAAAGCTTGCCATTAAATCGTCTAAACGCCAATGGGGTAAAAAACGAAATGGCTCAATAAGCTCTGCGGCTTCTTCAGAAAAATTATCAAGGGCTTGGATCACTAAAGACCAGTCACGTTCACCTAAGTGCTCATAACTTTCAAACGGACCAAATTCCGCTTGCCATTGCCCCTCTTTTTTAGAAACCAATCGAGATTGCACCGTTTCTTCCATAGCAATACCAGCAAATTCATCGGTAGAAATTGGATCAACAAAATCCTTAAAACCTTGCTTGATAACCACTGGTTTTTTTTGCCAGTACTTAGTTAAAAATTCATTATGGCTCATTTGGTTTAAATCTAAGGTATACATAATTTTCTCTAAGGTTTTAAAATATTCTTAGCAACTAGCTACTCTTAACATAAAACTCGTAACTTGAAGCTCTCGACTTTACGCCACTGACATGCCTGCAATTTTATACCAAAAACCATTACATTCATTTTGAGTATCTAACAAATGCTTTGTAGGTGTTTGTAATTGCAGTTTAAACTTGTCTAATTGAGTAAACGCTTGTTCACTATCACTACTAATACGGACGATATCGACGCCCATATCGGCAAGTTGGGTTACTTCATTGATGAGATTATACTGGTAAGCAGACATAGTTTGAATGCCATTTAGCACAAAAACTTGTTCTCCTTCGCGAGAATTCATTTTTCGACCTTGAGGATAGTTAATACAACAGTACTGACAATCGTCTTTTGGCCTGTCTTCTGAGCGTGCGGTAAAGCATCTAGCCGAGTACGCGAGTGGTAAATATCCCCACGAAAATACTTCACATTCAAATTGATCTCGAATATTTTCATCACTCGCTTGCGTTAAAATAGTTTTTAGCCAGTCACCTGAAAGCTCTACTGGCATCAACCAACGCATCATACCTTGTTTCAATAATACTTTTAACGTTGACAGGTTGTAACAGTTAATTGCAGGGCCGACAACAAAAGGCATGTTTAAATCATGCATAATTTGCACGGCACTTAAATCGTTCGCTTCAACTAATAAATCACCGTTATCACATAGCTTTTTCAAGGTAACAATTTCTGCCGGAGACTCCAATAAAGTCATGGTTGAGATAACAATTTGTTTATTGGTTTCTTGGGCTATTTCACGCCCTAACGCTAACCAGTCTTTAGCTTTTAACTCACGACGCTTTGAGCAGACCGTTTCGCCCAAGTAAATAATGTCAGCATTTGATTGCTTTGCTTGTTGATAAAACTGCTCAATATCCGTTTTCGGCCAAAAAAACATATTAGGGCCAAGAGAGAATTTCATGATTTTTTCCTAAAATAAATGCATACTTGCAAGTTACTGCCACTTTCGATGATATGCGCCTAGTGTAGTCTGACTTCCCTCAGATAAATTCGCCAGAGTTTGCATCCACTCACCTTCAACAGTGAAGTTATCTGGATCTTGCTTGCATCTATCCAATGCCATACGCCAAGTTTTAGCGACTTGTTCAACATAAGCAGGGCTACGTTGCCGTCCTTCAATTTTGACCGAGACAATACCCATTGCCATTAACTCAGGAACTAGCTCTAAAGTATTTAAACTGGTTGGCTCTTCTAGCGCATGATACACATCACCATCAACGTCAAAGCGCCCTTTGCAAAGGGTTGGGTAACCAGCATTTTCATCCGCTTGATATCTGTCAATAAGCACATTATTAAGTCGAGACTCTAAGCCTTGCTCGGTTTCTTGCCAACGAACATATTTTGCAGGAGAACAAGCTCCAACGGTATTCGGCGATTCTCCTGTCATATAGGATGACAAATAACAACGCCCTTCTGCCATAATACACAAGCTGCCAAAAGCAAAAACTTCTAGGGGTACGGGGCTATTTTTAGCAAGCTGTCGTACTTGTTGTACCGATAATACGCGAGGCAAAACAACGCGACCTACATCGAAGTTATTTTTAAAAAACTTGATCGCTTCAAGGTTGGTGGTTGAGGCTTGTACTGATACATGGCGTTCAATGTCGGGGTATTTGGTCGCGGCATAATCAAGTACACCTAAATCTGCAATGATTAGCGCATCGGTGCCAATAGCTACGGCATTATCCACGGCTTTTTTCCAACGCTCTTCACCGCCCGCATGAGCAAAAGTATTAATGGCGACATGTAATTTTTTGCCGCGTTGATGTACATAATCAGCAGCTTTTGCTAACTTGCCATCATTAAAATTAAGACCAGCAAAATGACGGGCATTAGTATCGTCTTTCAAACCGATATAAACCGCATCTGCACCATTATCTATGGCTATTTTCAAAGCAGGTAAGTTACCTGCCGGACATAGTAGCTCCACGAATACTCCAATAGTCAGAACAAAATAAAGGGCTAGTCTATGGCTTTATCCGCTTAGGTTCATTGATATGTATTAAAGAAAACTTGATCTGAGCCAGTAAAATTATCTAAGCAAATGTTAAAGTATTTCCAGTATTAACTACCTGAGCCTAAACGTGCTAAATTTACCCTCATTACCGCAACTAACCTCCAACTTAGCTAATAGCCAACCATTATTGACTAAACTGCCACTACAGCTAAAAGCGCGCATTATAGAGGTTATGCCTAAAGTATTACGACCTAGCTTGCGACTGTTACCTTTTAAAGTGCAAAAAGTAGTGTTATTACCTGCTTTAACTTCAGTTTTTCGTGAAGCACTTACAGACGGTGATTTTGAATTTCTTCAGGATAAATGGTTAAAAATAGTCATTACAGACTTAGAACTAACGTGGTGGTTAAGTTTTGATGGAGATAAGTTAGTTATGGCATCGAAAGATGAAATGACAGCAAATAATATCAATGAAGATGTTAGCTTTAGTGCCACAGGTGATGATTTAGTATTAATAGCGGGGCGTAAACAAGACCCCGACACTTTGTTTTTTCAACGTCGTTTAAAAATAGAAGGCGATACCGAGCTTGGCCTAGAAGTGAAAAATTTAATCGACGCTATCGACATCGATCAATTACCAAGTACTGTGCATTCTTTAGTGGATTACAGTGCTAATTTTTTGCAAACAACACGAGATGAGTTGGCTGCTTTGTAACTCGCCGCAAGTAATACCTTTATCTTAAACATAAAACCGGTATCGAGGCTCGACAATTGTCGCAGCAAGCTACGACCTACAAAATGTATGAACTAGGCTTGGTTCATATATCATTTAAGATCTCTAGCATAAGCTCTTGCCTTTTCGAGATCTTCAGGCGTATCAACCCCTTCAACGGGCACATTAGACTTTGCTACGGCAACATGTATGTGCTCGCCTTGATAAAGCACTCTTAACTGTTCAAGCGCTTCTATTTGCTCTAATTGGCTAGTAGGCCAATTTACATAATCTTTGATAAAACCGGCACGATACGCATAGATACCAACATGGCGTAAATAAAACTCACCAATAGCATTAATATTATCGTTACCTAAAAATCGTTCTCTATCATAAGGAATAGTTGCACGACTAAAATAAAGCGCATAACCATCTTTGTCAGTTAATACTTTTACTGCATTGGCATTAAAAGCTTCTTCAACAGAGTCAATATTTATCGCTAAAGTTGACATACGTGACACTTTATTTGAAGCACTGCAGCTTGATTGATTTGCTAAGTTATTTGCTACTTGCGCAATATTTTCAGGAGGGATAAACGGTTCATCACCTTGAACATTAACAATAATTTCATCATTACTAAACTGATATTGCTCCATTACTTCAGCTAAACGTTCTGTGCCAGATTGATGGTCGCTACGTGTTTTACACACCTCTCCACCAAAGCTTTTAACAACCCGTTCAACTTCGTCGTTATCTGTTGCTACAATCACTTTGCTTGCGCCACTTAATTGCGCTTTTTCAACAACCCATTGGATCATAGGCTTACCACCAATATCAGCTAAAACCTTACCCGGCAAGCGTGATGATTGATAACGCGCAGGGATAACAACAACAAATGGGGCTGTACCTTTAGCAAGTGCATTAGTAGCAAGGGTCATAATTTAAGCTTCCTGCTCAGTGCTATTAGCGCCATTATCAGAGTCATCTAAAGAAATACGGCGCGCTTCACTTTCTAGTAGCACAGGAATATCTTTGTCTATTGCGTAGGCTAATTTATCAAATTTACAAATTAGTTCTTGCTGTTCTTTATTATAATCAAGTTTGCCTTTACACACAGGACACGCCAATATTTCCATTAATTTGGTATCAAAAGCCATAATTTAATTCTCTTTATATAATTGTTTGGTCGGATTTAAATCCGAGCTACATTTTTAATGTGTTGGTCTAACATTTTATCATCTTGCTCAGAAAACTGAGCACTAACAGGTAAGTACCACCAGTTATCTTGTGCGAACCTTTGGCATTTTACCGCATCTTTCTCTGTCATTAACAGCGGTAAATTGGTTTTAAATTGATTAAAATCATCCATTGTAAAATCTTTATGGTCAACAAAACCTTGCTGATTTTCTATAATAAAACCAAGTATTGCTAAGGTATCAAAAAAGCGCTGAGGATCACCAATACCAGCAGCAGCGTTCACTGTTTTCTGATGTTTCAAGAAATTTACCAGTGATATTTTTTCACCTGTTTTCACTTGAATAACGCCACTTGCCGCTAAGTTCATTAACAATGATTCGTCAATACTGATGCTAGAAAGGCGTGGTTTACAACCATTAAAGATAAGCACATCAGCTTGTTTTAAACGCCACAGCCCTTCTCGTAAAGGCCCTGCTGGTAATAATAAACCATTGCCAAAAAGGCGTTTACCGTCAATAACAATCAGCTCTAAATCTCGTTGCAAGCGATAATGCTGTAAACCGTCATCACTTATAATAATGTCGCAACCTTGCGTTACTAACATTCGTGAATTTTCGACACGATCGGCGCCCACAACAACAGGAATATTACAACGTTGATGAATTAAAATAGGCTCATCACCTGCTTGAGCACTAGTACTTTTTTCATCGAGTAAATAAGGATATACCTCAGCTGTGCCACCATAACCACGAGAAATAACCCCAGGCTTCAATCCTAAATTTTTAGCTAATTCAACCAAGTGAATAACGACAGGCGTTTTGCCGTTACCGCCAACACCAATATTACCAACAACAATAACAGGCTTATTTATCTTATATGACTTTAATAATCCTAGATTGAAAGCGAGTCTTCTTAAAAAACTAAGTAGATAAAATATACCAGTAAAAAGTAATAATATCGGCACAAACCAATATTTTGCTGAATGATTTTGAAACCACACCTTTTCAATTAAGCGCACATGAACTCCACATTAGCTTTATAAAATAATAATGGCATGTTTAGGATTCAAACTGAAAATTATGTAACTGAGCATAGGCGCCATTCTTTTCAAGCAATGTTCGATGGTTTCCTTGTTCAACAATCTTGCCTTGATCCATGACAATAATTTTATCCGCATTTTCTATGGTCGATAAACGATGAGCAATGACAATAGAGGTTCTGTTTTGTTGTAAGGTGTGCAAGGCATCTTGAATATGGCGTTCAGACTCAGTGTCTAAAGCTGAAGTCGCTTCATCTAAAATTAAAAATGGCGCGTCACATAACAACGCACGGGCAATAGCAACTCGTTGCCTTTGACCTCCAGATAACAATGAACCATTTTCACCAATATTGGTGTCTAAACCTTGTGCCATATTTGTCGCAAATTCCATTACATGAGCACTTTTAGCGACGGCAATAATTTCATCCCTCGTTGCGTCAGGTCGGCCATAAGCAATATTATTAGCAAGGCTATCATTGAACAAAATAACTTGTTGAGAAACATAAGCAAATTGATGACGCAAATCTTTTAAAATATAATGTTCAATGTTCACATCATCAATCAATACTTCACCTTGGCTGGCATCATAAAAACGAAGCATTAAGGCACTCGCTGTTGACTTACCACTACCAGACCGACCAACTAAAGCTAATGTTTCACCAGGTCTCAATTCAAATGAAAGATTGTTAAGCGCCCATTTATTTTTAATTAAAGCGTTTTCATCTGAAACATTGTTGGTGTCAAAGTTATAATCAAAGTCTACGTTTTTAAAGGCAATTTTCCCTTGAGATTTTTCCAGTGCTATAGAGCCATTATCAATTTCTTTTTCTTTGTCTAATACGCCAAAAATACTGACACAAGCAGCCATCCCCTTTTGAAACTCACTATTGACATTAGTAAGCATTTTCAGTGGTCTTAACAACATGGTCATATAGGTAATAACACTAATAAAGCTTCCAGCAGAAATGCCTTCTCGTAAGGTGTCTGAATTCACCGCATAAAAAACAAAAGCTAAAGCAAAAGAGGCAATAATTTGGATAATAGGTACACTAGCGGCTTTGGTCGCCATTAGTTTCATTTGCTGCTGACGATTGTGCTTATTAATACTTTCAAATCGATCAAACTCTCGTTGTTGTCCACCAAAAGTCAGTACCACTTTATGGCCGTTAAACGTTTGCTCAGCAGCCGTTGTAACTTCTCCCATTGCTCCTTGAATATTCTTACTAACTTTACGAAAACGTTTTGACACGATAGAAACAATTATCGCAATCAGCGGTGTAATAAGTAAAAAGATAGCCGATAGTTGCCAACTGATAAAAAACATTAAGCCAATTAAACCAATAACAAAGGCGCTTTGCTGCACCATAACCAACACAGAGCGACTTACCGATTGTAAAACTTGCTCGGTATCAAAGGTTATTTTAGAAATTAATCCGCCAGTTGATTCTTTATCATGAAAAGATACTGGCATAACCATAATATGTTCAAACAATTTTTGTCTAATGTCGGCAACCACATGGTTACCAACCCATGCTAAGCAGTAACTCGCAATAAAGTGGAAAACACCTCGAATAATAAATGCCATCACAACAAATACCGGAGCCCATTTCATAAAGTCAGGATTTGCACCACCTAAACCGTCATCAATAAGCGGCTGTAATTTTGATAAGAAATAAACATCAATTGCCGCATAGCCCAACATACCCACAATAGCGGCAACAAAGCCTAATTTATAAGGTTTAGCATAACTAAGTAAGCGTTTGAAATTTTGCCAAGTGGTAGCGGTTAAAGGTTTAGCCATGGGAGAAATACTTTCGTTGCATCAAATATTATTACAATGGCTTGATTTTAACGTGATTTACTTAAACAACCAACTAAATATCAAAATCAAAATTAATTCGCAAACCAAAACGGCCAAAAATCCTCATGATAAGTTTGATAATGTATGTTTTTTTCTGAAAGACTAATGATAATTTGTCCAGATTCTGCGCTATTGAGTAATTGAATATTGTTTGTTTGATAGCGCTGAACTACACCTACCACAGGCATATGCCAACGATTTAAAAAACCAGCACTAACAACGGCAAATTGAGGTTTTAATTGTGCAATAAAAGCATTGCTCGATGAAGTTTTAGAGCCATGATGTGGTACAACTAAAACATCCGCTTGCAGTTTTGGGTATTGTTGAATTAACTTAGCTTCTACTTTTTTAGAAATATCCCCAGTGAGTAAAACCTTATGCTGACCATCAGAAATCAGCAAAATACAAGAATCATCATTTTCTTTAGCAACAACTTCTTCTGGCCATAACATTTCAATCGTTAATCCTTGCCAATGGAAAGCTTCGCCCTGCTGACAAGCTCTGTTAGTGCTATTTATATTTTTGCTAGAGTTAAAAATCAATTCCGCAATAGGTATTGATTGCTGTAATACCGTCAAGCCTCCCGCATGATCATTATCACCGTGGCTAATAATAACTTTGTCTAACTTTTGTATCCCGGCATATTGTAAGTAAGGTAGAACGACTGCCTCTATCATATTAAAACCACTGGTATACGAAGCACCTGTGTCATATAAAATTGCTTTATTTTCACGTTGAATCAAGACAGAAAGACCTTGGCCAACATCAAAAATAACAAGCTGCCAATTTTTAAGCGTATTCCTTTTTCTTTCATTAATGCTTAATCCGCTAAAAATAAAAATAGAACAACAAAGCAAAGCAGTCGCGGACTTATAGCTGAACGTTATTTTTGGCTGAAAAAATAATATAACAACACTCAATCCGCCGCCAATAACTAATAACTGAACATGAAATTTTGCAAGTTCAATTACAGCCCAGGGTTGGATTGATAAATAGGTTAAGTAGTGCCAAAGTAGCTGTACTGATTCTAAGCAAAGTATAATAAAAAACTGAGCAAGAGCTTCTGATATAGGCATGATAAGTACAGAAAATAAACACAAAGGAATACTGACAAAACTCATCCAAGGCACCGCAACAATATTGGCGAATAAAGCAAGTACCGATATTTGCTGAAAAAAAACTGCGCTAATAGGTAATAACAACAATGTTAAACTTAACTGAATAATTATTAAGCCTTTAATAAATCGCCATAATTTTGAGCCTGTAGATAACTTAGCCTTAAAACGCCACAGAGTTAGAAAAATTATCGTTACCGCATAAACTGACAACCAAAAACTTGCCGTGAATAAACTAAAGGGTGTCGTTAGTGTTAATAAAAACAAGGTTAATAACAGCCAACGCTTTATTGACACTTTTATTGCCAATAAGCGCATGCACCAATAAAGACTTAACATCAGTAAGGCACGTATTGTCGGTAAAGAAAAACCAGCTAAATAACCATAACTTAACGCCACCAGCATACTGAAACCTATAGCAACGTAGCGAATATTTATTGTTTGGAGTTGATGACAACTAACAATAGAATTCAATGGCAGCATGCGTATAAGAAGCATGATAATAAAATAGCTACCTGTTGCCACTAGGCCAATATGTAAACCAGAAATTGCAATAAGATGACCTGTTCCGGTTACTTGTAACACTTGCCATAAAGCTGGACTTAACTCTGCTCTAGAGCCAAAACCTAGCGCCAATAATAACGGGGCTAACTCATGTTCGGGTAATAAATTTTTATATTGACTAAATAGCCGTTGCCGCATTGACGTTTGATCGATAACTAAGCGATTGCTTTTATGATTGATCACATAACCTGTAGCACTAATGTTCTTGCTATTGAGCCATGTTTTATAACTAAACCCACCTAAATTAGCCAAGCCATGAGCTGGTTTAAACTTAACTTTTAGTTGCACTGTTTGCCCCTGTTGTAGCAGCAGGGATGCATTCTTCCAGCTCAAGCGCAACTGTATTACTTTAGTCAGTTTTTCCTTATTAATATGAGTAGCAGAAAAGTTAAAACGCATACGTTTATCTGTTGATGGCTTACCACTTGAGGGAGATTCTTTTGAGTTTAAATTATCTTGTTTTAACGGTGAATGTAAACTAAGCACCTGACCTTGTATCCATTGAGCTTTGCTTGACAATTCTATAGCGCTTAAATTATTTGTTTGCCATAATTGCTGAAAATTAAACGCATTAAATAGCATCCAAACTGCACCAAAAATTAGTCCAGAGCTTAAACGTAAAGGTTTATTGGCATGATATGAAAAGCAAAAAAAACTGATAGCGAGTAACAGAAGTAAAAATAGCACAAAAATATCTGGCACTATCGGCAAAAATAGTGACAATATAGCACCAAGAAAAAAACTAGCTAACCACCAATCCATTGTGAATGTAATACTTCCTTGTATTATTATTGGATAGAAAATAAATTATATAAGTACCAGTATATGCCAAAAAAACTAATTAAGCGCTTAATGCCAGATCATCAAAGTATTAAAGACAATAAATATTTGAAAATTTTTGGTAGCTTATTACACAATCCACATTTATGGCATATGAACCGTCATTCGATTGCAAAAGCTTTTGCCGTAGGTTTATTCTTCGCTTTTATTCCGGTTCCTTTTCAAATGGTTTTAGCCGCAGGCACGGCTATTTTAGTACATTCTAACTTGCCTCTTTCAATTGCTTTAGTATGGTTAACAAATCCGTTTACTATGCCGGCTATATTTTACGCTTGTTATGTTGTTGGTACTTGGGTCATAGGAGCACCTGTACAAGAGTTTATTTTTGAAGCTAGTTGGCAGTGGGTTATTGATAGCTTGTCTACCATAGGTCCAGCGTTTTTATTGGGCTGTGGCGTCTTAGCGGCCGTTTTTTCTATTATTGGTTATTTTGGTATTCAAGGTTTATGGCGTTACAGCGTTATTAAAGCATGGCGGAGTCGCAAGCATAGGTAAACATAGACAAATATAAGCGATGTACTTAACTTGTGAACGAGTACGCCACATAGATGATGTAATAGACAATGCATGGAGAAGATTGCCCTGAAACGACACCTACAAAGAAGGACGAGTAATAGAAAAGTGCTGATAAGCTCTATCGGTAGCAATTCTGCCTCGAGGCGTGCGCTGTAAAAAGCCTTGTTGAATTAAAAAAGGCTCTATCACATCTTCAATTGTTTCTCGCTCTTCACCAATAGCAGCTGCAACATTATCAAGCCCAACAGGCCCGCCCATAAATTTATCTATAATGGCATGTAGTAGTTTTCTATCCATTATATCAAAACCTTCACTATCGACTTCTAACATATCAAGCGCTGCTGCTGCGGTTTCTTGATTAACTAAACCATTAGTTTTAATGTCCGCATAATCACGTACGCGTCGTAATAAGCGGTTAGCAATACGTGGTGTACCACGAGAGCGACGAGCCACTTCAAAAGCGCCTTGTTCATCAATACTTAAATTTAAAAAATGAGCTGAACGTTTAACAATAGTGGTTAAATCTTGCACGTTATAAAATTCTAACCGCTGAACTATGCCAAACCTATCACGCAGTGGAGAGGTCAACGCTCCGGCACGTGTCGTCGCGCCAATTAAGGTAAAAGGTGGTAAATCTAATTTAATTGAACGAGCAGCAGGACCTTCACCAATCATAATATCTAGTTGATAATCTTCCATTGCTGGGTAAAGTATTTCTTCAACCACAGGGCTTAAACGGTGAATTTCATCAATAAATAAAATATCGTTTTCTTCTAAGTTGGTTAGCAACGCCGCTAAATCGCCCGCTTTTTCTAACACAGGTCCAGATGTAGTCCGAATATTAACGCCCATTTCATTAGCAACAATATTAGCAAGCGTTGTCTTACCTAAGCCCGGAGGACCAAAAATAAGCAAGTGATCGAGTGGTTCACCACGCTTTATTGCTGCCGGAATAAATATTTCCATTTGTGCTTTGACATGAGCTTGACCAGTATAGTCTGCCAACATTTTAGGACGAATAGCGCGATCAACACCTTCATCTTCAACTGTGGCTACGGGTTCAATTAGACGATCTGCTTCTATCATTTTTATTCCTACTTTTTCTTTGTCGGGCCTCACTTCAGGTTATATGTTCCAGACATAACCTAAGTGACCTACATCCATATAGGCCTCGTTCGTGCCGACCTACAATTTACTTAATCACTACCAATTTATAACATCGATTTTAAAGCTAAACGTATCGCATCTTCACTGGTCATGCCTTCATTAAAGATTTGCTTAACCGCTTTATCCGCTTGTACCTGCTTATAACCTAAAGAAACAAGCGCCGTTATTGCATCGCCTTTATTACTGTTAAACGCATTGACAAACGTTTGCTCTGTGGTTAATTGCACTGGTATTGCATCAGTTGCAGGTGTTAAGGAGGTCATTTTCCAATCTTTTAGCCTGTCGCGCATTTCAATCAATAATCGTTCAGCGGTTTTTTTACCAACGCCGGGAATTTTTACAATGCCGGAAAGGTCATCATGGGCAACACAACTAACAAATTGATCGGCTGACATGGCTGATAATACTGCCAAAGCTAGTTTTGGGCCAACACCATTTACTTTGATTAATAAACGAAATAACTTTCGCTCGGTAGTATTAGCAAAGCCATAAAGTAACTGGGCATCTTCACGCACAACAAAGTGAGTATAGATAACCGCTTGCTCGTTCAGCTCAGGCAACGCATAAATACTGGTCATTGGCATAGTGACTTCATAACCAACACCAGCACATTCAATAAGGATTTCAGGGGGGAACTTTTCAGCTAAAGTACCAGATAAACGACCAATCACAGCATAAACCTAAAGAAAATAGTTAATATGACAAAAGCATACCACTAGATATTTATACAGTAAAGAGCAGTTTTGAGTTCCGAGTTAAAAGTTACGAATTAAACCAATACCCATTATTTTATGGTTAACGTAACATTATTCATGCGAGCCAAACAGTTCGCAACTCGAAACTAGCTGCTCGTAACTAAATTATCTCAGTCTTCCACGTACAACTTTTTGTGCTTGTCCGGCAAGTTTGGCTAAACTTTCATGGCTGTGACCATGACATAAGGCTACAGCAAGTGCATCGGCGGCATCCGCTTGTGGCGTACCGGGTAATTTAAGAATGGTTTTTACCATATGTTGTACTTGAGTTTTATCCGCAGCGCCAGTCCCTACTACGGCTTGTTTAATTTGCCGAGCTGAATATTCGGCAATAACCAAATCATTATTGGTCGCGGCAACAATAGCCGCACCACGCGCCTGACCAAGCTTTAAAGCTGAATCGGGATTTTTCGCCATAAATACCTGCTCAATGGCAAACATATCAGGTTTGAACTGTAAGATTATCTCAGAAACCCCAGCAAAAATAGTTTGCAAGCGCGAGCCCAGATCTTCACCTTGACTAAGCGCTTTAATGCAACCACTACCGAGATAGATAAAGCTGCGACCTTGCTGTTTAATAACCCCGTAGCCGGTAAAGCGTGAGCCGGGATCAATTCCTAGGATAATAGACATATTCAGTAACGAATTATAAGCTTCGAGTTACGAAAGCAGTCAAATAAAATAGGCAAAGGCTTCTCTCGTATACTCACTACTCGCTACTCGTAACTTTTTTTATTCCCAACTCAGCCAACTGAGCTGCGTTTGCATTACCCGGCGCATTGGTTAACGGACAAGCTGCTGTAGTGGTTTTAGGGAAAGCCATTACTTCACGAATTGAACTAGCGCCCGTCATTAACATCACCAATCGGTCTAAACCAAAAGCAAGACCTGCATGTGGTGGAGCACCATATTGTAGTGCTTCAAGTAAGAAGCCAAATTTCTCTTGCGCTTCTTCTTCGTCAATACCTAAAATTCTAAAGGCAGCTGACTGCATGTCTTGTTTATGAATACGTACCGAACCACCACCTAACTCACAACCATTTAAGACCATGTCGTAAGCATCAGATAAAGCCCCTAATGGATCAGCTTCAAGCTGTTCTGGTGTTAAGTCAGTTGGTGCGGTAAATGGATGATGAAGCGCATGCATATGGCCGTCAATTTCTTCAAACATTGGAAAATCAACCACCCACAATGGCTTCCACTCACCTTCAAGCAAGTCTAAATCTTCACCCAATTTTAAGCGTAATGCGCCTAATGCTTCAGTAACAACAGTGTTCGTATCTGAGCCAAAGAAAATAATATCGCCCGATTTAGCATTAACGCGTTTAAGCAATGCACTAACAACATCTTCGGTTAAGAATTTTAAGATAGGCGATTGTAAACCTTCCATACCATTGTCGATGTCATTAACCTTTAACCATGGCATGCCTTTAGCGCCATAAATGCCAACAAACTTAGTTAATTCATCAAGTCCCTTGCGTGAGTATGCTTTAGCGCCACCTGGTGCACAAATAACAGCAACGCGACCATTTTCATCGTTAGCTGGGCCAGCGAATACTTTAAATTCAACATCTTTTAATAAATCAGCTACATCAACTAATTCTAACGGGTTACGTAAATCGGGTTTGTCTGAGCCAAAACGCGTCATCGCTTCAGAGTAAGGCATACGAGGGAAGTCACCTAAATCAACATCAAGCATCTCTTTGAAGAGTTCGCGAATCATCGTTTCAGTAACTGCCATCACTTGATCACTAGACATAAATGAAGTTTCTATATCTATTTGGGTAAATTCTGGTTGTCTATCAGCACGTAAATCTTCATCACGGAAACATTTAACGATTTGATAGTAGCGCTCCATGCCTGACATCATCAGTAATTGCTTAAACAATTGTGGTGATTGTGGCAAAGCAAAAAACTTACCTTTATGGGTACGACTTGGAACTAAATAATCACGGGCACCTTCGGGTGTTGCGGCAGTAAGAATAGGCGTTTCAATATCTAAAAAGCCTAATGCTTCTAACGAGCTACGCACTTTAGAGGTTACTTTAGCGCGAAAACGCATGCGTTCAGTCATTTCAACACGGCGTAAGTCAAGATAACGATACTTTAAACGTTGCTCTTCTGAATTTACTTGGTTTGAATCAAGCGGCAATGGCGCAGATTTATTTAAAATAGTCAGCTCTAAACCTAATACTTCAATAGCACCTGTTTTCATGGTTTTATTTACTTGCCCTTCAGGACGAGCACGCACTTTACCTTTTAATTGCACACAAAATTCATTACGTAAAGTATTTGCTGTAGCAAGTACTTCAGGTAAATCAGGATCGTAAACAACTTGAACTAGGCCTTCGCGATCACGAAGATCCAAAAAGATAACTGCACCTAAGTCACGACGACGATTTACCCAGCCACAAAGAGTGACTTCTTGACCAATATGAGATTCATTAACCTCACCACAATAAAGAGTACGCATGGTTTTTGCCTTGATAATAATATGAACTGCTGCCCGCAAAACTTACTGCAAGCCTAAATGCCGCATATTATAAAGCAAAGATTACTAAAGTCACCCTAGCGGTGAATGATTATTTTCATTAATAGCTGATACCTAGCCAAACCTTCTTAATTTTCGCAAAACACTACATATTGAGGTGGCTTGGATATCGTTTAAGTTGAGACTAAGTAATGATTTTTTCCTGCGGCTTTCACTTTGTACATCAAGGTATCCGCTACTTTCAATAAATCAGTATCATTGTCGCCATCATTTGGGTACATAGAAATACCAATGCTACAGCCTATTTGCTCCGTAGTTGAAGATAACTCAAAAGGCGACTGCAATTGATGTAATACCTTATCAGCAACAAAACTTGCTTCATTACTATGGTGTAATCCGGTTAACAGCAAAACGAACTCATCACCACCAAAACGAACTACCGTATCTGATTTTCGAACGCACGACTGTAACCGTTTTGCTACATGCATCAACAATTCATCACCTACATCATGCCCGTAGGTATCATTAACATTTTTAAATCCGTCTAAATCAAGAAAGAGCACCGCCATTAACAACGATTGCCTTTGATGAAATTCAATGGCGGTATTTATTCTGTCCTTCAGTAACACTCTGTTAGCTAAACCAGTTAAATCATCATGGGTCGCCATATGCTTCATTTTTTCTTCGAGCTGCCTTCTGCGTGTTATTTCAGTTTTTAAACGTCTATTCCACATAAGCATGACAACGAGCACAATAACGATTAATAAGGCCACCTGTAAAGCTACGCGCATCACTACATTTTTATCAAGCCCTGTATTTATATCAATACTAAACCACTTTTCATTAATGTCATTTTTTTCTTGAGCACTTATACTTGCGATACCCTTATCGAAAATATTAACCAATAAAGGCTTGGTTTTTTGAATACCGAAATGACTATGATCAGCCGGAACACCTTCTATTACAGAGATAGCTAAACTAACTAAACTTTCTTGTTTTAATAATTGCGATGCTGATGAAATAGTTTCAATCAAGCCATCTACTTCTCCTTGTTGAATCGCCTGCAAACCTGCTTCTCTATTACTAACCACATTTAATATGATTGCGGGATTATTTTCTCGAATATAATCAATCAAATAAAAGCCTTCAACTATGGCTAGTTTTTTACCCGAAAAGTCCGCTAACTGTGATTGGCGGCCTATATACTGGGGATGTAGAATAGCCCAAGGTGTTTCCCAATATTGTTTAGAAAACAAGAATTTTTCTTTTCTCTCGTCTGTTGGAGTAAAGCTAGAAATCACATCAATATCGCCTACAAACATACCTTGGTATAGCTGAGGCCATGAGTCATAAGTTATGTAGTCAAACCGTAAGCCTGTGCGTTCCGCAATTAAATCAAGTATATCTCTATCAATACCCGCAAAATATCCTTGTTTGTTAAGAAACTCGGTTGGCGCCAGTGACTTTAAAAAGCCAACCTTAATCGCTTTGTTTAGCGCTATAACTTTCGCCTCTTCTTTGGTCAGTGTTATTTTTTTGAATAAATTTTGGTAATAATGGCTATCTCCACTTAACCAACGATCTTCCAAACCAACAAATTGACTTATCTCTATTTGCTCAAATCCTTCATTAATAAGAGTCGTTAAGCGGATATTACCTTTTTTTATCAAGGGTGAAAGTGCTGAATTAAAAGCTGCCATATCAAGCGTATAAAAAAATGACTGTAAATTGGCTTTAAGTAACTTAAGATCCATAAAATCAGCATGAGTAATAAATACATCAACTTCACCTAACTCGGCCCCTTTAAGTAATGCATCAACAGTTAGAAAATATTTAAATTTTATATTCGGATACCTTGCTAACAGTTGTTGCTTAAACGGTGTATTTTGCCAGATACCCACTTTGGTTCGAACTTGTTCCTCATCAAAATAGGATAGCGACTTTATATGGGAAGCGTTTGTACTAACATACATTTTAGCTTTTGATTGATAAATAGGATTTGCTAATGAAAAGCGATTGTTATCAAGCCATTCTTTAGGGAAAGCAGCTAAAACATCAACATCATTGCTCTCAATTAAAGATAAACTGTCTTCAATAGTTCTAGCAACAAAGTTTATTTTTGTACCTGTTTTTTTAGCCCAAAGCCGCCACATATCGATCAAAAGACCTTGAGGTTGACCCGTAGGTGACTGCGCGGCATAAGGAGGGTAATCAGGTGGAAACGCGATAGATAAGCTATCCTTGCTTTTATCAATCCCTAACCACTTTCTTTCAATAGTAGATTTTTCTGACAAGCTAATTTTTGACATACCTAGCTCAACAAATTCAAGTAAACTTATGTTTGTTTTAGCAACGGCTACCCCATAACTACCTTGTTTGTATCGCAATCGTTTATGCGCAGGATACATAGCATTGAGTTGATGATAATATTGATAATTCGTAGAAAGTTTTTCAAGTCCGGTAAAAGCCAGTATCTCTTTATTAATCGCAGATTTATATAGATCAATCCTTTTAGGAAACATTTTTTGTTCAAGTTGAGGGAATGTCTTAGTCAGCAAGTCAATATGAGCTGAGCCATTAACAACACCAATTGCATAGGGTGTTAAGTCATCTATACCTTTAACGTGTATCAAATCAGAATTGACAAACACATGGGTATATACAGGGAACAAAGAACTAGAAAAGCCAAATTCCTTTTTTCTCCTGTCAATAATTGATAAGCCGGCATGAATATCAACTTTACCCTCTTTTACTTGTTTTAGTGTTTCAAGCCAAGGCAGTATGACAAATTCAATCGATACTTGTTGCTTTTCAGACCACAAGCGCCATAAGTCAGGCATCAACCCGGCAACCTTTCCTTGTTTATCAACAAAGTGATAAGGGAATGAAGTTTTATTTATGGCTATAGTCAGCGGCTTATTAGATGTTTCAGTCGTGATCGCCTGCTGCGCTTTGGCATATAACATAGAGGTATGCATTACCAAGGCTAAAAATATAAAAATACTAAGGGTAAATTTCACGACAGGTTTCAACAAGTTTATTTCTCAAAATAGAGTTATTTATCTGCTGCAATATCAGTTAAAATAAGTAATTACCTAAACAAAATGTTTAAATATTATTTACTATGCACCGCACCGATACTGATCTAATTTATTCGAATCCTCATACTCAAGTAAAAGACTTTGCTTTTGATGCTCAAGTTGTCGAAGTGTTCCCTGATATGATTTCACGCTCCGTGCCAGGTTATAATACTATTATTGACACAATTGGCCGTCTTAGCCAACGTTTTGTACAAAAAAAGACCTCTATTTATGATTTAGGTTGCTCTTTGGGTGCTGCCACATTAGCAATACGTAAAGGTATCACTGCAACAAACTGCCAAATAATCTCAGTTGATAATTCTCCGGCTATGGTTGATCGCTGTAAAATGCATATAAATGCTTTTAAAGGTGATACCCCTGTTGAAGTTATTGAAGGGAACATTCAAGACATAAAAATTGAAAATGCGTCGATGGTCGTACTGAATTTCACTTTGCAGTTTATTGACAAGGCTGAGCGCCAATCGTTGATAAATAGCATAGCTAGTGGTATTAATTCAGGGGGTATTTTAGTTATTTCAGAAAAAATATCCCATAACAACTCAGTAATTGATGAGCACTTAATTGACTTGCATCACGATTTTAAACGGGCCAATGGTTATAGTGAATTAGAAGTAGCGCAAAAACGTACGGCATTAGAAAACGTTATGCGCACTGACTCTATAGAGCAACACATTACGCGCTTGACCAAAGCCGGATTTAAACACGTTTCACCTTGGTTTCAGTGCTTTAATTTTGTATCTTTTATCGCAATAAAATAAACCTTGTAAGTCGACTAAAGTGAACCAATGATCAACAAGACAATATTAAATTGAAAAATTCTATGACAAATTTCAGTAAGTTTTATCAACAAATTGCCACTAACCGTCTCAGTCATTGGCTAAATACCTTGCCAGCGCAATTAACGCATTGGCACGAAAACAACTTGCACGGCGACTATAAACATTGGCAAAAGACCTTAGACGCATTACCAAAAGCTAAAAACTCTAATGTAGATTTAAGCCATAGCGTAACGGTTGGCAGTAAAGCAGACTTTAATGAAGGTGAGCATAAGCGTTTAGAAAACTTATTGAAAAAATTCAAACCTTGGCGTAAAGGACCTTACCATATTCATGGTTTACACATAGACACCGAATGGCGTAGCGATTATAAGTGGGATAGGTTAGCTGAGCATATTAGTGATTTGTCTAATAAATATGTATTAGATATTGGTTGCGGCAGTGGTTATCATTTATGGCGAATGCGCGGCGCAGGTGCAAAGTTTGTTGTTGGTATTGACCCGACACAACTGTTCTTAATGCAATTTAAAGCTGTGCAGCATTTTATTCAGGACGACACCGTAAATTTGTTACCCCTAGGTGTTGAGCAGCTACCAGAGCTGAAGGCTTTTGATACTGTTTTTGCCATGGGTGTTTTATACCATCGCCGCTCTCCTATTGATTTTCTTTACCAATTAAAAGCGCAATTAGTCAAAGGCGGAGAGTTAGTATTAGAAACCTTAATTGTCGACGGCGATGAAAATACCGTATTAGTACCTGGAGAGCGCTATGCAAAAATGCGTAACGTCTGGTTTTTACCAAGTGCTAAAGCCATGTGTGCTTGGTTAGAACGCTGTGGTTTTAATAATATACGCGTGGTAAATACCGATATTACCGCGCTAGATGAACAAAGAAAAACCGATTGGATTGACACTGAATCGCTATCAGATTTTTTAGACTCACAAGATAATAGCAAAACAATTGAAGGATACCCTGCCCCACAACGCGCCATTTTTATTGCTAATACCTAGTATCTTTAATAACTTAGCTGTTAAAGTATTAAACAGTCATAAAAATAAAGGATAAGTATGAGTGAAATTTGGCTTGAGAGACGATTAAAAAAAGTATCTAAAAGACAACAAGATCACCGAGATCCCTTTCAACGTGATCGCGCTCGTATTTTACACTCCGCTGCATTTAGACGCTTACAATCAAAAACTCAAGTAATGGGCAGTGGGCAAAGCGATTTTTATCGAACCCGTTTAACTCATTCACTTGAAGCCGCACAAATAGGCTCGGGTATTACCGCACAACTTCGCTGTAAGTATCCTGAGCTTTGCCAAGTTTTATTCCCTGCTAGTGACAGTTTAATTGAAGCAATTTGCTTAGCACATGATATAGGGCACCCTCCCTTCGGTCATGGTGGTGAAGTTGCCTTGCACTATATGATGCGTGATCACGGTGGCTTTGAAGGTAACGGGCAAACCTTTAGAATAGTCGCCCGTTTAGAGCCATTTAGTGAACACCACGGTATGAATTTAAGCCGCAGAACCTTGTTAGGCTTGATGAAATATCCACAAACATTAGAACAATTAAATAAGCCGGTTAAAAGCACAAGTATTGATAACTTTAGACAACTAAAAGCTGATGAATGGCATCCACCTAAGGGGTTATACCTTGACGACAAGGATATTATTGAATGGTTATTATCGCCTTTATCTTCAAAAGATAGAGCGCAATTTCAACATATCAATACTGGAAAAAATGGTCATAGCAAAACTCGCTTTAAATCTTTAGATTGCTCTATTATGGAGCTTGCCGACGATATTGCTTATGGTATTCATGATCTTGAAGATGCGATTGTGACAGGCATAGTAAACCAACAAGATTTTGACATCCATGTTATTGAAAAACTTAAGGTACTTGATGATAACTGGCTTGATCAATACAGCCAAACCTTGACAAAAAAACTGTTTAGCGAGCAACACCACTTACAAAAAGATGCCATTGGCGGCTTAGTAAATTACTTGATCACTGCCATTGAATTGACTGATTTGAATGAACGTCATAGCGAAGTAAACTTTGAAGAAGCATTATTAAAATATAATGCAACGTTGCCCGAAGTCACCATGCAAGTACTGCAAATATTCAAAGATTTTGTTTATAATTTTGTGATAAAGCAAACAAGTATTCAACGACTGGAATACCGAGGTCAACAAATTGTAATGGAATTATTCGAAGCACTCTCTTCTGATCCCTTACGTCTGTTACCCAACAATAGCGCCAAACGTTGGCAACAAGCCATCGACAATGATGAAAATGCTTATCGAGTAATTGCTGATTATGTTGCCGGTATGACCGATGAATATGCTAGTCGCTTACACCAAACCTTGTTTGTCGCCAATGCGGCGGCTACCTATCATTTAAGTTAAGGATTAATGCTGTGATAAAGTTGTACAGTTTTTGCCTATTAATTTTAATACTTACGGCATGTAATGGGGGCGAATCTGCGCCACCAACAGAGCCAGAGCCATCTCCAAAAACTGACGCAACATATATAAAAGAAATACTTGCCAGTGCACAAAGTGACTTACCTATTCCAAATAACCAGGTTGTAGATCACTATCAAATATTATTACTAGGTAACAGCCATTCTCAAGGTGTAGGAGGAATAGTTGAACGCCTGATTAAAGCTCGATTTCCAGAAAAGCAAGTGACTATATTAACGCCCTTAGATGGATTCTTTTTATCAGAAAGAATATCCGATAGAACCACTTTGGAAAACTTAGTTAATACACCTTGGACACATGTCATTTTACAGGCACAAAAGTATTCTGCTAGTGGTCTAATATCTTATTCTACTGATGCTGCCGTGAGCTTAATTCAACTAGCTAAAACTCAGGGCTCAACACCAATACTTTTCCCTGAACATCCACGGTTTAATAACAATACTGAAGGATTACAAGTTCACCTACTGCATAAAGAAATTGCTGAACAAGACTCTGCCTGCGTTGCACCAATAGGTCTTACTTGGGATGCAATAATTGATCTTGATTCAAATATAGATATGCATCAATCAGATGGTAATCACGCTAACTCAACCGGAAAGCTATTAACATCTTTAGTACTTTACCAAGTAATCACAGGTGAATCTGCCGATGAGTTACCGTACATTGGAAGTTTTGGCGTCAATGAATCAACACAAAACATTTTCGGACAAATGGCATCACTTACCCTTGAGAAAAATCCTGCTTGCAACTATTAACATACAATCTACTTCAACTTTTTAAATTTACTATAAATATATTATGTTAGACATTTACGCAGGCTCTAACGCCTTAAAAATCATCCAAGAACACGGCTTTAAACAAGAGCTGTTCACTAACTTTTTAGGAGCCTCTGGCGGCCCAAAATGGTTTACACTTTTTGGATTAGATAAATACCTTTTTGGCGACTTTTTTAAAAGTCGCTCTACAGAGCTAAATATCATTGGCTCTAGTGCAGGTGCATTCCGCGCGGCTTGTTTTGCCCAAAAAGATCCCGTCGCGGCCATTTCACGTCTAGCCGATAGATATGCACATACTGTTTACTCTGATAAGCCAAGTGTTGCTGATATATCTCAATCAGCCGTTGATATGCTTGATCATCTTTTTGGTAAAACAGGCATAAGCGAAATAATCAATAATGATATTTTTAAAGCCCACTTTATCGTGGCTAAAAGCAAAGGGCTAACAAGTTATGAAAACAAACTCGCTCAAGGCACAGGTTTACTTGCGAGTATGTTGCTCAATAAGATAGATCGAAAGCTATTAGCTTTTCAGTACGATCGATATATTTACCGTCCATCATCTAGTCAGTTAACAATTAACGACCCTTACAATTTGCCTAACCATTACATAGACTTTACCAAAGACAACATAGGTAAAGCTCTATTAGCCTCTGGCTCAATTCCATTGGTGATGTCTGGCATTAAAAATATTGCTAACTCTCCGAAAGGAACTTATCGAGATGGAGGTATTGTTGATTATCATTTTGACTTTTCTTTACAGCATGAACCTATAGCAAATAAGTCTTTTGAGAGTAAAAATAAAACACAAGGGCTTACCTTATATCCTCACTTTACTCCTACACCAAAGGCGGGCTGGTTTGATAAAAACTCATCTCGTAAGGTGCTAGCTAAAAACTATGAAAACATCGTTCTTTTAGTGCCTTCGGCTAAATTTATTGAATCTTTACCTTATAAAAAAATTCCTGACAGGAATGATTTTAAAAATTTAGATGCTGATACCCGCATTAAATACTGGCTAACAGTGTTGAGTGAAACTGACAAATTAGCAGATAGTCTGAATGAACTTATCGTCAAACAAGATATAGACAAAATAAAAGCGTTTATACCATAAGTTTTTAGATTTCAATAATCATAATAACAAAAAAAAGCAAAGCTACATTCATAGCTCTGCTTTTATATTTATCATTTATAAATGAGGTGACCACCAAGTAGCATATAGTGCGCCGATGATGGTTGGCGCTATCGCTAACTTATTATACAAAGTACTCGTTTCAAAACTTACCTCATTAATATTTACGCCTAAGTGTTTCACTTCCCCTTTATGACCTAAAGAAATAAAGACACTGAGTGCTAAACAAGCTAAGAAAACTAAATCAAGGCGCTCAATAAAGAGTAACTTAGACCAGTAAATTTACATTTCCTCTAAACGAACGCCACATGTTTCTTTTATGTATTTGATTACAAAGAATATGCTCAGCAATGCTGATACTGTATATAAACCATAGGCGCCAGCCAAACCAAAGCTGCCTAATAATATCGGGAAGGTCATAGTAATGGTAAAGTTCGCTATCCATTGAGCACTTGCCGCAACGGCTAAAGCAGCACCACGAATACGGTTATTAAACATTTATCCTAACAAGACCCAAACGATAGGCCCCCAATTTAAACCAAAAAACACCACAAACAAATTAGCCATAACTAAGGCCACTGTGCCGGTAGTACCGCTTAATGCCAACTGGCCAGTGCATTAGCAACCTTTTATTGTTTTTATCTGTATTTGGGACGTTTTTGTTAAAATCATTCTGACAAAACTAATCTATTTTTACTAGACAAAAATAAATAGCTTTGTAAAAGCAGCCAATAAAACCACGCAACAGATTTAATATTAACAATTTAAATTTAAATAGCAAAAACAAACCTATCGTTTTTTTTGATATAAGGCACATTGCGCGCCGGCAGGATCTTTAATCACTACAAATTTATCATCACCCATAGGTCTAATTTTGGTTATTAACTGACCACCTTCAGCTTGCACAATAGTTACTGCAACCTCAATATCTGCCACTAGAAAATAAGGTAACCACACTGCTGGCATCTCTGTATTAGAGCCCTTTGCATGGCAAATACCGGTGACAAAACTATTAGATGAAGTTTCTTCTGGTGTTTTGCTATCATGAGAATTCATAGCAAAATCCACATACGACTCATCGTCACAACTCATACTTATTACTTCACTTTCCCAGCCAAGTATTTTTTGATAAAAGTCTTTAACTTGCTCTGCATTTGGAACAGATAAATCCATCCAAGCCATATCACCAATATTATTACCGTACATAAATCACCTCTTAGGTTATTAAATTACACTGTCATGCTAATCGTTTATTAAAAGATTATAATACAAAATTATGGCCGTTTTTTTCGAGGCAAGCATCTACCTACAGTTCAATCCGGGGCACTTTTGTCGAGGCAAGCATCTACCTACAATTAAACCCACAAAATCGACTCTGAGGGTTAATTTAATTTAGGGTTTTTTGGATAAAATCGTTCAGGCAAACTACTAATATGTTCGAAGAATCGAGTATCTTTATAAGGAAGTTTCATAAATCCTGAAATACCAAGACCATTAATAGTCGGCAATAATGTTAATATTTCCGCTAAACACTGACTAAATTCATCTTCTTTATCATGATTAAGTAACATCAAATAACTATGGATTTTTAAATGCGTAGGTAACACCTCAAAGATAATGCAACCGGTATGATGAATTAAATTAAGACGGGACAAAACCTCCATCATTTCATCCGGCAAATATAAATATTCGTCAGGGTCTTTACCATCTTCAAAATATGAGTGCAATTTAGTAATGTCATCAATATCAGCAACATCGCTGACTTCAAATGAAATTTTCTGCTCTGGATTAGCAATAAAGGGCTTACTTAGATTTTCTCGTTCTACATGCAAAGTATTACGGGCATTAAACAGACAACTTTTGAACATACCAATACGAAAAATCCCCTGTGCTAAATGAATCATATTATTAACAGCACTTTCAAAAGACGCTTTAAGACTGGGGTCAAACAACGTTAAATTGGAATCAACATAAACCCCTTCTTTTGTCCAACGAATAGCTAAGCCGCCCACAACAGGAAAATTACCTAACCGACTTAAGGCAGCAATAAACGCTTTTTCATTATCACCCATGCCCATTAGGTAGTTTTTATAATATTTCTCTAATTGCACATCATCAATTTCGCTTAAGGTATCACCACTTGTCTCTTCTCGAAGAAATGATTTTCTAGAGCCATAAACTACCGTATCAATTTCGCCCTCTTTCGCTGACGATTTAGGCTTAACCCAAACGGGAATAAGTGATTCAGTTTGAATATGAGTTGGCTTATCTGCCAGTACAATTTTCTTTAAATAGGAAAGATTATTAAAAAAGTAATCCCCTGCTTGGCTACGTTTTTGTTCATCATCACTAAGCATAGCTGTTAGCACATTAGCTAACATTTTTGGTAGTCCTAAGGCGTTTGGCTCGATAATTTTAGCGCCATATCGGCATGACTGTCCAGATGCTATGGCATATAAAGTAGCCGCTAAACCTTGCTCGTCAAAACGTGGTGAAGACAAACCACCGTTGATTTGTTCAGGACCAATAAAATAAACATCGCCCAATCTAGCATTGGTATTTTGTAAATCACTGCTCATTAAGTCCATTACATTATTACTGGTACTTTGCCCCTGCACATCCAACTGAGCAAGAACAGAAGATCCCCAGTCAATAAGTTGTACTAAACCAGTTTTTTCATCAAAGACAACATTAGAAGGTTTTATATCTCCATGTACGTAGGGCTTCCCTAATAAATAGCCTTGTGAAGAGCGCTGAGTGTGAAGTTTGTCATCGCGTAAATAAAGCAGTATTTCGGCTAGTTGAATGGCAATACTAACCACTAACTCTGGTGCGAGAGGGCCTTGTTGATGAGACAATTGTTCTAAATCGATCCCCGGAGCTCGACTCATTTGCAAAATAGATTGACGCTTTATTTTTTGGTAATCAATAACTTTAGGAATTTGAGAATGAGCTAATTGCCCTTGAATATCGGACTCTTCACTCAATCTGTCTTGAACATGTTGGGGGAGATTGGCTCGTGAAAATTTAAAAACGACATCGTCTTCAGCCATATTTTTTGCCGAGAATACAAAGCCGTATGCGCCTTTACCTAATAAGGCTATATTGTTATATCCAAGCTGTTTTAATTGTTGCTGACAAAGCGCAACCCATTTTTTTAGTTTAGTCGCATCTTCATGATTAAGCAGATAAATAGATTGCTCTTCAGCAATATAAAAATGTTGAAGTTTTTTTTCTTTACTCTGTTCAGATAGGCTTATTGTCACAAAAGTAACCTGTTCTCGAAAATAACGTTTTCACTAGATAAGCATCTTACCCGTTATTGATATTAAAGAGTAATTATCAGACAAAAAAATGCACTCAAATTGAGCGCATTTTTTTAGCTATTTATTAAAGTCAGTTTTTTAAGACTAACTCATATGAACTATCATATTGCTTGGTTTTTCAAGGAACGATTTCCACAAATTACAAAAACGAGCAATACTACCACCATCAATAATACGATGATCTCCAGACCAACTCACTTGCATAATGCTGCGTGCTTCAACTTCACCTTTATCATTAAATCTTGGCAGCGTTTGTAACTTACCTAAAGCAACAATAGCCGCTTCAGGCTTATTGATGATAGGTGTTGCCACTGTACCGCCAATTGCGCCGATGTTAGAGATAGTAATAGTACCACCTTTTAAATCTGTACTTTGCACACGCCCACTTCTCGCATCGTTGGTTAAACGAGCAATATCTGCCGCCAAATCTAAAATTGATTTATTTTGCACTTGCTTAACATTTGGTACTAATAAACCTACTTTTGAGTCAACTGCCATACCAATATTGTGATCATTAAAATACGTTAGCTCGGTGCAGTCATCATTAACTTGACTATTAATTAGTGGAAACTCTTTTAATGCCAACGACATAGCTTTCATGAAAAATGGCATCATGGTCAGTTTAATATCTTGCTTGGCATAAACTTCTTTAAGCTCTAAGCGCAGCTTAATTAGCTCAGTCATGTCGATTTCTTCACAATAAGTAAAGTGAGGAATAGTGCTAACAGAGTTAGCCATAGCTTTCGCCATAACCGCTTTAATACCACGGATAGGCTCAACACGTGTTGGTGAAACTTGAGCTGTAGGCACTAAAACTCCACCTTGGTCAAAAGCAACTACATCGTCTTTATAAACGCGGCCTTTCTTACCTGAGCCAGTCACTTCACTAATATTGACGTCTAACTCGCGCGCAACCCGACGAACAGCAGGGCTAGCCACAGCTTTGCCTTTTACTGCTTCTTGAGCGGGCTCAACACTGCTTTCACTGCTGACAACCGGCTTAACTTCACTCGTTGCAACAGGTGCATCGTTTGAAGCTGCTTTGTCTTCTGCTTGATCACCGGTATCGTCAGCAACCATAGAGCTCTCTACTTGCATAGAACCCTCTACTTTCATAGAGAAGAGTGGCGCATGAACTTTGGCAATTTCACCTTGCTTGTAGAAAAGTTTTTCTATCACGCCAGAATGCATTGCCGGTATTTGCACTAACGCTTTGTCCGTCATTACATCTGCAATTGGTTGATCTTCAACTATAATATCGCCTTCTTTTACAAGCCATTCAACTAGCTCACATTCAACAATACCTTCACCAATATCAGGTAAAATAAAATCAATACTCATGTTTTTTTCCTATAATTTTATTAATATCTTTATTTGTAAAAACTAAAACTTAATGCTGCGTTTAATGGCTTCATAAATTTTCAAATGATCGGCAACATATTCTTTTTCTAGTGCAAGAGGATAAGGCGTATCTAAACCACATACTCGCTCTACCGGTGATTCTAAATGTAAGAAGCACTCTTGTTGTATAGTTGCAGCTATTTCACTAGCAAAACCTGCCGTTAATGGCGCTTCTTGGCTAACCAATAAACGCCCTGTTTTCATCACAGAATTAGCAATTGTTTCAATGTCCCATGGCAATATGCTACGCAAATCAATTACTTCACATGAAATACCATCATTAGCGGCTAAATCAGCTGCTTTTTGAAGAAGCTCCATTTGTGCTCCCCAAGCTAGCAACGTTATGTCACTACCCGTTTGCACAACTTCAGCTTTACCTATAGGTAATTGGTAATCTTCTGTCGGCACTTCACCGATAGAGGCACGATATAAGCGCTTTGGCTCAAAAAATATTACCGGATTATCATCACGAATTGACGCTAATAACAACCCTTTTGCCTGATAAGGGTTGCGTGGAATAACCACTTTTAAACCAGGTGTGTGAGCAAAATAAGCTTCTGGAGATTGGCTGTGATATAAACCACCAGCAATGCCGCCACCATAAGGAGAACGAATAGTTAATTTACCGACATCAAATTCATTACCACTTCGGTAGCGAAATTTAGCGGCTTCATTAACAATTTGATCAAAAGCGGGGAAAATATAATCCGCAAATTGAATTTCTGCAATTGGACGAGAGCCTTGTGCAGCTAAACCATTAGCAAACCCAATAATACCTTGCTCAACTAGTGGCGTATTAAAACAGCGCAGTTTACCGAACTTCTCTTGTAAGCCAGAAGTTGCGCGAAAAACGCCACCAAAGTGACCAACATCTTCACCAAAACATAAAGTACTTTCATCTTCGGCCATCGCGATTTCAAGCGCATTATTAATGGCGTGTAACATGTTCATTTGTGCCATGACTAAAATTTCCCCGCAGTAAATGGATAAGCTTCTGGATATTTATTTACATGCGCCTTAACTTGCTCTAATTGCGCTTCTAATTGTATTGAAGGGACATCATAAACATCAGTAATCAATGTATCGATATGCGGTTTCCCTATTTTTTCAGAAACTTTCACTGCCGCTAACACTTCTTCACGAAGTTTTTCAAATAGCGATTTTTCTTGCGCTTCATCCCACCATTTTTGCGCTAACATCCAATTTTTCATACGCAAAATAGGATCGTTAGCTTGCCACTTCTCTTCTTCTTCGCGAGTACGATATCCCGATGGATCATCAGAAGTAGAATGAGCGCCTAAACGATAAGACATCGCTTCAATTAACACGGGTGCATTTTCTTTTAGGGCATAAGACCGAGCAGTCTGTGTTGCTTTGATAACCGCCAAAATATCATTACCATCTATACGCAATGTTTTGATGCCATAACCAACACCACGAGAAGCAATGCCGTTACCTCTAAATTGTTCATCAGACGGTGTTGAAATAGCATAACCATTATTGCGACAGAAAAAAATCACCGGTGCTTTTTGAACAGCTGCCATATTCAAACCAGCATGAAAATCCCCTTCAGATGCCGCGCCTTCGCCAAAGTAACACAAAGTAACTTCATCTAAACCCTGTAATTTTTGACCATAAGCATAACCAGTCGCTTGAGGGATTTGTGTGCCCAATGGCGAAGAAATGGTCATATAGTTCAATTCACTTGAACCATAATGAATAGGCATTTGACGGCCTTTACCTAAATCTTTTTCATTTGAGAACATTTGATTCATAAAGTTTTCAAGGCTAAAACCACGAAACATTAATGCCCCCTGCTCACGATATTGACTCATGATCATATCTTGTGATTTTAAACCAGCGGCGCCACCAACACTGGCAGCCTCTTCACCTAATGCCGCCATATAAAAACTTAAACGACCTTGGCGCTGTGATGCCACCATGCGCTCATCTAATACACGGTGAAACGCGAGGGTTTTATATACTTTTAACGCTAAGCTTTCATCCATGTCAGGCAGTTCAGCACCTTCGTATGTACTACCATCTTGTTTTAAAATTTTTAACTCAGGAATTTCAACGCTGGTGCCATCGATAAAGGTAGGTTTGTGCACTACCGGCCCATCATCATAAAGTTCACTACTCATAACATTCTCTTATTGTATTGTGCTTGCTCTACTCGTGTAATAACGAAAAATGGCACAAAGTGGATGCGTAACTACTTTTTATACCAATCAAACTAACTAAGTGATCCTTTTAAATGGTCTAAATCTTCAATAGCATCGTTGCTTTCAATCTCAATAGCCAGCTATTGCTCAATCAAGCGTCTTGTTCTTAAAAATTTATCCTCATTAAAATTTTCTCCTTTAATTAATCTGATTGGTATTATTTAATTTATGTTTGCTTATTACTGGCTGCGTTATATTTTATTGCTTTAAGAGTATAGCCAATAATTAGTAATAATCGCGCAAAACTTTACCTTTACGTAAACTGATAAACAAGATTATTGCATAATGAAATAGGGGGGATATTGCCGTAAATGAGCAAAAATGTTTACAGATGAGCATTAACGATGAGAATTACTGGCAGTTTTGGGGCATGTGAGGTAAAAACTTACCTCACTTAAAAGGAGTTTATTCTGGATTAACGTCTACTGGAATTACTGTTAATAAGGCACGTTGACCTATCGCAACATTGGCATTAGGAAAAATAATTGCTTCGCCCTGCTTTTGGGTTTTAATCTCTAGCTCACCATCAGTAGCGACCACTGTGCCGATAGGAAAATCAGTAAAATTTTCTACATCGTCAGCAAAATGCAATCGAAAATCATCAAATTGTCTGTCAATAATTTGATCAATTTCGAAAAAGCTAAAGTCTTCTTTATTGTATTCTGCTAATGCTAAGGGCTGACCTGAAACCAATGCGGTTAAATTAGTTTTTACGCCCTCAAAATTAGCCATATCATTTTCACCAAAAGGTTTTACCTTACCAAGTTCAACAGTAAAAGCATGAGCACCAAACTCATTCGATGAAAAATAGCTAAACGTGGTAGTCGGTGAATTAGAAAACAAAATAGTATTGATGCCACAGGCAAGCATAAATTGTAATTGCTCTTTTACCCAAGGCTGATTATGTCTAAACGGATAAACAGCAAACTTATCGTTTTTAGAGCCACGGATTGCAGTGTGTAGATCATAATGGAAACGTTCTATATGTTTATTTCCAACCAAACTAGCTTGTTCTGAACCAGATATAAAGAAATCACGAACAGTGTTCTCTAATAACAAAGCGCGGTGACGCTCTTTATTTATTAAGCCAGCACCTTGTCCTTGGTCTTGTGAATGACCACCTGAAAACTCTTCACTTGAAAACAATCTATTTAGGTTTTCTTCTACAAAGCGTTTTCCAATATTTATTGAAGCGGGGTTGCCGAATAAAAATAACGTTCTATGTTCAAGATGCAATTCACCTAAAACTAACTGTTTAATTAATTCACTACATATTTCAATAGGCGCAGTTTCGTTACCATGAACAGCACTAGATAAAACAATATCTTTACTTGAACTATGACTAAGTGGTTCAAAAACAATAATGCCCGTATCAAGCACTGACACTTTAGATTTAGCTTCGCTTTTTTTACAAACCACTTCGAAATTAAACGCAGCCATAGAAAACTCATGGCCACGGGTTAAGTGTAAAAAGTCACCGTTTACTAATAACTGTTCTTGCAGTTGTTGAGCCGATAATTGTGCTTGTGGATATGACATAGTTAACCTTGAGTTTTTGTGTCGAGCTTCGCTTAGCTCAGGTCGACCTACAATTATTTAACTTTACTTGCTTAAAGGCCAGCGGCTTTAAATGCTGCACTAACAATTTCTTGCGCTTCATTAATAATAGTTTGCAAATGCTGTTCATCAATAAAGCTTTCTGCATATATTTTGTAAATTTCTTCGGTGCCTGATGGGCGAGCAGCAAACCAACCATTATCAGTTACTACTTTAATCCCACCAATAGCGGCATTATTGCCTGAGGCATGAGACAATATTTCATTAATTTTCTCGCCTGCCAAAATATCAGCAGTAACATCACTACTTGATAATGCTGTTAGCACTTTCTTTTGTTCAAAAGATGCCACCGCTTCAACTCGACCATAACAAGGCTGACCTAACTCACTTACTAATTCAAGATAATGCTGATGAGGATCTTTACCGGTTGTCGCTAATATTTCTGCCGCAAGCAGCGCCATAATGAAGCCATCTTTATCCGTAGTCCAAGTACTACCATCACGTGCAATAAATGCCGCTCCAGCACTTTCTTCACCACCAAAGGCATAATTTGAGTCACATAAACCATCAACAAACCATTTAAAACCAACCGGTACTTCTGACAGAGGACGATTGATTTTTTTTGCAACACGATCAATCAATGAGCTTGAAACTAAGGTTTTACCTATTTTACAACTTTTCGGCCAATCTCTACTGGTAAACAAATAATTAATAGCTACCGCTAGATAATGATTTGGATTCATTAAGCCACCAGACTTAGTGACAATACCATGTCGGTCAAAATCAGGATCGTTACCAACGCTGATATCAAAGTCATCCTTCATGGCAATAAGACCCGCCATAGCGTAAGGAGATGAACAATCCATGCGGATCTTGCCATCTTTATCTAAGCACATAAAGGCAAAGCTAGCATCAACAACCGGATTGACTATTTCAATATTAAGGCCATATTTTTGTGCAATTACAGGCCAATAGTCAATACCAGAACCACCGAGAGGATCAACACCTAGTGTAACGCCTGCCTTAGCAATAGCTTGCATATCAATTACTTGATCTAACTGGCTGACATAATGTTCAATAAAGTCTTGCTGGCTGAGCAAAGGTGATTGTATAGCTTGAGTATAAGGCGTTTGTTTAACATCCACTAAACCCGCTTTAATCAGATCATTTGCTCTTTGTTCTATTCTTTTAGTGATATCACCTTCTGCTGGGCCACCATGAGGTGGATTATATTTAATACCACCATCGCTTGGTGGGTTATGAGAAGGCGTTATTATCAAACCATCAGCTATCAAACCATCAGCAACAGAGGCTTCATTATTATGACTGATGATTAAGCGTGAAATAACTGGCGTTGGCGTAAAACCTCTACCTGACAATGAATCATTTTGAATAACAACATTAACGCCGTTGGCGATAAGCACTGAAATGGCACTAGCAAAAGCTGGCTCTGACAACGCGTGAGTATCTTTGCCTAAAAAAAGCGGTCCATTAATGTTTTTCGACGCTCTATATTCAGCAACAGCTTGGCAAATAGCAACAATATGATGTTCATTAAAACTGATTTTAGCCGCACTACCGCGATGTCCTGACGTACCAAAACTGACCTGTTGCGAAGTAATATCTACGTTGGGAATTTGTAAAAAATAATCACTAACCAACTGACCTATATTAATTCTATCTTCAGGACGAACGGGCTTGCCAGCATGAGGGTGAATAGACATATCATTCCTTAATTTTTATTTGCTAATATACTTAACTTTTTACGTTTTGACGAAATAATCATTTAATCTGATCGCTTTACGCTACAGTTGGCAATCGCTATGCCGTTAAGTGGGGAAACAGCGAACCCTTAGAACTTTCTCTATAGCTCTAAGGGTTAAAAATGACTCTTTATTCTACTTCAGGGCGCATGTGTGGGAATAAAATGACATCTTTAATGGTTGGTGAATCGCTAAATAACATCACTAGTCTGTCAATACCAATACCTTCACCTGCTGTTGGCGGTAAACCGTGCTCAAGTGCGCGAATGTAATCATCATCAAAATGCATTGCTTCATCGTCGCCAGCATCTTTTTCTTCAACTTGTTTCTTAAAGCGTGCTGCTTGATCTTCAGCATCATTTAGCTCCGAAAAACCATTTGCTAATTCACGACCACCAACAAAGAATTCGAAACGGTCAGTGATAAATGGGTTAGCATCGTTGCGACGAGCCAATGGTGAAACTTCCCACGGATATTCGGTAATAAAGGTAGGTTGATCTAATAAGTGCTCAGCAACTTCTTCGAAAATTTCACAAATGTATTTGCCTGGGCCCCAAACTTTAGCCGCATCACCTTCTTTAACACCAACAGTTTTTGCCATTGCTTTAATTGCATCAAAGTTATTTTCAGGGTCACGCAGTGCCGCTTCATTTATTTGATGTCTTTCTTCGCTGAATTTAACTATCGCATCAACCATAGTTAAACGTTGGAAAGATTTGCCAAAGTCATAGAATTTTTCTTCCACTACTTCGCCATCTGAATTTTTAACAGTATTACGAACCATAGTTGTGCCAAGTACTTCTTGAGCGATAGTACGTAACATTTCTTCTGTTAGGTTCATCATGTCATTAAAATCAGCATAGGCTTGGTAAAATTCAATCATGGTGAATTCTGGATTATGACGTGTTGATAAACCTTCGTTACGAAAGTTTCTGTTAATTTCAAATACGCGTTCAAAACCGCCAACAACCAAACGTTTTAAGTAAAGCTCTGGCGCGATACGTAGGTACATATCGATATCTAGGGCATTATGATAAGTTTGAAATGGCTTAGCCGTTGCGCCACCAGGGATAACTTGCAACATTGGCGTTTCAACTTCCATAAAGTCACGAGCAACTAAAAACTTACGCATACCATCAACAATTTGTGATCGCATTTTAAAGGTGTTGCGCGTATCTTCATTAATAATCAAATCAACATAACGTTGACGATATTTTGTTTCTTGATCAGACAAACCATGGAATTTTTCAGGCAACGGGCGTAACGATTTAGTTAATAGCTGGTAGTGATCCATATTCACGTAAAGATCGCCTTTACCTGATTTATGCAAAATACCTCTAACACCAACAATATCACCAATATCTAAGCTACCTGACTTGGCTCTAATTTCTTTTTGTACTGTTTTTTCAGCATAAGCCTGAATGCGACCAGACATATCTTGTAAAACCAAGAAAGGGCCACGTTTAGCCATAACACGACCAGCAATAGCATAAGTTACTTGTAAAGCTTCAAGCTCTTCTTTGGTTTTATCACCATGTTCGGCTTGAATGTCAGCAGCTAAATGCTCACGATTAAAGTCATTTGGAAAACCATTTGCAGGGCAATTTTCACGAATTTTTGCTAATTTGATACGACGCTCAGCAATCAATTTGTTTTCATCTTGGGCTGGTTGGCTGTTTTTTGCATTGTCAGTCATTTTGTTTCTCATTACGTATATGTAAATTAATTTTCAATTTTGTTACAAACCAGATTTCAAGCTGGCCTCTAGAAATTTATCTAAATCGCCATCTAATACGGCTTGAGTGTTTCTGTTTTCAACACCCGTTCTTAAATCTTTAATGCGGCTGTCATCTAATACATAAGAGCGAATTTGACTGCCCCAACCAATATCAGATTTCCCGTCTTCAAGCACTTGCTTGTCTTCATTTTGCTTTTGCATTTCTAGCTCAAACAATTTGGCTTTTAACAGCTTCATTGCCGCTGCTCGGTTTTTATGTTGCGAGCGATCACTTTGACACTGTACAACTGCACCTGTTGGAATATGGGTAATACGAATAGCCGAATCGGTTTTATTAACATGTTGACCGCCGGCACCTGATGCACGATATGTATCAACACGTAAATCAGCCGGATTAATATCAATTTCGATATTGTCATCAATTTCAGGGTAAATAAACGCTGAAGCAAATGAGGTATGGCGACGACCACTTGAGTCAAACGGAGACTTTCTAACTAAACGATGAACGCCTGTTTCAGTACGTAACCAACCATAAGCATAGTCACCGGTATATTTAATAGTGCAGCCCTTAATGCCCGCAACATCTCCGTCAGTGACTTCCACAGCTTCGGTTTTATAACCATGGGCTTCGCCCCAACGCAAATACATACGCATGAGCATTTCAGCCCAATCTTGTGCTTCTGTACCGCCAGAGCCTGATTGAATATCAAGATAACAGCTATTAGCATCGTGATCACCACTAAACATACGGCGAAATTCAAGCTTTTCTAATACGGCATCTAAGGCATCGGCCTCTGTTATAGCATCATCAAAGGTTTCTTGATCTTCTTCTTCAACTGCTAACTCAACTAGCTCTTCAATATCGTCACAACCGGTTTCTAATTCAACGATTGTATTAACAACTTCTTCAAGCGCACTGCGCTCTTTACCCAGTGCTTGTGCCCGTTCAGGCTCATTCCAAACATCAGGCAATTCTAATTCTCGTGAAACTTCAACTAAACGTTCAGCTTTAACGTCGTAGTCAAAGGTACCCCCGAAGCAAGTCAGCGCGTTCGCGGATTTCTTTTAATTTATTTATTATTGGATTTATTTCAAACATAAGTCTTCAAACATAGTTTTTAAAGGTGTGTAATACAGTAAAAATAGTCGCGCATTATAACGCAAAGAGGTTCGTAAATAAACGTCTAACAGCTAGTGATATTCTCAACCAATAATTGCACGGTACGTTTTCCGCGAAACTCATTCACATCTAATCGATAAGCTAAATGGACTTGCTTGGCTTGGGGATTTGGCCAAGCTTTAACATCAACATTAAAGGCGATTCCATCAAAGACTTCACCTTGCTTTTCAACAACTAATTTAAGGTGTTTTTCACCAACAATACGTTGCTGTACTAACTTAAAGGTGTCATCAAATAATGGCTCAGGGAAATTCTGCCCCCATGGCCCCGCGTCTCTAAGTTGTTCAGCAAACGTTAGCGTTAAATGCTTAATGTTTAATTCACCATCAGATAAAATGATACTTTGTAAGTCTTCTGGTTTAAGCCACTTACCCGCAAGTTCATTAAAAACTTTTTCAAATTTATCAAAGTCTTGCTGATTAATAGATAAACCCGCGGCCATAGCATGACCACCAAACTTTAGAATTAAGTTAGGGTGTTGGCTATCGATATGCTCTAACAAATCACGAATATGTAAACCTGGAATAGAACGAGCGGAGCCCTTAATTTCTGTATTTTTCTGGTCTTCACTGCCTTTAGCAAAAACGACACAAGGTCGATGAAATTTTTCTTTTAAGCGCCCTGCAACAATACCAATAACGCCTTGATGCCAGTCTTGTTGATAAAGAGCAATGGCATTAGGCAAGTTGGTTTCATTAAAACTTAGGGATTTAAGTACCGACTCAGCCTCAGTTTGCATGCCTTGCTCTATTTCTCGCCGCGCTTTATTTAGATCATCTAAATCGCGCGCCATGACTCTGGCACTAGCTAAATCTGGCGCCAGTAAGCAGTTTATGCCGTAAGACATATCATCTAATCGCCCCGCAGCATTTATCCTTGGCCCTAAAGCATAACCAAAATCAGAAGCCACCAAGCGCTGTTGATTTTTATTGGCAACTTCAATGAGTGCTTGAATACCTGGGCGAGTTTGTCCGGCGCGAATACGCTTTAAACCTTGCTCAACTAAAATGCGGTTATTGCTATCAAGTGAAACGACATCAGCTACTGTACCTAAAGCAACTAAATCAAGAAGCTGAGCAATATTGGGTTCATTGATTTTCTGCTCAGTAAAATAGCTTTTTTCTCTAAGATGACTACGAAGCGCCAACATCACATAAAAAGCAACGCCGACTCCAGCAAGTGACTTACTTGGAAATGGACAACCATACTGGTTTGGGTTAACTATGGCGTCAGCATTAGGCAATTCATGACCCGGTAAATGATGGTCCGTAACTATGACTTGTAAACCAAGTTCCTTGGCTCGCTTAACGCCAGCAACACAGCTAATACCATTATCTACAGTCACTAACATTTGCGCGCCTTGTTTAGCCGCAATGTCTACTATCTCAGGGGTTAGGCCATAACCATATTCAAAACGGTTTGGCACTAAAAATGAGTGGTTAGTACTGCCCATCAAGCTTAGCGCTACCATCATTAAGGCAGTACTTGTTGCGCCATCAGCATCAAAATCACCAACAATAACAATGTTAGTTTTATTGATAAGTGCTTGGTGCAGTAACGAACAAGCTTGTTCTAATCCTTTTAAAGCTTGTTTTTCATCTGAAACTAAACCTTGTAAATTAGCAACTTTCAGCTCTAACTGTTGCGTCTTTTCAATGCCTCGGTTTGCGTAAATCTGTTTAATGATAGGCGCTAAATGATCAGGTAGATGATCATCAACGACCCGCTCACGGCGGACAATTTTTTTCGTCATGTTACAAAAACCCTAATAAACATTTCTAATTAATAATTATTATAAGGTTTTTAATAATTGCTCTAATTGTTCCGGTGGTTGATAACCAGGTACCATCATACCATTAGATAAAACAAGCGCAGGCGTACCATTAACACCCACTTGGCGACCAAAGTTAAATTGACCTTCAACTGGTTTGTCACAAACACGGTAAGCAACATTTTGACTGTTTTTAGCACTGGTCATTGCCGCTTTAGGATCATCACTACACCATACTGAGCGTAAATCTTTAAAGCCTTGGCTAAAATTACCTGTTCTGTCTTTTATACCTGAACGTGGGTAAGCTAAATAACGAAAAGTGATACCTCTGTCGTTATAATCAGTCATTTGTTTATGCATTTTACGACAATAGCCGCAGGTAATATCAGTAAAAGCGGTGACAACATACTTTTCATCTTCGGCTTTAAAAACAATCATATCGTCTTTAAATTCTTTCATTCCTTCAACACGCATTTTAGCTAAACTTACTTCTGCTAAATCAGTTACTTTAGAAATTAAGCTATACACTTTACCTTGTATAAAGTAATCGCCATTGTAACTAGCATAAAACAAACCTTGATTGGTTATAAGTAAAGCGATGCCTGGCACAGGTGTTGTTTCTATTTTCTCAACAGTTAAGCCTAGTTTCGCTTTGATTTTTGCTTTAAGTAAGTTTTCATTTAGTTGCGTGGGATCTTGCTCATTAGCAATACTAGTAGGACTGGTTATGCTACTTGGGACTGATGAATTTTTTGCCATTGCTGATTCATTCATGGCAAAAAACACACTTGTGGCAGTAACAGCTAGGCCACCAATAATTAAAAACTTCTTAAACATACTTTGCTTTCCTAAATTCACTTTAATCAACAGTAATAAAATACAGACCGCTTTGTTGCCAATGAAATTACAACCGTTATGGTTACTTTGCAACAAAACTTTTAATAATACTTTGAACAATAAATTGAATTGTACTAAATGCTTTTGCTAAAATCGCCCTTAATTATGTTTCTAATCATTATTATCGGATAAACTGACATGAAAATAGGCTTGTTTTATGGCTCGACTACTTGCTATACAGAAATTGCAGCTGAGAAAATTCAGCAAACTATTGGCGCTGAACTAGTTGAAATATACAACATAAAAGATGTTCCTTTATCCGATTGCCTTGATTATGATTTTATTATTTTTGGTATTTCCACATGGGATTATGGTGAATTACAAGAAGATTGGGAATCCATTTGGCTCGACATCAACGACCTCAACCTTACCGGTAAAACAATAGCGTTATACGGCATGGGCGATCAAATAGGTTATACCGATTGGTTTCAAGATGCCTTGGGGATGTTGCACCAACAAGTTATAGCACAAGGTGCAACCGTTATTGGTTACTGGCCTAACAATGGTTATGAGTTTGCAGCATCAAAAGCACTTACGACAGATAAATCACATTTTGTTGGCTTATCAATTGATGAAGATAATCAATATGATCTTAGTGAAGATAGAATAGATCTATGGTGCGAACAAATCTTAACCCAATATAGTGAAAAGTAACGCGATGAGTATATAGTTTTCGAGTCTTGAGATAAATTAGTTACAGCCAACTCGAAAACTACTATAATTGCCAACATCTACAGAAAACTCCAAATTTAGTGAAAAATCCCTTATGTTTGAGCAATTTGATCTCGACTCAGAATTATTAGCCAGTGTTAAAGAACTAGGCTACAAAAAACCAACCTCGATACAAGAGTTGGTTATACCAAAAGCTATGGTAGGCAAAGATATTCTTGCCTCAGCACCAACAGGTACAGGTAAAACCGCAGCCTTTTTATTACCTATTGCCCAGCACTTGCTTGATTACCCACGTACACAACCTGGCTTTCCTAGGGTGCTGATTTTAACGCCTACGCGTGAGTTAGCTATTCAAATAGGTTCAGATAGCGAAAATCTGACAAAGTTAACCAAAATAAAAACCGGTGTAATTACCGGTGGTGTAAATTATGGTAGCCATACTGACATTCTAACAAGTACTACTGATATTTTAGTTGCCACGCCTGGACGTTTATTAGAATACATAGAAAACGAACAGTTTGATGCCCGCGAAATTGAGATTTTAGTACTAGATGAAGCCGATCGCATGTTAGACATGGGCTTTAGCGAAACCATTAATCGTATTGTTGGTGAGGCTCGTTGGCGCAAACAAACCATGCTATTTTCTGCAACGTTAGAAGGTGCAGGTGTACTTCGTTTTGCCAAAGAAGTACTTAATGAACCTGACTTTTTAGAATCTAACCCTTCTCGTAAAGAGAAGGCTAAAATTCATCAGTGGTTACACCTTGCTGATAACAGCGATCATAAATTGAACTTATTGGTAAATACTTTAAAGCAAGAAGGTGTAGATCGCACCGTCGTTTTCGCTAATAAGCGCGAAACAGTGCAGTACTTATCAGGTAAATTATACAGCGATGAATTACCTTGTGTTTGGCTAGAAGGAAAAATGCCACAAGACAAGCGTAATATGGCTATTGAACGCTTTAAAAGTGGCGAGATTAAAGTGCTTGTTGCTACGGATGTTGCCGCTCGTGGTTTAGACATTGTAGACATTACTCATGTTATTAATTTTGATATGCCACGAAAAGTAGATATCTATATTCACCGCATTGGTCGTACAGGTAGAGCTGGCGCTAAAGGAACGGCAATATCTTTAGTTGAAGCTCACGACATGAGCGTGGTGGCTAAAATCGAACGTTATCAAAACGAACGTTTACAACGTCGCGTAGTTGAAGAGCTTCGACCAAAAAATAAAGAATCTCGCGTAGCTAATAAAAAAGCGAAGGTAAAATTATCTACCGCTCAGAAAAAAGCAAAAACTAAAAAACAAACGAAGAAAAAAATAAAGAAAGCTAAAAAAGCCAAATCTTAAACTTTAAATACTTTTCAAAATAGCCATTTACTTTCCAAGTAAATGGCTATTTTTTTGTTCTTTTTTACAAAGCTAAAATATCTACTACACTAAAACTTGAGTATTCTTTTCTAAACAAAGGACTTCCATGAAACTCAAGCCAGCCTATAGTCAAAACATGGTATTAACTCGAACAGGCATAAAACTTTGCCTGTCATTACTCGTGCTTTTGTTTATTTGCTTCATTGTAATAAACACGGCGTCAGCTACTGAAAGAGATAAAAATACAAAGCAAGTAATAAAAGCGCTATATATTCCCTTAGCTGACCATTACACGGCACTAGTAGCATTCGAACGCTACCGTGAACAAATGATCCACGCTGACTTTCAAATAGAACAAATGAAAAACTGGGATTTTTTGCGAGCTTACTTTCAATCAGGCGAAGTTGATATGGCCTTTGTTATGAGCCCATTAGCCATGGATATGTTTAATGAAAAACCCCATTTCCGCTGGATAGGATTAATGCATAGAGACGGTAATGCCTTGGCAATTAATGACATTATTAACGAAATGGTACAATTACCCGTATTACGTAAAGACCGACAACCCGATGAAAAAGTAGCCCTAGCCCTTAAAAGTATTTATCAACAAAACAATAGGTCAATAGAAATAGGTATGCCTCATCAACTATCGACCCATACGGTGGTGTTATATAGCTATTTAAAAAAACACGGCTTACGGCTAAGTTTACAACCTAATACCGAAGCAGAAGTATATGCTATTTCAGTACCGCCTCCCAAAGCCCCTGCTTTTATTAAAGGAAAAAGTAATAGAGCTAAAGCTGCTGCTTTTGAACAATCTCTTCCATGGGCTGATGTAGTTGAAACAGGTGGATTTGGACATGTGGCTTGGTATTCAAAAGATGTTTTGCCATGGCAACATGGTCATGTGGAGTGCATAGCACTAGCAACAGATAATGCTATTGCAGATAAATATTCGGCTACTAATGAAGTTATGTATTACCTTCATAAAGCAGGACAAGATATAGAGAGAGCCCGTAACCAAGGTGGTAATTCATTAGAAGAAATAGTTGCCATTGTTAGGAAACATATCCCTTTACATACTAGACAAGCCATTATTGCTAGTTTAAACCCAAAGTTAAAAGTCATTAACTATCAGCACTTAAACATTGATAAAGCCGGTTTAAAACAGATCATGGACTTAGCTGTTGAAGGAAAAATAATAAAAAAAGGAGTCGATATTGATGACTTTGCCAACACTAACTTCAAACAAAATTTAACTGAGCAATAAACCTCTATTCCATTAAAACTCAACAAAAAATAAACAGTATGATAAAGCCGAACCAAAACATCAAAAAATCATCGCTCCAATACCAGTTAATGAAGTGGTTTATATTACTGACCTTATTGCCATTAATCATTATTTCAGCACTGAGTTATCTACAAAGTAGAGAAAGCTTAATTAACAAGGCAACAAATGAACTAAGCACTTCTGCCTATGAAACCAAAGCTTTTATCGATAACTGGTTTAAATACCGAATAATGGATATTTCTATCCAAGCAGAAAACCTGTCTACGGCGCAAAGGTTAGAACAATTGACTCAAAGTTTTCAGCAATCCAAAAAGCCATTGAATGCTTTTGTAAAAAGTTATCAATGGGTTAAGCAAGTTGACTCCATCAGTGAGTCTCTTATGAGTATAAAACGCAACTACGATTACATTCATGATATTTTTCTTATAGATAACTCTGCTAATATTTTATTTAATTTAACTCAAGAAAATGATTTAGGAGAAAACTTACAATCTGGAAAATATCGACAGACCTCATTTGCTACCGCAGTATTAACAAGCTTGAGCACAGGGAAAATTGCACTATCCCATGTTGAGCGATATGCCCCTTCAAATAATTTATTATCGGCCTTTATTTGCGCACCATTAATCAATGAATTTGGTGATTTAATAGGCGTGATAGCAATGCAAATAAAACTTGATGCTATTTACCGCTTAATGATTGAAAAAAACAACCGTACCAAAAACTTTACCAACTACATTATTGACGAAAATGGCTCATTACAAACGCCTTTAAATAATGATTGGAAAACAGTATTAAATGAAAACATTTTGCTGCCTGCTCATGCCGTATGGAAGAAAAAAAATAGCAGCAGCACTAATACTATTGAAGAATACAATGAATATAAAAATATAAATGAAGAAGTGGTTATTGGAATATTTCAAACAATTAACATTGTTGGCATTAGTTGGATACTTATTACAGAAGTCCCTCTAAATGAAGTGTTGGCCGATGCTAATTGGTTAGCATTAACAACTTTCTGGCTAGTGACCTTATCGATAATAATTGTAATTATAGTGATAGTTTTTTTAAGTAAAAGCATAACTAAACCCTTGATAAAATTAGCTGACGCTAGCCTACGTGTTGCGTCAGGAGAAACTGAATTACAAGTAACACAAAGCGCTACTAACGAAATAGGACAGCTTACCGCAGCCTTCAATTACATGTTAGAAAAACGTAACCAGCAGCAAGTTGAACTTGAGAAAAGTCATTGTGATGCTCAACAAAATGCTAATAAATTATCCTTAGTCATTAATAATACCAGCGTTGGATTTTGGGATTGGGATTTAACCTCTGGCCTCGTTGAATGCAGCCAAAAATGGTATGAAATAACGGGTTATAATAAAACAGAATTAATGCCATTTACTATCGAGATTTTCAGCTCCTTACTGCACCCTGATGATGCATCATACGTGAAACAAAGGTTAGAGCAACACGTTGAAGATCAAAAAGAAGTCTATGACATTGAATTTAGAATAAAACATAAAGGAGGCCTTTGGATTTGGCTTAATGATAAAGGAAGTGTTGTTGAACATAATACGCAAAAACAAGCCACACGCATGATTGGTACAGTGCTTGATATCACCCTACGAAAAGAACAAGAAATAAAACAAGAATATAGCTACAAGGCAGCAAAAACTAAATTAGCCATTACTAATGCTTTAAGCCAAAACATAGCAATTAAAGATAAACTTAGTGATGCAATTGATGAATGCTTTGACTTATCTAATCTAAATTTATTAAGTAAGGGTGGTGTTTTTTTACTGCCAGAAGGAAAAAACGAATTAAGTATGTGCACCCTGCGCGGTAATTTCACTACTAATTTCATCCGTGACGAAAAAACGGTTGCGTTAGGTTGTTGTTTATGTGGAAAAGCCGCGCAATCAGGTGAAATTATTATTAGCGACAATTGCTTTGAAGATCACCGACATGAAAATAATTGGCCAGACATGGAGGCTCATGGTCACTATATTGTGCCATTAACGCATAATATGGAAAACAAACTCGTCACCGTCGGTGTTTTATTTCTTTATACCCCTATAAATCCCGAAGCTAGTTATGAGACAAGGGCACTATTAACTGAAATAGGAACGCTATTTACAACGGCTATAGTACAAGATCAAGCCAGAGCCATATTAGAGCAAGCAGCAGAGGTTGCAGAACAAAACAGTCAATTGAAAAGTGAATTTTTAGCTAGCATGAGTCATGAAATTCGCACACCAATGAATGGTGTACTCGGCATGTTAGGTTTGCTATTGAGTACTGACTTGAGTGACGATCAACAGCATAAAGCAAATTTGGCAAAATCTAGTGCTGAATCGTTATTAACATTAATAAATGATATTTTAGATTTCTCCAAAGTGGAAGCTGGGAAAATGGAACTAGAATACTACGACTTTAATTTGCGAGGTATGCTTGGTGAATTCGCTGAAACCATAGCCCTAAAAGCACAAGATAAAGGGTTAGAAATAATTCTAGACTTAACACAAATTGAACAGTCTATGGTGAAAGGAGATCAAGGTCGCATACGCCAAATTCTCACAAATATTGTAGGTAATGCGATAAAATTTACTCAACAGGGCGAAATCACTATTCGCGTAAGCGCCGTACCTGCGGGTCAAAGTAAGCTGTTATTACTTTGTTCGGTTCAAGACAGTGGCATAGGCATTCCTGCTAACAAACTAGATTATCTCTTTGATAGCTTCTCACAAGTTGATGCCTCTACAACACGTAAATATGGCGGTACTGGTCTAGGCTTAGCCATTTCAAAAAAACTATGTCAATTGATGGATGGGGATATAAAAGTCAACAGTCGTGAAGGAACAGGAAGTACTTTTGAGTTTAGTATTGTAATAGAGCCAAGTGAGAAATCTCAGCGGGTCATGCCGAAAGTAGATATTAAAGAGCTCAACATTCTGATTGTTGATGATAACAAAACTAACCTTGAAGTATTACGGGGGCAATTAGAACATTGGGGAGCAACAGTCATCGAAGCTACTAGTGCAGAGCAAGCACTTATTTTATGTAATCAACATATTGAACAGACCGAATTACCCTTATTTGATATTGCCTTTTTAGATATGCAAATGCCCGAAATGGATGGCGCTGAGCTAGGAAAGATAATTCGCAACAATTCAGCTTTTAATGACATAAAGCTAGTCATGATGACCTCAATATCGCAAGGCAATGAAGCGCGTTTTTTTTCTGACATTGGTTTTAATGCTTATTTTTCAAAACCGGCAACTACCTCAGATTTATTTAATGCCTTAGCAGTTGTATTGGATAAAGAAGAACAAAAACAAACAAGTCAGATAGTCACTCATGACTATCTGCAAAGTTTCACTCAACCTGACAAGAATAATAAATGGCCACTAAGTACTAGAATTTTACTTGTAGAAGATAACAGAATTAATCAACAAGTTGCTTTGGGTGTTTTAGGTAAATTCAATTTAACAGCTGACCTTGCTATGAATGGAGTTAAAGCATTAGAGGCATTAAAATATTCTATTAATGATACTGACAGTAAGCCATTCACATTAATTCTTATGGATTGCCAAATGCCAGAAATGGATGGCTATCAAACCACTAGAGAAATTCGAAACAATAAATTATATAAAGAACTTAGCAAAATCCCTATTATTGCTATGACTGCAAATGCCATGGAAGGAGACAAACAAAAATGTCTTGATGCAGGCATGAGTGATTACCTAGCTAAACCAATAGACCCAGAACTACTAAAAGAAAAATTAAAACGATGGCTAAATTCAAAAGAGCATAATAGTACTGATGTCGATAAGCAGCGAATGACTAAACATTATAAAGAAATAAAATCAGACACTAAACATCAAGCAATAAACAGTGATATAAATATTATTGATATCACAAATGAGGAACACAGCAAAAGCACGGCAGCTAGTTCATTAAATATTAATGCAAATAAAAGCATAGATAGTGAAGATGAAATAAAACATGCTCCAATATGGGATAGAGTAGCCTGCTTAAAGAGGGTGAGTAATAACCAAAAGCTATTAGAAAGTTTAATTGGTATATTCATTGAAGATACACCAACAGTCATTTTAGATTTGTCCACCTCAGTAGACCAGTGTTCACAAAGAGACTCTAATCAATATCAGAAAATACGTGAGCATGCACATGCAATAAAAGGCGTTTCAGGCAATTTAAGTGGCATTAAATTGCATCAAACGGCAAGTAAATTAGAGATAGCAGCACAAAATAATGATGAAGATAAAGTAAGAGAATTACACATACGGCTAAATAAGAACTACCAAGAATTACTTGAGGAATTTGAATCTTTTTTAGCCGACATCTAAACCTTTAAAAAATATAAATATATATTTATGCAAATAAAGTGATTGAAAATCTAGTTAAATAATGGGTACACTAAAGGCAGTAATTACTTTTAATGCTGTTAATAATGAGCAAGAAAATTAATAAAAATACATTTACCGATGTTTTTATCAGTTACCAAAATACGATCAAAGGTTATATCAGTCGTATTGTTAAACCTGATGACATCGATGACATCGTGCAAGAAACTTTTGTTCGTAGCTATGAAGCAAACTTAAAACAAGAAATTAAGTATGCTAAAAGCTACATGCTTAAAACTGCCAAAAATATCGCGTTCAATCATAATGCCAAATGGGATAACAAATTTAATGATTCTATAGAGGATTTTGTTGAGCCACCTGTTGAATTAAGTAGCAACCTTTTTGAAGACGATTATGAATCTAAGGAACGTTTTTTAGCTTTTTGTCGAGCTACTGATCAACTTTCCGGATCAGTGCGTAAATGTTTCATTTTAAAGAAAGTATATGGTCTTAGCCAAAAAGAAATAGCGCAATATTTACAGTTAAGTGAAAGTACAGTTGAAAAGCATGTAGCGAAAGGGCTATTAAAAAGTGTACAATATATGGAACAAATGCACTATAACGCTGGTCAAAACTCAATGACGAAGAAAGCTTCTAAAACAGTAAGTGCTAGAGTAAAAAATACTGCCAATAAATAAACTAATGAATTCAGTAAAGTAAACGAGTAAATCGATGAGTAATGTAAGTCAATTTCACACCAGAGAACAAATTCAAGAGCAAGCTTGTCTTTGGATAAGTCGTATGGATCGTGGTTTGTCTCAAACAGAAAAAAGAGAACTGGTAATTTGGTGCAATCAAAATACCACGCATCACAGTACCTTATTAGAAATGGCTTCGTATTGGGATGATATTTCTGTGCTTAATGAATTAAGCGGATTATTCCCATTAGAAAAGATTAAAAAATCAACCCATAGATTTGCAGCAATAGCTTTAGCTGCTAGTGTTGCCATTGTCTCTTTATTTTCTACAAATGCTTTACTCGATAGATCATTTTTACCCTTTTTACCTTCATTAAACGAACAAGCCTTAACGCAAACACAAACCTTTAAAACGCCTATTGGTGAACAAAATAGCTTTACTATGAGTGATGGTACTCATATTCAATTAAATACAAATAGTATTGTTGAAGTTGCTTATACCGCTTCTTTTCGCCAATTAACCTTAGTACAAGGCGAAGCCAGATTTGATGTTGCGAAAGATAAATCTCGTCCATTTACGGTTACCTCAGGCGACAAATCTTTCACCGCATTAGGTACCATTTTTAATGTTCAGAAAAGTGATAACCACGAAATGGAATTAATGGTTACAGAAGGTAGAGTTTTGATCACCAAAGCGAGTGAAGCATTAGCAGTGATTAAACATACGTTATTAACAACAAATGAAAATACAAAAAGATCAGAGTTACCGGGGATTTTAGTTACTTCTGGTGAGAAAGCGGTTATTGCTAGACATACTGAAACACCGGTAAAAAAAGTGTCTCTTGATCAAGTACAACGTGATTTAGCTTGGCAACAAGGCATGCTGATTTTTGATGGTGAGCCTTTATCAAAAGCGTTAATTGAAGTGAGCCGATACACTTCAAGTCGTTTTAAAATATTAGATCCAAAAATGGCTAATATGAAAGTATCCGGCTATTTTAAAGCCAACGATGTTGATGGTTTATTATCATCACTAAATAGTAACTTTAATATTAATTATACCAAAAGTGCTGATAGCACAATCTTTCTTGCTTTAGCTGAATAACCCTTCTCTTTTAAATATACATTTTCTCTTATTTTTTCAACAAATAACCAGTACTTTTTACTGGCTATTTGTCTCTATTTGGCTTAATTTAGATTATTCTAAAATAATTAAAAAACTATAGAGGATTTCTCCTGCTCACTTGTTTATTAATACTGCACAGTTGGCTAAAACAATGTCGTCTGTTTCGGTTATCAGCTAAGCCTAAATGGTTATTTCACATTTTCATAAATATGACAATGATGTTGTTAACTTTCAATGCTAGTGCTGACAGTTTGATACGCTTTGATATTAACAAACAACGAGCTGATAAAGCTTTAATTGCATTTGCTCAAAAAGCAAATCAAACCATTATTTTTTCATTTGATTTAACCAAAAAGCACCAAGCAAATGAATTAAAAGGTTATCACTCTGTAAACTCAGGCTTAAAAAAATTACTAAAAGATTCAGGCTTAATCGCTGTTGTTAATAACTCGGGTCAACTGAGCATTAAAGTTGATACGTATAATAACGAAATAACAACAAGAAAAAACGAAGCGATACAATCAGCCATAATTCCAATTGAATCAGAAACTGCCAACCAATCAATCTACGCTCAAGCCGCTGAACAAGAAGTTGAAAAAATATTTATAATTGGTAGTCGTGTTGCTGGACGCTCATCAAATGATCTTCCTGTCCCCGTAGACATCCTATCAGCTGAAGCTTTAGCTAATACAGGTCAAACCGAAGTCGGTAGAATGCTACAGGCTATAGCGCCTTCTTTTAACTTTTCTAGCTCGTCAATTAGTGATGGCACCGATGCACTACGCCCTGCTACTTTACGAGGCTTAGGACCAGATCAAACATTAGTGCTTATTAATGGCAAACGCCGTCACCAAGCCAGTTTAATACATATAAACACCTCTGTAGGTCGTGGTACTGCTGGCACTGACATGAATGCTATACCGGCTTCATCCATTAAACGAATTGAAGTTTTACGCGATGGTGCCGCTGCACAATATGGTTCAGATGCTATTGCCGGTGTTATTAATATTGTCTTAAATGACGCAAGTGAAGGTGGTAAAGTCTCAGTCTCTTACGGCGAAAATTCAAAAGGTGATGGTGAAACTACCAATATAGATATCTCTAAAGGGTTTTCTTTTGGCGATAATGGTTTCTTAAACGCCACATTAAACATTCGTGACAGAAGTTATACTAATAGAGCGGGTTTGCATGGTTCATGTCAATTTTCTGGTTGTAGTGAATTAGCCAATGGCAACATGTTATTAGGTGACCCGCGTGAAGCGACGGCTACACGTAATACTTTTATAATTGGTGATGCCGACTCAAGTCAATTAGGTTTAACCGTTAATACAAGATATGAGTTAGGTAACAGCGAATTATATGGCTTTATTACCTATTCAAAGCGTGATAATGAATCCGCAGCCTTCTTCCGCCACAATGCTAATATAGAGGGTAATGCGCCATTACAAGATGGTGATGCGACTATTCCTGCCGGCTTTTTACCTAAAATCAATTCAAACATCGAAGATTTTTCTTATAGCTTGGGTTATCAAACTGCACTTGAAAATGGTGCAAACTTAGACTTCTCATACACTTATGGTCAAAACAATATTGACTACACCACTAACGATACTATCAATTCATCTTTTGCCAACGCATTGCAATATAACTCAGATGGCTCTATTGCTGATATAACAGCCGATGAAATACGAAACTCAATACCTCGTCAAGCTTTTGCGTATGGTTTAGAGTTAGCCTTATCAACATTAAATCTTGATTATACTCAAGATTTCGAAATATTTTCTTTAGCATTAGGAGCTGAAATTCGTACTGATTTTTATAAAGTAACCTCTGGTGATGAGTATTCTTTTAGAGATTATGACACCGTTTTTGGTGCAAGTTTATTTCCAACCGATAGCGATGCTGGCACTCAAGGTTTTGGCGGAATAAGTCCAGTATCAAGAGTTGATGAAACACGAAATGTATTCTCATTTTATGCTGATGCTGAAATGGAGGTAACTGAACACTTAATTGTTAGTGGTGCAGTTCGTTACGATGATTATGACGGTTTTGGTGCCAGTTCCAACTTTAAGCTAGCTGCCAACTGGTCTGTATCTGAAGATATAGCAATTCGTGGAGCCATGAGTACAGGTTTTCGAGCACCATCAATGCAGCAGTTATACTTTAATAATATCAGTACTCAATTCATAACTAATCCTGAAGATCCAACCGGTGATCAAATTGCGGTACAAGTAGGAACATTCCGCAATGATTCAACTTTAGCAAAGGCCATTGGCATTCCTGAACTAAAAGAAGAAGAAGCAACTAACTTAAGCTTAGGTACTGTTATTCAACTTAGCGATAATATAAATTTAACCATTGATTGGTATTCAATTGATATTGACGATCGCATAGTAATCAGTAATAAGCTTGGCACTGGTTTATCCCCTGCATTGGACGCTAACTTAGCAACAGCGGGGGCTGGTAAAGGGCAACTTTTCTTAAATGGTGCTGACACTGAAACTCAAGGTATTGATATTATTGCAACATGGAATACAAAAGTACTCAATGGTGATTTAGATTTAACCTTTGCAGCTAACTTCACTGAAACTAATGTAGTCAATATTTTCACACCTGAGAATAGTGCCTTAGGTGATATACCTCCTAAGCTGATTTTTTCAGGGCAAGATATTTCGATCATTGAAGAATGGCAACCACAAGATCGCATAAGTTTGAGTGCTTTTTACCAAATTGATAATTTCACCGTTAACTTAGCCTTTAACCGTTATGGCGAATACACGATAACAGATGGCGGTAGACAAACCTATAGCCCAGAGCTATTAACTGATTTACGCGTTAGTTATCAAATGACTGACCATTTATCGTTTAATATAGGCGGTAATAATTTATTTGATGTTTATCCAGACAAAAATAACATTGGTAATTCAAGAACAGGAAGTATTGTTGATGACAGTGGTAACATCATTGTAGATAGCCCTGGCGTATTTACCTACTCTCGCCGCTCTGCCCCGTTTGGTTTTAATGGTACATTTTACTATGCTGGTGCTGAATATAAGTTCTAGTAAAACCTTATACACGTTAACTAAGTCTTTCCTAATTAAGTAAACCCTTCCTTAAAATACACTTATAACCTGCTGCTCATTTAATTAATTTAGATGATTCTAAATTAATTAAAAAACTATAGAGGATTTTTCTCGCTCACTTGTTTACTAATACTGCGCAGTTGACGAAAGCAATTTCGTCTGCTTCGGTTATTAGCTAGCCATAACCTGTTACGTTGAGCTGTCTTCATCATGACAATGATAATAGTAACTCTATATGCCAATGCTGATAACTTGATGCGATTTGATATTGACAAACAACGAGCTGATAAAGCGGTAATAGAATTTATGCAAAATGCTATTATTCAGTAAGCAACGGTCTAAAAAAAATATTAAAAGACCCTGGCCTAATTGCTGTTGTTAATAACTCTGGTCAACTGAGCATTCAAGTTGATAAACACTATAGAGGAATAACAACAATGAAAAATAAAACAATAAAAGCAGTCCTAGTTCCAGTATTGCTAGGAGCAGCAAGTTCAGCTGCCCTTGCTCAAGAACCAGCACAAGCACCAGGTGCTAATGACAACATAGAAAAAATATCAATTATTGGCTCTCGTAGTTTAAAAGAGCGTTCAGTCGTTGACTCACCGGTACCCGTAGATATTATTTCTGCCGATGATATTAATGCTGTTGGCGGTACTGCTGACATGACTGATAACTTAAAAGCACTTATCCCAAGTTATACTGCAACACCTGCAACAGGTGATGGTAGTGCTTTTGTACGCCCTACTTCACTTCGTGGTACAGCATCAGATCAAACATTAATTTTAGTTGATGGTAAGCGTCGTCATCGTTCAGCTTTAGTGCAGTTTTTCGCACCAGCCGCTGGTAATGGAGCTCACGCTCCAGATGTTGGCATGATCCCAACGATAGCTTTAAAACGCGTTGAAGTACTTCGTGACGGTGCAGCTTCACAATATGGCTCAGATGCTATTGCTGGCGTTATTAACTTTGTTACTAAAGATGCCTCAGAAGGCGGCTCTGTAGAACTACAGTACGGCCAGCATTATGAAGGCGAGTCAAGCATGAAGTTAGCTGTAAACAAAGGTTTAGCCCTTGGTGACGATGGCTTTTTAAACTTAAGTTTAGAGTACAGTGATAACGAAGCATTATCACGTGGTGTTATTCGCCCAGATGCTCAAGCATTAGTTGATGCAGGTGTTGAAGGCGTTGGTGCTGATTCTCCTTTTGGTGATGCGCCATTTACTCAAACTTGGGGCCGTCCAGAAACTGAAGCCTTGCGTATGTTTGCTAATATGGGGATTGAACTTGATGGTAATAAACAACTTTATAGCCGTTTAAGTTATGCTGATACTTCAGGTCGTTACCGCTTCTTCTATCGTAACCCTGGACATTCAACTATTGCGTCGTTAGTGGCAGATGGTTATGACGGTAAACTTACTGAGGTTGGTTTTACTCCATTTTTAGATGGTGACCAAACCGATTTCAGCGCTATTATTGGTTTAAAAGGTGAAATTTTTGATGACACTACTTATGACTTTAGCGTAAGCACAGGCTCGAATGAACTGAATTACTTCTTAAACAACAGTGTTAACCCAGGCTTAGGTTTAAATTCTGGTGGTGACGTTTATCAAATGAACTTTAATACTGGTGGTTACAAACAAGAAGAAATTAATATTAATGCTGATTTCTCAGCACCAATTGGTGATAACTTCAACCTTGCCTATGGTTTTGAATGGCGCGAAGAAACATATACCAGTCTTGCTGGTGAAGTTAATTCTTACTCAGATATTGATGGTGTACCAAATGCTGGTGTAAGTGGTATGCGTGGTATTGAAGCTAAAAATGCTGCCTCATTCGCACGTGATAACGTTGCTGTATATATTGATGTTGAGCATGATGTTACAGACGAGCTATTAATGCAATACGCTTTACGTTATGAAGACTTCTCTGATTTTGGTAGCACAGCTAATTGGAAAGTTGCCGGTAACTATAGCCTTACTGATGACTTCTCATTTCGCGGCGCCGTATCAACGGGTTTCCATGCTCCTACTCCAGGCCAAGCAAATGTTAGTACTATCATCACAACGTTTGATGGCACTACAGGTGCTCAAGTAGAAGAAGGCTTGATTCCTGCAACGTCAGATCTTGCTATTTCACTTGGTGGTCAAGAACTAAAAGAAGAAGAGTCATTTAACATCAGCGTTGGTATGTCTACTGATATTGGTGATAATACCACGTTAACGCTTGATTTCTATCAAATTGCTGTAGATGACCGTATATACCGTACGGGTAACATTCCTGTTGATGATCCAAACTTCGGTTCGGTATCTTTTTATACCAACGTACTTGATGTTGAACATTCAGGTTTTGACCTAGTTGTTTCATCTACCTTTGATTGGAATAACGCAACGGCAACTGACGTAGCATTTGCTTATGGTTACAACGAAATTGATGTTACCAGTGTTAGACAAGTAAACGGTCAAAGTCCTGTTTCTGACTCTACCATTGAAGATATCGAAAATAACTTCCCTAATCATAGATTTGTATTAACTACTAATACTAACTTTGGTGATGATTGGAACTTAATGGTTCGTGCTAACTTCTATGGTTCACATTATGATGAGCGTGGCACTATAGCAGGTACTCCTGATGGAAGTGGCGGTATTGTATCTGGTAGCCAAAGTTCTGAAATTGACGCAGTAGTTTTCCTTGATGCTGAATTGAGCTATCAAGTTAATGACGAATTAAGACTTAAACTAGGTGCGTCTAATATTTTAGATACTTACATTGGTGAAGTAGAGTCTCCTTTTGCTAACCGTCAAAGTGTTGGTCTACAATACCCACGTAGAAGTGCAGCAAACTATGAAGGTGGTAGCTGGTACTTAGGTATGTCTTACGCTTTCTAAACTAGCAAGATAAATTTTAAATAAACACACGTAGAGTAAAGAGGTTATGTTTTCCGCATAACCTCTTTTTTTATGTTCAGGACGAACGGGTAGTTTTTTGCTCCTGCAAAAACTACACTTCCGCCATCCTTGGCGGTCGTATGTCGCAGTGCCATGTCGTTATAGGGATGTAACTAATTAGAGAATGCAGGACACACATTCTCCTGATGGCAAAGAGCGTGTAAGGACGAACGGGTAGTTTTTTGCTCCTGCAAAAACTACACTTCCACCATCCTTGGCGGTCGTATGTCGCGGTGCCATGACGTTACAGGGATGTTACTAATTAGAAAATGCAGGTCGCACATTCTCCTGATGGCAAAGAGCGTGTATCTACAAAAAATATAGCGATTAACTAGAAACTTCTAATTGACTCAACAATTGCTCATGATGTTTTAAATGATTAACTGCCGTATTACCAAGTGCAAGAGCCGTTAAGCTAAGCAGCCCTTCAATAACAAAACAATTGGTAACTAAGCTATTGGTGTAAAAGTGCTTTGACGAGGGAATAGTTAGGGCAGCAGTAGCTAACTCATTTAAAGGCGAAAGCTTACTGTCTGTGATGGCTAAAATCTGACATTGTTGTTTTTTTGCTATTGATGCAATTTTTAACGTGACATTAGAATAAGGAGAGCTACCAATAACCACCAGTAAATCATCCTTTTTAAGCTGTCCTAATGCAATAGCAACACCATGAGCCTCTTGCACTAACATTTGCACATTAGGGCGTAATAGCGCTAAACCGTAGCGTAGAATATTAGCAATAGCTGCCGTATGTCGGTAAGCAAAAATATGTATTCTGTTTTTCTTAGCTAATAAATCAGTTGCCTTGCTTAATTCGGCATTATCTAGTTGCGCAATGGTTTCATCTACATTCTGAATGATAGCCTCTCCTTGTTGCATTAATAACTGCTTTGGAGAAACAACCTCTTGGCTTAATAAACGCTTAACACCGTCACTATAAAAGCTATTCGCTGTTTTGCTTTTTTTCTTAAACACTAATTGAAACTGCTGAAAACCTTCATAACCTAATAGCTTTGCTAACCGTGTTATAGAAGCCGAACTTAAGTGTGTTTTTTTCCCGAGTTCAACAATGTTACTCATTGCTACCACATCAGCATCATCTATCATGGCTTCTAAAGCATGGAAGCTTTTTTTTCCCATGGGTAAATCAACATCACCTTGGCGCAACATAGTTACTAGTTTTCTTAATTGCTCAAAATTTTGCGGAGGAAAATTCATTTTATTAGCCTTGAAATGCTCGTTATACCAATTGAAGTAATGAATAGATCATTCATTATTTCATTTGGTATTAAGCACATTTTCAGTTTTTTTCATTATGTGCTAAATACACCCTAAAATCATACAAAAACACTCAAGTATGAAAATATATTTTCATTTTGCCCGATCCATTGTTTCAATCCAGATAACAAGTCACTTTAGCACTACCTAAAGCCAGAAAGTCACCAAATAGAGAACAAATAGAATGAAACCAGTAGCTCAGATCTCAAAATACCTTAGAGAATCTAAACACTCAGAAACCTTGCTCGTTAATCAATTATCCCTAAATAGAGCAGATAATAATCAGCAAGTATTCAAGTTTGGCTTTGGGCAAAGTCCATTTCCTGTGCCGGTAGAAATTAGCCAAGCACTTGCTGAATCAGCTTATCGCAAAGAATATATGAGTGTTCAAGGACATCCACCATTACGAGAAGCTATAGCTGATTTTCATAAAATACAAGAGGGAAAAGACTGGCATAGTGATAACATTATTATTGGTGCTGGCAGCAAGATTTTATTATTTTGTGTGATGGCTGCTTTTGAAAAAGCAGAGATTGTGGTACCTGCCCCAAGCTGGGTTTCATATGAACCGCAAGCAAAACTAGCAGGGCATAAAGTATCATGGTTAGAAACAACATTTTCAGACAAGTGGAAAATAAGCGCAGAACAACTTGATAGCTTCTGTACTCAACGCGAGACCCCTGAAATACCATTGCTTTTAATCCTTAATTACCCTAGCAACCCAACGGGACAAACATACGACTCTCAACAGCTTGCTGAATTAGCTGAGGTTATGCGCAAACACAATGTTATTGTAATTGCTGATGAAATATATAGTTTACTTAGTTATGGATCATCGGGAGAAAAGCAATCATCGGTAGCAGATTATTACCCTGAGGGCTGTATTGTATCTTCTGGTTTATCTAAGTGGTGCGGGGCCGGCGGATGGCGTTTAGGGTTTATGTATATTCCACAAGCGTTAACCGGTTTATTAAACACCGTAATTGGTGTTGCCTCCGAAACTTACTCATGTGCACCTAGCCCAATTCAAATTGCTGCAACTAAGGCATATCAAGAAATAGAGTTAGCGGATAATTTTTTAATCAAACAAATTAAACTACTCGATGAAATTAGTCAGTATTGCGCTGACGAATTAACAAAAGTGGGTATTAAAGTTCACTGCGCTCAAGGGGGATTTTACTTATTTCCTGATTTTTCAAACTATACAGAGAAACTAGCAAAACAAAATATCACGACCAGCGAGCAGCTAACTTCCGCATTAATGAATGACGTTGGTGTTGCACTGTTACCAGGAAGTGCATTTGGCATGAATGAGTCTAGCTTAACTACTCGTTTAGCTTTTGTTGATTTTGACGGTAACCAAGTAAACAATAATCAAGTCACTCATGCTCAATTTGGACAGGTGAAATCAGGTATTGAACAATTGTGTATGTGGTTATCAAAACTTTAAACTTAATATCCCCATATTATTTATCCAATATGGGGATATAGCTAATTAGTTTTATTATCCAAATAAATCACTTAACTTATTCTTCAATTTATCTTTTGCTTTATCTTGAAGCTTTTTCTTTTGCTGCTTAACGACATCTGAGTTTTTCAACTGGTCCAGAGCTTTATCTCTGTCTCCAAGTAATGCTTCGAAATTAATAAGTTCGGCAGCACTCGATTCATTATTTTTTAAGCTTTCTGACAATTTGTCATTTAATCCGTTATTTAACTGCTGTTCAAATCCAGCTAACTTCTTTGCTATTTGCTGCTTGAAGGCAGATTTTACTGCATCATCAAGAGATGATGAAATAGATAATTCAGGGTGCTCTAAATCTCCATTAGCATCTATATCTATCGTAAATTCATCTAACGATTGAAAAGCATCAAGCAATATTTTAGCAAATTTCGTATCTGCATTACCTTTGTAGTTAGTTTGTGTCAGAACAAAATGATTATTGCTACTGATATGGTTTGTTGAGGTTTTATTTCGTTTGACATTAAAACGACCTTCTCCTGACAACTCAGCCTTATCAAGCGCTAATAATAATGCTTTTGTATTAATTAATGATGTGGCACCTATCAATAGTTTGTTTACAAACCACTGCCCTTGCCCGTGCAAATCACCATTTTTATTAAGATCAAGTTGGGCTATAAACTGTAATTCACCACTATTGGCTAAATTAGTAGAATTAACACTTAATTCACTCGCTTTATTTCTAAACCAATGCTGATGTGTAAGCTCTTTTCCTACTACTTCGAAACTGCCTTGATCCAATATCATTGATATTTTCATCTGCTTAATTAAAAATGCAGGCAATGGCGCATTGTCATCAAAATGAATAAAACGTCCTGAGTTATTACCGATACTTTCTAGTTCTCTATCTCTTCTATTACTTGCTTTTTCGTCACTGTCACTCGTCATCATAGGAGTTACAAATTGATATAAACTATCAATTTTTTGATAATAACCTCTTGCTTGTTCTCCAAATAATATATGAGCAAAATCTTCTGTATTGACACTTTCTAACTGGTACTTTTTCTCAATAGCTTGCCAATCACTCTTAGGGGCATTTTTAAGAATAGCAACCTGCTTAGTTAATCGCGCTTTAGATTTTTCAAGTTGATTTTGGGCATTTATAACTATTTGTCGATCTGCATAAAATTCTTTTTTAACGCCTTCAAATTCAGCTTTTACTCGTTCAAAATCAGCCAAACTCTTAACTTTCATTTTACCTATTGATTTTATCTTAACTTGGTACACTGCTAATTTGGCTTTGCTTGGTAGCTTTTCTTTCAATGCAGTAAGCGCCTTTCTTTCTTCGTTATAAATATTCTCTAACCGCTGTGCTTCCTTAACTGTTAATAAGTTACTGTCTTTAAGTAAATCTTTAACTTCAGGCAACTTCAAGTCCATTGATGGCAGTAAAGAATTCTCAGTTGATTTTTTGTCGTCTGTTTCATTTTGAACATAGACTTCACCAACACGCTCCCGTTTAGTCATCAACTCAAACTGTTCAACATTTAGTTGTTCTATTATCGTTTTGCCTAGTAAATATTGCCAAAAATCAATACTGGCAGTCGCTTTCTTGAAACTAAATGAATTATGGCTTGGTAGTTCTGAATCCGTTACTTCTAAACCATTAACAGTTAGTTTTAGCGGTGAATATTGCAACTCTACAGAAGCAACATTTACCTCAGTACCAACCATAGCCGTACCACCGTTTTCTATTGCTGATTGAATTAAACTTTCAGCAAACAAATACAACAAGGCAGCAATCAATGACATCACGACAAAAAAACTAATCAAGCCACTGAAACGAAAATACTTTTTCAATCCTTTATCGTTTGATATTTTTGTATTAGTGCTCATTATGCATCTCCCAAGTAGTCATTTTGACTTGAAAACTGTGCATATAATCGATAAAACTTTGAGGCTTTGAGCGCTTTGACTATCCTGAGTTTTTCAAAGAATACCATGATGTGCATTCGATACTTTTCAATAATGAATTTTGTTAAAAAATACAAAGGAAAACCTACGACAGTGCCTAAGACAAAAGCCCCAAAAGTATAGGTATTGTGCCAATGAGCAAGTTTGAATATTGTTATTTGATAAAGAGTAGTAAATAAGCTCTGTAAACTAGTCGAGGTAAGTAGCAATTCGCCCATGTCGATAATGAGAGGGGATAATAAATAACTTAAGCCTGAAAAAAAGCCGACCGCTAAGATAAAACTGCCAAAATGAATTCTAATTAACATAACAAAAAATAAAATAATGACATTATGCAATGCCAACAAGGGTGACAAACCGACGATAAAACCAAGCGTTATGGCTAAAGCAATTTGTCGAGTAGAGCTTTCTGAATTGAGTGCAGAAAATAATTTTGCTAATAGTGTTAACATTTTAATCCTTTTATTGTTTGCTAGTTATCTTTTACGTCTTACTTTGCCACGATGATCTTGAATGGCTTTTTTCCGCATTTTTTTCTTGTTTTCAGGTTGGCTTTTCACTTCGGTTTTAGTCAAATCTGGTTCGTAGCCCGGTAACCATTGTTGTAATAAACGCTCATCAATGACTTTCTCGATTGCTGTGAGTAACCATTCTTCACTTGGTGACATTAAGGAAAGTGCTAAGCCACTTTTACCTGCACGTCCTGTACGCCCAATACGGTGCACATAATCTTCGGCAACATAGGGCAATTCGTAATTCACAACATAACCTAAATCAACAATATCGATGCCACGAGCCGCAACATCGGTTGCCACTAAAGCGCGAATTTTTCCTGACTTAAAATCAGTTAAGGCTTTGTCTCGTGCACCTTGAGATTTATCGCCATGCAATGATTGTGCTTTAATACCATCCTTGCACATTTCTTTAGCTAGCTCATCTGCCATCTGTTTAGTACGAGTAAAGATAAGCACTTGCTGCCAGTTTTTAGAGCCTATTAAAAATGAAAGTAATTCACGTTTTCTATCTGCATCTACCGTGTAGACAAGTTGTTCAACATTGGTAGCAACTTCATTTCTATCATCAATAGTTATAACTTTAGGATCGTTTAGCAACGTTTTACTTAGCTTATATATTGAATCATCAAACGTTGCTGAAAATAAAAGTGTTTGCCTCTTTTGTGGTACTTGCTGCATGATTCTATCAATTTCAGCTTTAAAGCCAAGATCCAGCATACGATCTGCTTCATCAAAGACTAGTGTTGATAACTTGCTCAAGCTTAAGTGTTCATTAAATAATAAATCTAGTAAACGACCTGGCGTAGCTATAATAATATCTACCCCCTGTGCAATATTACTAATTTGAGGGTTAATGCTCACACCGCCAAAAGCCGCAACAATTTTAATATCGCTACCTTTACCATATTGAATGAAGCTAGCATGAATTTGCTGTACAAGTTCCCTAGTGGGTGCAAGTACCAATGTTGAGACTATATTGTCACAAGTTTCAGCTGCGATTAGTTTATTAAGTATTGGTAAAGCAAAAGCAGCAGTTTTCCCTGTTCCTGTTTTTGCCCTAGCCATTACATCATTATCAGCTAAAATAAAGGGGATTGCTTGTTGTTGGATATCTGTTGCTTGAGTGTATTCAAGTGTTTTTAAGTTGTTTTGCAAAAGCTCATTAAGAGCAAGACTGGAAAATTTCATATTAATTTTACTAACTAAATAATTCATCAAGTTTATCAGTTTTTTAAGCTGAGGTAATACTAAATTAAACTAGACAATGATTGAAAATTAAGCTAAAAGCACTACAGAGTGAATTTCATAGAGGGAGGGTTATGTCAAATATTGATTATTCAAATAAAAATTTTCTAATTATAGATCACATAAAACCTTCCCATGATATTTTGAAAAAATTTGCACTGTCTATAGCAACCAGACCTGTTGATTCAACCCATTATGCACAAGATGTCATTCCATTATGCTTAGAGAAGCAATATGACGTAATACTATTAGGTTATGATCTAGGTGAAAAACAAAAAAATGGCCAACAACTCTTAGAAGAGTTACGTTTAAGTGAAGTTATATCGAGACACTGTGTCGTGATAATGATCACAGCAGAAGTATCACAGGCAATGGTTTTAGCTGCGCTTGAGCATAAACCTGACAGCTACCTTTGTAAACCATATACAGTAGTCGAGTTGAACAAGCGTTTAGATAATTGCGTTAGAAAGAAAAATGCCATGTCATCAATATATCAGGCATTAGAAAATGATGACAAACACTTGGTTATTACATTAGTAAACGAGGCCATCAAAAATAACACCCCCTATAAAATTGAGTGTCTCGGCATAAAGTCGAGGCAACTATTTGAGCTACAGTATTTTGAACAGGCAAAGGATATTTACTCTCGATATCAAAGTAAAAACAATTGTACTTGGGCAAGTATCGGCCTAGGAAAAATTGCTTTACTAGAAAATGATTTAACCGATGCCGAAATTATTTTCAAAAATGTGATCAAGCAGCAACCGTTCTACTTACCTGGTTATGATTGGTTAGCATCTACTTATGAAAAAAAATATTATGCTGTCTCTGCGGAAGAAACACTCGAACAAGCACTCAAGTTATCTCCTAGGTCAGTGCTTCGCCTAAAGAAATATGCAGGATTATGCTTTGAAAATGATCATTTTGAAAAAGCAACTGGCGCTTATGAGAAGGTATATAATATTGCGCAAAATTCCATACATCACAGTCCTGATAATGCCTTACAATTCGCAAAATCACTGGCAAGCTATTCAGCTGATTTACCGTTAACTCAAGCAAAAAAAATGAATGTTAAAGCTTTTACTATGCTTTCACAAATAAACAAAACCTTCAATCAACCCGAAGTTAAAATTCAATCGCATTTATTATCCGCTTGTTTACTTGAAAATATACATGATTATATTGTCGCTAAGAGCAAACTAGAACAAGGGCTACAGTTATTAGACATAGAACGGCATAACATCGACGCAGAAAGCCTTATAAGTATCGCTAACTCATTAACAAAGCTAAATAGAAATAACAAAGCCTCTCAAATATTAATATCTGTAAATAAACAGCAGATCAATAAAACAGCATCAGGAAAAATAGGTGAGCTTTCCAATGAACAACTTGGAGATAGTTATACTGCAAAAGCACAAAAAGCACTGACTATAGGTAAAGAGCTCTACGAATCAAAAAATTATAGTGATGCTATGAAGTATCTAAAACAAGCTTTAGTATTATTTCCTAATCATAATGGTATCAAATTAAATTTATTGCAGGTTTTATTAACTACCTATGAAAACAATGAACTAAGAGTTGATGAGTTGAAACAAACTAAGAGAATAATTTTAGAATTAATAAATATTTCTAAAGGTAGTGAAGATTATTTTAGATTTAAAAAAATGAAAAAAAAATACCAGCAACTTGCTGGTATTTAATATCTAAAATTAAATGGTGGAGGGAGGTGGATTCGAACCACCGAAGGCTGAGCCGTCAGATTTACAGTCTGATCCCTTTGGCCACTCGGGAACCCCTCCACGGGGTTGACATGATGGCATATAGCCATAACATCGAAAATGAGCCTAACAATGTCCCGCGACGCTCTCACATGGGCTTTCTACAACATAAGTCACACTACCATCGGCGCTACTGCGTTTTACTATCAAACTAAATATGAGCCTAACAATGTCCTACTCTCACATGGGAACTCCCACACTACCATCGGCGCTACTGCGTTTCACTTCTGAGTTCGGAATGGGATCAGGTGGGGCCACAGCGCTATTGTCGTTAGACAAAAACTTTAATTGCTTAATTTGCTTATAAAACAATTTAAAAAACTAAAGCTTTAACAAAAAACCCGTAGCATCAGCTACGGGTTTTTCTTAATAGAAGCTTAGCAATGTCCTACTCTCACATGGGAACTCCCACACTACCA
>JAPYOP010000156.1 GCA_029938115.1 Colwellia sp. | reverse complement strand
TAACTATATTGAATGTTACTAACTACTGATTCATTACAGTACTTCGCCGCCAAATTCTTCGCTTAAATTATCTAACGCGCCGTTTAATACATATGACATCATAGTCGGCATGATGTATTCACCTTTAAAACCATTGGGGTCGAAATATTGGCGCCAGGTTACCAATGAGCCTCCCATGCCATCCTCTTCAATGGTAATCACCCCTAGGTGATTTTTAGCTGGAGCGTCTTCTGAATCTCGCACACTATAGGAATACCCTTTTCCAGGCACCCAGTGTATTACGTCTTCTGTTAAGGTATCGCCGCCAAATATACAAATTCGAGTGGTGCCAACATTGTTTTCCCCAGGCGTGATAGAGCGGCTGTTATCTACTTGAATCTCGTGATCTAACATGGGCAGCCATTCACCCATACTTTTGTGGTCCCCCATACGACTAAATACTGCATTTGGGCTGGCCTTAAAATGTGCACGAGCAATGGCTTGAAGTGGGGCTTTGGTTGCTTCATCCACCGAAATACCGGTGAAAGTTCGACTATTTACATCATACTGAGTGGCAAAGTCATCAATATTACTAAGATTGGTACAACCTTGAAATAGCAGCACCGCCGAGGCAATTGCAATACCTTGCAGTACTTTAACGGTGTTTTTAGTGATTATACGGGTCATGGGGCATACTCGTTAAGTGGAATGGTTTGAACGTGTTTAGATATTAACGCTCTAGCCAGGTACAAATATAACGAGTAATATTTGTCCACCTCACAAATATAAATTGTGCAAAAATGATAGATTTAAATAAAGCCAGAACCTTCGTTGAGGTTGTTAATGCCGGTACGGTAACGCAAGCAGCAAAGAATCTATTTCGAACTCAGCAGGCTGTTTCACACCAACTAAAGGTGCTTGAGCAAGAGCTTGAAGTGATATTATTTGACCGCAGTGCAGCGAAAATAGTGTTAACACAAGATGGTCATCTGCTATATGAGGCTTTTTCAAAAAGTGTATTGTTGGCCGAGAATGCGGTGGCGCAATTAAAAGAGAATAAGGCCCAAGCCCGGGGCACTATTAGAATCGGTGTGTGGCAAGAACAGGTTTATACCTATCTTCCTGATCTTCTTGGTGAATTTTGTGCATTATATCCAAAAATAAAATTTGAATTCTTTATTGGCAGTGATCAAGAACAGGCACAAAAACTTAAAGATAATGAAATTGATTTTGCTATTATGGTCTCGGTGGCCGATAAAAATTTATATGAAGCCGTGCCCGTATTTAGCCGAAATATGATTCCGGTGGCCTCTAAGCAATACTTAAAACAGCATGGACCCATTAATACTCTGAAGGACCTTTTGGATAAAAACCTAATAGACTACCCTAGCGAGTATGCCGCATTCCCTGTTTACTTTAAGAAAAACTGCCAAGGAAATTATGCTGAGTATGCCAAAAAGTCGGCTTATATCACCATTAAAAACGACATTGGCCACCTGAAATTTGCACTTAAAGGATTAGGGGTATCCATTATTTTTGAAGATTTATTACAAGACCCTAGCAATAATAAAAACTTAGTACGCCTATTACCCGACACTCAATTTTTAAAGGCCACCGTTGACCTTGCTTATAAAAAACGGCAAGTAATGGGTTACATTCAAAATGAATTTTTGAAGTTCACATCTAGCAGCCCCTTAAGCAATTATTAAATTACTGCAGATATGCACATGTAAATAGCCAACAATTGATCATTAATGGCCCAGTTAGTTGTTACTACTGACATACTTTAAAGCTGAGACGACAAGCAAACAACTAATACCCACCAAATCGATCATCGCGATTTTATATAATGTGGCATTGAAATCACCCACTGCCCACACAAAGTACAAAAAACCCAGCATAGAAATTGTAGCCATCACCATAGCGGCTGTTTGGAAAGAAGGCTTAAATACTGAATAAAGCATAAATCCACCAACTAGCCCAAACAGTAAAGCGCGATGGCGCATTAAGATAACTATATCGTTTCCGATCAAATCTATTGAATAGGCCCCAGACAACCTTTCTGCCGAAATCACGCCAATTACCGGGAAAAAATTTATTACACCCACAACTACCAGCAGTATTGAGATTATTCTGCTCATATCTAGCTCCTTGATAAACCGTTAATGGTAAAAAATGTCACCTAAACAGGACTGCCCTCGTCATTATTTATTTCGGCTAACCTTAGTTGATTCACTATTAATTTATACCATTTATTTGGAGCTTGTCATTCGTTTCATCACAAGCCTCCAATTAAGCCTGACTGTAATTCTAACCGTGACTGCCATGAAGATTATGTTTTACTCACCGGGTGCAATAGGCAAAGTAAAATGAAATTTTGATCCTTCATCGATTATGCTTTCGACCCATATCTCACCTTTGTTTCTTTCAATCATCTCCTTGCAAAGGGGAATGCCAAGTCCAGTCCCCCTCTCTCCTGCGGTACCCGTAGTGGATACCTTATGGTCAAGAGAGAATACCTTTTTTGCATGATCCTGTGACATTCCAACGCCAGTGTCGGTTACATTGACCTGAACCATATTTCCGGTATTGCTAGCGGATACTATGACCGATCCGCCTGACCGACTAAACTTAATGGAATTCGTGATAAGGTTAAGCATGACAATCCGTATCATATTCGTGTCGGCGAAAGCACACTCATTGTTAATATTATTGACCAGAGTTATATCCTTTTCCAAGGCAGTGTTATTTAGAATGGCTATGACTTCTTGCGTTAATTCAGCCAATTGAATCGTAATAGGTTCCTGCCCTCCCCCTTCCATTTGAAGACGCGACCATTCAAGAAGATTTTGCAAAAGATCAAAAACCCTATTCCCTTGTTCATTTAAATGTTCAGCGCATTTGACTAGCTCTTCTTTACTGAATTTATCTGCTTTCTGAGACATCAATTCTGTATAACCAAGAAGAGTGTGAAAAGGGCTTCTTAAATCGTGGGCGATAATGGAAAAAAATCGGTTCTTGACGTATACCTCCTGCTTCAATTTCTCTTCGCTAATTTTTAATTTATTGTTAAAAATTAAAATTGTTATGATAATTGAAAACGCGATACTGGCTACCACCAATATCCATTTATATAAATCACCTGTCGTAATTCCATACTCGTAACGAATAGGCGCCAACCATTGATCACGAATGGCGGCATGTTCTTTATGGCTAAAGGTTGCAATAACTTTATTAATGATACTTGCCAGCTCAGGCCAATCGCTACGAACACCCATTGCCAGGGTTAGATCTTCTAATGGCGCGGGGGCTGCAATTTTAATGTTATTAATACCCCTGCTCTTAATTATATATGTGCCGGCCATAAGATCACCTACATATGCATCTACTTTTCCCGAGGCCAAAGCTATAAGGGCGTTTTCGGTTGTGTCTGTTATCAATAGCTTAATGTTGGGGTACTCATCGCTAAGTATTTGTTGCGTAACGTATCCACGCTCCACGGATACTGTTTTACGGGCTAGGTCCTCCAAAGAAAAAATATAGTCATTATTATCAGTGGTATAAATGACGCGCGGTGAAGACAAATAAGCTTGGGTAAATACAAGGTAATTTTTACGCTGACTAGTTTGTGCAAGAGCGGGCAGTAAATCTATCTTTTTACGATTTTTAATGTGCTTCAAAGCATCAAGCCAAGAAATGTCAGCAATGTATTTTAGCTTAAATCCTGCCAGCTTCGCGATTGCATTAAGATAATCACTGGAAATACCGAGGGGTTCTCCTTTAAAGAATGAATAAGGCGGCGCTTTACCCGTGCGGACATGGACTATGTGATTTTTTGAAAGCCACCGCTGTTCTTCTACGGTGAAACTAATCTTAAACTTTTCAAGGCTCTGAACTAGTGATGGAGCAGGTTCGGGCTTATCTTGTGATATTGCAAACATAACCCAAAATGAGATGGCAAACACTGCACATAAACCAATTGATGAATGGTGCCATGAATTACCGATTCTCATCGAAAACACTCACTTTTAAATTTCCATTCTTTATAACACTCAATAAATAACGGTAGCTCTATAGCCGAAGTAAGTAAAGAGAAGTAAAGATAACTGAAAGAGCCTACGAGTTAACAAATTTTCTTAGAAATCATGCCCTATTCCCACTGCACTGTTCAATATAAAGGGGCACTGTGTTCGTAACACATATTTATATGGGGTTAATCGAACGACATAAACCAGCGAATAACAGCCTCGCTCTTGGCTTGATAAAGAGTACCTAAACAAGCAATGTTTCTAACGATGACTGCACAGTATACTTGCGAAAATTAACCTTGCTGTACATCCTTCTTTTCTAGCGGTGCATTCTTGGGCAACCACTTAAGCAATGCCAGATGAAGTTTATCCGGCTGTACCGGCTTAGAGATAAAGTCAT
>JAPYOP010000063.1:15605-24502 GCA_029938115.1 Colwellia sp. | reverse complement strand
GATTAACTTTGCTCTTATTTTCTACTGGCACTTGCACACAAGCCGTCATGACCAGCGTTGTTAAGACTAAAGCAAGTAAATACATCGTTTTGTTCATTTCTCAATCCTAGAAATAGTAAATTCTCAAAAGTATAGTGACTTAACATTTATAATAAGTCTATAGCCACTCTATTGAATAAACTCATTTCAGGAAGCCTGACTGCTGCTTAAAATTAATATAACTCAGATCCATTGCTCTAATTTTTGATATTAAAAAGCCTCATCACTGTGAGGCCTTTTAATAGTATGCATTATCTACAAAATGTGAAGTACTTTGTCATTACTAACAAAGCACTTCACCATTAAGAGTTATGCCGCAACTTTAACCATTGCAGACTTTCTTAACCGGAATAAAGATAAGAGCATTATCAAACAGATAGTTGAACTGCTACCACCACTACTTTTCTTCGGTGGCGTTATCGTAATTACCTCAACAACATTGGTGATAGTTAATGTTGTCGTTGTACTGGTGCTGATGCTGCCATCACTTACGGTAAGCTGGATTTCAATCACTTCATCAACGCTAACCTGTGGTAGTGTGAAACTAAACTCACTTTCATTTGTATCACTAAAGCTGATGTCTGTACCTGATAACTGCGTCCAAATATAGGTTAACATGTCGTCATCTGGGTCACTGCTTTGTGAGGTCAACTTCACCGTAGTACCTTCTTCATAGCTGTTTTGATGCGTATCAATCGTAATACTTGGCGTTTGGTTTATTTGATTAATTAACACCTCAATCACGGCGATACTTTCATCTCTGCCATCACTCACGGTTAACTTAAAGCTGATAGATTCATCAAACTGTACTTCAGGGCTGATGAACGTCAGTGTCGACTCATCTGTTATGGTTAAATTAACCTCAGTACCGGTAAGTTGTTGCCAAACATACATTAAGTCATCATCTTCTACATCGATAGTACTTGATGCATCTAAGATTAACTCGGTAGTTTCATCCACTTGATAGCTTGTTGCCATGATGATGCTTGGCGCTTGGTTTTGCGCTTCAAGCACAAAGACGCCGGGGTCTTCTACTTTACCATTTACCGTTAGGTCAGCGTCATTAGGACCACCATCTTCAATAGTTAACTGAATACAGTTATCACCTTGAGTTAAGCCCGTCATATAAAGTGCATCATTGGCCGTAGGACAATTACCATTTACATCAGCTTTCGCTGAGCGCGTGCTGTTGTTCTCATCTTCTACAAAGGTATACCAACCATTGGTTGTGTTGTATTTACGATAAGCGGCATTGGCAGGTAATGAAGTTCCTGACGCAAGTGGAATAACCACTGCCACAGAATCCCCTTGTTGCGCTAAACCGCTTACAACAAAGTTAAACACTGAGCTTGTTGCACTAAAGTGGTTATCGTTGGTATCGGCTGAGCCAACAGGTACTGTACTTGCTAACTCATCAAGACTTAAACTCGCGCCTGTACTACTGGCCCCACCTGAAGCGGAGGCTTGTGTGCCCAAAGACATAATTAAACCTGGAGCGGTTTGCATTGGCTCACTGCCCATTGTCGTCGGTAGGCGCGTGGTATTACTGTCATCATCTAAATAATCAGCAATACCATCACCATCACTGTCGGTGTAACCTTCGTCGCTGTCACTAATTCCATCACCATCGCTGTCGGTGTTGTCATCTAACGCAGCTAAGGTTTCGACTAACAATTGCACCGTGCGGTTAACGCTCAAGCTATCATCGGTATTATTTTCTACTACGTCGATATTGATGTTATACGCAGTGGCTTTACCTTCTTCACCTAAACCGCTTGGGTCAAATTCAAAGATTAAGTCACTTTCGTCATTGCTTTCATCAACAAAGGCATTATCCGCCACAACCCAGTTAATATCATGACTGTCGTTTTGGTTAACATCACTGATAGTCGTTGTAATGGTAACGACCCCATTGGCTGGGTCAATAATACTCACTGGCTCACCGTTTTGAGTAGTCATTACCCTAAAACGTGGCGCCTCGTTGTTTTCAATCACGCTAATTTCGGTTGGGTTATCATCGTCGACAAAGGCATTCGTGGTACTTATAAGATTGATAAATAAAATGTCTGTACTCAAGACTTCATTCGGTATGTTAATAATTAACTGACCTTGAGTGCCAGAGGTAATTATCTCACTCGCCTCAACAATAACCGTACCGTTTTGACTTAATTGATACTCAATAGCCACCGGATAACTTGGCGCTTGACCACTTAAATTAATTGACACAGGGTAACGACCACCGGCTTCAACAATGACACTTGGCGCAATCGTTAACTCCGGCATGATATCAACCTTAACCGTAGTACGTTGATTATTACCTGAGTTATCACTGACACTGAGTTCAACAAGGTGTGAGCCTGATTGGTATTGGCTATCGCCTACTATCACAGCCGTTAATTCACCATCAACGATATCCATCGCCCTTGCAGTCACCACGCCACTAATATTCGTTAAACGACCTTGCGCATTCATCAAGACATCGTCATGGTAATCAAATTCAGGTTTAGTGGTATCAACCACAGTCACTAATTGCTCAGCGGTCGCTTGATTACCTTGGGCATCCGTGGCTGCCCAAGTGATTACATGTTCCCCCAAGGCAAGACTATCAGCTAAATCCGAGACAACCGTCACCTCTAGAAGACTGTTGTCGGTAGCCTCCGGTACTACTAATGAGATAACCGACTCAACTCCACTCGCTTCAATAATTAGTGATTCAATAGGACCAAATATTGGTGCTTCATTATCTCCTTGTGAAGGGTCTAAGGGAGCAATATCATCACCATCTAAAATACCATCATTATCATCATCCTTATCGGCATTGTTACCTATACCGTCGCCATCTGTATCAACAGATTCTGAGTCATCTAATGGGAAAGCATCGGCGCTATCTTCAACACCATCACCATCATCGTCGGTATCAACGTTGTTACCAGTACCATCTCCATCTGTATCAACTGACTCTGTTGCATCTAATGGGAAAGCATCATTAATATCTAAAATACCGTCATTATCATCATCCGTATCGGCATTATTACCCGTGCCATCTCCATCAGTATCAACCGATTCTGTTGAATCTAAAGGAAAAGCATCTGTGCTATCTTCAACGCCATCACCATCATCGTCGGTATCGGCATTATTACCTGTGCCATCGTCATCTGTATCAACCGATTCAGAGCTATCTAGTGGGAAAGCATCGGCGCTATCTGCAACACCATCGCCATCATCGTCGGTATCAGCGTTGTTACCAATACCATCGCCATCTGTATCAACTGATTCTGTTGCATCTAATGGGAAGGCATCATTAACATCTAAAACACCATCGCCATCGTCATCCGTATCGGTGTCATCAGGGATACCATCGCTATCAGTATCTAGTGGTTTAATAGTAACGATTAAGCTGTCATTGTCATACGCACCGGCAATGTCTTTGATGGTGTAAGTGAAGGTTAAGGTCACACCTTCGCTTACATCAGGAGCGAAAAAACTTGCTGTTGAAGACGTTTCAGTATTGAGCATTACCATGGGGCTGCCGCCAGTTTGTGTCCAAACTCGATCAACAATCGCACTAGTGCCTGCTTCACTGACCGGATCACTTGAAGCAGCACCGTTTAGATAAACTGTACTTAATTCAACGACACTTTGATCATCACCTGCTCGCGCAATTGGTTTAGGATCTTGTGGGTTAGTGCCTAATAAATACTCTTCTAAGTTAGATAAGCCGTCACCGTCAGGATCTTCTGCGCTATCATCAAGATTTTTATCTAAACCATTATCATCTTCATAACCATCGGGCATGCCATCGCTATCAGTATCAAATGTACAAATAATATTCAGTTGCCAACGATTCAAACGACCGACATTATTTGGCGTTGTGTCTTTTACACTTAAGACCCAATCACCAGTAATAGCTTCTCCTTGGAAAGTATTCAGGCTTTCAACTGGTGTTAAATCAACACCAAAACTACCTATTAAACTTTGTGTAGAGCCTGCACTTCTAAGTAAAACATTCGTGCCATTAGGACTGGTTAAACTGATCTCAACATCACTACTTTCAGCATGCATTAAGTCTATATCTACCTTTAAGGCATCTATAGCAAAACAACTGTCACTAACCGCTAATGTGCTTTGTAATAAGGCAAAAGAGTCTAAAAATGGCGTGTCAGGAATATTGTTATATTCCGTTTTTGTTGCAGTTATATCTGGCGAGTAGACAAGGTCATACGTTAAAGCATAATTGCCTACTTCTGTAGCGCTGCCTTCTTGTGCAATTTTAAGGTAAGCACCTCCTGAATCAAACGGTTTTTCTAGTGTGGGAGATATTCCACCAAAAGATGTTTGATCAGAGCCTACCGCGACAAATTCTTGGTTAAATAAAGTAATTGTAGAGTGAAAAGGACCTTTAAGTTGAGAAAAAATTACGTGACCATTTTTACTGGCAAAGTCAGGGATAAATACTTTAAAATAATCATCATCGTTTATCGATGAAAGATTACCAAAAACAATGTCACCCGGCATTAACGCCGCTAATTTACTGGTGCCGATAGTTTCATTATTTAAAGTATCATTATCTTCAAGTTCAAGAATGGCATCGGAGGTTAATACATCAATTTTTAATCCATAAAGTACATCACTAATGAAATATGTATCTTCAACCGTTTCACTAATCATGACTCTATATTCATCAGAAAAAGTAATTGGAATAGCCACCTTAGGGCAAAAATTCACACCACTACTAGCTTCATTAAAACCAATCACAGCATCCGCACTGTCTAATACAGCAATGTTTAAATCTAAGTCACCATTTTTACAACCACCACCCTGTAAGTCTGTAACTTCAACGATTAGATACTCGCCAGCATTCACGTTAATACTAACGGTATCAACATCGCCTAACCCTAAGTGGCCTACCCAACCCGCTTGATATTCATCAACCACTTCAGCACTGTTTTCAATACCGGTATGACCTTCACTTTCAAAACTACGATATGGGTAGAGCTGTTTTACGTTCAGTGTATAGTCACCTAAGCTCATTGCTGTTTCGCCCGCTAAATCAACCCTAATGGCATAACGACCTTCGGCTAACTCCATCACGATTTCTGAACAAGAGGTGCCATTAAAATTATTTCTGCTGGCTAATTTAGTTAAGTTGTCATCGTAAACTTCTAACATGGTATTAGTACCATTTTCAGTGCAACCTAAAGTGGAAAATTCAAAATTTGCTTGCTCAAGCACCTCTAAAAAATACCAGTCTTCATCACCTATAATATCTAAACTACCACTCACTACAGTACCGTGGTCAACACTAGATTGAGCAGAGTCTACCGCACTACAAATACTATTATTTGACTCTACTTCAGTAAAACTTTCACTAACACTCATTGGTGTTAACTCATTTAGGTTATCGCATGAAATGGTAGTTGAAGAAAATATAGCGGTAACACCACCTATGGTTAAGACAGTATCAGTTTGCTGATTGTATTCCTCACTGGATGTATGGCGTATGAGTATCGACTGACCATCACTAATCAGACCATCTGTAGTTTGAAAACCTGAATCCCCTGTAACTTGATAACTACCGCCAGAAATACTCACGGGTGATTGAATCGTTAAGCCGTTAATAGAAACAACACTTTGATGAGTGATGTTGCTATTAACATCAACATCAGTTTTTTCAACAAAAGTAAATCCATCAGGTGTTCCATCTCCCGTTGTTGAGCTAAAGGTAGCAGAAACATCACCAATGGTTAGAACAGTATTGACCGCAGTATAGTCTTCAAATGATGATGTATGGCGAACAGTAACAGTACTACCCGCAAAGATTGTTGCAGCCACACTTGAAAACTCAGGATCACCATCAATTGAATATTCACCGCCTGTGATGCTTATAGGTGTAGGCCCAACCATACCCGTGATAATCACATCACCAGAAATTTGAATGGTATTTAATTCAACATTACTACTGCCCAGTCCTAAGTCAAACGCATCAGGCGCAGTATTTGTAGCATCATAAGGATAACCGTCGGCGTCATTTAAAACTCCATCACCGTCAATATCAGTATCGGTATTATTACCTAAACCATCATTGTCTAAATCTTGATATTCATTGGCATCAAGAGGAAAGGCATCCTTAACATCTAATACACCATCATTGTCATCATCATCATCGTTTATATCAAATATGCCATCACCGTCAGTATCTTTTGAAGAGAACTGACTGATATCAATAATTTTAACCCCTAGGCTACTTTGCCCAATATACGCTTTAGTTTCAGCGACATTGAAAACAAAATCATTTGAACTATCCTCGCTAATAAGAACCGACTTTTGCGTTACCAAGTTTAAAATTTCGAAACCGCCCGACCCTCCCAAAAAAGCGTATTCACCGCTTGTATTTAGTAAAATGGTATTTGCTCTAACCGACAAAGTAATTGATGAAATAGCATTACCATTTGCCAAATCAATCGTATAGAACATGTTATTACTACCACTGACATAAAGTTTTGTTTCGTCTTTTGACAAAACAATACCTTGTGGATAGGACACATCATCTTGTGAAATAGTAATGTAAGAGTTATCCGTTAAATCGACAATCGCCAACCCCATTGAAGAAGTACTTAGGGCAGCATAAGCGATGGTTTCTGCACTGTTTATAATGACATTACTCGTTTTTACAGCGAACACTTTAGTGATGCTGCCATCAAGGGTGTCGAAGATTTTAAAACCCTTATTCTCATGAGCAATATAAAGCTTGTTATTGGCTCCTACTGCCAAAGCTCTAATATCGTATTTAGCATCTTCAACTAAATCATATTGTGAAAAATTAATGTTGACGGTAGCAAAATCATACTCATAAATACTGTCTCCAACGGTATAATAAAGGCCTGTTTTACCTTTATTATAAGTCAGTTGGTAAATATCCCCACCAACCGATTTTGAAGAAAATGTGCCATCAGCAGTTGACATAAAATCAATATTTCCCGCGGATGAATCTGTATATAGGGTATTTTCATCTTCAGAAAGCACCACATTGCCAACAGAGCCACTAACAACATGCTGAGTACTGATAATTTCTGCAGCCTGAAACTTATGATCAACAACATTAATGTATCCATCATCTATGAGGTAAAGGAAACCATTGATGACCATTGCTTGATAACCATAAGATTCTATAAAATCGCTGGTATCACGACTGTATTCTGAATTAGTGAATAACGGTTCTGTGGTTGAGTTAGCGATATTGTAGGCATATATATCAGCTTTTTTTTCCAAACTTTGATCATAATTAGAGATAATTAATTGTGATTTATCATCAGAGTAGTTAATTGAACTCGCATAATTAATACTGGTGTTGTAGCTTACAGTTTGGGTTTGAGTATCAACAATGGCAAATCCTGCATTACCAAGCGCAATATAAAGTGTTTGTTCATCACTTGATAATAAAAACTGCTGAGGATTATCACTTAAACTAATGCTTTGATAAGTTTGGTTTTTAAGATTAAACAAAGCTAGCTCTGGTGTGTTTTTATCAAAAGAATAAAGTGTGGTTTCAGCCGTATTAATCACTAAGTCACTGGCAGTTGTTATAGTTTCACTGGCAATTTCAGTTACCGTTTGGCTTGCAATATCAAGCTGATAGATACCTGAATCTGTTGCCATATACGCGCTTTGCTCACTGTTATTAAGCTGTATTTTTTGCACATTTGAAGGAGGGCCTCCAGGATTTAATAAATCCGTCATATCAATTTCTTGCTCAACACTGCCGTCAGCAATGCTAATTTTTTTAAATTTTGGAAAATCATCACAAACATATACAGCACTTTTATCTGCAGACAAATACATGCTATTTATGGATTCATTGTCATCAAAATAAAATTGATTATAAGTTAGTGTTGTTGTATCAAAATATGCCATGCTGTATTCTTCAAGAATATAAAGTCGATTATTCTCATCATCGAATTGTTGTTGATATATCGAATCGCTAACATCGACCTCTTTACGCAAGATATTATAATTGAGTTGTTCAAAAAGTATGGTGTTACCATCGAGCACAGATTGATTGTATCTTTCAATGCTATCTTGGTAAGCAAACGTCAAAGCACTTTGGTCTGTTGACGGCTCAAAAAGGTACAAATCAGACTCACTGATGTTGCCGTCACCGGTTAAATCACTACTAATAAGACTGCTAACCGCGCTATCAATATGGCTTTGTAAATTAGTAAAATCATTGATTAATTGAGGACTAACTAATTGATAAACAATTTCATTTAAGACGGTTAAATTCAATTCTGCCTGTGCTTTTAATACCGAACCTTTGGCAATGCTATGATAAATACCTTGGTTAATAGTGGCGGTGATATCAACAACCCCATCAATATTGGCATCTTGATCACTACCTCCAGTAATTTCATAAAGATAAAATGTATCATTATCTAAGGCTTCTATATTAGAGGTAAAAACACCTATTTCATCAAATGATAGTCCTGACAAAGTGGTTTCTGTTGTCAGTAAAGTTTTACTGCCATCGGTAGCTAAGCTATAGAGCTTAACCGTGGCACCAGCTAAAGAACCTACTTGGGTAGGAATATCAGCAGAGTATGCCGCGTGTGAAAACGACAACAAAACAAGTGAAACAAATAACTTTTGAACCTTAGTTTGCAGGCGGGATATTTGATAGAACAACATAAATTTACCTCAATAACAGACCTATGAATTAGGTTGATTCAATTAGATTGTTAAAAATTGAAAAAGCCTAGCCTGATGAGGGTAATAAATGAATGTGGCAGAAATGTGGCTGACCACTTAGTGGTTAAACTTAGATGAAGCTAGTCCTCACCCCAAAATAACAAAGTAATAATAAA
>JAPYOP010000063.1:0-15505 GCA_029938115.1 Colwellia sp. | reverse complement strand
TGGTTAAACTTAGATGAAGCTAGTCCTCACCCCAAAATAACAAAGTAATAATAAAGTAATAATAAACAATATAAAACAGTGGCGCTAAAAAACCTATATAGTCAGTACTTTAGGAACGGTGGTATTTAAAGGTTGTACGACTACTTCATGATCAAGGCCTGTAAAACCAAAAATCAAGTAGCGTAATCAGTGTCAGTTTGTTTTACTGTTTAATGAAAGACGAATCTCAATAGCCAAACCACCTAACAGACTAGCCTTAGCAGAAATACGACCTCCTTGAGCTTCTGTTAAGCTTTTACAAATGGCTAATCCCAATCCTGAGCCTCCGTACTCACGGCTTCGGGATTGATCGACTCGATACAATCGTTCAAATATTCTAGAAAAATCATCTGGCTCTACGCCGGGTGATGAATCTTCCATTAATAGAACTAGCTCACGATTAACTTCACTGGCAGTAAAAAGAATACGACCCGGTTTATTGGTATAGCGACGACTGTTTGATACTAAATTGGTTAAGACTTGAATAAAACGGCTCTGATCAACATTAATGACTAACGCGTTATTCAAGTTTATTTTATGTGAAAAATCTAGGCCATCAACATTTTCAAAAATCACTTGAGTATCATTACACCAATCAGCTAATAAATTATAAGGGCTAATACGGGTAATGTTTAAATCAAGATCGCCAGCATCAGCTCGGGATAATTCATAAATATCAGCTATTAAGCGATTAATTTCACCTATCCGTCTATGCAAAGACAGATACGCTTGTTCTTTATCATCTTCAATATTAAATTCTAGACTTTGAATTTGCATTTTTAATACAGTTAAAGGAGTTCTAAGCTCATGAGAAACATCCGCCAGTAATTGATTTTTGTTTTGGATAATTTCGTCTAACAAGTCTTTTTCTTTTAACGACAATCTCCTTTTTTGCAGGACAATATAACTAAAACCCAAAATTAGAATAATGATAATGAGCGTTATGCTACCCCATAATTTTAACTGCTCATTTTTAAGTGCTAATGCTTTTTCAGTTAGGGTCTTTTGGTAAGAAAGTCGTGCTACATCCCTTTCTTTACTGATAAAGTCAATGCTATTTTTATGTCGTTCTACTCGTTTATCTTCAACTTTTTTTCTACTTTCTCTGCTCACCTTTATATATTCATGAGCGTATTCAATCGCAGCGGCATTATCCTCTAACCCCGCATTAATTTTACTTAAAAGAAGCAGGATATTTTCTGAGTAGGTGGCATAATTATTTTCATTAGCTGTTTCTTTTACTTTTAAAGCGAACGTTTTAGCTTTACTAAACTCTTTCAAACCAATGAGTGCTTTTATCATTAACAAGCGAGTTTTAATTAGTACATATTGATTAGTTACTTCACTATAAGTTGTTAATGTTTCATTCATTAATAACTTAAGCTCAGTAAATTTTCCTTGCTTAAAATAGCTTTGACCAAGTGAATTATTCACTCCTGCCATATTACTTTTAGAATTTTGTTTGGTAAAAATCTCTTTTGCTTCATCGCATTTTTCTTTCGCTTTTTCAAACTGTTCAAACCAACCATATAAACTACAAATTCTAGTGGCGCTGTAGGCTTCGTTATTTTTATTGCCCAGCTCTTTATCTATTCGGTTAGTTTCAATAAAATTTTGCAACGCTAAATCAAAATTTTGCATGTTAAAGTTTGTTTGAGCAATATTGTAATAAGCATTTGAAACTTCAAGTAAATTATTATTCTTAACATGAATAGCCAAAGCTTCCTGCAAATAAGTTATCGCTAATAAAGGCCTACCCTGAAGATTATTAACCGAGCCCAATTGATTAAGTATTTGTGCTCTTAACTTGTCAGAGTCAACTAGAATTAATGCTTCATGATATTGAGCTTCAGCTTCTTTTGAATTGGCAATATCTCGATAATAATTTCCAAGGTACATTAATACTTTTGCTTGTAGCTTATCTATACGCTTAATTGTGGCTAAATCTTTGGCTTTGGTAATACTCTTTAACGCACGCTCTTTTCTACCTGCTGTTGTATTGAGTACGTATTCATTGATCAAAAACGTCACTCGATATTCATCAAGTGACAACTTATTAGCAATATCATTAATAATACGATTTAAGTTATCTGCTTTGGCTAACTTACCCTGATTAATATAAGCAGGAAAAATCACATCAATAACCAGTAGTTGTTGTAGATCAGAAAAGCGAGCAAAGTCAATAGCTTCAATTTGTTTTATAGCGGATTTAGGTGAACTATTTTCTAAGGTTTTCAACTGAATAATAAAAGTCGTAAATGCTTCATCACTAAACGACCCACTATTTTCATAGGCAAAACCCGCTTGAGCAATAAATAATAAAAGGAAACAAATAACCTTATACATAACAATATTCCTTATTTGCGTCGAGGATTAACAAACCGATAACCTGCCCCATATACCGATTCAATAATATTCTCTTCAATTTGCTGCGTTTTAAATTTTTTGCGAATTTTTTTAACATGGCTATCAATGGCTCTATCAGAAGTATCTCTTATATCAGGGTATGCCAAGTCCATGATTTGATTACGTGAATAGATGCGTTCTGGCGAGCTATATAATAAATTAAACAGTGAAAACTCTAACGCCGTTAAGACAATAATTTTACTTGAATACTTTATTTCAAAGGTCAGTTTGTTAACGGTAAAACTATCATCAGTATAAACCCTAGCTCTTCTAAACATCGCATTGGCGCGGAGTACCATTTCAGGCAATGAAAATGGTTTACATAAATAATCATCTGCGCCTACTTCCAAACCATGAATTCGATCAATTTCTTCCGTTTTAGCCGTTACCATAATAATGGGTACATCACTGAATTTACGTACTTGTCGACAAATTTCGATACCATCAACTTCTGGTAGCATGATATCTAAAAAAATAAGATCAGGAGTCGTTGATTTGACTAATTCAACCGCACCTTTGCCGCGATAACAAAAATGACAATCATAACTAGCCGCAGTCAAAAATTTTGCCATGTGTTTAGATATTTCTACTTCATCTTCAATAATCAAAACTTTTTTCATTAATACGCACTTAAAATAGAAGGTTAATTCTAGTTTAAACACTTTATGATATTAGTAAAATGAACATCTGTTATTAATGACAACAAACGCTACTTTAAATAGTAGCGTATAGAAAGTAATGTCAGTTATTCATTTGGATACATTGTATTAATTAGTATCTCTGGGGTTAAATCCTTTCCTTGATAATCATCTACAAATAACTGTAATTCATATTGTCCTGGATTAGGCGTTAATTCGCCATCGCCTTGCTCACTTACAATACGGATGTTTTCTTCCTCACCTTTTGCATCAAAAACCCAACCAATAGCTGGCATTTGATACCAGTCATACATCAGTTCAAAACTTTCATTTGGCGCATGTACAACGCCTGAAAACAATGATGTAGAACGAGTCTGATCTAACTTGTAAGGCACTGAATTAAATGCTGATTTAGCAAGTACCGTCGACATTAACTCTGTCCCTTGTAAAGCAGAGAAGCTTAGGATATCTTCATCAGATAAATTAGAGATTTGAGCAATAACCAGTGCGGGTAATTCAATGCGAATATTTGAAATATCACCTAACACTGTTTCATCATAAACATTTTCATCAATTAATCCGTCTAAGTTATTATCAACACCATCTTTATACTCTGTGGCATTCGGGAAAATGCCATTATCATTATCCTTAACATCCCCCTGCAATGGCGTGAAACCATCACCATCAGCATCAGTTACCATTATACTTTTAGGTAAAGACTCTAGGTGTGTTCTTTGAGACGCTGTCAATGGTATTTTCCAATAATCAAAATAAGGGCTAACATCTAACATTAAGCCATTAGCAATAGCCAATATAAAATTATTCAAACGTTGAGATTGCTCTAAACCATCATTATTCCACTGAGGGTTAGCTTCAATCATTTGGTCAAATTCTAGAAAAACGCTCTTTATACCGTCTGCACCATGCATTCGATACAAACTAACAAACACACCACCTTGCACTAACATACGCTCAATATTTTCAGGTACATTGCGTTGGCTGTGCTCAATACTCATAACATCACTGGCAAAATAAGTATCCCAATTAAGTTCACTATCAGTTAAATATCTTTCCATTAGCAAACGATAACCATGATTTAGGGTAAACTCAGGACGAGCAACATTGCTCCTTTTGTGTGAAGAGACCCAAGGAAGTTGTCCAGTCTCAGCATAGGCTTCAACAATAACCTCAAAACCAGCAGTAAAAGCATGACCTGAATCTGGCCCTTGCATCCACCAACCACTTCTAAAATCCCATAGATGTATTAGTTCATGAGCTATAGATTCAAACAAATAACCGCCAACCCGTCCATCCTCATCTGTGCTAGCAAGCTCGTTGGTATCAATATAAATGCCATTTTTACTTGCACCTGCACCACCATAATTTTCACATACCTGAGTTCGAGTACCTGTACTGCCCGGTCGGAAATTCCAACCAAATAGTGTTGAATATTTAGAAAAAAGGTAGTCCGTTAAAGTAAGGTATTCAATGATAATGTCATTACTTGGTAATTTCGAAATATTTTCATTCAACCATAAAGAGGTATATTTACCCTTATAGATCAGAGCGTTTTTTCTGCATTCATGGGTTTCTCCAACGGCAATTTCTTGAGATGTAAACGCTGAATTTCTTTGAGCATAAATAGTCTCGTCATACGGTCTATGAACCGTTACATAATTTAAGACAACTACGTCCTCTACAGAGTCTCCTCCAGAAAGCGTAGCTTTAACCATGTAATAGCCGGGATTTGCAAAGGTATAATTAACGTTATTACCGCTAACTACTTTATCAACTACATCACCATTAAAAAACGACCAGCTTAAATTGAAATTATTTTCATCCACTAATTTATCATCAATATGAAGCTTAAACTCAGTGGCTTGATTTGTTGCTACGCTAGATAAATTTTCGATAGAAACTCTTGATTGATAATCAATTTTTGGCTGCTCGGTTGGTGTAATAGGTGGGGGTTGAATGCTGTCTACAGATTCACTTTCACCTCCGCCTCCGCAGGAAATAAGTAAAACATGAAGTAGGCTAATAGTTATACATTTGCAGTGATTATTCATAGGTTTCCATATAGTTTCAAATAACAATTCAAAATAAATAAATGTAACTAATGAATAAAACAATGCGTTAGATTAGTTACATTTAAGAAGCTTTTTATAAGAAAACATTTAAGTTTTAGTTTTAACACCAAATAAAACAGCTAAACTGATCAAAAACAAAATGCCCATATTAGGCTCCGGTACATCAACAACTCTCACTAGCAAAGTCGATGTTTCACTACCTGTGGGTAAGTAACGCAATCTATCAATGTTACTTTGGCTAACCAAACTTGCTTTATCAATAAAATTCAAACCAGGCACTTGGGTTTCATACGGGTGCATATAGTCAGTAAAATCTGCTCGTTTAAGCAATCCATCATTACCCTCAAAAAGGGCTATAGCATAATTTTTTTCACTATTTGTGCCTTCATACACTTTAGCGTTATAACCAATAACGCTAAAGATTTCTTGCCATGCCTCATTATTTGCTAAAACACTGGCCTCTCCCCAACCTACCCCCCATGCATTAGGGTCAAGATTATCGGGGTTATTTGCAAAAAAAGCGCTGTCCCACATTACTTTCACTTGGTTTTCATCCGCAACTTGCCAGCCTTCATAAATTTCACCTTTAGCAAGTAAGGGGAATATTTCACTAAAAGAGAAATGATTATTAACACCAAAATCCATCCACTCTAGATGGGTCTCCGTATCGATAAAGCTTTGAATATCGGTATCAATGAGACTTGCCTTTGCATTATTCAAACAGGCGGTAAAAATAACTATCAGTCCCAAGTACTTTCTGAATTTCATAAAAGTTTCTTTTGCTTTTAATATGTATTACAAGTTACTGGTTATAATAAAAATGAAATATGTAAGAATTATGGCTTTGTATAAAAACTATTGGCATATAACTACCTACAGACAAAAAATATCGATACCGATGAATTGACATCGTATTTTTAGCCGATTGATAAAAAGAGCAACTTGGATTAAATAAATGTTTTTTTCTTGCAAAAATAAAAATTAATGATGTTAACAAAATAATTAAAGTACTTGGTTATGGTAAGGAAACGATGTTAGACGTATTGCGCACTAGTAAAGCGGCATCATTTGAACTTTCGGCCGATAAATCATAATAGCGATAATTATAATCACTTGTATATCTAGACCAAGCGAGACCCGTACCGTTTAATTAAAAAGGCAAATTAGCCCTCTCATTTTGTGCAGTGATCCAATGAGAATCATCATTGTCCCGCACATCATTTCGGCTAAAATGGCACCAAATACTACGCCAAGTTATTCTGCTCAATGACCATGCCTTTAACTATACTGTCTACTGTTACGGTCATTACAGCCATCGACCAAATAAAAAGTAATCACAGAACAACACCGAAAATGTAGTTGTTTTTTTGTTGAATAACATCATCACACCAAGATGCTTTTTTTATTGATACTCAGGCAAGAATGACCTGAAAAGGTAACTTGTTTAGGATATAAAATAACTAATTCATGGAGTGCGTAATTAGGAATATTGTTTACCGAAAATTCGCCATGGGTTGTAGCTTCCCACCATGCAAAAAATGAATGTAAATTTTCAAAATGATAATCAAAACTAGGCCAACTCACATTTGAGATAAAGTTATTTCTGTCTAATATCCTTTGCCATTGATTAACGTTTAAACAATGAAACTTCTGCAATAATTTAAAGCCGTCAACCCCTGAAAGTTCGGTGATTGTTTGTAAAAATGGTACTAACTCACCCAATAGCTCTATTGCTAAAACCCCATTATCTTTCAAGCAACGATATGCTTCTGCCAAGGCAAGATCTTTATTTTGAATCCAATGAAAAGCATAATTAGAAAAGACAACATCTATTGATTTTTCAGCAATAGCGTCCATTTTTGTAGCGTTTCCTTCTATGAAGGTTACATTTTCAACACTTTGGGGCACAGAAGACAAAGCAATATATATACGGTCAACATCTGTATCAATACCAATAACTTTGCCGGTGGGTCCTACTATTTTGGCAATGTATAAAGAAAGTTCACCCGTACCACAGCCAATATCTAATACCGTATCACCTGCTTTAATGCCAACAAGCTCAATTAACTCTTGCCCTCGTTGAAATTGCCAAGTACTAGTTTGAGCATATTTATCTGCCACTCTTTTCATATCATTCATAAACTTTTGACTGAAGATGGAAAAAGAAATTAAGCTGAATATATAGTAAAAAAAGCACTATGCTTTTCTTCTTATTTCTCTAAAGAAAACTAATAAAGCAGAAAAGATGAACAGAAAAAGCATACTTGGCTCTGCTACAGATATTGATTGTGCGCTCACACTCAGCGACGTAATATTCATATTGGCACTAAATTGCTCGTAATAATCATAACTACCGCTCGCATTGCTATATTGATTATTCTGATATAAAAAATAAGCACTACCTATGTTTTTATCTAGCTCAGCTGAAATATCAAAATCTTGTATCAAACTATCCGAATTAATAAAGTTTTGGTTCACGTCCCATACATTGATGTAACCATATTTTTTATTACGACGTTGTAACTCTGAACCATCAACAAACATTGACTGTTCATGATGATTGTCTTCTTGGGCGTGGAATGAATCGCTCCGGCGGCTTCCCTCAAGAGCATTTTTATCAGTAATTACCACCGTATCTTGGCGGTAAATAGTGTCAGCATCCACATGTGTCGGGTTTGTTGAAATAGTAAATGTTTCACCACCAATAACAAAACTTAGTGATAACCAGTCAGCGTCGTCATCCGTTGAATGATGGTTAGAGTAATGGGGATCATTTAAACGGCTATCTTGTGGTGCCAACGCATTGTTATAGGTGAAAAAACCACTCACTTCCTCACCTATGTCTACTTGGCCATTAAAATAGCTATTACTGTTATAATATTCATTTTGATACCTTTCAGTATCACCTACATCAGATAAATTAGTGATATAACCACTAAATTCGCCGGTGATAAGCCCCGCATAAGTTAATGGACTGAATAATAAAAACAGACTTAAAGTAGCCAAACTCAACTTTTTCATAAATGATTTCTTTTGATTAATTAGAGGAATTTTATTACTCAAATGTGTCACAAATATGTCTATTAAGTTGTTTAAACTAAATAGACACAATTAAATTTCAGGAAAAAAGGTATCAGTCCATTGTGAATTTTTACAATCTGTATGAGGCTCTTTAACTAATCCTAAACCGTTACTGCTATATTTTTCAGGATGATATACGCTAATAACCACTGGTACATAGCCTATTTCTTTTCCTTCCTCCGCTGGTACTAATTGTTCAGGATCAACCTTTGCTAAGTGAAAGTCTTTGCCATCAGGACTACTATCGCTCTGATGATCGATAAACACAGATTCTTCAGGGTTTTCAGTAGAACTCTGGTTAATAAGCTTGTGAAGGTTTTCTACATATAGCTGTAACTGTGCTAAGTATTCAACAGTATAAATTTCTGGATGATTTTGCTTTGCTGATTTAATTGTTGGTTGCTCTATAAATTTAAACCAAACATAGGTCACTGTAGCGCCATTTTGAAGTACTGTTTTAAACCTTGTTTTCCCTGTCACATCCCAGTTTTTAAAGTCTGGATGACTCGTATCTCGCTCTTGATAATTAAAAAATTCATGAGTAACTTTAGGTGCTCTAATTACAGTATCTGGTGCTTCAACCAGTTCAGTTTTGTAACTGTGCGGATGATTAGCATCGGCATCATATGCATCCCACTTATCTCCTGTTTTACGCACATAAATATAGCCATTTTGATTTTGTTGAATTTTCTCTTTTTCAGTGCTTGAGTAGTCCCAATCAACATGACCCAGCACGCCTTCGTAGCCGATATTATATGAAGGCTCTATATAGGTTAAATGTTCTTCGCCATTAATAGTTTCTTTTAGTTTTAGTTGGTTATGAGTACTTTTATAAATAGCATTAAACGCTATAGGTGTGGTTGAAATGAGGGCATCGCTGGCTGTTCCTGACTTTAAAGACGATGAGTAATCTTCCATTGCTTTTTGCGTAATACTTTGTGGATGAGCTAGAATATACTCACGCTCTTTGAAATTAGGATAACTATCTACAGGAACATAGTAAGTATCATTACCTAAGTTAAGTGCTTTCAGGTTTATTCTTTCATTACCCGTTCCCCAATCTCTATTTGATCCCATAGTTGCGAACGTACCGAACAACTCTCCTGCATCTTGTTGATTTTGAGTATAACTGCCATCGGCAATTTTATTGGGGTCTATCCAATTAAAATGCTCTGGGATATAACCGTTAATTGGCCCTTGATAATTATATGATTCTATAAAGCTTAGCCAAAATTTATAGCCACTAGGGTGGTCTAAATTAAGATAACTCCATCCTGAGCCAACCCAAATACCATTTTCGCTCTCATGAGGTGCCTGCTCCATATCAAAGGCAACGTTCAAACCCGGCACCGTTAGTATTTTATTAGAGAACTGAAGCATAGTCAGCCACTTATCACCTAAAACCCGTTCATACAAACCACCACCCACAGCAACATCATTGCAGCTATGATAAGTATCACCTATACCCGCAAGATGTAGTGTCGGATAATATTGAGGTCCCGCTGTTTTTGGGTTAACCCACAAGCCACCTTCAATAGAATTATTTCCATAAGATCTAAGCCAAGAGCCAAATATGCCAAATTGCTGTCCATTTTCAAGACCATGTTTAAATGATCGATAAATCCTATTAAAAATAAATTTACCTGCTCCTTGCTCCGCAGTTGGCTGATGATCTAATCCTTCAGCTTGCCCATATACATCGACAGTTGTATTAAAAAGTTCATATTCAGTTGGTGGGGCAGACAGGAATGATGGAACTCTAGTGCCATAATAAGGGTCAATTAAATAACTAGAAACGTTTAAGCTTTTAGAGCTTGAAGCATCACCCCCGCTTCCTGAACACGTTAACGTATAGGTTTTATCTCCTTCAGTAGGTTCATTAATAATTTCAGTACCTGAAGTATCTTTATTACCATTCCAGTCTCCTGAAGCTGAACAAGATGTAGTATCAGTTGAAGACCACGTAAGGGTAAAATCAGTTGATGCATCAACATTTATTACTGAAGACGATAAGGTAACGGTTGGAACTGTTGGAGTTGGAGTCGTGGGAGTTGGCACAGTTGGGGTTGGCGTTGTTGTACTATCGCCTTTAGAGCCTCCTCCACAAGCGCACAATAATAAGATTAATGAAGGCGTCAGTTTTTTTTGAATATGCATTTGATTAAGACCACAATTGATAATTAAAATTATTTAGTGCAATTTAAAAGAGTAACTAATTTGAAAAAACATTAAATTGAAGCACTTTTTATAAAAGACACTTTATAAATGAAATGTGTAAGAAATATGGCAATTGAAAATACTTAGTCTAAGGTCTAATAGTTTAACTTTGTCGACACTTATATAGTTATAGCATTAAGGGTAACTTATTAAGGAAAGCTCATGAATTCCACAAAAAAGCAAAACACACCAATAAATTCAAACATCGAGCATTGGGAAAAACAAGCTAACCTTGTTTCTTGGTATAAATCACCTAAAACCATATTGTCGACAAATGATAGCGGTTGGACTGATTGGTTTTTTGATGGCGAGCTGAATACTAGTTACCTTGCGCTTGATTATCATGTTGAACAGGGGCGCGGTGAGCAAATTGCACTTATGTATGATTCACCTGTGACACAGACCAAACAAACCTTCACTTACTTTGAACTAACAGAATTAGTAGCTAAATTTGCTGATGTACTACAAAAACAACAAGTAGTAAAAGGTGATCGCGTACTGATTTACATGCCAATGATCCCACAAGCAGCAATTGCTATGTTAGCTTGTGCAAGAATTGGAGCTGTTCATTCAGTTGTTTTTGGTGGATTTGCTGCAAAAGAACTGGCTGTGCGTATTGATGATGCTAGACCTAAAGTAATTGTTAGTGCTAGCTTCGGCATTGAGATTGAAAAAATAATTCCCTATAAACCCTTACTTGATAACGCTATTGAATTGGCGAATCATCAACCTAGTAGTTGTATTGTTTATCAACGAGAACAATTAAGTGCGAAGATGAATAGTAACCGAGACCACAATTGGCAAATATTGATGGATATGGCAAAACCCATTGCACCTGTTAGCCTTAAGAGTTCAGATCCGCTCTATATTCTCTATACATCGGGTACAACAGGAAAACCTAAAGGCGTTGTGCGCGATAATGGCGGCCATGCTGTTGCGATGCTTTATAGCATGAAAAATATTTACGGCATGCAAGCAGGTGACACTTTCTGGGCGGCTTCAGATGTTGGCTGGGTTGTTGGTCATTCTTATATTGTATATGCACCATTAATGGCGGGTTGCTCGACTATTTTATACGAAGGCAAGCCGATAAGAACCCCTGATGCTGGCGCTTTTTGGCGTGTATGTGAAGAATATAAAGTCAATGCTTTGTTTAGTGCACCATCAGCCTTTCGTGCGATTGCTAAAGAAGATCCCAATGGCGCATTGATGAATGACTATGATTTATCTCACTTGCAGCGCTTATACCTTGCAGGAGAACGCCTCGACCCCGCTACTTACCATTGGTTAAAAGATAAAACGCAACGGCCTGTCATTGATCACTGGTGGCAAACAGAAACAGGCTGGGCTATCGCTAGCACTCCATTTACGGATGAAAACTGTAATAAGTTAATACCAACTAAAGCTGGCTCGGCGGGGTTTCCTGTACCAGGGTTTAATGTTGAAATTTTAGATGAATACGGGAAAGCACTGCCTGCGAATCAACAAGGTACCGTGGCTATCAAACTGCCAATGCCACCGGGTTGCTTGACCACAATCTATCAAGATGAACAGCGCTTCAAATCAAGTTATTTATCAACTCATCCCGGTTATTATGTGACGGGTGATGGTGGTTACATTGATGACGCAGGTTACTTATTTATTATGGGCAGAACTGATGATGTTATTAATGTCGCAGGGCACAGGTTATCTACCGGTGAAATGGAAGAAACACTATCTAGCCATAGTGCCGTTGCTGAATGTGCGGTTATTGGTATTCACTGCGCTTTAAAAGGACAAGTTCCTTTTGGGCTAGTAGTAATTAAGAATGGCGTTAATGAAAGTGATCAAATACTAATTTCTTCATTAAAAAATAAAGTACGGGAAGATATAGGGGCAATTGCATCATTAAAAGATTTAATCATTGTTGAGCGTTTACCCAAAACACGTTCAGGGAAAATACTGCGTAAGACTTTAAGGCAAATGATTGACGGTCAGGATGTTGATATTCCTTCAACCATTGAGGATTCACAGGTATTAACTGAATTATCACCAAAATTAACGTGATTATCGAGCTAACATTGATAAATTGCCATTTTATTGTAAGCTTAAAGAGCGCGAATTAATACTAATCAGTCTCTTACTGTACGGTATTAGGTTCCTTACCATTAGTTAAATCTTTAATTAACATTGTGTTATGTTAGGTGAGCAATGTATTACAATACGCAGACATACATGCAATTAAAAGAACAACGAAAACATAAGTTGTTCATTTACGCTATGCTTCTAGCGCTAGTGTTATTGCTAGTTAACATAGCGATGGACTACTTTTTAACTAATCATATACCGTTCAATGCTGTAATTACCATAATACCCGTTGTTATTTTTATTTTAGTTAAGCACTTTTCTCCATTTGAGCAAGGAGTTTACCGAAGCTTTTATCTCATCTTCATTATTACTATTGTTGAAGCTATCCTTCATTCTCGTCCAGAACAAACCACGGCCACTTACTGGGCATATCTAATAATCATTGCAATTTTCACTTATGAAAATACCATTAAAAATGCCCTTATTATAAATGCTTTAGCTTTTTTAAGCTTATCTAGTTTAGCCGTACTTGACCGCCTTTCCATTTTAAGCCTGCCTTATAGTCAGTTTAACTATTTCAGCTTCCTGATGATTTATATAGTGCTATCTGCTTTCGTATGTATCATGGTTAGAAACTTTTCTGAAATTGAAGGGATTTTGCATCGACAATCTCTAACACTACAGCACAATGTGGATGAATTACACCGAGTACAGCAAAGCTTAATTGAAGCGGAAAAAATGGCCGCTTTAGGTGGTTTAGTTGCAGGGATTTCTCACGAAATAAATACACCTTTAGGTATTGCCTTAACAGCAATCACACATAATCAAGATGCGCTTTTTAATATAGAAAAACACTTAAACGATAAAACATTAAAACAAAGAACGCTAAAAGCGTCGATTAATTCTCAACAACATGGTTACCGCATCATTTTAAAAAATCTTGAGCGAGCTAATAATTTAATCGGTCATTTTAAGCAAGTTGCCGTAGATCAAGCGTCTGAAAATTTAAGAGAAATACATATTTTTGAGTACATACAAGAAATCGTTGATTCTATGTATTCGGTGCTAAGACACAAAAACATTAAAATTCACTTTCATGGTCAAGAAAATATCGAAGTGAATACCTACCCTGGTCCTATTTATCAAATCATCAGTAATCTTATCAACAACTCATTACTGCATGGTTTTGAGCTGCAAGAAGAAGGCAATATCACCATTTCAATAGATATTTTACAAAATAGAGTAACACTGCACTATCTTGATGATGGCATTGGCATGAATGAGGAAATGTTAAAGAAAATTTATGAACCCTTTGTTACAAGCAAACGTAATCAAGGTGGCAGTGGTTTAGGTATGAATATTGTCTATAACCTGATTACTCAGGTCTTAGAAGGTGAAATAAGTTTCCAATCAGCACTTGGGGAAGGCGTTGAAATTGAGATCTCTTTTCCAATAGTACTTGATGAAACTATTGTTTGAACTGAGCTACAACGATGCAGTTTTACTTGAGCCGGCTACCGCTTGATTGATCTCATCCATTTCAGTTTTAGTTAGATCTCGCCACTGACCGGGTTTTAGGGTTCCTAGCTCAACACTCATAATACGAGATCGTTTCAGCTTCTTAACCTCATAGTCTAAATACTCACACATACGGCGAATTTGGCGATTTAATCCCTGAGTCAGAATGATAGTAAAAACAAAACGGCTTTTCACTTGTACAGTGCAAGGCTTAGTAATAGTACCTAAAACAGGAACACCGCGAGACATACGCTCAATAAACCGCTCACTAATAGGCTTGTCTACCGTCACTATATATTCTTTGTCATGGGCATTTTCAGCACGCAATATTTTATTAACAATGTCACCATCACTGGTAAGAAAAATAAGCCCCTCGGAAGGTTTGTCTAAGCGACCAATAGGAAAAATCCGCTCTTTATGACCAATGGCATCAATTATATTACCGCGAACATGATTTTCCGATGTACAAGTAATGCCTATTGGCTTGTTATAAGCAATATAAATACGATCGGATTTATTTTTAGCGCTTGCGCCAATCACGTTACCATCAACTTTGACTACATCACCCACTTGAACTTTAGTGCCTAGTTCTGGCAGTTTTTCATTGATAGTAACGCGATTCGCTTCAATTAATTTATCAGCGCCACGGCGAGAACAAAAGCCAGATTCACTGATGTATTTATTTAAGCGTTTTTCGGTAGATAGGTTGTCAGACATCACATTGTTTTCAGCGCATTTAGTTTGCTTAGCATTATACTTAAAACAATAGTTAATGTATCAAACATCTGCGGCTCTTAGCCTAAGATATTTTAAACTGGCTAATTAATTCTTTCAATGTCACCGATAATTGCTCTAATTGCTGACTAGCTTGCAAGTTTTGTTGTGCATGCTCCGAAGTTTCACTCGAAAGTTGGTTAATTGCTTGAATACTCTGCCTCATATCATTTGCTGATTGAGATTGCTGTTGAGTAATATCATTTATTTCTACATTAATTTGTGTAACTTCACTAATGCTAGTATTAATTGTCGCAATTGTTTCAGCTGTCGCACTCGCTGATTTTACTACGGCTGCTGTTTGAGATTGATTAACCGCCATCACTTTAACCGCACCTGAAGAGCCGACTTGTAATTTCTCAATCATAGATTGAATTTCAGCGGTAGATTCTTGAGTTCTTGTTACTAAGCTTTGCACTTCATCCGCAACAACAGCAAAGCCTCGACCTTGTTCGCCAGCTCTTGCGGCTTCAATAGCAGCATTTAAAGCTAATAAATTAGTTTGTTCTGCAATACCTCTTATAACATCAACAACTCCACCAATGGCATCCGTGTCTTTTTCTAGTTTATGAATCATGTCTGTAGCACTAGACATATCTTCATCAAGTTTATTAATCGTTGCAACCGTTTCATCAACAACATTTAATGCGTTAGTTGAATCATTGGTCGCCGAGC
>JAPYOP010000017.1:10970-82611 GCA_029938115.1 Colwellia sp. | reverse complement strand
ACTATTCATTTGCTTAAGTTTAACTTCGGCAAACTTACGATCTGTAGTATCTATAGAGACAATCATAAAGTACTCTAATTTATTGTCTTCATCATAAACGGGAACTACCGTCGAATGAAACCACACTTCATTTCCATTTAAATCTACTACCGCCGCCTCTTGTGTAGCTGCTTTTTTAGTCTCAGCTGAATATCGAATAGTTTTAACCATTTGTTCACGAAATGATTTGGGATAAAAACTAAGAGGGTAAGGCTTTCCATAATAAGGTAAAATATCAACAATATTTAAAGACTTAACACCCGCCTCACTCATGTATTGAAGATTAAAGTCTGGGTCTACTATTTTTGTGCAGACAGGCGAATTTTCAAGCCAAGTCTGGCTTCTTCTTTCCGCATCCTTTAATAATTGCAGTTTAATTGATGGTTCAGTACTGGGCATTTTCCCTCATTGAGATAACTAGGCATCTATTCACAATATAGTCCATTATAAGTATGACGGGAATTAAACACCTCTTCTATATCAAGTATTAGCTTTATAACTGAAACAATATATAGCAAAAGCACTTCGGACTATGAATAACAAACCGTTTTAAAGGGAAGATCAAGTAGATAAAGAACAGCCTTAAGACAACAACTTAAACAGCTCACTTTTACTGCCAATATTCAGCTTTTGATAAATACGATAAAGATGGTTTGAAACCGTAGAAGGTGACAAATCAAGTTCCCGTGCGGCTTCTTTAAACGTTAACCCTTTCGCCAGTATCTGTACTACTTCTTGCTCTCGCAAAGACAAACTATCTAATGGCCCTTGTGGCCAAATTTCGACAATAATTAAATCATTAAAGGATTTTAGTTCAACTTGTAGTCCATCAACTTCATAATTTTTTTCACCTACATTCAATGCAAAAGGTAACTTAACCAACAAACTTTTAGGGTTTCTACCTTCTACACAGTCACCTGCTAATAAATCAATAAAACTGCTTTGCACTTGATGAAAATAACCTTGCTTGTCACAAATAGCTTTATGCGAGTTTTTATGTGCTTTAGTTGCAGCATCTCCTGATTGTTCAAGCTGCAAGAAAAGTGCGTGTTTGGCTGCGGTTAACAAGTGATATAACGCTTGCTTTTGGTTCTCTTTATCTTGCTCTGTAAAAGGGTTGTCTCGTTCAAAACGATACAAGGTTAATAAAGTGAACAAGCCCGTTCGTTCATCAAGATGAATTGACGATAATATTCGCTCAATACCATGAGGCTTAAAACACTTAAGATAAATTTCAGAGCAATAAAACGCCTCATCACTCATTAAATCACGCATATCTATCGGCTCGCCTAAGTTATCAAAAAGCTTATCCGCTAGCGGGTTTATCGATAAATTATCTAACAAACATTGGGTTAATGATTCATCTATATTAACTAAAGTATGGTTATGAAAACGAACTGTTTGTTGATGACCATTACTCCAAATTGCACCATCAAATTTAATTAATTCTTGTAACTGAGCCAGTGCCCAATCACGATATTCGGCCAACTCTATTTTGCTAGTAGCTAAATAAAGCTCTGAAATAAATAGGTTCAGTTTATCTTGTTGCAAATTAGACGCCTCTTTTAAAGGTGCGTTTATTGAAGGCGTATTTTTCAAAGGTAAGTGAGCCATTGGGTGATTTTTACTATAGCGTTGAATTATTAACTAGCTATGATAATGCTATGCCAACCAAAGTGATGCAAGATGTATGTCGAATAAAGCGAGTAAAAGTAATAGTGAGAATGTTAATAACCTAAAGCATGACGACATGATTTATGATGCAATAATCATTGGTGCTGGTATTGCTGGTTTAACCGCTGCATTTGAGTTAGCAAAAAAAAATAAGCAAGTGCTACTACTCGATGCCCAAGACGAAAGCAAAGTTGGCGGTTTAGCACGCAGTGCTTTTGGCGGAATGGCACTTGTTGGTACCCCAGAGCAAAAGCGCAATGGCATAACTGATAATGCAGAAATAGCACTAAAAGACTGGCATGCTTTTGCCCGCTTTAATGAAGACGATGTTTACCCAAAGCAATGGGCAAAACTGTATATTAAACAAAGCCGTCAAGATGTTTATCACTATGTCAAAAATCTTGGTGTAAAGTTTCTACCTGCCGTTAATTGGGTAGAGCGAGGTTTATATGGTAATGGTAATTCAGTGCCACGCTATCATATTATTTGGGGTACCTCATTAGAGCTAGTAAATAAAATGCTTGCCGCTATTGCTCCTTTTAAAGATAAAAACATTCATTTTAATTTTAATTGCAAAATTAGTAATTTACTTACATCAAACCAGTCAGTTATTGGTTGTCAGGATGAAAACAACAAGCAATATTTTGCCAGCAATACTATTGTTGCCTCAGGCGGTTTTACCGGTAATTTAGCAAAAGTACAAGAGCATTGGCCTAAGCACTTTGCTCCTGCACCAAGAAAAATGCTCAATGGTACCCACCCAAGTTGTGATGGTGCTATGCATGACGAAGTGTGCAATATTGGTGGTAACGTTACGCATCTTGATAAAATGTGGAACTATGCTGCTGGCATTCCTCATCCAAAAGCGACTTTTGAACATCAAGGATTAAGCTTGATCCCTTGTAAATCAGCCTTATGGTTAGACACTACCGGTAAACGCATCGGGCCTGAGCCTATGATTACCGGCTTTGACACTAACGAGTTATGCCGCCGTATGAGTGAGCAAAAACAAGGTTATGCTTGGCAAGTACTTAATTGGAAAATTGCCAGTAAAGAATTTGCCGTTTCAGGTGCTGAGCATAATCAAATGATCCGCGATAAGAAATTCTTTACTATGTTAAAAGAAACCTTATTGGGTAATCATAGATTAGTGAAACAAATGCGAAATGACAGTGATCATTTTATTGTTGCCAACTCAGTGCATGAACTCACTAATAAAATGAACAACTTAACTGACAACTCGGCTATTAATGAGCAAGTATTGCAAGCAACACTCGATGACTATGATGCCATTTTAGCTAGGCCTTCATCACAGTGGAATGACGACCAAATAAGGCGCATAGAGCATGCACGCAAGTGGGCCGCCGATAAATTAAGAACTTGTAAACCTCATCCTATTCAAGATGAGAAACATGGACCACTTATAGCCATAAAAGTAGCACTTATAAGTAGAAAAAGTTTAGGGGGCATTCAAACCAACCTAAACTCACAAGTACTTGATAACAATGCTCAGCCTATAAAAGGCTTGTACGCAATTGGTGAAGCATCAGGTTTTGGTGGAGGTGGCTCAAATGGCGAAAAATCATTAGAGGGTACCTTTTTAGCCGGCTGTTTACTTACCGCACAACAAGCCGCAAAAAATATAAATAACAACGCAACGAATACAGCTAAACAGGAAGAAAAATAATGAAAAAAACAGCCGCATGGTTAACACGATACGCACTAGAACAAATTGGCGTTAAATATACTTTTGGTATTCCCGGTGTTCATAATACTGAGCTTTATGACGAATTAAATAATTCAGAGCAAATTACGCCAAGCCTCGTAATGCATGAAGGCCATGGTGGTTTTATGGCTGATGCCATTAGCCGAGTTACCGATTCTATCGGCACATTAGTAATCGTTCCTGCCGCCGGTGTTACGCATGCTGCCAGTGGCATTGCAGAAGCTTATCTTGATGGTATCCCTATGCTTGTTATTACGGGTGGCATTCGTAATGATTCAAAGTTTGATTACCAACTTCATGAAATGGATCAACTTAAACTCGTCGCGGGTTTTACCAAGGCCGCTTTTAAAATCAACAGCCATGATGAAGTGATTGAAACCATCTATAAAGCTTATGATATTGCCACTTCAGGTGAGCCTGGACCCGTATTTATTGAATTACCGGTAAATTTACAACTTGATAAAGCGAGTATAAGTGACTTACCAATTTATGCTGCGCCTGCACAACCCCCTTTATCCGCAGACGTTGTAGCTCAAATTGAAAGCGCAGCAACAATGTTGATGCAAGCTAAAAACCCAGCGATATTTGCTGGATGGGGCGCTGTTCATGCAAGCGAAGAGTTAATTGCTATTAGTGATCAAATTGCGAGTGCAGTAGCCACTACCATGCAAGGTATTAGCGCGTTTCCTGCTAATCACCCTTTACATGCCGGATTTTGTTTTGGTCCTGCCGCAGTGCCTGCTGCACAAAATGCTTTTGATAATGCCGATTGCGTATTAGCTATTGGTACGCGTTTTGGTGAAATAGCGACGGGTAGTTTTGGTGGAAAACTGCCCGAGAATTTAATTCATATTGATATAAACCCGCAAGTATTTGATGCTAACTTTAAAAGCGCAATAGCGATTGAAGGTGACTCAAAGCAAGTTTTCCAACAATTACTAAGCGCATTAAAAGCCATCGGCTCAGCTAAAGATGCAACTAATATAACAAAACAAATTAGCGACGATAAAAAAGCCTATCGCGAGTCGTGGTATCAACATGACTCGAAAGACAGAGTAAATCCCGCTTTATATTTTGATGAACTAAGAGCACAGCTCGATGATGATGCTCATTTAGTGGTTGACGATGGCAACCATACCTTTTTAACAGCAGAATTAATGCCTATTCATCAGGCCTATGGTTTTATTTCACCTACTGACTTTAACTGCATGGGCTACGCAACGCCTGCAGCTATAGCTGTTAAACTGGCAAAACCACAACAAGAAGTGCACGCTATTGTGGGTGATGGCGCATTTATGATGACAGCAATGGAGTTAGCTACCGCTGTAAGTCAAAACTTGGGACTTGTTATTGGTGTCTTTAATGACGGTGAATTATCACAAATAGCGCAAGCGCAACAAATTCCATACAACAGAAAAACATGCACTGTTTTGCCACAAACTAAGCTTAAAGGTTTAGCTATGGCAACTGGCGCAGAATATGTTCGTATTGAAAGTAACAATGATATAAAAGCCGGTATAACTAAAGCTCGCGCTCTTGCACAGACAAATAAAGCGGTGATCTTAGATATCAATATTGATTACTCAAAATCCACCGCATTTACCGAGGGTGCCGTAAAGACCAATTTAAAGCGTATGCCATTGCCAACTAAAGTTCGCATGGTTGGCAGAGCTATGATTCGAAAAGTTACTGGTTAGCAATATCCCCCTGTGTCAAGATAATTGTCGCCTCATTTAATTTTATAAATAAAAAGGGGGCGGTAAGTTAAAGTTAGTGGATTACCAAAGGTACTCAAGCCTATTTAAAGAAGCAATATTAAATAATCTTAGTAAAAGTGGCTTATCAGTCAGAAAGTTTGCAGATCAAGAAGGCATTAATATTTCAACAATATATAGTTGGCAAAAGCAATTCAATGTCTCAGGTTTTAGTGTGTCAAAAGTCAGTTCGTCAGATAAATGATCAAGTGATGAAAAGTTTTCTGTTGTGATCGAAACATCTACATTATCGGAAGTAGAGTTAAGTGAATATTGCCGAGCCAAAGGCTTGTACCCTGAGCAAATAAAAGCCTGGAAACAAGGTTTTATTACAGGGAACACGGCTAAGTCGATTAGAAGGGCAAAGATATCGCCTGAGAAAAAGTCTGATAAAAAGCGCATTAAAGAATTATAGCGTGAGCTTCGTAGAAAGGATAAGGCCTTAGCAGAAACTGCCGCATTGCTCGTATTAGGAAAAAAGTACGATGCCTATTCGAAGGAAAAAGAGGACAGCTAATACCGCTGACCGATAGGCAAAAGCATGCACAACTGATTAGCAAGGCTGTAGCGTCAGGTGCTCGACAAGATAAAGCGTGTGAAATGATTGGCTTATTTGCAAGAACGCTACAGCGTAGGCGTATTGATGGTGCTATTGGTGAAGATAAAAGACCAACAGCTATTAGGCCAGAGCCGCTGAACAAGCTAAGTGCTAAAGAACGACAAGCGGTTATTGATGTTTGTAATGTACAAGAGTTTGCCTCTTTACCACCAAGCAAGATAGTACCAATACTGGCAGCCAGAGGTGAATATATTACTTGTGAGTTGAGCTTTTATCGCATATTAAACGCTGAGAACATGCTGCACCACAGAGGTAAAGCTAAACCGAGAAATAGCCATAAAAGACCAACGAGTTATACCGCTAAAAAGCCCAAGAAAGTGTGGAGTTAGGATATCAGTTATATGCCGACAACCGTGATAGGTCAACACTATTACCTGTATATGATAGAAGATATCTATAGCCGTAAGGTGGTTGGTTGGGAAGTTCACTACAACTAAACAGGAGAACAAGCCGTGGAGCTGCTAGAGCGTAGTGTTTGGACAGAGAAATGCTTAAAAACAGCGTTAGTGTTGCACTCAGATAATGATGCGCCGATGAAGAGCTTAACCATGCGAGCTAAAATGTACGATTTAGGCGTTGTTACCTCGCGCAGTCGCCCAAGGGTAAGTAATGATAATCCGTATTCAGAATCACTGTTTAGAACGGTAAAGTATCACCCTAGCTGGACTTCTAAAGGGTTTAAATCCTTAGGTGAAGCACGACAATGGGCGATGTTCATTGTTTACTGGTACAACAATGAACATCGCCATAGCAAGATCAAGTTTGTCACGCCAAACCAAAGGCATAAAGGCCTTGATGTTGAGAGACTTGCGAAATGAAAAACACTGTATCAACAAAAAAGAAATGAGCATCCTGAACGATGGTCAAAAAGTGAAAGAAACTGGCAGCCAATAGGCTCTGTGGAGTTAAATCCAGAGCAAAATAAAGAAGCTGCTTAACAATTTAGGCGACAACTGCCTTGAAAAACACCGTTGTCACAAACCCACATTAATGATTCTTCTATAAATCTCAGTAATAAATTCAGTTTAATCGAACTTAATCAAAAGTTCTTACTAAAAAAACGATAGAATGAGAAAATTAAAAATTAGAAAACATATAGTTATCTAAAGTGTAAAACCCAACCTTAGGGTTGGGTTTTTACATTTACGAGACTAACAATGTTATTTTTTAGTGCGACGCAGCGAACCAAACCCTAATAATAATAGCGTCCATAGTCCTGTTGAGCCACCACTTTTGTCTTTATAGTTACCTTCAATAACTGCATCAACGGATGTAAAATTGGTTGAACTTACCGTATCTAAACCATTAGATATTGTCACTTCAAAGCTAATTTTTGCATCACTGCCTAAATCAGGTACAACAAACGTTGCCGTTGAACTTTGATTATCACTTAAGACAACCTGTGGTCCACTAGTTTGCAGCCAAGTGTAGCTAAGAGAGTTAAAATCAGAGTCATAAGAACCTGAAGCATCCAGTGAAATTGTTGTGCCTGCCCTTAGCTTTTCAGTCTCAGAATTACCACCAGACAATGTGGCTATTGGCGTAATAATCGCTGTTGTTTGTAATACGGTAAAGCTCATCAAGGTAGTATCATATTGGCTACCATTACTAACTGTAACTTCAACCACGATGTTTTCATCTTCGAGCACTTGAGGTACTTCTGTGGTGACAGTAACCGTTGTATCATCAGAGGGTAAATTCATTGTAATCCCTGACAACTGACGCCAAGTATAAGTAAGCGCTTGATCACCAATTTCTGAAGATGAAACATCTAAAGTAATCATCTCGCCTTCATTTAACTCAATAGATGAAACAGTAGATCTCGCAATAAAGCTACGCGCATCTATCGCAACTTTGGCAGGATCAACAATCACTCCGTTAGCCAAACCATCATGATCATACTCACCACCATCAACCATGGTTAATTGAATGCAATTATCGCCTTCATTCAAGCCACTTATATACTCGACTGAGTTTACAGCAGGACATAAGCCAGTATCAGATACAGGAGCTGAAGCTATTGCATTACCGTTACCTTCAATAAAATCGCTCCAGCCGGTATCAATATTAAACTTACGATAAACCGCATTTTCTGGCAGGTTAACGCCATCAGCTAAAGGTATAACGATAGCAGCTGAAGAGCCTATTTCTAATAGCCCGCTCAGTTCGAAATCAATAATGTCACTTACTGACGAATAGTTAGGGTCTTCTACTTTACTTGTGTCCTTACCTAAACTGTTCCCCAGCGCCATAAGATCCTCTTCTGTTACAGAAACACCATTGGCGGCAAGGCCTTTAGCGAGTAAAGAAGCTCGGCCAAGTTTCAAACTTAGACCTGATTGAGTATTAATAGACTTTCCTTTTGCATTGCCGTTACCCATTGATAAAATACTGGTATCACTTTCATTATCAAGATAATCCATAATGCCATCATCATCAGAATCAGCGAAGCCTTCCTCTGTATCAAGGATGCCATCATTGTCGCTATCAGCATCAGCGATTAATTCAGGTAATGACTCAATGACAATAAAGGAAAAATTAGTCGACGTTGTTAATGCATCTTCTCTATCTTCAGTAGCACTGACCTCAAAATGATAAATACCTGGCACGAGTAAACTTACATCAAATTCAAATGTGCTTGAATTTTCATCGCTGATAAAATCAATAATCGCAGGGTCAGACGCATGCCAACTAATACTATGATTGCCACGGTCAGCTAAGTTTGAATCCCTAACGTGCGCGGTAACAATTACCGGTTCAACACTGTCTTTTGAAATGACTAATGTCTTCTTATCACCTTGTATCATTGATACACGTACTATAGGTGCAACATTTTCTGCAATTAAGGTGGTGGTGTGGCTAACTTTGGATCCTAAAGCTGCATTAGTAGCTGCGAATAAAGTTAACTCGATAGTTTCTCCACCCACAATTTCTGCATCAGCATTAATAGAGAAAGTATATTCCGCCTTAGTTGAGTCAAGGGTAATAACCTGTGTACTAGCTGTATGAGTACCATCCGAGGCACTACCACTGACAACAAGTTCCAGTTCAACAGGGTATGTAGGGGCTTCACCACTAAGGTAAATTCGAGCTTTTACATCACTACCCGCTTCAGCCAATTTATCCATGGCAAAATTGACCAATGGATTAATATTTACTATTTGCGTTATTTCACTGAAGTTGCCAACTTTATCTGTTGCCCGCCAAACAACTTCATGACGACCGGACGCGAGTTTAGTTTCGCTAACAATTTCAGCATCAATTACGCCATCAGCTTCATCAACAGCTTGTACAAGGCCAATATTATGCTGAGTTAACAACGTCAATTTGCCTTTCGCATCAATGGTGATTTCTGCGACATCATTAAGAATTGGCGGACTGTCATCTAGCCATTTTTCTGGGTCTAAAGGATATGCATCATCAATATCAAGCACACCATCGTTATCATCATCTTCATCAGCATTATTACCTAGACCATCATTATCGGTATCAACCCACTCAGTGCTATCTAATGGAAATTGATCATCTTCATCCGCAACACCATCACCATCATCATCAGTATCGGCATTATTTCCGATACCATCATTATCAGTATCAACTGTTTCACTTGCATCTAGAGGTAAGTCATCTTCAGTATCAAGAACACCATCATTATCATCATCGGTATCGGCATTATTTCCGGTTCCATCATTATCAGTATCTAACCATTCGTCAGCATCATATGGGAATGCGTCTTCATCATCTGCATAGCCATCACCATCGGTATCAATAACTTCAGCGGCAACCTCTCTAACCAATAGAACTGCAGCGCCTGCAGCTGAGGCATTAAAGTTCTTTTTGTAACCGACAGTGCCAAATACAGAGGAAGAAAATTTAAAGCCAAATGCAGGACTTGGATCTGCAGGGTCTTTTGCTTCAGCTGGAATTAAAACATTCCAAAAAGAAGGGCTAGACGTTGGTGCCCACTGACTGTTGCTTAATTCAAAATAAGCGTTGCCATTTTCAGCGGCGGTTGCTAAATCAAAAAAAGCTTGAAGTGCAACAAGCTCTTCAGAAGTACCAAAGCGCCAATCGGTATTTTCACTTAACCAAAGTTCTACGGTAGCAAAGCTAGCATTTTCATTACCAACATCATCACTTGCAGCTAACCTCATAATATCAAGCTTATTGCCTGCGATATTATTGATCGTCCAATAATTATTAGCATCATCACTGCTATATGAGTTGTTATTTGAATAACTTGACTCGGGGTTATCATTGAAAGCATTAACAGTGATTGTTTGATTAGTCGTAGATTCGTTACCTGCGGCATCCATAGCCGTCCAAGTAATAGTGTATGTACCTTCTGCAAATTCACCATCAACCAAATCGGCTGATGCATAAACTTCACCATCAACGCTATCAATAGCTAAAACACTAGGAATTATAACGCTCGCAGTGCCAGTATCGGTCGCATCAAACACTAATGATGTTAGCGCTGAGAAAACTGGCGCAATGGTATCTACGATTGTAATAAGTTGGTCAATTGTTGCCGTATTGCCAGCAGTGTCAACTGTTGACCATGTCACGGTGGTATCGCCTAGAGGGAAAAGATCAGGAGCATCATTAGCAACGATTAATTCAGCGTCAATTACATCCGTTACCATTGGGGCAACTAATGCCACATTGGTTTCAATGCCTGTTGCTTCTATAATCACATTTATTGCATCAGCGAATATTGGTGAGGTTGTATCTTCAACAATCACTTTTTGCACTTTATTTGAACTATTGCCCGCAGTATCTGTTGCAGTCCATGTAATGTCATGACTGCCAATAACTAGGGTGGCAGGAGCATCATTGGTTTCAATAACGTCTCCATCAACGATATCGTTAGTCACGATACTAGCCATTGCTATTTCAGTTTCTGCACCGGTCGCTTCAACATGAACGTCGGCTAAATCGCCAAATACAGGTGCTTGGCTGTCGGTAATAATTACAGTTTGTATTTGCGTTAATGAATCTTCACCTTCTGATGCAGTCCAAGTGATAGTATGTTCACCAACACTAAAAGGTCCGGTAAAATCAGCAGTTGCGGTAATAGTGCCGCCATTGGCCGTAGGTGCAATTAATGAAACGTCACTTAAGGTATCACTCGCTTCAACGTTAATGGTTTCTAAGACACCATCAAAAACAATAGGATCGCTAATATCGATAATGATTAGCTTTTGGCTTGCATTTTGAGAATTACCGGCAGCATCTGTTGCTGTCCAAGTAATGATATGCTCTCCTGCATCATATAGACCATCGGCCAAGTCTCTAGTTGCTATAATGCTACCATCAACTGAATCACTTGCACTTACAGGTGAAATAATGACGTTAGCTTGGCCACCATCCACTTCAATATTTATATCAGCCAATACCTCAAATACTGGATTAGTGGTATCTTGCACAATTAAGTTTTGGCTTGTTGTCGCTAGATTCTCTGCAGTATCAATTGCCGTCCAGTTTATTACATAACTTCCTACCGCATAACTGGCTTGTGCATCATTTGTCGCAACAATATCACCATCAACTAAGTCACTCGCGTTAACGGTGGGCATTGCAACATCAGTTGAAAGTGAAGATGCCTCTATGGTGATATCACTTAATGTATCAAAGGTAGCGGCTGTGGTATCGGTAACAATGACTACTTGTTCTGCCGTAACAAGCACTGAATCTGCGTCAGTTACTGACCATGTAACAGTGTGAGTCCCAACAGTAAATGGACCGTTATTATCTGCAACGGCAGCTTCTACTGGGGCGATTCCACCGACAACAACAGGTGTCCCCAAAGTGACTGAAGACGCTGTTGCCGTAGCTTCAACATTAATATCACTTGGCGCTGAAATTTCTAAAGTAATGGCATCTGAAACTTCTCTAACTAACAAACCTGCGCCGACAAGTCCGTTAGCGTTGAAGTTCTTGGCATAACTTACCGCTCCGAACGAAGTAGTGAGATTATTAACACCTATTTTATAGGCTGGCGCGTTATGAGGATCTGTTCCTTCATCTAAAGATTGAGATTCAGTTGGGATCAATGCTGTCCATTCTTCAGTTCCCTCTTTAGGGGCCCAGGCACCGCCGTTTAATTGTAAAAACGAGGCGATATTCGTGGCGTTATCAGCCCCATCAAAAAAGGTATGGATGGCTTGCATTTCGGCTAAAGTAGCCCAGCGCCAATCGGTATTACCTTCTTCGGTTAACCAAGTATCTATTTGAGAAAAAGAAGTTTTACCTGCTATAGGATTAACTAAATCGTCACTATGTGCCAAGCGCATTACATCCAGCTTATTGCCTAAAAGATCATTAGCCGTCCAATATTCGCTATTACCCGCATCGTCAGTATATGTGGTTGGTTTAGAATATTGTGAAGGTGGGTTATCACCATCTAAGTCAACTAAATTAAAATCATCACCATAAACACTAGTAACCGTACCGCCACCAGATTTAATCCAAATTTTTGCCGGCATTGAATCATCAAAAGCTTCAGGCAAAGTGAACTCCGCACTATACTCTACCCAATCACCTGCTGATGGAGTAAGTGTACCAATCGTGGTATAAGTATCTTTCGGCGACCCGTCAGCTTTTGTTAAATCAGCTCGATAAGACATGCCAATACCTACATTTGCTCCTAAGGATGTCGTTCTTAATTTACTTGTAAATCGATAAGTATGACCCGCAACTAAACCAGAAAGCGTTTGTTTTGCCGCAGAAGAATCTTTAGAGCGTCCTGAAACTTCCAGCACTTTGCTATTTAAGGTTGCATCATCGATGATTGTAGGGGTTCCGCCAGCAGACACCCATTGATCAATTACTCCATTTTCAAAATCAGCTTGCTGAATTAAATTATCTGCTGCGTATACACAACTCGATGACATAATGAACACTGTCGATATTGCTGTTGTGATTTTATTTTTAGTAAAACGATTCATATTTTCCCCTACAACTTAGCTAAAACAATCACTTATTAAACATTCTTAAAAACATACAATACAATTAGTAAAGATAGTTATATCTAAAAAACGCCAAGGTGATTTTAATTTATAAAAAACATTGCAACCTTTTTATCATCAATAACTTTCATCGTCAACATCAAAATACACCAAGTTACATTTTTAATACATAAAAACACAATTCAACTTGTTACTTATCAACTAGATACAACACATAAATAAACAGAAATAAATTATTAACAACTGTAATACTTCACTTGTACTTGTAAAATTCATGCTAGTTGCAAAAGCTATTCAATAGGGTGTAATTACGTTTTTTATAGATAAAAACAAAAGATATTAATAAGATAATGAAGAAAGTGAATAATTAAACTAACAGTGGATAAGCTTTAATTAAGGTCGTATAAGCACAACCTTAATAATCATAAATGAAATAGCAGAAATCTACTCTGCGGTGAACGACCATATATCGCCCTTGACGATTATGCCATTACCTTTAACAGCATCAACTCGCCAATACACTTTTTGTCCTGAGAGCAGTTTGTCCTTAAATGGGTGAACATTATGGTCGTTGATATATTCTCCCTTATAAGCATTACTGTCTTTATCTGCTATACGTAATTCTTCCTGGTTAATAGACCAATAAAGCTGATGCTTGTTCACACCATATGCACCTAGCCACATTAATGACGCATCTCTTTTAACGCTTTGTGCGTGCAAAGGTGGTATAGGCGTTGAAGCAGTATTAAACTTAAATCCTGGTATCCAATAGTTAGGTGCGCCAAATTCATAAGGACCAATATCGATTGTTCGACCTTTGGATGATTTATTACCTGTTATCGCAATATTTTTCCATGGAACATCAACCGCTTTAATTTGATAACCTGCATCAATAAGTACTGAATCTTTTTTAGGTCTAAAGTCTAAATTTTTAATATCACGCAAAACCAGATCTGCCGATTGATGATAATTATTTTTATCAATCGCTAAAACAACTGACTTCCTTTTTTTAGCTTTATTACCATCATCAAATTGGCTCTCTTTGTGCTGATTAACCTTCTTATTACTTTTACTTTCTTTTAACCAAAAGTCAGATGAAGTATATACCTTAGCGGATTTAGTACTTTTCTTTTGCACAGGTTTGTCCCAGTCATAACTACCGGCAGAAAAGTAAGGCACAATATTATTTGCTACTAAGGTTCGTTCATTTTTACTTGCCCAACGCTTCATATTAAACAGTTGAAAGCCGGTATCACCTATTAATAAATTATTGTGAATTAAATGGTCATCACCTTTAATAGCAAAACCTCCGGGAGTATTCCAGGCGACGTTGTAGCTCATTTCACCAAAAGCGTTAGCAAAATCAGGGTAGCTCCCAGCGTCAAACCGGTAAGAGCGCTTAGGGTGATCGTGTGACCAATTGTAGCGATAAATAAACTGCTTTCTGCCTCCCATTTGTAAACTAGAGCCGTCGTATTGTAAGCCGCCAAATCGCGTAATATTATTAAGCTCGTAAGTAGAATCCAGCCCTCCCCCTTTGATACCTACAGATGCGCCAACATCACTAATAGTAACTCGTCTAACTAGTAAGGGCCGATCAATACTCATTGAACGAGAGTCCAACCCTAAGGTGGTTTGTTGAGTTTGATAAATCAGTATATTGTCAATAGTAAGTCCCGTACTTCTACCTTCAAAAGCATTACCATCAAGGTAGGTAAACTGATTATTTTTCAAAACATTACCATGTAAAATACTTCTGTCTCTTTTACGATATTTATTCACTATTTTTGTCGTGACTGGAATGTCATAATTGCCAACGGAAAATTTCTGAGAAGCAGAAAAATGAAATTTACTGTTTTGTAATACCGAGTTTTCAACTTCATTTAACAATGCGGCAGCGCCATAAAATTCAAAGTCTGATATAGTTAGGTATTGACTGTTTTTTGCCACCAATTGGTAATCACGACGTTTACCTCTGACACTACCTGCTGTCGGTTTTTGTCCATCAGGTGGCATAAAATACAAGGTACTAGTAGCTTGGTTATACCACCATTCTTCTTCTATATCGAGTGCGGCTAAGCCCATCAAGAAATAACTCAGTCCAGAATGAGAACTACGTTTAAATTTGCTTTTTGCTTTATTCCAACCAATTCGATTATTTAAGAACCCTTTTGCTTCTTTTTGAATACTGCCGCTGTTTTTAAACTCTGTATCATAAGTGAAAGAATTTTCACCTGCTTGATGCGCTTCAACATCAGTTGCCCAACTGCCCCAAGCGTAACTTAGAATAGCAACAGAGTTTTCAAATGAAACTCCCGTATTGGCCAGCGTTTCATTACGGTGGTTTAATTTGCTACGATCGTAATTTAGCCATGTTTTTGATTCAGCTAAAGCATTTTTAGTTGAAAGTGCATCTTCAATCTTACCTTTTGTACTTTTTTCTGACGCTCTGCGAAGCACCATATAGCGATCTAATCGCCATGGATCATTCCAACGAGCATTTGGCCAACGTGCATCACTCATCAACTTATCGTTATATATTAATGAATAAATAGGGTTAGTTAATTCAAGACTGTATAGCTTGCCTTTTAAACGCGACCATTGCGCATCTTGTATTAATTTCCCTGCTCTTGACTCTGGTGTTACTAGTTGCCAGTTATCGGGTAATGAATCAGTGCCATCTAAAATGACGTGTTCTCCAGGCGCTGCGGCAATGGTTATAGGATGCGATTTTGTCCCGCGTTTTTCATTCACAGCAATTTGCTCATAATAACGACCTTGCTTTAAATAAAGTGTATCTCCTGGACTCAATTTAGTTACGCCTTTTTTAATGGTTAAAAAAGGCTGCCTAACGGACCCATCACCATTATCATTGCCGTTAGTGGCAACAAAATAAACTTGTGCGTCAATGGTGTTATTTGCTAGCAAGAAAAAAAGTATTAGCAGTAATTTTTTCATAACATTCTCATTCTACAAACTCTGTTTTTTTTAAACCAATAGAGTTTTACTAAAAAAAAGCCAAACTGCTAGGTTTGGCAATGATGCGGTTGGGAACCCACATTCAAAACTTTTAAAACATCACAACGTTAAAAGCGCCCTTTAAACTTTATTTTCATGGTAAAAGCATGAGCACCAGGCTTTTTATTAGGCATAGTGATTTTTAAACCATCGCCATTCTCACGCCATTTTATGTGACTATCACTGCCAAGCATAGAAACCGATTCAACCGCAGATAATCGATTATTCATCGCGGTAATATTTTCTATCGTTACCTCTTTACCAGCTCCTGGCCAGTCCAAAACAAAAGCATATAAATACCCATTATTGGTGGTAAAGCGAATATCTGTTTTCTTAAACGGTGATTTTGTTGCTTTATGAGGTACTTCATTGGTTTTACCTTCACCATACATATACCAAGGACGAGAGCCATAAACACCTTCGCCATTAATGTCGAACCACTCTCCCATGCCTTCTAAAACGTTTACCGTTTTATCATCTAAAGTACCATCGGCTTTAATGGGAATATTTAATAGCATGTTGCCATTTTTACTGATCATGTCTAAGAATTTATCAACCACCATATTGGTGTCCATAAAGCCATTAGGCCACTGTGTGTTATAACCCCAAGAGCCTAAAGAATCGTCAGTTTGCCAAGGTTCATCTAAAATATGGCTTGCTTTACCTCGTTCAAAATCTAAAGTTGCCATTCCTTCAGCATATAAGCCTTGCCATGGACGCGCTTTAATCGCCATAACCGCTTCTTGTTTTCCATCATTGTTTTTCATACTGTTATTATAAAGGTACGAGATAACTTCCATGCCTGTTTTACCGGCATCTTCACCACGAAAAGGTACTGCACTATCAAAATAGAAATGGTCTGGATCATATTTTTCAATTAAATCTTTCATACGGGCAGCCCACTGATCACGCCACCATTTTGGTGGTTTTTCAGCAGCGCGTTTATGAGTATCATCATGCTTTGGAAAATAAAAGTCATCAAATTCAGGGTTGTCACCATCATATGGCACGCCCTTTAACGGCCCCTTTTTATCAGACTGGTTAGCGACATTAAGCCAGCTATATGCACGAGATAAATGGGTGGTGACACCAAAACGTAAACCATGCTTTTCTGCTGCTTGTTTCCACTCACCAGTGATATCACGTTTGGGACCCATGTTGACAGAATTCCATTTATGGTATTTTGAATCCCACAAATCAAAATTATCATGATGAACAGCCGCAGGAGAAAAATATTTAGCTCCTGCTTTTTTAAATAAGGCAACTAAGGCATCCGGATCCCAGTTTTCAGCTTTCCACATCGGGATAAAATTTTTGTAACCAAACTTGGATGGGTGACCATAGGTTTTTACATGATGTTTGTATTCTGCCGTGCCTTGTTGATACATTTTACGGGCATACCACTCGCCACGCTCTGCGACAGAATATGCCCCCCAATGCAAATAAATTCCAAGTTTTGCATCACGAAACCATTCCGGTGTTTTATATTGTTGCAATGACTCAATAGTGGGCTCAAACATTTCAGTCTTTACATTACCGTCTTCAGGGAGCGCTCGAGCCATTAATGAGTAAGCTGAAAATGTAGTGACCAATAGCGCATTGATAGCTAATCGAATTTTGTTATATTTCATAATATCTTTCTTTTATAAGCCGACTTAAACTATGTTTTTTATAAATAATACGCAATATGGCTATTTTTTGCAAGAGTAGTTATGTAAAGGCTATGTAAAGAAACTGATAGTTATAAAAAAGGAGCAGGCTTAAAGCACTGCTCCATTGGTAATATTAGTAAAGAGGTTGGCTATTACTTATGTTTTAGTAAAGCTCCCTTAGGCAAGTCAAAACGTTCTGGATCAACCATCACATCTCTTATTGTGCTGTAATGAGGGAATGATTTCCAAGATAAATCTTTTTTCACACCTTGAAACATTTGAGTATCAAACCGTACTAAAAACGTCCAATCACTGCGCCCATAATGCGCTAAGCCCCATGTAAATCCTTGACCGTTTTTAGGATCGTCAAACTTATCAGCAATATAAGCCCCACCAGCAGGAGGTACATCTTCTAACGTTGATTTAACGTCAAAGTTAACTCCGTCAGCACTATATTGCACCGTAGATTTTTCTGGGCCTGCCCAATCTACAATTGCAGCGATGCCTTCTTTCCATGGCCATACCCACACTTCATGACCACTATTTGTAATTGGATTTAATGGGCTTTTAATATAAGGGCCTTCTGGTTTATCCGCAATGGCTACGCCCCATTTAGAATCAGCCCACATGGTATCGCCTATACCATGAGCTTTATAATAAAGAAAGTATTTTCCAAAACGAGGAATGACAGCAGGATCATGCACCATTCGGCTATCCCAAGAGCCTGATTTTACGGCAACAAGTTTATTATCCCACTTAGGGTGTGGCTGCCATTCACCATCATAAGTGGGCGTTAAAATGGGTTTTGACAGTTTTTGCCATGGTCCATCAGGTGAGTCCGCTTTTGCCATGGCAACAACATTGATTTCATAGCCGTCTTTTTTTTCTGCTTGGTAAGTTAAGTAATATTTACCCTCGGCTACTAGGATATTTGTAGTGAAGACACTTAAATCATCATATTCTCCATGTGCCCCACGTTTAACAGCTGCAGACTGCTCTTGCCATTTAACGCCATCACTACTCGTTGCATACCAAATATCAGCATTGAGCCAGCTTAATTTTGGGTCTTTAGATCGGGTATACCAAACATAATATACGTCATCGACTTTTATTATCGAGCTTGGATCTCTACGGTGAATTCCTTCTTCATAACCTAAGCCATCTAACGGCTGATACTTGAAGCGACCATAAAGTTCATTATCACTATCATTAACCACATGCCTTTGCATAGCCGCGCTTTGTTGAGGTTTTACCGGTATCTTTTCAGCTGAAAGCGTTAAATCTTTATCATCACACCCAGTCAACAATAGCAATAAAAGAGACAAATACAGGGTTGTTCCACAAAAAATTTTCATAGTTAATACACTCATATAATAATGGATAAAGTTAGATTGAACACAAGTATTGAAACAATCCGTAATCCTAGTTACCACTATAACAAATCTTACATACAATTGTCGATTGTTAACAATTATTGCTTTACATAAAAAAACCGCCAAATAAAAGTAGCGGCTTATTTAAGTTTAACCTACTGATTAATTAACGGTAAACTGCCAAAGACTGCCTTTAACAACCAGCCCTTTAACTAAAGCATCAACTCGCCAATAGTAAGTTCCAACGCTCAAACCGTCACTGTCTTGAAAAATATTAGCCTCACTCGCTCTATAGGTTCCCTTATATGTTGAATGGTCTAAATCAGCAATTTCTACTTGCTCTATGTCAGTTTTTGACGAACTAAGATACAAATAATGTTCTGTTGCTTGATACGCTTCTCGCCACATTAACGAAACAGTTGGGGTAACCGATAACGCTTCATTATCAGTGATTTCATCACGTGGAATAGGAAAACTCGCCTGTGCTTCTTTGAAACCGGGTATCCAATAATAAGCAGAATCTAGCTCATAAGCACCTAAGTCTAATGCTAAACCTTGCGAAACTGACTCAATATATTGTGGCATAGGAGCAGAGCCTAGATAATTATCATAACTGTTAGGGCTATTGATTATCGCCCCGGTATCATGCAATTCGCCACCTCGTTTAGGCCTAAAGTCACGGTTATGAATATCCATAAGTTGTGGCTCTAACCTTTCAGATTCAGCCTCTTCATCGGCAAATACTTGTTCAAGTGGAAAGTCGTCTAATATCGCACCATTAAAGTTCATACGTGCATCGTTCATATTCTCACCTAAATACAAGCCTGTAACATCGGTCATTCTATCTCGCTTTGAAGACATAGAGTCACTTGCGTTATTGGCTGCAATAGATCGTTCATGGCGATAGAAAATGTTGCTATCAATGAGCATACGTAAATCAACATCTTTATTATTCCACATCGTATTATGATAGACACGATGGTCGTCACCTTTGACCATAATACCTTTAGCATTCCACACGACATTATGATGGATCATGCCCCATTGGCCACCTGATGTTTCATTTGTAGTATTAAAAGGCGCATCGAAGCGAATACCATATTTTTCTGAGTCATGAGCCCAATTATAGGCCATATTTACTGCCGCTTGTTGCGCTTTTCGTAGTTGAAAACTTGCGCCATCATTTTGTGCAAAACCACCGGTCCCCATATCATTAAAAGTTGCATGTAAGCTGCCACCTTCTGGTACAAACATAGTTGAGTTACCAATAATATCCATGGTGTTATAGCTAAACTCTACTTTTTGCGCAGCCATATCACGGATCATAACGGTTGCATGAGGAGTTACTGTATCAGCACTTGTCCAATCTAATCGCTTAAATAGATTATTAGTAACAACCGATTGACCACCAGAAACGATTAACGATTGCACGCCGCTATCGGTAACCTTGTTATTTCTAAAAACAATACCGCTATTGATACGTTTATCTAAGGCCGAGTAAAGCTCAATATATTGATTTCTACCATAACCAGTATCTGTAGTGCCAAACTCTTTGAGTACTCGTCTATCACTGGCACTATAAGTAAAAATATTATCTGCAATGGTAATGTTATTACATGGGTTACAACGAAGTGTACTAGCAAAGAAATTAATACCTTTTATAGTGACATGGTTACTGTTGGCAATATCAAAGGCGTAGCCAATATCACGCACATTAACATCTGACGCTGGCTTCCCACCTTGAGGATGCCATAAATAGACATAATGTTTACCAGATTCAACTTGATAGTGCCACTCACCAGCTTGATCGATTAATTCAACTTTGCCTTCAAGAAAATAACTGAGTTTTTTAGCCTTGTAAGCTTTAAAACTTGGCTCATAAGTAAAAACATTGCTACCCGGAAGGTGTGCGATATCTTTATTAGGGTAATTATGCAAAGCACCTGTAAACGCATTATAGGCCTTAAAATTATCATCCATGTCGTTATAAGATTTCACTTGACGAGTAAAGGTATAAAAGCTTGCGGTATTAGCGACAATAATGGCTCCAGTTACATCAAGGAGATCACCTTTATAGTCGGTTGCTGAAGATAAGTTGTGATAAGTAACAAGGTGGTCTGAACCGCTGATATCATTAGTCATAATACCATCCTTTTTGTTGCCCCAATCATCACTGCTCGTTCCTTTAGAGCCACTATCTTGTTCGCCTTCAGCCCATACAGCTGCAGAATAAACTGACGCAGTGTTTGTTATCGAAGGCATGTCAAAGTTAGCATTAGGCCAACGTGAAACCATTTGCATCTTATTATCAACATACAACTTCCAAACCGGGCGGTCAATTTCAATTTTATAAATTTCACCATGAAATTTTTGCCAATCACCAAGCTTAAAACTTTCTATAGAAGCAGCGCCCGATAAAGTGACCGTTTCACAAGGAAAAGCTTCTATCGATAAGTGATTATTTTCACTACCATTTAAGCTTAAACTATCGATTGAGTCGTGATATTCGCCTTCTCGTAAATAAATGGTTAAACCTGCTTCGTTAATCACTCCTGCAGTTGCAATGGTTGATAAAGCATAAGAGAGTGATTGATATGGCGATGCCTCTGAACCACTGACAATATCAGCATCAAGACCCGTTGGTGAAACATAAAGAGCATTGCTATTGATAGCTTCAGGTGAGACAACACAAACTTCTGGTGCTGGTACTGGGTCCGGTGTTGGTTCAGGAGTAGGATCTGGCGTAGGCATCACTTCACCATCATCAACATCAAGCACCGTTACTGAAATAGCTTTACTTGCTTTGTTATTCTCACTGTCTGTCGTTTCAATAGTTACTTGATAAACATTATTTGTATCTTCATCTTTAGCTAACTCATAATTTTGAGCCGCAAGAGAAAAAACGCCAGTGCTACTATTTATGCTAAACCATTGAACATCTACACCGGTAAGAGACCAAGTGAGTGCACCAATAGGTGTGTCACCACTTGTGGATGGAGTACTACTTATAAAAGCCGTATTTTCATTAACTTGTCGATCAACCACACCGCTAATAGCAAATGAAAGTGGGGCTTCGATGGGTAATGGTGTTTCTAAGCTTGAATCACTGCCACCACATGCACTTAGCAATGTAGTAGCAGTAAATATTGAGATTATTTTTTTGTTGCAATACATTATAGGACAGCCTTACAAACTAATTTTATTGTATTTAAATAGAAAGCACCGCAATAAAATTAATTGCGGTGTTTTTTTTATTGGGCGTTAGTAACTTTTAAGGTCCATACATATTCAGCGGGTAATTTACCAGGTAAAAATGTCGGTAGGGTGACTTCAATGCCGAGCGGTGTTTTGGTAAAAACTAATGTTTTATCCACTCCAAGCATTGTTATAGTAGTGTTTTTACTAATGTTAATATCTTTTATGGTGATTTTATTGCTCGATGGCCATACAGGCATCATGCCAAATATATCATTACCTTTTTGAGTAAATAATAACTCCTTATACGCATAGCCTTCTGGTGGATTCACAGTTACGGCCAATACGTCATAACCACCGTGGCGACGATCACCAAAACTCTCTTCATCATTAAAACCAGGATTGATTCCTGCTGACCATTGTGAGTCGTGTTTCCACATACGTGAACCGTAAATAGCTTCACCATTTACTTTCATCCACTTGCCCATTTCTATTAAACGGTCTTCCATGATGACAGGAATTCTACCATCGGCAGTAGGACCAATATCTAAAAGAAAATTACCTCCGCGACTGACAATATCAACCAACATCAATACCAGTTTCTGGGTAGAGTTATAATCGGCTAAAGTTTCGTTACGATTAAAACCAAACGAAAAACCTATTCCTCTATTCTCTTCCCACGGTTGAGAATTATCCGCTAACCCTGCCCCATATTCTGTAGTGTAATAACCGCCATGATTTTTTCTAACTTTTCCCCAACGGTCGTTAAATACTACACTGTCTTTAACTGGCGATTCTTCTGTTAGCCAATCAAGAAACTCTAAACTACGCCACTTCGAATACTCCATGATCCAATCACCATCAGTAAAGAACACTTCCGGCTTATATTTATTCACCACTTCATACATTTGTGGCAACATAACTTTATCAACATACTCGGCTTTGTTTTTCTTCCATACAGGGTTAAACCAATCCCAAAGAGAGTAATACAAGCCCATTTTAACGCTGGTTTTATTTACTGCATCAGTGAGTTCACCCACCAAGTCTCGCTTTGGTCCAATATCTTGGCTATTCCACGGCATACCAAAACTATCTGAAGCATGCTTGTTTGGCCATAAAGTGTACCCATCGTGATGTTTGCTGGTTAAAACCACGTACTTGGCGCCGGCATCTTGGAAAACATTAGCCCAGTGATCAGCATCAAACATTTCCGCGGTAAAATCTTCAGCAAATTCTGAGTATTGCTTTTCCTTGCCATAGTTTTTATCATGAAATTCATTCGTTTTATCATGGCGAAGTTGTTTCTTTTTCTTAACAGGAAAGCCGTCTTTGTTATGCCAATACCATTCTGAATATGTACCTTTTACCGCATATGAAGGCACTGAATAAACGCCCCAATGGATAAAGATTCCAAATTTAGCATCTTGCCACCAGGTAGGAATTGGCCGGCTATCAATTTTTGCCCAATCTTGTACTGCTTGAACATCATCTTGATACTTTCCTGTTTGATTAGCTTCCTTATTTTTAACATTAGCACTTACGTTAAGTGCAAAAATTAAAGAAGTGGCAATAATTAAATTCTTCATGTTACAACCTTTTGGTTTTAGCTATTAATAGTTTTTGAACTTACTATTAGCAAATATCTAATACTAAATGTACAATCGTTAATGTGTACTTTATAGTTAATATACAGACATAAATTAAAATGGTAAACAAAAAAATTCATTATTAAAATTGAATCTTTAACCAATATATCATATTGATAATTTCACAAGCTATTTAGAAATATATTTTATGGTAGCTATTGACGTGTGAATTTAACTGCGTAAACTCATAAAGTAGATTGTTAACAATTTACTTTATGAGTTTTTTAATATGAGTTTATCTACCAATAGTGAAATAGAAAATATTTCAATTGAATATTATCAAGTCCCTTTATCGGAAGTATTATCTGATGCAAAGCATGGTGACCATACTCACTTTGAGTTAATACTTTGCAAGATAACCTGTCGAGATGGCACTCAAGGTGTTGGTTATACCTACACTGGGGGTAGAGGTGGACAAGCAATATATTCAATATTAGAACAAGAGTTAAAGCCCTTATTACAAGGACAAAATTCAAATCGAATTGAATATTTAAATGAACAAATGACATGGCACCTACATTATGTTGCCCGTGGTGGCATTGTCTCATTTGCAATATCAGCAGTAGATATCGCACTCTGGGATTTGCGCTGTAAACGCCTTGACCTACCATTATGGTGTGTTGCTGGTGGCAATGATAATAAAACTAAAGCATACGCAGGTGGAATAGACTTAAACTTTTCAAAAAAGAAGCTGTTAAGCAATGTGCAAAGTTATTTAGATCGAGGCTTCAATGCGGTCAAAATTAAGGTTGGTCATAGTGACTATCGAACCGATGTAGAACGTATTTCCGCTGTCAGAAATTTAATCGGTGAAGATGTTGATCTCATGATTGATGCCAATTATTCAATGACGACAGACCAAGCGATTAAAGCGGGTCAAGCATTTGAACAATACGACATTACTTGGTTTGAAGAGCCGACCCTGCCCGATGACTATCAAGGTTTTGCAAAAATAGCAGACAAAATAAATATTCCTCTTGCTATGGGTGAGAACTTGCACACCATTTATGAGTTTAAAGATGCGATAGATCAAGCACAACTGAGTTTCCTACAACCTGATGCCTCCAATATTGGCGGTATTACAGCGTGGTTAAAGGTTGCCGCACTTGCTCAAGCAAATAATTTAACCATATGTAGTCATGGTATGCATGAGTTACATGTTTCTTTAATGGCTTCTCAGCCGCATGCTGGTTACTTAGAAGTACATTCATTTCCCATTGATGAATACACAAAACATCCATTAATAATAGAAAACGGCTTTGCCTTAGCGCCAGATATCCCCGGTCATGGAGTGGTATTTGATGACGAACTATTACGTGATCACAAAATAAACCTTTAACTATATTTTCCAAGGATTAAAAAATGCAAGCTGCACAATACATAGGCAACAAACAATTTAACATAGTACCGAGTCAACCCATCACGCCAAATTCTGATGAAGTTCGCCTTGATGTAGGCTATGTAGGTATCTGTGGTACCGATATGCACATCTATCATGGTGTTATGGATCAACGTGTTGCTCCGCCACAGATTATTGGCCATGAAATGTCAGGTACCATTGTTGAGATGGGCACAGATGTAAAAGGATTCAAACTTGGTGAGGAGGTTGTAGTAAGACCACTAGATTTCTGTGGCACATGCCCTGCTTGTATGGCCGGACATTCGCATATATGTCATAATTTAAAATTTATGGGCATTGACAGTCCGGGAGCATTTCAAAGTTCATGGACAGTTAAAGCGAGAACATTACATCGTTTACCGGCTGCCGTTTCACTTAAACAAGCGGCACTAATTGAGCCTTTAGCAGTAGCCTGCCATGATGTTGCCCGAGCCCGAGTAGCCAAGGGCGAAAAAGTAGTTGTTATTGGCGGAGGACCTATTGGCCAACTTGTTGCTCAAGTTGCTAAAGCAGCAGGGGCTGAGGTGTTAATTTCAGAAGTTAACGAATCTCGCATTGCTTTTGCCAGAAACAATGAAATTAGTACCATCAACCCATTAAATGAAGACCTTACTAAGGTTGTTAAAGAATGGACTAGTGGTCGCGGAGCAGATGTCGTCTTTGAAGTATCCGGAGTAAAACAAGCCATTGAAGCCATGACAGAAATTACAGCCGTCCGAGCTAGAATTTGTATGGTAGCTATCCACAGTGAAAAACCGACCATAGATCTGTTCCAGCTCTTCTGGAAAGAATTAGAGCTACTTGGGGCACGCGTATATGAAGCTGAAGATTTTGATAATGCAATCAAACTTATCGCGACAAAAGCTATAAATATAGACCCTTATATAAGCTCTGTTTCGACTTTAACAAATATCAATAATGCCTTCTCATCAATGGATGGTAACCCACAAGGCATGAAAGCCTTAGTTTCATGTCAAGCAGAGGTTTAACACTATGATTTTAGAACAATTTAACCTTACTGGTAAAACAGCACTGGTCACGGGTTGTAAACGAGGCATTGGTTTTGGTATGGCGGTTGCGCTTGCCGAAGCTGGAGCCGATATTATTGGCGTATCTGCATCGCTTGAAAAACAGGATTCAACTATTGAAAAGAAAATTATCTCGTTAGGGAAAAAATTCACGGCATACCAATGTGACTTTTCAGATAGAGAAAATTTATATAGTTTTATTGCTGATTTGAATGCGAATCATCAAACTATTGATATACTGGTCAATAACGCAGGTACAATAAAACGCGACCCTGCTGTAGATCACAGCGATGAATATTGGGATCATGTCATGAATGTTAATTTAAATTCGCAATTTATTTTAACACGAGAAGTTGGCAAACGAATGCTTACTCAAAAATCAGGTAAAATTATTTTTACTGCATCCTTACTTACTTACCAAGGTGGTATTACCGTTCCGGGCTACGCAGCAAGTAAAGGCGCGATAGGCCAACTCGTTATGGCCTTATCAAATGAGTGGGCAAGCCAAGGTATTAATGTCAATGCTATAGCACCTGGTTATATTGCCACCGACAATACTGAAGCACTACGTAAAGATACACAGCGCAGTGAATCAATACTTGCTCGAATCCCACAAGGTCGATGGGGACAACCAGAAGATTTTGCAGGTCCAATTGTATTTCTTGCATCTCAAGCTTCTAATTACATGAATGGTAGCACCGTCTTAGTAGACGGCGGCTGGATGGGGAGATAACAATGATAGATATAAAAAATAAACTTAACTTCATTAATGGTGAATATATACCCTCTAAAGCAGATGGCGAAATTCAAGTATTTACACCTAGCACAAGTGAATTACTGGGCTGTATTCCATCAGGATGTAATGAAGATGCGCAATATGCACTTGAAACCGCACAAATAGCGCAGCGAAGCTGGCGTAAAATACCCGCACGCCAAAGAGCAAAAATTCTAAGAACATTTGCTGCCGGTATACGCAATGAAACTGAAGGGTTAGCTGAATTATTGGTAAAAGAACAAGGAAAATTATTATCTCTTGCCCGTATTGAAGTGGATGCCACTGCAACGTTTATTGAATATGCCTGTGATCATGCATTAACTATGGAAGGTGATATTTTACCTTCAGATAATCAAGATGAAAAAATATATATTCATAAATACCCTAAAGGTGTGGTTGTTGGTATTACTGCTTGGAACTTTCCACTCGCGTTAGCGGGGAGAAAAATAGGACCTGCCTTAATCACCGGAAATACCATAGTAATAAAACCTACAGCGGAAACACCGTTAACAACGATGGAACTAGGTCGAATTGCAAATGAGGCTGGCCTACCACCAGGTGTGTTAAATATTGTTAATGGCACCGGCTCTAAACTTGGAAAATATCTATGCGAAAGTCCGATAACTAAAATGATCACCATGACGGGTAGTACCCGTGCAGGACAATCAATTTATCATAGCAGTGCTGAGCACCTTACTCATGTGATGTTGGAATTAGGTGGAAAAGCCCCCTTTATTGTGATGGACGATGCTGATTTAGAATCTGCGGCGGAAGATGCTTTTTGGGCACGATTTGCCAATTGTGGCCAAGTTTGTACCTGTGCCGAACGTTTATATGTCCATGAGAAAATTTATGATCAATTCATGGCTATTTTCCTTAAGAAAGTCAGTGCATTAAAAGTAGGTAACCCACTTGATCCAGAAAGTGAAATGGGACCCAAAGTAAATAAGCGCGAAGTCGACTTTATTGATTCTCAAGTAAAAACGGCCATAGCTGAAGGTGCCACTTTGTCATATGGTGGTAAGCCAGCCATCGTAAAAGGCTTTGAAAATGGCGCTTGGTATGAGCCTACGGTTTTAGAAAACGTCACTCAAAGCATGACAATTGTTCAAGAAGAAAGTTTTGGCCCTGTACTGCCTGTTATCAGAATATCGAGTATTGAAGAAGCGATTGCAAATACTAACGATAGTGAGTTCGGCTTATCGGCTTACCTATATACCAAAAACATACAATGGATTGAACAATGCATTGATGAAATGGAAGTCGGCGAAGTTTACGTAAACCGTGGCATTGGCGAACAACATCAAGGTTTCCATTATGGCTTAAAAATGAGTGGTTGTGGCGGTGAAGATGGAAAGTATGGCTTAGAACAATACCTAGATAAGAAAACTGTTTATATGAAGAATATAAAATAAAATAACAACTGGCTATTGTTAACAATCTATTGTTTTATATATACTGGTGGTTTAACACAATAAACCACCAGTATTTTAGGGAAAATATAATTTATGTTTGACAACAACGCAATTGTTTCAGTGAGAGATCAAATTGCAAATCAATTACGAGCCGATATTATTAACGGCACATTGATTGAAAATACAAAACTTAAAGAGCATGCTTTAGCGGAGCGTTTTGGTGTATCTCGAGGGCCTATTCGAGACGTATTATTACAGCTAAGTAAAGAAGGTTTATTGGTTTCAAAAAATAATTGTGGTGTCAGTGTTAATACTGCACCTGATACCTCGCTACAGCCGTTAATGATTAATATCCGAATTGATATCGAGAGCTTTGCATTAAAAACTATCGCGAACACTCTGGATGATAAGGATTTTAGCTATTTAGAGGAATTACTTCTCAAGTTACAAAAGGCTTTCGAACAGCAAGATTATGCCTTAGTCACTGATTTAGATATTAGTTTTCATCGTTTTTTTGTTTATAAGGCTGGAGGAGAAGACTTGGTTAACTTGTGGCAGCCATTTATCTATAGAATGCGCATGAACTATAAACGCCTAGATACTGCAGATGCATGTATTGATGAACACCAAGGTATATTAAACGCATTAAAGAATAATGACAGTAAATCTGCAGTAAAAGCGCTCAAAGCTAACATCAAATAATTGAATTCCTGCGTATATTCCGTCCTTGGACTACTTTAAACGTATCCGTCCTAGAGACTACTTTAATATTCAACAAAGTAGTCTCTATTTTTATGGACTACTTTATCTTGTCTTTAAAGCATGCTCAAAACCTTCAAAAGGCGCGAAAGTTAATCCTACTTAAATAAATGATCCCTAGGTAAGCCAAATTTTTCAGGGTCCTTTAAAACATCCCTAATCGCACTGTAATGTTTATAATTATGCCAAGCCAAATCTTTATCACCCTCTCGAGTTAAGTCACAAGTAAAGCCTACTAAAAATGACCAATCAGATGAGCCATAATGAGCAACACCCCATGAGAAACCTTGACCATCACCATTTCCGATAAACTTATCAGGTACATAAGCACCTCCTGCCGGCGGTATATCTTCTAATATAGTGATGACTTCAAAATTAATCCCATCGGGTGAATACTGGATAGTGCCTTTTTCAGGGCCAGCCCAGTCAACAATAGCGGCTATACCTTCTTTCCATGGAAAAACCCAGGTTTCATGACCACTATTTGAAACCGGATTAAGTTTATGTTTAATATAAGGCCCTTCTGGGCGATCCGAAATTGCTAGTCCCCACTTAGAATCAGTAAACATTTTTTCACCAATCGCGTGACCTTTATAATATAAATAGTATTGATCTTTAAATTTAATAATGCCTGGATCATGAATTGCCCCACTATCCCAAGAACCTATTTCAAGTGCTGCTCCCCAGTTAGAATCACCATGCTCAGTAGGATTGATTAACTTACCATCTGGTGTCGGTTTTAAAATAGGCTCTTTGAGCTTAACCCAAGGGCCATCAACACTTTCAGCCCAAGCCATGCCAACAACATTTAACGGATCATTATTACGTTTAGCTTGATAACATAAGTAGTATTTATCGTCCGTAACTAATATTTCAGTGGTAAAAACACTGTACTCATCCCATGCACCTTCTTCCCCTCTAATAACAGCTGGACCTTGCTCTTGCCATGATATGCCATCTTTACTGCTTGCATACCATATATCAGCATCTAACCAACTCGATTTTGCACATTCGTTTCGGGTATACCAAAGATAAAATATATCTTTAACTTTAATAATGGTGCTTGGATCTCTGCGGTTAATTCCTTGTTCATATCCTAAACCGGTAATAGGCTGATACCTAAAACGGGTATAGAGTTCATTATTACTATCATCAACTTGATGCCTTTTCATTGCTGCACTAACATTTGCCACAGTTACCTCCTAAATTATTCGTCAATATTCATTCACCATATAAGGCAAAACGCATCGCTTGTCGTTTCTCTTTGTTTAAATTATAGAACAGCATAATAATGCCTGAGCCAATAAAGAGCAGGCCAGGCAACAATGTACTAATAAAATTTAAACTATTAATTACACTAAGATTTTGTTCTACTAAATTAGCATCATAACCAGTTGAACCTAGCACCCAGAGTGAAATGGCGCCCCCAACACCAAGACCAACCTTTAAAGTAAATAAAAACAAAGCAAAGAATAAACCTGATTTATCCTTGCCGTTCCGTAATTTTTCAAAATCAACAACATCACTCAGCATGCTCCAAATTAGTGGTACCATACTTAGGGAAAGAAAAGAAGAAACAACACCTAACACCATAATAACTTGATAAGCAGAGCCGGGTAACCAATACGGAATAGCACTTAAAACACCACAAAAAAACATTAATATTTTGTAGGCTCTCACTTTATCAAAACGAGTCCACATCCAAGCAGAAAGTGCGGCACCAAGTGTTGCCCCAATAGTACCAAAAGTCATAAATTGGATAAGTTTGTCTTCGGCGTTTATTAATACGTTTTGTACATAATAAACTGTGGTAGTCCCCTTTAATGTTAGGGTAATAAAAAAAATAATATTAGCTAAAAATAACACAACTAACTGATTGTTTTTGAATGCACTGATGAGATCATCGATCCAACCCTTAGCATTATTTTTATTACTTTTTTGTATCGGTGTTGGATGAAAACGTTCCTTTACAGTAGAAAAACAATAAAATAAACAAACATTAATTAACACAGCAAATAAAGCTGCAGTCAGAAAAAATCCACGTTGAATATCGCCCTGCCCGAAAAAATCAGCGAGTACCAAGGTTGAAGAAGAAACAAAAACAGAGGCAAGCATTCCTAGCCCAAAACGATATGACTGTAAATGTGTTCGTTCATCAGAATCATGGGTCAAAAATCCTGCCATCGCAGAAAATGGCACATTAACAATAGTGTAAGTTAACGTTAATAATGCAAAGCTAAAATATGCATATACTAGCTTACCTACTTCATTAATATCAGGTACATAAAATACCATCATAAAAGAAATCGTAAGCGGTACAGTGCCATATAAAATAAAAGGTCGGCAACTACCATGTTTAGTCTGAGTTCTGTCTACCCAAAAACCGACAAGGGGATCGGTTACAGCGTCAAAAACCCTTAAGACTAAATACATTGTTCCTACATGGCTGGCAGGTAAACCATAAATATCTGTATAAAAGTAAGCGAGCCATAATCCCAGCATATGCCAAATTATATTATTGCCAAAATCGCCTACGCCGTAATTAAACATTGTTCTTCTAGATAATTGTGGCTTATTCACTTGTTGTAAAGTGGAAACTTCTATGCAACTTGTCATTTATACCTACCATTAAATTTCAATCAAATAATTAACTGTTAACAATCTACAAGAAAACTATCAGTTAGTGTTGTCTCTGTAAACACTTTTCAAATTAAAAGCCATATTCAATTTTAAATTCAAAATAAGTTAAAAAAACATTTAATGACTATTGACTATAATAAACACAAACACCCTAAACTGAGTCATTAGTGAACCCCACTAAAACAGCCGATAACATACTCACCTAATACATTACCAAGGCAAAGACACGCATGACCTTAACCTATAATAACCACGTTAAAATAAAAAACCAAATAAATGCAATAATGTTAATTGTTGACAATCTACTGTCAACTATATATAAAATATCTATCCCATATAAAGTAGCTATTAAGTTTATGGGAATAAACAACCTAATACCCAAGCTAATAGTGAATGAGACTTAAGAATAGTTAGCTCTTAATTTTGATTTCTTATAAACACAATAAAAATAGGTAAAACCATGAAACAGTTCTCCCGAAGTAAGATAAATTTAGCCTGCTTGTCTGCACTAGCATTACTAACACTAAATGCCAATACCGTTTTCTCACAAGAACAACTGAGTAAGGAAGTTGAAGAAGATGAAATGGAAGTAATTCAAGTAACCGGCCTGCGCGGCTCAATATTTGAAGCGGTTAACCGTAAACGCTTTAGTGAGGTGATATCAGATACCATCGTTGCTGAAGACATAGGTAAAATGCCTGATAGAAACATCGCCGAAGCTCTACAACGAATCACCGGTATTAGTATTAACCGTCAAGATGGTGAAGGTACCGAAGTTACGATTCGTGGTATTGCGCCAAATTTAAACTTGACCACAATCAACGGTCAAACCATTGCCTCTGCGGGTAATGGTCGCGGCATTGACTTTAGTAGCATGCCATCTTCAATGATCTCTGCAATTGAAGTTTATAAAACGCCTGAAGCTAGCCAAATGGAAGGTAGTATCGGTGGTACCATTAATATTATTACCGCCCGTCCTTTAGATGTTGGTGAAGCAAAAGGCACGGCTTTTGTTGAAGCGGTTTATACTGAAAATAATGAGGAAACCTCTCCCGCCTTCTCTTTTTCTTATACAACACCGATAACAGATACTTTTGGTATTGCTGCCGCTGTTTCACATGAGCAAATTAATACCCGAACTGATGCTATTAGTAACTGGAGCTGGTCAGAATCTGACAAAGGCCATTATCCAACACGTTGGGGGGTTCAAACTAAAGGTCGCGACCTTGAGCGTGATTCATTGATGGTTAACCTGCAATGGCAACCACTTGATAATCTAAACATATATATGGATAGCACTTACTCTAGAGTAAGTGAGAAAACAGATCTAACTAGCTTTACGACTTGGCTCCCTAGTGGTTATGCCGACATAGTAGATAGTTCTGTTGTTACCGACCCGAACACCAATACCGTCACAGAATTTATTGCCAATAGTGCATATGTTCAAACGGGTGATATAGGTACTGATTCCGATATTGATACCTTAACTTTGCAATTAGGGGGCGAACTAGAGTTAGATAACCTCACTATCTCTGCAGGTATTGGTTATTCTGAAGCGGAAACTGACGAAATCATACAATCGATCTACAACTATGACCATTGGTGGTGGAATGGCGATAGACATGACGCTAAATTCGTGATGGGCGCTAACCGTCAATGGGGTTATTTTAATCCTAACGACGCAGATTATCCTGAATTTTACGATCCTAGCGTGCAATATAACCATGCTGATGAAAACTTTACAGATAATCGCGGTAACCTTAACCGTTTAGTTCAAGGTTCAATTACCCGCGCACCACAACAAAATACTGACAAAGATACCTCCGCTCATATTGACTTTGAATATGCGCTTGATGACAACAACTATATCAGTTCGCTTGAAGCCGGTCTCCGCTGGAACGAGCGAACAAAAACTGTCTTATCAGATAAAATAAATCTAGGTCCGTGGGGCATAAACATAAATGGTGAATCTGGCGATTATGTTAGCTTAATGGCCGCTGAACCATTATTTCATGACCAGACTGCTGTTCGTTGGGACCCAGTTAACTTTTTAGGTGGTAAAGGCAGTGCTGGTGTGCCAACAGGTTGGAACTCGATTCAGAGCTTTGATGCAGCCGAAACTGCCATGATTGACTGGATGAACGACGTTTATGGTTTCACCGATGATGGTGTCGGAACTTATTTCACGGATTTTGATAGTGTATATGAAACTATCGGCCAAACGCCAGACAGACGTGGTTCTGCCGATAACACAGAAACGACGCTAGCGGCTTATCTACAAGCAAACCTTTATTTACTTGATGGTGACTTGACTGGTAATGTCGGTGTTCGTTACGTAAGAACTGACCTAGAGAGCCATGGTTTAACTGGCACCTCTTATAATGCGAGAAATGGCGGACCACTGAATGAGCTTCATTATAAACATGACTATGACAATTTTTTACCAAGTCTTAACTTAAGTTATAAGATAAATGACGACATGGTATTACGTTTTGCTGCGGCAACAGTAATCGCTCGACCTGATTTTAGCCAAGCAACTGCCGGCGGCAAGGCCCAAACCGATGGTTGGATGGAGCTTGATGCCTCAGAAGATCCTGATTGGGACCTTCAAGATGAAGATAGCTATATAGATGGTAATGTGTATCTAGACCCTTATAAGGCGAACCAGTTTGATGCATCTTACGAATATTACTTCAGTAAAACAGGCATGTTCTCAGCCGGTGTGTTCTATAAAGACATCAGTTCTTTTATTTATGAAGATGTAACATTAGGTCAAACAGTCGTTGATGGCTTAGAAACCGAGCAGTTTACCCGTACGCCATTTTATACCCAAGAAATTATGGCTTGCCTTTGTTCTGATACACCAGACGGACAACCTATTGACTATCCTCTATACTTTGAAAGCTATACTAAGCCTGTTAATGGTGATGGCGGTTCCATTGCAGGTCTAGAGTTAGGTTTTATAACCACCTTAGATATGATTCCTGGCATGGAAAATTATGGTGTTCAAGCTAACTATACGCTAACATCGAGTGAAGCAGATTTTGCTAGTGCATCAAATCCAGAAGTTGATCTACCTTTTGAGAATCAATCTGAACATAGCTATAACCTAACGGGTTTTTATGAAGGTGATAAATTAATGGTTCGCCTTGCTTATAACTGGCGCTCTGAATCATTAAATGCAATATCAGACAGCCTTGACGGTTATACTGTTTGGAATGATGAATATGGTCAACTAGATGCGTCATTTAGCTATAACTTTACCAAAAACATTTCCTTAGTTGGTAGTGTCAGCAACTTACTTGAAGAAAGTAACCAAACATTCAAATCTACTATGTCTGAAGGTAACTTGTTAAAAGGTGATGCAGTGCCAACGAATCGTAACCATTATCAAGGTTATAATGGCCGTACTTTCCGTTTAGGTATTAGAGCAGCATTCTAAAGAAGTTATACAAACAGTTCTCCCATGTAATTTAGACCTCGAAAGAGGTCTATTTTTTTATCAGGAATAAATTTTTATGCTGGCAAAATTATCAAAAGAAAAACCTCAAGGACTAAGCCATGCAATGCAGAGATTGTATGATGTATGGCCTAACCCTGATGACAGAGACAATGAATTTTTCACTAATTTTAAATACTCTCGTATCACTGATTTAGGTAAAGATGAACGAGTTTCACGTCGCGATCCCAGTAAAATTATAAGTGTTGAAGGTGTTTACTATGTTTGGTATACCCGCAGAGCAACACACAGTGGCCCTGTTGGTATGGATAATTGCAGTGATAATTTACCTGCCGTAGATTGGGACCTTGCCGATATATGGTATGCAACCAGTGAAGATGGCTTTGACTGGCAAGAACAAGGCGTCGCGGTTGCAAGAGCTCCTTTGGGGCAATATGGTGACAGATCAGCTACCACGCCTGACATACTAGTGTTCGAAAATAAATATTATCTATACTTTCAAAGCTTCACCGGCATATTCTCTAACGATAAAGGTGACCATTGTGATGTCAGTATGGCTTGGGCTGATACACCAAAAGGCCCTTGGACACGAAGCAAACAAACCATAGTAGAGTTAGGTGCTAAAGATCAGTGGGATAGTGGTGCGGTTCATGACCCCTACCCTCTAGTTTATCAAGGAAAAATATGGCTGTTTTATAAAGGCCAACCTATGAGTAAAAACAAAGATTGCTTAGTTCGAGCTCAAGGTGTTGCCATAGCCGAAATGCCTCAAGGCCCCTATGTTAAACCAGCCATTAACCCGTTACTTAACTCCGGCCATGAAACCTTTTTATTCCCTTATAAACAAGGCATTGCTGCGTTATTGTGTGTTGATGGTCCTGAAAAGAATACCATTCAATATGCACAAGATGGTGTTAACTTTAACATTATGGCTTCTGTAACTTGTCCCCCTGTCGCTGGTGGGCCATTTTGCCCTGATGCTTTTTCTGATAGTGGCAACGGACAAGGCGTTTCTTGGGGCTTAAGCCATATTAGTGAAAGTACTCTTAACCCCAATGATGTTAGACGTGTGGTTGAAAGCAATTCGTTTTTAATCCGCTTTGATTGTGACTTAACGCAAGGGAAAAACAATCCCTACTTTAGAAACCCACGAGATCAAGTGGGTAGATATGATGAAGCGACTTTTTTTCAAGCCACAATGGTGCTTGAAGCGCATATGAAAGATAAATTAAAGCGTTAAACAATTTGAAATACAATTCATTTAACGCACAATAACTGTAAGTTAAATGAATTGTTGTCACACAAGTATGATCAGCTAAAACTTTCCATTGGTTTCAATTTTATAACTAATCGCTATTTTATTTGACGCCTGAAAGGGGCTAATAATTTCTAGCCCTTTATCAGTAACTTGCCAGTTAATTACTTCAGGCGAATCAAGCACCGAAACCCTAGTTATTTCAAGGCCATTTAACTTAGCTGTTGCCAAACTTTTAATAACAACTTTTTTATGGCTGCCTGGCCAACCCATTTGAATGGCATAAATATTATTTTCATTGGTAGTAAAACGAATGTTTTCTTCATTATAAGCAGCTATCATTTGAACAAAATGTCCAGATGAGGCCATTCTTTTAGGCCCCTCACCATAAATAGTGAATGGTCTGGTATTGTAAATAGCTTCACCATTTGCCCTTAACCATTTACCAACACCAAGTAGAGAATCTTTTTGAGCCTGAGGAATTATACCATCGGCGGTTGGTGATATATTTAAAAGCAACTGACCATTTTTACTGACAATATCAATTAAGGTATGCACAATTTCAGCACTAGGTTTAATAAGTAACTCTTCGGTATATGACCAACTACCTGTAGTCGTCCAAGTGCCAGCACTGATGGTATCGTCGGTTAACCAACTGTATGGCGTTGATTTATCCATGCGACCTTTTTCAAAATCAACAACCGCTACTGACAGAGGCATATCTTCTTGCTTGTAAGTAATCATCACGTCTTTGTCCCATTGCTGAGCAGCATTAAGATAATAAGCAGCAAATTCTTGACGATTTTTTTCAGGGATCCTATCTAACCATGAGTCAAACCAAATAATATCCGGTTGATACTGATCAATAACCTCTTCTAATTTACCATTCCACATTCCAAGCCACTCATCTCTAGGCATTGAACCATAAAGTTTTTGCAAATCTTCACTGTCTTTATGTTCGGGGTTATTACGCAAAAGATATTGTTCACGACCGAAATAGTGCCACTGCCGTCTTTTTTTACCGACGTCACCCGGATCACCTGCTTTGGCATGATGAAAAGTGGTGATAAGCTTCATATCACGTTTTCGAATAGCTTTTGCCATTTCACCGACAATATCTCTTTTGGGTCCGGTATCAACCGAATTCCAAGGGGTAAGTGCCGAATCCCACATCGCATAACCATCATGATGTTCAGCAACAGGTCCAGCAAATTTAGCACCCGAGAGATAAAACAAATCAGCCCATTCTTCGGCATTAAAGCTATTGGCAGTGAACATTGGGATCAAATCATGGTATTCCACCTCTTTCGGATCGCCATAGACCGCTTTATGATGCTCATGCTCGCGAAAGGTTTGGAAACCAACACCTAAGTTATAATTACGCTTTTGTTTATTCTCTACAGGTTTTTTACCACTCGGGTGCCCATACATAGTACGAGGATAATGCTCATTGCCATATGCAGGTACTGAATAAGGTCCCCAATGAAAATAAATACCAAACTTTGCATCTTGAAACCATTCGGGTGTTTCGTTGTGTTTTGATAACGATTCCCAGTTTGCTTGGTATTCTTGTGCGCTTGTCATTTGACTAAGTGATAAAGCTACCGCTAAAACTACTAACTTTTTAATCATGATTATTTATTACTCTTTTAAAATAGACTACCAACTAAACTGAAATTCAGTTTCTTCGTGATAAGTATCTTTTGACTCTAAAATACTGTTAGGAGAAGCAGTAATATTAGGCCCATTTGGAAACTTAGACGTTTCAAAACATAACGCTCGATATTGTCCATATTGCTCACCCGTTTCTCGGTTTAATTCATTTGACGTAAAGTGTCCGGTATAAAACAACATACCTGGCTCAGTAGTCACTACTTTCAAGCATCGACCACTTTTCTGATCCGATAACTGTACTAGGTGATCTTTTATCTGACGGCCTTTATTAAAGATATAATAATGTTCAAAACCAAAATCTAATAGTTCAATAGCATTACCTAGATTTTTTTGTTGATTAAAGTTGTCAATATCATCAACTGCTTTAATAACGCCAACAGGTACATTAGTTTCATCAGGTACTAAAGTATTATCCGCGTCAATATGTAAATCATGACCTTTAATATCATCTTTAAAACCCGACAAATTGAAATAAGTATGATTAGTCAGCGAGACTGGCGTGTCTTTATCTGTAGTCGCAAAATACGCTATTTTTAATACATTTTCATTGGTTAAGCGGTATTGCACCTCTACTGATAAATTACCAGGGTAACCTTCTTCACCATCAACAGATAACAACTTTAACGATAACCCTACACAATTACTTTCTTGAAAAGATTTTGCTTGCCAGATTTTTTTATCAAAACCAACAATGCCACCGTGAAGATGGTTGGGCGCATTATTTGTCGCGAGTGTGTATTGTTCACTATTAAGTGAAAAAGCCCCATCTTTAATGCGTGCAGCATAACGACCAACAATACCACCAAAATATGGGGCATTATTAATATAAGATTCACTAAAATAACCCGCTAACGTATCAAAACCACAAACAACATTACTACTATCCCCTTGACTATCAGGTACAATAATTGAAGTTATTATGCCGCCATAGTTAGTAATTTTAACTGTCATGCCATTGTCGTTAGAAAGACTATATAAGTCGACCGCTTGTCCTGCTACCTCACCAAAAAACTGTTTACTAATATCCATAAAACACTACCTTATTTTTATTAAAATGTATTACCTACAGAAATAATTAGAATACCTACAACCATACTTGCTAAACCTAAATACATAGTTTTACGCGCATTAGCTGGAGCGGCTTGCCATTCGCCAGAAATAATGCCACTGACAATGGCAGTAACAACACAGGCGGTATTAAAAATAGCATAACCAACGGTATTGCCCGAGGCACCAAGTTTAAAGGCAGCATAGGCAAAAACAGCAGAAGCAGCATAATGGAAAAAGGCCATAATGAAGATCAGTCCCAAATTTTTGGCAAAGTGTGGCGTTTTAAATGAAGGCCATGCTTTTTTACGGGTGAGTTGCCAAGCAAAATAGCCTGCCATAACGACACCACCACTTAAAAATATTGGAAACATAACGGCAAGCGCAGTGACCCATTCAGGGTTGCCTTGCGCCATACTTGCTTGATGTAGTGGAGGACGTCCTACGGCATTAGCTAAGCTAAAACCAGTCGCTAATAAACCACCAACAACGGCAATAACGATACCTTTGACCATCGAGCCAGTCGAGTCATCTGAATTTTCATCAACTACCTTGCCTCGCTCACGTAAAATACCCGCACGGCCATTGGCAATAACACCAAGTAACACAAAGAATAGACCTAATACAATTGCGATAAGCGCATTGCCTTGTGGCACAGTGTCGACGAAAAAAGGTAATAAAGAACCTACAAGAATAACCGTGCCGATAAAGAGACTAAAACCGAGAGATACGCCAATGTGATGAATAGCTTTTCCCCACATCATAACCCCTATACCCCACAATATACTGGCACCGACCATAGTCATTAATACGTCTGAGGAAATGGCTGAAAAAATAGCCATGGGCCCTTTCATAATACTTAAAGTAGCGATTAGCGGTACAACAAACATCGTCAGCATAAAAAACAGGCCCCAAGTGTTTTCTTCTTTAAAGCCTTGGGTATATTTTTGCGGTAACGCATATAAACCCAACATAACCCCTGCCACTAACGCAAAGCCAATACCGGTTGTTAAATCATTCATTTTGAGTTCACCATTTATTATATTTTTTAATTGTATTGATACTATCCCATCAACCCAACTTTGTCTATTGTTAACAATAATCATTTATTTACTGTTTGGGAGGTTATTTGTTTATTGTTAAATAACAGCAAGGTAAGTATTTAACCAAGTTGATTTAATTGTTATTTAAAATCATTAAATTGATTTTAAGACAATAAAAAACGACCTCAAGGGTCGTTTTTAAAATAAATCAACTTAAATCTTCGTTTAACTTTTTTGTGACTTTTTACGTGATAGGCCTAAACCTGCTAATGCTAAACCAAAAATAGCCAAAGTCGCTGGTTCTGGTACATCTGCTGGTGGATTAACATCAGCGACATAATCACGTACTAACCAAGCACCGTGATAGTTAAATTTTGTATCTTTTGACTTTTCGTTTGTAAAAGAAGTGATAAATCTAAATCCGGGTTCTACATTTCCTAATACTTTACCAAAAGTTACTTTGTTAGGAGAAAGTAATAAACCATTTGTTGCCGCTGAATCATTATTAGTACTGCCGAAGTAGGTATTAAAAGCAAGTATTGACGCATTGTTAGAGGCATCATTAGCAGCAATAGTTCTCTTCCAACCAGTATATTCAGTGGAAAAATCGAACCAGTTATTCATCAATCCCTTATACTCTTCCCATGTTGCCAGCTTCCATTGTGAATCTGTGTTATCAGGACCGTTTAACCATAAAACATACTCATCATAGCTTTTATTTTCATTTGTTAAATCTTTCCACTCTAAATTAGACGTTAAATCAATAGTGTAAGTATCTTGATCATCAAAAGTCTCATGATCGGTAATCAATCCAGCATTTGCTGACATCGAAGTTAAACTTAAAGCCGATACAGCGGCAACAATTTTTATTATTTGGTTTAGTGTCATTTACTTTATCCCCACAACATGTATTTATTAGTTTATTGCGATATAACCGTATTACGATTAACTGTTGTTATATCTACAGTGGAATATAGCAAAACCCATGCCAGGTGATTTTTAACTATAAAAAACACCACTTTACAGTAAGCCCCAAAGGTCAGGTGTCTTTTATTAATAATAAGTGTAAACAAAGCTGACACAACAAACAACAACAGCTAAAGATAAGAATACATAAAACCATGAATATATGGACATATATAGAGTTAAATAGTTTAAAGTGTCTTAATTAAAACACCAAAACCAAGATGATTTGTAGTTATAATAACCGCACTGACTATAAAAACTAATAGATAACAGTACAAATGATTATAGTGATACATCGATAATGAATGCTTTAAATGAAATTCACTAGCAACGATGAAATTGAGGGTTTTTTACTGTTATTTATCGCCAAGAAGTGTGTTGTCATTAAACAAACAAAAACTGTCAGCTTTTTTTACAGTCGTTATTCTCTGGTTGCTGTTTATCAAAAGAGAATAACTAAATTGCACTGACATTGTGTTGAATTTAAAGCAAAGGGATTAACGCTTAATCAAGCCCATGTCATCAAATTCTGGTTGGATAAAATTTGGAATATGCTGAAAAACCTCCGCATTCTTTTTTAGGTTAAAGTTACCCTTGTCAATATCGACAAAACCGGGATTGGTATTTGTTAGCCACTGGTTTTCTACTTGTAGGCTTTTAGTGTGATCAACAGTGCCATTTTTTATGGCCTTAGGGAGTAATTGAACCTTAGGGCTATTATAAATAAGATTATTATTTACATAGCTCTTACCACGATAGAGTTCATCCACTGTTTTTTTCTCTAACCATCTAATAAAGTCGGGATATTTAGCATAAGGCGTATTGTTCACTTTTCCATGACCAAAACGTAATTGTGTTTTTTTCCAGTGAGTCATCCACCGCTCAGCTTTAGGTTGTATACCTTGCCCATAAGGCAGAACCGTATCGATAAAAATATTATTATAAGTGCGATTATCACCTCCAGCATTAACAAAAACAGCAGCTCTGCTGGCTTTGACACCCACATTGTTGAAAATATTTTCATAAGTATGAACACCCCAAGTATAGTTATCAGGGTAAACGCCAATGGTTGGAATATCATGGAAATAGTTTTGCCTTATTTCAACACCTCTATTTTGAGCATTGTAACCACTAAATACATATAACGCTCCGCCATCAAAATGATGGTACTTAGGCAAGTCAAAAATTTCATTGCGCTCAATTACCACGTCATTGGCATTACGCACTCTGATGGCAAAATGAGTGCCATCGTGTATTTTTGAGTGGCTGACATATTGACCAACACCGTCAATTAAAACACCCGGTTGTTGGGATTTTTGATCCCAACCAAAGTCATGGATATGACAATTAAGCACCAAATTGTTAGCAGGGCTTAAGGTTTGCTTATTACCACCATTTAAGTGCACTCCGTACGCGCCAATCCCATAGAGATGAGTATTATAAACCACATTATTATTACCGTTTATGGCAATACCACCTTTGGTAAAGTTTGCAATGGTGGCATTTTTAATGTGAATTTTATGACTACGATTAATTTTAAAAGCAATATCACGGCCACTGGTAAAACTTAAACCATCAAAGACAATGTTTTGTGCATTTTCAATGGCTATCATTGGCCCTTTTAGTGTGGTTAAGACAATATCTAGCGCTTGGAAGTTTTCTGGGGGGTATAAATACAATAATCCTTTAACACGATCTATATAGTATTCACCCGCTTGATCAATTTCTTCAGGAATATTATCAAAATGAAAATGTGGTAAACGGACTGACTCTCCTATTCCCACGCCATTAATCTCTGGCTCAGCGAGGGTAATTTCACGCTTATCTATATTAACTTTAGCGAGTCGGTTATAACTCCACTCCCATGTAGAGGCAAAAACGCCATCAACAAAGATATTCTCGATATCTTGCCAATACTTCATGCGGTCAAATGCAACGGCAAAAGTGCCACCTTTACCCTTTGGTTTTTGTGAAGCACTATCTCCCTCGTCAACCACATGAGTGAAAGTAACATCACCCGGTAAATGCGCATTATCGATGATTGCTTGGACTTTTTTCTCATAACCGCGTAATGGTCTATTCTTTGGTAGATAGTGTTGATAAGTCATAAACTCGCTATCTTCATCGACATTTGGCCAACGGGCTAAGGTCATTCGTTTGCCAGCCACTTGCAAGCTTACTGGGGCAACTCTTTCACTAGAGTTATGAATATTCCAACCATGACGGGTAATCTCTCCATAATCGGTAATACCGAGCTGTTTGAGATTTATCACTTTAATATGGTTTGCCGCATTTTTATCAACAAGGTTATTAATGAAATGTGCATCGGTTAAAGACAAGAACTTATCTGCAGGTAAAATGGTTCCACCAAAAAAAACAGGGTTTTCACCTTTTGCATTTTTATATGTGATGGGAAATTTTTCCAAACCACTATCAGCCTTCCAAAACTGAATTGTTTTATTTACCAAATACTTGCCTTGATGCACAATAACCTCAACACCCTGACTCTTTTTACTACTAGGCAAGTGTCTTACTTTATTTCTTGCTTGATCTAAGTTAGCAAATGGTTTTTCTATACTGCCATTACCTTTTTCTGTTCCATCACTCGTAACGTGTATTTTAGTCGCAGCCCATGCTGGTGAACTTGCAACTAAGCTGCATAGCAAGAGTTTAATTAATCGTTTATTACGCATATACAGCACCAGTAATATAGTTACAGATAAAAAATTACCCAACTAATAAACTCAGCTGGGCAATAATAGATAACAAGGAATTTGGTTAACACTTTAATTAAAGTTAGCGGTTACGCTTTTTTCGTTTTAACGGTATATTCTTCTTTAGTTAAAAAACCATCTTTATTTTTATCACGGTTATTAAAGATACCCGTCATTCTGTCAACTTTGTCTGCTTTAATATGCACCAAAAACTCTGCTAAAGATAACTGACTGTCTTGATTTTCATCCACTTTATTAAAGTCTCTCTGTCCAGCATGTACTGAACTTGTAATAACTAATGCGGTGATTAATATTAATAGTTTTTTCATTTTAATTCCTCTTTTAATGGTGAAATAGGGTTAGGTAAAATCTATCACTATTTCTTTTTAAGGGTATATTCTTCTTGGGTTAATGTGCCATTTTGATCTTTATCACGTCGATGAAATTCTTTGGTCATATTTTCAATACCTTGTGGTTTGATATGAACCATAAATTCTTCCAGCGTTAACTTGGTATCATCATTAACATCAAGTTTAGCGTAATCACGTTGTCCAGCATTTGCGCCACAGGTAAATGCCATAGCCGTTATAAGTATTAATAATCTTTTCATTTTCTATCTCACTTTTATTTGAAATGTTAATTAGCGTTTATCTGATTGAATCAGTGCATCTTTACTAAAACGTATATTTTCACGCTTAAATTTTCTATTATTAGTTCCGGTCAAATCAGTTTGAAATCGCATTAAATGTGGCCATGGCTGATTTTTACGTTGGGCAATATGTGATATACCCCAGGTAATCCCTTGACCATCTTTAGTATCGGTATATGCATCCGGTACATAGGGGCCCGCCGCATCAGGTGGTAAAACCACATGCGCTTTAATTTCAAAGTTCACCCCGTCTGGTGACCATTGAATGGTGTTTTTTTCAGGGCCATTAGCGGTAACTAAAGCAGCAACGCCCGATTTATAGGGCCATAACACCACTTCATGGCCGCTATTCAAAACTGGGTTTTGTGGATGTTTGATAAATGGACCAAATGGGCTTTCAGCAATGGCTAATCCGCCTGAAAAATCCGGATAAGTTAACTTTAACTGCCCTGACAACCCCATCGGGTGAGCCTTGTAATAAAGATGTATTTTGCCATTAAAAACTAAAAGAAAAGGATCATGTACTTTTAAACTATCAAAATCGCCTTCTTTTTCTATTAACGAACGAATAGGTTTTTCGCCTTGCCAAACACCACTTTTACCCGATGTTAACACCGGTTCTGGGTGTCTATGCCATGGCCCTTCAGGACTATCAGCCCAACTCATGCCGATAACATTTTTAGTTCTTTGGTTATAAGGCGCTTTTACCGCTTGGTAATATAAATAATACTTCCCCTGCCATGCTAGAACTCCAGGAGTGAATACGCTGCGATCATCAAACTCGCCTTTTGGCCCTCTTGGTATAGCAAGTCCCTGCTCTTTCCATGTATAGGTATCTTTTGAAGTTGCATAAAAGATATCCGCTAAATCCCAAGTATTTGCCGGCGTGGTGGCATCCGCTTTTGCATAACCTACAACACCGTTCTTCATGTCAACTTTGGTATAATAGACGTAATAGGTATCAGCTACTTTAAGTATTTGGCTTGCATCTCTGCGGCTAACCCCCTCTTCCATTTCTAAACCTTTTAAAGGTTTATAACGAAAAGAAGAGTAGAATTCATTATCGTAGGGGTTTTTACTTTCCCACATTTCTTGATAACGCTTCATCGCGGCACTTGGTTTAATACTATTTTCTTGCTTCGCAATTGCCGAAGTACCTAACAAAGATGTTAGGACTAAAGTAATTACATAAAACTTAATATTCATCATTTTCAATACATCACTCAATACAATAGATACAAAAAAGGCATAAATAATATTATATTATTTATGCCTTAGTTATTTAACAGCCTTGGTCCATTATAACGTTAGCAGCAGGAACCGCCGCTTTAAAGGCATTGATTTGCTCACAAGATAAATTAGAATTCTTAGTAACATTAAGCTCAATTAACTCAGTTAAGCTATGTAAACCATCAATTGTTGTTAATTTGTTGGCTTTAATATTTAACTTTTTCAGTTGAGTTAACTCAATAATGGTACCTAAATCGCCAACACCAGTTAAATTTTGATTAGCCACACCTAAGAAATTAAGATTAGTCATTTGATTAAATTGTGAATAATCTTTCATGCCGGTTGCGCCGCCCATATTTAAATCTGTTAAATAGGTCATATGCTGGTGCATAAAACTCATATCATCATTATCTAATCGTTTAAGGTTAAATAAGCTAATGTTTTTCAAAGATGGATGTGCTTTTAATGGCTGAAAATCGTCTACCTTGGTCGCGTTAATAATTAGGTTAGTCATAGAAATTAAACTCTCTAATCCCCCTAAACTGGTTAACTCTTTATCTGGAACTCCTGTGGTAGCACCACAATTAAGCGTAATAATATCACCAACCAAAGTTGCCGCTTCATTGCCTTTTTTATAAATACAGGCAGCCATAATAGGATCATCAAACGGTGGTAAGTCAGCTAACGGTGTTTCAGCAGTAATGATGCATTGTTCTGGTTTTGTAATAGTAGTTTCTGTTAATACTTTACTTAAATAAAACAGCTCAATACAATCTACATTTGTGCCAGTTAAATCTAAGCTAGTCAGTGAAGTAAGTAGTTCAAGGCCCATTAAGTCTATTACTAAAGGGTCATTACAGCTCAGTATTTCAAAGTCTAAAACCAAACCGCTTGCTGGCACTTGTGCATCGACACAAATTTGTACTGGGTCACTAAAGGCTATATTACTTACAGAACAGGTATCAGGACTAGTAATAACAGCATCAGGTAATAACTCACCAAGCTCACTTAAATCAGCACAAGGCACTGCTGTAGCACTTAAGTCAATTTGTACCAGGTTAGGAAAGTTTTCAATTCCTCGAATGTCATTAATTGCTGATGCTGAGCAAGACAGGTAAGTTAACTGCTCTGGAGCAGTAAAAGCATTTAACGCAATTTCTTCACCTATACAGGCTTTAAATAATGGGTCATTAAAATCAAACTGATTATAGAAGCAACCTGCAGGTTGAATAATTTCAGTGATGCTTTCATCTTCATCAACCCCTGCTCTTTCAATTATTTGAATTTGCATTTCATTAATTGCAGCACAAGACATGCCTGCATTGGTTAAATCTAAAGTAGACAACTCTGAAAAATAATGTAAACCGTGTACATCAGCAATCGGTTGTGTGCAGGTTAATGTAGTTAGTTCTTTTGAAGTAGTAACACTGTGTTCAATAATTCCACTGTCTACACAGGTTTTAAGATTTTCATCACTAAATGGAATAGCAGCTTGATATAGTTCAATCGCACTTTCCATATCTTCTATGGTATCGCCACAACCGGTGAGTACTGAAATTGTACTTATAATTAGACTAAATTTTTTAAAATTCATTTTTATTACCTCTTAGCATTTAATACCTATTAAGAGGTATTAAATGCTGCTCTCTTTAAAATCGTTAAAATTCTATTTATTAATTTTATAATTACTAAAATTTGCCATTAATGCCTAAACTGTAGGTTCTGCCCGTTTGAGCCATATAAAGCATACGGTTAGTTGGGCCTTCACCTTCTAAGCTATTACCATCATATGGTGAAGTTGCATAACGTTTTTGCACTTCATTCGTCATATTACGCACTTGGAAACTTACCCAGTATTTGCCAATAGAGATGCCAGATGAAAAATCTAATTGACCATAGGAGTCGTTCCAGTAAATATTGCCGTTGTTACCCGATGGCTGATAAATACTTTCTGTTCGATATGTATAAGCAAGACGAACGTTCAAGCCTTTACCTTCATAATAAAGCGCTGCATTTCCGCTATGTTTTGATTGGTTTAAGAAAGGTAAATCTATATCTTGCAGTGGTGAATCGTTATCAGCTTCTAATTTTAAGTAGCTCGCCTCACTGTCAGAGTATGTGTAGTTAAGCAAAGTACCAAAGTTTGACCAAATACCTGGTAAGAAAGTAAAGTTAGTTTGAAATTGTGTTTCTAGCCCTAAAATTGTCCCCGCTTCACCATTTTGAGGCTGATGAGCAATAAAATCTACGGGCTCACCTTCGCCATCTAACCATAGTGGCGCACCTGTAGAATCATGGGTAACCCCTGGAGTAATCGAATTATAATAGAATGAGGTAATATCTTTATAGAAAAGGCCAACACTGAACATAGCGCCTTTATCAAAATACCACTCATAAGAAAGATCTACTTGATTGGCTTCGAATGCATCAAGGTCTGGATTACCTGCCCACATTTTAGCTGGTTCAATCAAAGGTGACGATTTCAAGTAAGGGGCAATTTCCCAAAAATTTGGGCGCGCCATGACTTTTGCAGTAGCAAAGCGCACTAACATCTCTTCGTTTAAAGCATAACGTAAGTTTAAGCTTGGTAATACATTGTCATATTCTTTAACAACTTCAACATCACGGTAATCAACAACTGGCAATTTGGCGTAATTATCCAAGCCTGGGCGATACTCAAGCATATTATATTGCGTACCGGCATAGCCTTTAGAGGTTCTAATGGTTTTTACATAACGAACACCAAAATCACCAACTAAAGCGCCATCTAAGGCATCAATATCAATCATGGCGTAGGCCGCACGTGTTTCTATATCTAAAGCAAATGAATTACGGTAATCGCGATATTTAGAAAATGGCAGTTCATCAAAACTGTCAACACCAAATACATTCAAAGCATTTTGCTCGGCGGTATCAAAATCAATCACTGACCAATCACGATGCATATTGCTAGAGCCGTAACCATTCATAAAATCGTCTACTGGGAATGGTGTTGGATTTTCAGAATCCATAAATGAAGAGCGTATTTTATCGGTTTGCTCTATATCTTCTAGCCACATTTTAATGTAGGTACTATCATCTTCTTTGCCTTTAACGCGATCTGTCCATTTAAGACCAAATTTGACGCTAGGGAAGAGTTCACTATCGATGGCGTAATCAAAATCAATTTGTGCGGAGAAATTATCATCAGTGATATCACGGGCATTTTCACGAATTTGCGATAAATTGTGTGGATTATCCCAGCGCGGCACGTAAGCATCGCCGGCGTCAAAAATTTCAATTAAATTATCATCACCGACATTAAAACCATGGGTTACGTTATTCGCAGTGAATAAGTATTGGTTTTCATTGTCATTTTTCTCTCTACTGCCAGAATATCCCAATTCTGTGCTAATGGTTAAGTTTTCCATACGGTATTCACCGCCAATACCAATGGCAAAACTTTGAGTTTTAGTGTCACCACGACGTTCACCACGAGATGTGGTTTGTTGTTGAGCATATTTCGGCCCATGTCCAGAAAACTCACCGTGTAACATAGTACCATTCGGATCAATAACTATATTTTCCACACCAACAACTTGATTGCCACTACCATCATCGGTAAAAGCGTTGTACCTAAAACGATTCCAGTTTTGGTACATGGTTTTGGTATTTTCAAGTTGTGAATATGTAAGATCTACATAAGTATCAATATCATCGGTAGGACGATATTGAAAAGTCATGGTAGCACCAAAACGTTCACGCTCTTGCAAATCAACTCTTTGGCCAAATTCATCGGGGTAATAACCTATACGAGTGCCTGTTGGGTTATCTTCATTCATACCTACATAAGGAACACCTGCTACGTTGGCTTTACTTTCTTCAGCACTATCGGCAGAAAAATGAGCATCGGTTAACGTATCTAAATCAAATGGTCGCCAGCCTCGAGTAAAATATTGGTCTTGACGAACATGACGTGTTTCGTATGACACACTGCCGGTAAAACCCAAAACGTTATCTACATTTCGAATATAAGTAAAAGCTAAGCTGGGATCGAATTCTTCAGTAAGTTCATTATAAGATTCTTTAATATTTGCAGAGAAAACTTGCTCTTTTTTACTATCAAGAGGCCGGCGGGTTTTTAAATTAATTGAGGCACCTATACTTCCTTCATCATGAGAAGCACTGGGTGTTTTAACTACTTCAATGGCAGACAACAAATCAGCCGACATCGAGCTAAAATCAATATTACGGCCATCACCACCTGAGGTAAGTGTTTGACCATTGACTTTAACCATATTAAATTCACCACTCATACCACGAACGTTTACCGTTGAACCTTCACCCATTGAGCGTTCAATAGATATACCGGTAATACGCTGCATTGCTTCAGCAATATTTTCATCCGGCATTTTACCGATATCTTCAGCTATAATTGAATCACTAATGTTTTTACTCTCACGTTTACGCGCAATAGCCGCGGCTAACGCATCACGAGAACCCGTGATCTCAATAACTTCAATATCGTCTTCTTGCTTTTTTTTCTTTGCTAATTTTTCTTTAGGTGATTGATCTTCATCCGATGTTTTTACTTCATCAGCCTGCGCGGCAAATGCTGAAGCAGAAACAATACTTGACGCAAACATTGCAACCAAGAGCTGGCTACATATGGTATGAATCCGATTTTTCTTAAATATTTTCATTCTTCCCCCAATATCTTTATTTATAATTCTTGACTATTTTTCTATTAAGCGTGACATAAACTTATATCACGACCAGTCATTTGTAAATGATTTTTGTTAACAATAAACATATTTTAATTGTTTTTTATTAATTTAATACTGATTTATTAGTATGAAAACCTACAGACCGTCACTGTTTAAACTATTATCAACAACCGTCAAAAAATAATATTCTAAATATAAAACAATTTAAAAACTGGCAAAACTCACGACCTTTAAAAGTGTTTTTAATTTAAAGTAATCAATTTTTACCAAAAAAACTTCCCATACACAAGTAAAAAGTGTACTTTATATCTAATAAACATTTACAGGTGGCTTTTATAGTTTGCAAAAAACTAAAAAACACACACGTTTTTATCTAAATTACACATTAGATAAGCATTCAAAGAACGTAAAAATATAAAATGGTATAAAAATGATGAAGTCTATAATTTGTAAAAAACCAGGTGAGTTGGTAATGGAGTCTGCTGTTAAGCCTAACCCTAAAGAGGGAGAGGTCTTACTAAAGATACGCGCTATTGGAATTTGTGGTACAGATATTCATGCTTTTGGTGGCAATCAACCATTCTTTTCTTATCCTCGAGTATTGGGTCATGAGTTAGCTGGAGAAATAATTGAGTTAGGTGAAAATGTTGACCTTCCTATTGGCAAGTCCGCTTTTGTTATCCCTTATTTAGAGTGTGGTGTTTGCGTAGCTTGTAGAAACAGCAAGCCAAATTGCTGTACTAATATTGAGGTTATCGGTGTTCACCGTGATGGCGGTATGTGTGAATATTTATGTGTTCCTGCTAGTCATATTGTTATTACCGAGGGTTTACCTTTTGATCAACTAGCTATTGTAGAGTGTCTGGCAATTGGTGCCCATGCTGTCCGTCGTTCAAGAGCATCGAGTTCAGATACGGTAATGGTTCTTGGTGCTGGTCCTATAGGGTTAGGCGTAGCACAGTTTGCAAAAGTAACAGGTGCAAAAGTATTTGTAGCCGACGTAAATGAAGAACGCTTAGATTTCTGTCAAAAAGAATTTAACATTGATGAAATCATCGACTGTAAAACTGATGTGAAATCAAAGTTAGAGGAACTTACAAACGGCGAGTTTCCCACTATCATTATTGATGCCACAGGAAACCCAAAAGCAATGGAGTCTACTTTTGGATGGCTTGCTCATGGCGGAACGTTAGTATTTGTAAGTGTGGTAAAAGCAGATATTAGTTTCAGTGACCCTGAATTCCATAAACGCGAAACAACACTTCTGGGAAGTAGAAATGCAACTAAAGAAGACTTTGAACATGTGGTTAGTTGTATTCAAAATGGCAAAGTAAAATCCGCTAACATGGTGACACATAGAACAACATTTGATCAGTTTACAACTATATTCCCAGAATGGGTAAAACCAGAATCTGGCGTAGTTAAAGCTGTAATAGAACTCACATAAGAGTAAAGCATGAATATTGATGCGCACCACCATCTTTGGAAATATACCGCACAGGAGTACGATTGGATTGATGAATCCATGTCAATACTTAGAAAAGACTTTCTTCTTGATGAATTATCTCAAGTATGTGATGAGAATGACATAGATGGCACCATAGTAGTTCAAGCCCGCCAAAGCCTTGAAGAAACGCACTGGTTACTTCAATTAGCTTCACAATCTAGTTTGATAAAAGGTGTTGTTGGTTGGATTGATATAAAAAGTGCTGATTTATCACAGCAACTAGCGACTTTAGCTAATAAAGAAAAACTCGTCGCTTTTCGACATGTTATTCAAGGTGAATCAGATGCCAATTTTATGTTGAACTCTGCATTTATTAGTGGCTTAAAAGTACTAGCTCAACATGGATATCGCTATGATTTACTGATCTACGCTCATCAGTTACCCACCGCGATACAAATGCTTGAACAAATACCAGAACTGAAAGTCGTTATCGATCATATTGCAAAACCAAATATTAAAACAAAGCAAGACTTTCAACAGTGGCAACATGATATGCAAACACTTGCAAAAAACAAAAATGTTTATTGCAAACTTTCAGGCATGATCACGGAAACAGACTGGAATAATTGGAAAGTAGAAGAGTTACAACCCTATATGAGCTCTGTTTACCAGTACTTTGGCAGTGATCGAATAATGTTTGGCTCTGATTGGCCTGTTTGTCTCCTGGCAGGTCAATATCCAACAGTAAAACAAATTGTAAAAGATTTTATTTTAGCACAAGACGAAACTGCGTTGAATGAAGTCTTTGGTGAAAACGCACTGCGTTTCTATCAAATTAATTAAGGATTTACCATGCAGTATAAAAAACTTGGCAACACAAACCTCAACGTATCACAACTTAGTTATGGTGCATCTCCTCTTGGCAGTGTCTTTAGAAATATCAGTGAAAAAGAAGGTATCCGTACAGTTCATACTGCTGTGGATCATGGCATAAATCTAATTGATGTTTCACCCTATTATGGTTTAACTGTTGCTGAAACTGTTTTAGGTAAAGCACTAAAATCTATCCCTAGAGATAAATATATTTTGTCCTCTAAAGCGGGAAGGTATGGCAGTGAATTTGCCGATTTTGACTTTTCAGCGAAGCGTATTCGTCAAAGTGTTCATGAAAGTTTAGCAAGACTTGGTACTGATTACTTAGATATTTTATTTTTGCATGACATAGAGTTTGCCTCGTTTGAACAAATTTTCAGTGAAGCACTGCCCTGTTTGCATGAACTAAAAAAAGAAGGTTTAATTCGCTATGTTGGTGTTACTGGTTATCCAATAAATGTATTTCAAGAGTCTCTTAACAGCGGGTTAGATATTGACTGCATATTAACTTACTGTCGTTATGCACTTCATGACACAGCGTTATCATCAATTATTCCCGCGTTAAAAGACAAGGGTGTAGGTATTATCAATGCCTCACCTACCGCCATGGGGATGTTAACACAGCGTGGTGCTCCTGATTGGCATCCGGCATCTGAGCAATTTAGAAAAGCGGCTGAAAAAGCTATAGCGCTTTGTAATAACTACGGAATAGATATAACAGGGTTAGCACTACAATTTGCAACCTCTCATGATGACATTACCTCAACTTTAGTAGGTACAGCGAACCCTGACAATATTTTGAAAAACATTGCATGGCTTGAACAACCTCTTAATTTAGACTTAGCTTCCCAAGTGAAGTCTATCTTTATGGGAGTCGATTGTACTTGGGACTCAGGCTACCCTGAAAATCAAGACTAATAAGTGGAAGTAGTAATATGAGCTTAAATGAATCTGCCAGCAGAACATATATACGTGTGCATAGTGATGATAACGTTGCTGTTGCACTTGAAGATCTAGTTAAAGGTACTGTACTTAAAATTAATGACTTGTCTATTTCAATAACTGAAAATGTTGATCGAGGACATAAAATAGCCCTAGGTAACTTAAATAAAGGTGAGGCTATAATTAAGTACGGTTATTCTATCGGCCAATGCACCGAAAATGTGGTTCGTGGTAGCTGGGTACATAGCCATAATTTGAAAACCTCATTAACCGGTGAAAGTAAGTATCAGTTTGAGAGCAATGTACATATTGAAGACAACACATCGAGTAATATACCAACGTTTATGGGTTATCGCCGAGAAAATGGACTAGTTGGTATTCGTAATGAATTATGGATAATAAATAGTGTCGGCTGTGTTAATCACACAGCAAAAGCACTCGTTGCTCAATGTAAAGCACAATATGCATACCAAGCAGATGACTTTCTTGCCGTTACCCACCCTTTCGGCTGTTCACAACTTGGCGATGATCTTGCTCAAACTAAGACGTTACTGGCTAGTCTTGCCAGTAACCCCAATGCAGGTGGTGTTTTATTGTTAGGTTTAGGTTGCGAAAACAACCAACTTAGCGAACTTGTTAAGCAACTTCCTCAAGAGCTCTCAGCGCGTTTTTCATATTTCAATGCTCAAGAAGTTGACGATGAAGAAGAAGAAGGCATGCGCCATATTAAGAAATTATTGGCTAATATGGAGAAAGATTCCAGAGAAGAATGCCCTGTTTCCGACTTAACTGTAGGGATGAAGTGTGGAGGCTCAGACGGCTTAAGTGGACTAACCGCTAATCCACTTTTAGGCCGAATTACGGAAAAATTATCAAGCTATGGCGCAAAAGTTGTTTTAACTGAAACCCCTGAAATGTTTGGTGCAGAGCAAGTTTTAATGAACAATGCCGCCAACGAAGGAGTCTTTAATAAAATAGTTACCTTAGTTGAAAACTTTAAAAATTATTTTATCGAAAACAATCAACCTATTTACGAAAATCCCTCCCCTGGAAATAAAGTAGGTGGTTTGACAACCTTAGAAGAAAAATCTCTAGGTGCGATACAAAAAGGCGGAAATGCCATAGTACAAGATGTAATCAGATATGGTGAGAAAGCGACTATTGCTAACGGAATCACTTTATTGCAAGGTCCCGGGAATGATGCGGTATCCTCGACGGCTTTAGCTGCCTGTGGTTCGAATATGGTTTTATTCACAACCGGTAGAGGAACACCACTTGGCGTGCCTGTTCCAACAGTTAAAATTGCTTCGAACTCTGCCTTAGCATCTCGCAAAAAACATTGGATTGATTACGATGCTGGACAACTATTGTTAGTTGACAAGCCACAGGAAGAATGTATTGAAGAATTCTTTTCACAATTGCTTGCTATTGCTTCTGGTCAAAAAACTAAGAATGAACTAAATCAGTTCAAAGAAATTTCTATTTGGAAAGGTGGTGTAACGTTATAACAGCGTGCATTAGCTCACAATAAACAAGAGTATTATTATGAATTTATCTCAAAAAACGGTAGCTAAGGTTGCTATCTCCCATAAAATAACAATACCAAGCTATGATCGAAAAAATACTGAAATAGGTATCGTTCACCTTGGACCTGGCGCATTCCACCGAGCTCATCAAGCGGTTTATACCGAAAATGCCATGAATTTATCAGGTGGAAACTGGGGGATTTGTGGAGTGTCACTTAGAAGTGCCACCGCCCGAGATGTACTTTCACAACAAGATTATCTATATACTCTTGCCACCTTAGATAAAAATATTAGCTACCAAATTATTGGAGCAATAAAAGAAGTACTTGTTGCAAGTGAACAATCAGAATTAGTGATAGAGCGACTCAGTGCTCAAAATACAAAACTGGTGACATTAACAATTACCGAAAAAGGTTATTGTCTCAACGCTGATGGCTCACTTGATTTAACACATGCTGATATTGCGTACGATCTAAACAACTCAAGCTCACCAATCAGTGCTATTGGCTTTATTGTTGAAGGTCTAAAACAAAGAAAAGCCAAGGATATTCCTGCTTTTAACGTGCTAAGTTGTGACAATGTCTCGGGTAATGGGGACAAATTGCAAAAAGCTGTTTTGGACTACGCTGAACAAGTCGACTGTTCACTAGCAAAATGGATCAAGAATAATGTAGCTTTTCCAAACTCTATGGTCGACAGCATTACCCCTAAAACTGAAGAATATACTGTTAATACAGTTTCAAGTGCTATAGGTATGCAAGATAACTGGCCTATTCAACGTGAAGAGTTTACCCAATGGGTTATTGAAAATAATTGGCAAGGTGAAAAACCTGACTGGGACAAAGTGGGTGTTATATTTACCAACGATGTGGATGGGTTTGAAAAAGCAAAATTACGCTTATTAAACTGTTTACACTCTACCCTAGCCTACGCAGGAGCTTTAGTGGGTTATGAAACAATATTTGAAGTAACCAGTGATGCAGTATTTCATGATTTTATTACTAAGCTAACAACAAGAGAAGTGATTGGTTCATTCGAAGCGCCTAAAGAACTTGATGTATTAAGTTATTCAAAAGAAATAATTGAGCGTTTTTTAAACCCTGAAATTAGACACCTTCTATCTCAAATTGCTTGGGATGGATCGCAAAAACTTCAAATGCGTATTTTACCCATCATTCAAGATAATATTGCACTTAACCGACCGACTAAATTGCTATGTTTTTCACTGGCTTGTTGGATGGAATTTATTTGCCGAGCATTAAAAAATGGTGAAGATATTGTTGACCCTTTGGCCGATAAATTTGCACAAATGCCGGTGTTATTTACCAAAGACACCGCAAAAATTGTTGATGCATTTTTATCAATTGATTCAATTTTTAGTGAAGACTTAATGGACAACGCGGTTATTAAAAATCACTTAATTACTAACTTAAACTCTTTACGGATGGGAAATAAACTCCATTTAGGTAAGATTATGGAGGCCTTATGTTAGTACCTAGTTTCGCAAGCCTAGTGGAAAAAAGCCCGATATTACCTGTCCTACATATGGAGAGTGTTGATGATGCACTTAAGGTCACTAAAGCGATCTATGATGGCGGTATTTCAGCTGTTGAAATAGTTTTAAGATCTCCTGTTGCCTTGGACTGCATTGAAGCCATTAGTTCTGAACTTCCACAAGTAACCGTCGGTGTTGGCACTCTGACCAATAAACAACAAATTTTAGACTCTGTTAACCTTGGCGCAAAATTTTTAGTGAGTCCTTCATTTACCACAACACTTGCTAAAAGTATGATTGATACGGGACTACCTATGTTACCCGGCGTAGTAACACCAAGTGAAATTACCCAAGCAATCGAGTTAGGTTTAACAGAACTTAAATTTTTTCCTGCTGAACAATATGGTGGTATCAATACCATTAAAGCATTATCGAGTGTATTTAATAATGTCAAATTCTGCCCTACAGGAGGAATTGGACCTCACAATATGGCTGATTATTTTGGCCTTAGTAGTATATTTGCCGTTGGCGGTTCTTGGATGGCAGATAAAAAGTTAGTGGCGCAAAAAGATTGGCCTCAAATATCAAATCTAACAGCCCAAGCACTTCAATTAATCAATAGATTGGAGCAAAGTACATGAATAAAATAGTAGTCATGGGCGAATGCATGGTTGAGTTTGGTAGTACTAATACTGAAAATGTCTATAAACAAAGTTTTGCTGGTGATGTATTCAATACTGGAATCTATATAAAGCGTTGTGTTCAAGCTAATGCCGATGTCTCTTTTTTAAGTGTTATTGGTAATGACGAAATATCAAACAAGATGATCGACATGATGCATCAAGAACAGCTTGATACTAACATGCTTTATCATAGCCCAACTGAAAAAATGGGCTTGTATATAATTAATCTAGATGATGAAGGTGAGCGAAGCTTTACTTACTGGCGCGATAATTCTGCCGCAACAAAACTAATTCAGTTTATGGAAGCAGATTGTGGAGTAGAAAACCTTAAGGGTATCGATACTTTTTTCTTTTCTGGTATTTCAATCGCTATATTATCGGCTGATGATTTAATTATCTTATGGCGATATATCGCTCAATTAAAATCAAATGGTACTACTATAGTATTTGATCCTAATTATCGACCATTGCTCTGGCACTCAATAGAGATAACCCGAAGTGCATTTAATATAGCTTTCACTTTATCTGATATTGTATTACCGGGTGTCGATGACCATATCGCACTATATGGAGCAAAAACGGCTGAAGATGTTGCCGACTATTTGGAAACACTTTGTGTAAAAGAAATAGTCATTAAAAATGGCTCTGAAGGTATGTTAATTAGTGTCTATGGTGAAAGAACCTACATAGATGTTGAGCCTGTTGAAAAAGTAGTTGATACAACGTCTGCTGGTGATGCTTTTAATGGCGGTTACCTTAGTGCTCGTTTAATGAATAAATCAGTTATATCTTCTGCAAAATTTGCTGCTAATGTTGCCTCTTGTGTTATCCAACATAAAGGTGCAATCGTTTCAAAACGAGTTTTTACCGATCACTTAAACAAACTTCCATTGTAACTAATATTAACAATAGGACGAAAAATGAAAACAACACGACACTGTTTAGCTACAGATTTAAAAGATAATCCGGAATTAATCGAAAAATACAAACAATATCATCAGCCTGGAAATGGCTTGCCTGAAGTTGCTAAGAGTATTCGAGCTGCAGGTATAATAGAAATGGAAATATACCTCATAGCAAACAGATTATTTATGATCATGGACGTTGATGATAATTTTGATGCAGATGAGAAAGCAAAATCTGATAACAATTGCCCTGAAGTACAAAAATGGGAAACATTAATGTGGCAATTTCAGCAAGCACTTCCTTGGGCTAAAAATGGAGATAAATGGTTACCTATGGAAGAGATATTCCGGCTATCAGAGCAACCTTAATTAACCTTCAACTGGTAGAGCCTTAATAGGCTGAGGCTCTACATGATTGGCATTAAAATAGTTATCTAATTGTACTGCGATGTCTCGATAGCTTTCATGCAGTACTAAAGTTAATTTACCAATGAATACTGCATTTTTGGAGCGATAAAAGACCAAGCCTTTTTTTTCATACGGTAAGACAACATCTTCTCTTTCTAGAATATATTTCACTCGACCTATTTTAAACGCACCAATAAGGTGGTCAATATGGGTAAACCAGTGAATATTGACATCAATATATTTATCTTCAATAACTTTCACCCCTCGCACAACGCCAATGCTTGTCGACTGCTCGTTGAGTATATTAAAAAACTTTCCCTGCTTGGTTTTATCAAGCGAAAAAGCATACATTTCGTGGTGGGCATTAAAATAATTCAATTTTATAATAGTATTATTGGCATCGGCAATCTCAGAAAATCTTGGGTAGTTTCCAGCAATTTTTCCTTTTTTCAACATTTTCAAACTTCTTGCACCAGGCAAAACAACAAAATCAACATCAATGAACAAGCGCTTAAATGCTAATTTAAGTGCAACAAAATTGGGGTCATTTGCTGCCAACTGTTCTTCAGCAAAGGGAATAGAAACAATAAGAGCTGGAGCAGGTTCTTCTGCTTCAACTAGAGAAAGAATACTATGAGTAAATAAAATGCCCCCTAAAAGTAGAATTAGCCATTTTACTTTTAAGCAGCTTATATCTTGCCAACCCATCGAAAACATACATCATCTTCTGCTTTTTATAAGATAGGGTATAGTTTAGTTAACAAGGCTATTTTTCGCAAATCGGGCTCAACAAACAGAGACGTTACCTTGTAATAACGCCCATTAATTTGAGCTCTATTTTAATTTCTTTTACATTGAACTCTGATTCGCTAAGCAGCTAAACCATTAGCTGAACCTAATAATGTTTCTTTAGATGTATTTAAATGAATTTCCAATGCATTAATGACACCTGAAGTATTATGAGCAAGTAAATGCGTCATAATCTCAATATGCTCCTTTAACGCAACAGTATTTCTTTCATATTCATCATGCTTATCCCATTGATAATGATAATGACAAATTAAAGAAACTACATCAAAGAATTGCATAAAAAAACGATTGCCTGATGCTTGTTGAATAATAAAATGAAAACGTCTGTCTAATTCACTAAATTCAGTGTAGCGACTTTTAACATCTTCTAAGACAGCAAGATGCTCATCTAGCAAGTTACTGATCTCTTTCCAAACACCATCATTATCAGGTTTAGTGATTAACTTAGTAATTGAATTCATTTCTAATATTCGTCTGAACTCAATAAGCTCTGTTGCAAACTTTTCATCAAATTCTACCATTTGCCATTTTGCTCTCGGCTTTTTATCAATTAAGCCAAAACGAGAAAATTTAATCAAAAACTCTCTAACTGTGATGGTATTACAACCGGATGACTTCGCTAGTTCTAATTCTGAAAATTTATCACCGGGTAGGAGTTTTCCATCATTGATCAATTCAAGAAAGTATTTTTCAATAACTTCCTCTTTAGATGAGAACTTATTAGAGATATCAAAATAATCATCTGGGTTGGGTGTGCGAACGACTATTTTTTTAGAGTCTGTTATTTTTACTACACCTTTATTAGCTAACTCTTGTATAGCCGACCTTATGGTGGTTCTACTAACATCAAGCTTTTTAGCGATCGTATTATCTTTTAGAACACCATTAGGGGCTATAACTCCCTCTTCAATTAACTTAAGGATTTGATTAATAGTATTCAAGATTAAAAAACTATAAGTGTTCATTTAAAGCGTCCCTTATTATTATACACACCCGTATAACTAACCTTACCAATAAACACATACTAACATCAAACTGTCGTTTATTAACAGTTAACAGTAAAGAAATCTAAAGCTTTTAGCCATTTTTCTTCATAATTTATCATTTTTTGCGAATATAAAAAAAGCAAGGATGTATATTAACCTTGCTTTAATCTAATTTGAATTGATTAGAATGATCTAAAAAGTATATCGTAAAGATAAACGATAATTTCTGCCTGAATTATAAAGTGCATGCGTACGACTTTGTGGAACAGTAGAAAGATCACTAAGAGTCTCTTTTACAATATTCTCAAGTGGTGTACCCGCTTCATCAATTGTAGACAAAGTAATTGCATTAACGAATTTATCATAACTGTCAGTTAAGTTAGTTGCTGAAAACGTGAATTTAAGGTGTTTATTAACTTTATAATTAACAGCAAAGTCTAACGTTTCGCGTGCATATCGAATGATACTTGAATTAAAGTGAGATACATCACTTAAAGCTTCACTTCGGTAGGCATAAACTAAACGTACACTCGTAGTATCATCATCCCAAAATCCGGTAATATTGGCAGAGTGTTCAGAAGTATTTAAAAATGGTAAGTTGTTAAATGCATCTTCAGGGCTTTCAGGATTTACAATGGCATTACTGTCAGCATAGGTATAATTTATTTGTGTACCTAAATATTTGAATAAACTTGGTAAAGCTGTAAAGTTTTGCTGATAAGAAAGCTCCAAGCCTTTTATGTCTGCACTACCACCATTAACTGTAGTTGAAAACGGCATATCGGCACAAGGGGCTGTCGCTGTTAGTTTATCTATATCATCTAAGGAAGATCGGTCTACAACACATTGACTCGTTAATGGATTTTCCATCTGCACAATACCGACAGTATCGTAACTAAAAGAAACAAAGTCTTTATAAAATAGTGCTGCTGAAAGTAATGCCCCCTCTTCAAAATACCATCCTACTGACAAGTCAAATTGATCGGCTAAAAACGGGTCAAGCATAGTATTACCGCCATTAGCTTGAGGTGTTTCATTTAAATTTTGTGCTTTTACGTCAATACCTGGTCTAAGACTATTAATATTGGCTCGTGCAAGCACTCTAGCTGCTGCAACTCGCACAATCACCTCCCCATTTAAAGCCCAGTTTACGGTAATACTTGGCAATAATTCATCAAAATCATTTTCACCTGTAATCGCCTTAGTAACGAATTCATTACCATCAATTAAAAAAGGCATGTTTTTGTCAAATTTAAAGCCAAAAGAGCCATATGAGTCAATTACAGTTGCTGCATATCGAACACCAAAGTTACCGGAAATGTCACCATCTAAAAATTCAAAATTAGCTTGCACATAAGCACCATAAGTCAGTTCATCAACTTGCCAATCTTTTAAGTCATTTTTTAAAAATGGATAATTAGTTCCAGGTCCAATTCCATTAGGAAAGGCTAAATCAATGCCTTGTTGGCTATCAGGCATTAACCAATCACTGATTGCATTACTTGGAGCTATTCCAGCTAAAAACCCGCCACCAAAGGCACTTTGACTACTGACATCTGAAGCAAAAATAGCATCTGTATTTTCAAAACTTCCTGAATTTAGAAAAACTTCTTCCGCATAAACATGTTTACTACGATCAGTGTATTTAACACCAAATTCAACTGACGTAATAAAAGAGTCATCAATAGATCTTTCAACATCAAAATAGCCGCTGACTTTTTCATCGCTAACGTCACGTATATCAGAACGAACAGCCGCAAGTTTCATTGATTCAGCAACATTAGGATTAAATACACTACAAAAATTTTGTACTAAAAGGACATCTCCTTGTGGACCAATGTCAGTATTATAACCACACCATGAATCATTCGCGCCGGATATACCACTATGTACCCAAGCAGTTCTATAACCATCAGTGAATTTTTGATCTGTGGAGGAATAACCTAAACGTCCTGAATAACGCCAGTAATCATCGAAAATACGTTGAAATTGGATACCTGTTACCAATGTATCTGTTGTGTTTAGCCAATGACCCGATTGATTTAAGCCACCAATTTTTTGACTTCTCGCAGAGTCAACATTGTATGAACCACCTGTATTGCTATCTACCGTTAAAATATTGTTAGTATTTTTAAAGTTATGCAAACGAGCTGTAGAGTGAGTATGGTCGATTTCATTTCTCGAAAATGCGACATCAAAACGTATATCTGTATCTTCATCTGGACGATACTCAAAGGTTCCTGTTCCGCCAAATTTAGTTTTTTCATCTAAATTATAACGATTGACGAGAAACCAAGGCATAACAGCATGGGTATCAATTGCTTCACCCGTCGAAGAATCGGTAACAGATGTTTTACCGGTATTTTTTAAATTTCTAATTCGATTTGAAAAAAGTTGATATTCATCTTTTCTCACCGTTAATTGATCATAAAAAAGAGAGGCAGATAATCCGATATTATCTTGTAGGTGCTCAACCATATTAAAAGAGAACCGTGGTGTGATTTCTTCACTTAAGTCGTTATACCTTGCTTCAGCGGAAAAAACTTGAACATCGTATTTAGTGGATAAAGGTGCAACAGTTTTTAGTTCAATTAATGCCCCTAACGAGCCTTCTTCTTGATTAGCACTTGGCGATTTAATGACATTAATACGACTTAAAACATCGGCTGAAAATAAACTTAAATCAACTGCCTGGTTATCAGTGTTACTCGTCATAGTTACACCATTCATCGTTACCGTATTTAAAGCAGCATTAACCCCCCGAACCGTAACCGTTTGAGTATCATCACCATTTCGGTCTAATGAAACGCCTGTGATACGAGATATTGCTTCTGCGATACTTTCATCCGAAGACTTACCAATTTCTTCTGCAATTATAGAATCAGAAATAAAATCTGAATCCTTTTTTGCATTAAGCGCTGATGTTAAACTTGCACGGAGACCTGTTACTTCAATAACTTCAATGCTTTCCTTTTTATCTTTTATTACTTCTTGTGCAGAAACACTAAACACTACAGATGCCCCGCACAACAGCACTAATGCAGATTTAACGGTTGAGTGAATTTTATTTTTATTAAAGCTATTCATTGATTTTTATCCCTCGCCAAAAACACAATGTCTTATATAAGTAATAACCAATCAGTAAGAAAAATTAAATTCCGGCAACAATAAGCGGCCTTTATAAATTAAGTTCACATAATAAAAAAGCAAATATAAAATCATTATAGACAAAAAATGCCGATAATATTTACTATCAGCCTTGTTTTTTAATATCAGTCCTAAGGTTATTCTTTGCTTTAAAATGATGATTAAAGGTGTTTTTTGCTAAAGATTACGGGGAGTTATAAAAAAATTGCCAGTCAACAAAGCTGACTGGCAATATAGGTTTTAGCTAGATAGTCAATAATTAAGCGTTAATCATTCCAATGTTTATCAATAATTTTTTGAATATGAGGATAGTTAACATCTGTTTCGCCATAGGCTTGACGTTGCTTTAACATCTCAGCTTTAAGGTTAGCAATAACTTCTTTATATTGAGGGTCATTGTAACGATTATTCAATTCATTCGGGTCATTCTTTAAGTCATAAAGTTCCCAGCCAGCAGGTGTTGGTGTTTTAGAAGGGATCACACCATCTTTGCGACTCCAATTACGGCCTGCGTAGTTTATATCACTTTGAACAGGGGAATTATCATAGTGCTCACCGTAGAAGAAAATTAATTTATGATCTTTACTACGTACACCAAAGTGTGATGGTACATCATGATGTGCACGGTGCATCCAATAACGGTAATACGTTGCCTCTCTCCAGTTTTCAAGAGGTTTGTTATCAAATACGTCAGCAAAACTCTTACCATGCATATATTCAGGTGTTTCAACTCCCGCAATATCTAACATTAGAGGGGCAAAATCAGTGTTATTGATAATGGTATCATTCACTTTAGGTGCATTTGCTTTTTGAGGGTGACGAACGATAAATGGCATGCGTAATGATGGCTCATACATCCAACGTTTATCAATTAAATCATGTTCTCCAAGCATCATTCCTTGGTCGCCCGTATAAATGATCACGGTATTGTCATATTCACCAATAGCCTTCAAATGATCTAGCAAACGTTTTAAATTATCATCAACCCCTTTCACTGTACGTAAGTAACGCTTTAAGTAGCGCTGATATGATTGATGAGTATATTCATTATCAGAAAGTTCTTGGTCAACTTCCATATGAATGCCCATATTTCTACGTGGATTACGCTTTGATACGGAGGTTCCAATCTCATTTATTAAGGAATTATTTTCACCTTTAGTCGCTTTAGAGCCCCATTTAGGCTGATTATATAGACTAGCAGGTTCAGGAATTTCAACATTAGCTAAATATTCATCATAACGTGGCGCGTTTTCAAACATATCATGCGGCGCTTTGTAGTGATGCATTAAAAAGAAAGGTTTAGTTTTATTCCGTTTTGATAACCAGTCAATCGACAAATCAGTAATTACATCGGAAGAATGTCCTTTAATCTGTACTTTATTATTTGGCCATTTTCCCTTTGCATTCATATCTCGAAACACTGGATCAAAATACTTACCTTGATTAGGTAAAACTTTATAATAATCAAAAGCTTTAGGCTCTTTTTTTAAATGCCACTTACCTATCATTGCTGTTTCATAACCCGCTTCTGACATTAGCTTAGGTAAATACTGTTTCTCTACACCAATTTTACCATCTAAATCTAGCGCGCCATTAGTTTGGCTATATTGGCCGGTGATAATGCTAGCACGACTCGGAGTACAGATAGAGTTAGTTACAAAAACATTATCAAAACGAGTACCTTCACTTGCTAAAGCATCGATTGTAGGTGTAGGGTTTAATGGCGCAAGCAGGCCACCATAAGCACCAATAGCTTGGCGGGTATGATCGTCAGACATAATATATAAAATATTGAGCTTTTTAACAGCTTCACTCTTTTGACTCACTTCAGTATCTTTAACATCAGTGGTACAAGCCGATACCGACAATATCAATGTCAGGCCTGCAGCAACTTTAGTTAGCATTTTTAACTTCATAGGAAAACCTTCCGTTATGACTTATTTATTCTTATTACTATTGCCCAAGCGATTATAGGTTTATATAAAGCACATGAAACAATAAATGTTTATTATAGCTAAAGTACACATTAAACCATATTAAAGTTAATTTAAAGTACTTTGTATGGATTTTATTTCTAATTCATCCCAACTAAATAATCTATCTCCTAATTTATTCAACACAGTAACGACCTGACTACGTGAATTTTAATTATAAAACACCCAATTGGAAATAAAGCGTATCTTTCAAACATTGCTTTTGAATACTAAGATAATATCAATCAATATATACTCGACATGAATAGAAAAAACGAAGCACTTTCATTGCTAGGTAACAATTAGTATTAACACGGTGGATTGTAAACTCAATGTAAAGATGTCTTTCATCTATTGATTAGTTGTGTATTTTATTTATAATTGACACATATTGAGTCAGGAATACCTATTATGAACATTGATAAATCATTAATCATATTTACAGTTTCACTTCTATTGTTAAGTTTTTCGAGTGAAAGTTTAAACGCAAAAGAAAATAAACTTGAGAAGCCTAACTTCTTAGTGATCATAACCGATGACCAGTCAATTGATACCATAAATGCTTTTGGAAATAAGGATATAAATACCCCTAATATAAACCGACTAGCAAAGTCAGGAATGTCATTTACCCATGTATTTAATCAAGGTTCATGGTCGGGAGCAGTTTGTGCACCAAGTCGTCAAATGATCAATACTGGTCGTAATTTGCATTTTACCGGGTTCCAACCCAAAGCACCCAATCATAAAAAACACAAAAAATACGTCAATAAAACACCTTACCCTCTTTGGGGAGAAACCTTTAGAAAATCAGGTTATGAAACATTCATTACCGGTAAATGGCATGTGGGTGAAGATGCACTTAAGCGTTCATTTGATATTGGAAAAGCAGTTCATGAAGCAGGTATGGCACATTTGTCTAAAGGAGGCCAATGGAAACCTTGGCTAACTGATTTTGGCCCTGATATAAAATGGAATAAATCTCAATCTAATCAACATACCAGTGAAGCTTTTGCTGACGCTGCAATCGATTATCTTGATAGTAAAAAAAGTAGAAATGAAGATCCTTTCTTAATGTATGTTGCCTTCACTGCCCCGCACGACCCACGTCAATCACCCCAGTCCTACGTAGATAAATACCCTACAGAGGATATTGATTTACCACCAAATTATATGCCTTATCATCCTTTTGATGCTGGTGACTATAATAACCGTGATGAAGCATTAATGAGTTTTCCTCGCACTGAAGAACAAACCAAAAGATTTATTAGCGAATACTACGCAATGATAGAGCATTTAGATAATCAAATTGGCAGAATACTAGATAGCTTAGAAAACTCACCTTTTTCAGAGAATACCTATATCCTTTTCACTTCCGATCATGGTCTAGCTGTTGGTAAACATGGTCTAGCCGGAAAGCAAAATATGTATGATCACAGTATTCGTGCGCCATTTATTATCGTTGGTAAAAACATTCCAAAAAATTCACAAACTAAAGGCATGTTTTATTTAAATAGTTTATTTGCCACAACAGCCGACTTAGCCGATATTTCTGTGCCAGATTCCGTTCAAGGACCCAGCATACTCCCGCTAATAAATGGCGAGAAAGAAGTGATGAATAATTATATCTATGGAAGCTACCGTCATTTTCAACGAATGGCGAGAAGTAACCGTTATAAATTAATTTATTATCCAATGCTGAAGAAAAATGTGCTGTTTGATTTAAAGAATGATCCGTGGGAAATGACAGACATTTCAGAAAACGAAGGTAGTAATGTCATTATTACTCAATTAACCAATAAACTAGAAGAGCTTAAAGTTTTGGTTGGAGACCCGCTAAAAAATAGCGCCCCGGTTAAGAGCTATCAAGCTTTCATGCTTAAAGTTGATGCAAAAAAACAAATGACAGCCATTAAAACGCAACTTAAATAATAGCTTACAACATCAACTAGCTAGTCTTGCTTTAACAACATGAAAACACCTTAGCTAGTGGGTATTAGTCACTTACACTCGGAATATAACTTTTAGGAAAATACAAATGGCTTTAGTTTCAATGCGGCAACTACTCGATCATGCCGCTGAATATAATTACGGTATACCTGCTTTTAATGTAAATAATTTGGAGCAAGTCAGAGCTATTATGTTAGCGGCTGAACACACTAATAGTCCTGTTATTATGCAAGCCTCTGCGGGTGCCAGAAAGTACGCCGGCTCGGAATTTTTACGTCACTTAATTACGGCTGCAATTGAAGAGTTCCCCCACATACCTGTGGCCATGCATCAGGATCACGGTACTTCACCCTCCGTATGCCAACAATCAATACAATTAGGTTTTTCATCCGTCATGATGGATGGCTCATTAGAAGCCGATGGAAAAACCCCCGCCAGTTATCAATACAATATCGATGTAACCAAACGCACTGTAGAAATGGCACATGCTTGTGGAGTATCAGTAGAAGGTGAGCTAGGTTGTTTAGGCTCTTTAGAAACAGGTTTAGCTGGTGAAGAAGACGGTATAGGAGCTCAAGGTATATTAACTAAAAGCCAATTATTAACGGATCCAGTTGAAGCTGCAGATTTTGTCGAACAAACACAAGTTGACGCTTTAGCAATTGCTTGTGGAACGTCTCATGGTGCATACAAATTCACCCGCCCACCAAGCAGTGATATTTTAGATTTACAACGCATCAAAGCAATCCATCAAAGTATCCCGAATACTCACCTTGTAATGCATGGTTCCTCTTCTATTCCACAGCGTTGGTTAGAAATAATTAATAAATTTGGTGGTGAAATTCCTGAAACATATGGGGTACCGGTAGAATTATTACAAAAAAGTATTCTTCATGGTGTTAGAAAAATAAATATTGATACGGATTTACGCTTAGCTGCTACTGGTGCAATACGGCAATACATGAGTGAATACCCCAGTGAATTTGATCCTAGGAAGTATCTACAAAAATCAATTGATGCAATGAAAGAAATTTGCATTTCAAGATATCAAGCATTTTCTAGTGCTGGTCATGCAAGTAAAATCAAAGCAATATCGTTAAGTGAGATGAGTAAAAGGTATATTTAATCACAATTGCGCAATGACCCCTTTATAGAAACGAAAATTTATTATTCATTATAAACTAGTAAAATTCGATCAGCTTTCTTAAATTATCCCTACCCATTGCGTTCAACAATAAAATTTCTAAGTATCAAATCCACAATAAAAAATGATAAGGAAAAATAACAATTAACAAAGGTGAATTAGTCGACAAAATAGCTGACGGAGGTGATGTTGCCTTAGTAGTATTTGGAACGTTTAAAATTTCAGCTCGCTCATCGCGTAAAGAATGCCATCCCAAACAACATAAACAACATAAACAACATAAACAACATAAATACAACAACTTACATACACCAATGATTTGAAAACAGTAGCAATACCTGTCATTTGAGAACAATAGCTTACATCTAAATTAGCAACCAAAAGCGTAATTATGATGAGTACTATAAAACAGGCCTATATTGCCATTAAAATAGAAAGAACTTCAAAATATTGCGATGAGTTCTTTGCTAAGTTTCATTATTTTTTCCTAAATTAATTTATCTTTATGATTGACAAAAATGTTACAAAACCTTACCTTGTAAATGAACTTTATATACAAAGAACACAAGAGAAAGTAAATAATATTCAGCAAGCTTTTTAAGTTGCTGAAATAAAAATAAAACGGGGTATAAAAATGAATAGCATTACCAGTTCTGAAGCGGTTACAAAGCAAACAGAATTAACTACAGCAGTAAAACCTGAGATAATAAGCAAAGAATATATATTACCCTTTATTTTAGTTGCAGCTTTATTTCCGCTATGGGGATTTGCTAACGATATAACTAACCCTTTGGTTAAAGCTTTTAAAGACATATTTTTGATCACAAATGTTCAAAGCTCTATGGTGCAATTTGCCTTCTACTTAGGTTACGGCATTATGGCAATACCTGCGGCGATATTTATCCGCCGATTTTCTTATAAGTCAGGCATATTACTAGGCCTAGGTTTATATGCACTAGGCGCGCTGTTATTCTTACCGGCAAGTATGACGGGGCAATTCAACTTTTTCTTATTAGCACTTTGTGTGATTACATGTGGTTTAGCTTTATTAGAAACAACCGCTAACCCCTATGTATTGTCAATGGGATCACCTGAAACATCGACTCAACGTTTAAACCTTGCTCAAGCGTTTAATCCCATTGGTTCTTTGGGTGGAATGTTTGTTGCTTCTAACTATATTTTAAGTGAGTTAAAAGTTGAAGGATTTCGTGCTGCCGAACTTGCTGCTCATCCAGAATATACCGAAATGTTACCATCAGTTGTTGATGGTAAATTAACTGAAGCACTTAGCAATTTTGCAAGTTCTGATACCGTAGCCCACCAAGCAATGCAAGCGGCAGATTTAGTTACCGTACGAGGCCCATATATAGCCATTGCCGTTGTTGTTAGCCTACTTTTTTGTGTGTTTTTATTCAGTAAATTACCCGACACTATTAGTCATGATGAACCACTAACCAAAAAAGTATTGAAAAATACTTTTTCACGACTTATTGGCAACGCTCGTTATCGTGAGGGAGTTATCGCTCAAGCATTTTATGTCGGTGCACAAATCATGTGTTGGACCTTTGTTATTCATTACGGTATGACCTCAGTTGGCTTAAGTGCTGCTGAAGCTCAGCAGTATAATATGATAGCCATGGGTATTTTCTTAGCAAGCAGATTTATTTGTACCTTTATGCTTGGTTTCATTCAACCAGGGCAATTATTATTGGCACTTGCCTCTGGTGGAATGATATTAACCATAGGTACTATCTTTATTGGCGGTATGACGGGATTATATTGTCTTATAGGAACCTCTGCTTGTATGTCATTAATGTTCCCAACCATTTATGGTATTGCTTTGAAAGATACAGGAGATGATGCCAGTTTAGCTTCTGCAGGCTTAGTTATGGCAATTGTCGGCGGCGCGTTAATGCCGCCATTGCAAGGTAGTATGATTGACGCTGGTTCAATTATAGGTAATATTCCTGCGGTACAAACCTCATTCGTGTTGCCTTTCATTTGCTTCATTGCAATCGCTATTTACGGCTACAGAGCACATAAGATTCACAACGCTTAAGGCTACTTTATAAATAGGTTAATTTAAACGGAGCTAATTTAGCTCCGTTTTTATATCTTAATTATTCTGTCTATTCACAGCATTAAATAACACTACATGACCAATTGTGCGAAGGGTAAGTTATCGTTTGAATAATTTAGCCGTGTATTTATGCTCTTTACCTGACATTAGGAGTAATGCCGTTTAGATACCTATTGGCATATATACCAAAAGGAGAACTAAGTTCAGTTATTTCAATCGTTATTAAACGTCTAGCCATGTGTTAGCTAAGTCGATATAAATAGTTTTAATTAATGTCATTAGGGCATTATATTTTTCTGAACACTCGGATATATTTAAGGTTTGGCTTATTTAAAACGTTCCAGTTTAATTCGTCCATTCGCGACTAGGGGCTTCATCAATAGTAGCGTGAATATCAAACGAGACAGTAGATTGCACAAAACAAAAAAGGCCATTACACCTCCAAAACTACCGCCACTTGATATTTCGGTATTCTTTGCTGGTGATTTTTTTTCAGCTAAAATAGTTGCCGTTAGCACAGTGGTATCAGTGACATTTTCACCATTCTTTACCGTTAATTGAAAAGATACTGCAATGTCATTGCTAACCATAGGCACAATAAAGCTAGCCTTAGCTGTATCTGCATCAATTAATGTAACAACTGGCCCACTTAGCTGAAGCCACAAGTAGTTGAGTGTAAGGGAGTTAGAACCTGAAGAATTACTACCATCTAGCGTTATACTTTCGCCAAGGCTCAATTTATTACCCGCTAAGGCTCCAATTAATTGAGCCTTGGCGATAACCACTGCTGGTTCTGGTTCTGGTTCTGGTTCTGGTTCTGGTTCTGGTTCTGGTTCTGGTTCTGGTTC